>CAYWXM010000063.1:0-251183 GCA_964462595.1 uncultured Actinomycetota bacterium
CGATGACCCCCAAGCCCCCCGCCTCGGAGACGGCCGCGGCCAGCGACGAATCGGAGACCCATATCATCCCACCCTGAAGGATGGGATATGCGATACCCAGTATTTCTGGAACCCTGCTCTTCATGTCCTGTTTTCCTCCTCCCGGTATCCATGCTGGTTCCGGGCTCACGCTCCCCGCTTTGAACCCTCCGGCGGCTTCTCCTCAAGAGAACCTGGTGTTTTCGGAGATAAGTTCGCAAGCGCGTCGCGCGCACCACTCCTTGATACCAGCGCATAGCGATGATCCGGTCACGAACTCCGCCAGGTCCCTGCCACCGTCAAACGACCGCTTCACGATGTCCCCGCACTCCAGCGACCCATACCTGTCCTGAAACTCGTGCATGAGATTATCGGCCAGGGACCATAATTCCGGCTCGCGGCGATGCATGCAGATGTTCACGTAACCACGCAGGGTAGGAATAAAGGTCCCCGCCACGCTTTCCTCCCTGGGGTCTATACCCCAGACCAGGCCCAAGGGCAGCAGCGCCCCCGCCAGCGCTCCGCAAAGCCCTCCCGAGAGGCCGATGCCCCCGTCCAGGGCCAGCGAGAGCTGCTCCAGAAAAAGGCTGCCGTAGCCGGTTCCGGCGCGCACGCCCCGCATCACCTCGGCCGCGCAGTATCCGCCGCTGGAGGCCAGGCGGCGGTCTACCAAGCCCACCTCTACCCCGTCATCCAGGGGCCGGTTGGCGAATGCGATGAGGCTCGTGACGGCCGCGCCTATGTGCTGGAGGCAGCGGTTTACGGCCTTGCCGGTGAAGACGTATCTGGACCTGCCCGCTATCTCACTCACCTCCACGCCGCTGCGCTCTCGGCACAGGGTACTGCCGAATTCTCTTTCGAACCAGCTCGTATACTCGCGCAACCTCCCGTACAGGGCTTCCCCTTTGGCTCCGTTCTCTAGCAGCGCGTCCGCCATGTGGGCCAGGACTATGGAAAGGCATCCTCCCGTCACCACTCCGCAGGTCGATCCCCAGCTCACGCCCCCGGCATCCAGGGGACACGAAGCCTTCATGGCCGTGCGCTCCGTGACCCCCAGGTACCCGGACATGGTGCCGAAGGTCGCCTGCACGCAGTTCGCGTACTTGAAGACGCGCCCTCGAGCGTATGCCGATATTATCCTGTTCACTATCTCGTCCATGCCCGCCTCCACCGCAAACCAGAGACACGAAACGGTGCAGGGATATTATAACCTCTGTGAGGCGCTTCCCGGCTTCTCTCCACGGATGAGCTTGAAAGCGAATTCGGGGTGCGGCGGCTCATCTCCTTTCGCCTCCGGACGGGTTTGCCGGAATCCCCCGCCACACGTCTTGCTCCACGGATACGGGAAACCGGGCCGGGTAATGCAATTCTACTGTAGGCCAAGCGATGATCGAAACCACGGACGGGCGAGACGCCGTCCACCACCCCGCCAGCGGAAACGGAACCGGCACCCGTCTCCGGAAGGGCAAAGCGTAAAACGGGCGCGGCCCGTGCCGCGCCCGTTACTCTCTTCTCTCCTCCTGCGCCCTCGCGAAGGGTATCGCTGCCGACTCCGGCGCCTCCGCGATTACGCCGCGTTCCCCCGATCAGTCCACGCCGAAGATGGCGACCGAACAGACGTTGTTGTTGGGGACTCCGCCCAGGTTGTGTGTCAGCCCCAGCTTGGGGTTTTTCACCGCCCGGTCCTCCGGCCAGCGTCCCAGCAGCTGGTTGTAGATCTCGAAGATCATCCTCAGCCCCGAGGCGCCGATGGGATGCCCGAAGCACTTCAGGCCCCCGTCCGGCTGGCAGGGAATCTGCCCGTCCAGGTCGAAGAATCCGCTCAATATATCCTCGGGCGCTCCTCCGTCGGGAGATATGCGGAGATCCTCCATGGTGCAGAGTTCGGTGATGGAGAAACAGTCGTGCACCTCCATCATGCTGATCTCCTTGCGCGGGTCCTTGATGCCTGCCTCCGTGTATGCTTTCTCGGCAGCCGTGCGAGTGGTCATCAGGCTCGCGCCGTCCCACTTGTCGTATGCGGCCTCCTCGCCCGAACTGACCGAGATCTGCAAGGCCTTGACCTTGACCAGGGGTTCGTTGGGCTTGAGCTTCTTGGCTATCTCCGGCGTGGTCACGATTGCCGCGGCCGACCCGTCGGAGACCCCGCAGCAGTCGAAAAGCCCCAGCGGGTAGGCCACCATGGGCGAGCCCATGATCTGCTCCTTGCTCACTGCCTTCCTCAGATGGGCGCGGGGGTTCTTGGCGCCGTTCTGGTGGCTCTTCCAGGAGACGTGGGTGATGGCCTCCTTGAGTTTTTCCATGGGCAGGTTGTGTTTGGAAGCGTAGGCCGTTGCCAGCTGCGCGAACATGCCCGGTGCGGTGGCGTTGGGGCCCACCATCACCATCTCCTGCCCGAAGGCCGGGGAGTCGGGCAGCCCGCCGTAGCCGGTGTCCTTGAGCTTCTCCACCCCGATGGCCAGGGCGATGTCGCATGCCCCCGCGGCCACGGCGTAGGCAGCGGCGCGGAAAGCTTCCGTGCCCGAGGCGCAGAAGTTATCCAGCCTGGTCACGGGCAGAAAGTGCAGGTGCATGGCATTGCTGGCATAGGTGCCGCCCTTGCCGATGTTCACCTCGTCGATGTGCACGCCCAGCCATGCGGCCTCGATGTCCTTCTTCTCGATCCCTGCGTCCTCGAGTGTTTGAGTCAGCGCCTCCACGAGGAGGTCTCCCCCGCTCATGTCCCAGCGCTCTCCGAACTTGGTGCATCCCATGCCCAGGATGACCACCTTGTCTCTTATCCCTTCCGCCATGTCAGCTCACCTCCCCTAACACCGGCCTGGCTTTCCAGAAGTAGTTAGTGATATCGCGCTTGAGGTCGTAGTACTTGATGCGGAAGCTGAAATCAACGGGGTTGCCCACGGCCAGGTCATCGACCTTGCAGTCGGTGAAGTCCAGTACCGTCCTTCCCCCGCCTGTGAACGATACCGCGCCGTAGATAGCGGGCGGGTCCAGTGAAGCGGCCAGCATGTCGCCTGTATAGGAGAAGATGGTCCCTCCTTTTTCGGCCAGATACACCGGCTCCATCTGGTCGATGGCGCCGCAGTCCGGGTTCACGCACATGCGCCGGGACGGCCATTGCTGGGTCCCGCAGGCCTTGCACTTTCCGCCCCAGAATCCGAGGATGGACTTGCGGTCTCTCCACACCAGCGACCAGCGCGTCTCCTTGTCCACCTCCGACCTCAGCCCGAGCTCGGGGGGCGCCATGTCCCTCCACACCAGGTACTTCTGATAGTTGTCCAGTTCGGCCCGCCTTGACAGCCAGTGCGATACGCCCCTGCCGTCCTGCTTGCCGGAGATGGCGTCGGTGACCTCGAACCACAGGGCGTCGCAGCCGCTGCCGAAAGAGACCAGGAGTATCTTCTCTCCCGGCTTCGCCGTCTCCAGCGCTCCCGCCATCATCAGCAGCGGATGGGCGGTCCCGGTATCGCCCACCGTGGCCAGCATCTCGTCCTGTACCTTGCCCTCTCCTTCCCCGAACATGCCGTTGATCTTCTTGCGCGCCCCGCCGTAGTAGCAGGGATAGACCACCTTGTCGAAGTCCGTGGGACTGAGGCCGTATTTCTCGCACAGGCCGTTGACGACCTCGGGGATGAAACTGCCGTACCCCAGGTCACGTATCCAGCGTTCCTCCCACATGCGGTCGTACTTGGTGTTCGCCCCCCTCAAATGGTCCACGAAATCGTAAGCGATAGAGTAGCATCCCTTGTACTCGGCGATGACGTCCTCGTCCCCGACCGCGAGCGCGCCGGCCCCGTCACCGAAGACCATCTCCTGCGTGGAGGCCATCTTGCCCAGGCGGCAGTCGGACGCGGATACCACGGCCTTGGCGCCGGGGTTGGCGGCCGAGAACTCCAGGGCAGACAGCAGCGCCGTGGTCCCCGCCTTGAGGGACGCGCCGAAATCAGCCGTGCGTATCTCGTCTCTCGCCCCCAGGGCCCCCGCCACTATGTTCGCGTTCTGCCTCTCCTTGTAGGGGGCAGTGGTGGTCGCGTAGTACACCGCATCGATGGTCGAGCGGTCCACCCCGCGCAGGCAGTCCATCCCCGCAGCCACGGCCATGGTGATGGAGTCCTCGTCGAAGTTGGCGACGGCTTTCTCACCCCGCGCGTTGGTGATGATCACCGGATTCAACCAGCCCATGCTGCCGAAGACGATCATTCGGTTGAGGCGGTAGCGGGGTACGTAACCGCCAAAGGATGTGATACCTACCATGTCCATCCTCCCTTCCCTTCAGTGTGGTTCTAATAAAACGACCGATATTGCTTCAGGCAAAACTCACCTGTTGAAAGCCTGGATGCTGTGCAAGTAAGAGCCTGGTGATCTCCTTGCGGTCCTCTTCGTCCTCGACCCGGTCGACATCCGAAACCAGCAGGCCATCGCCGTTCCGCCGTGCCTTGAGCGTATTGATATAGCCGGGAACCATCATGAAACCAATACCTCCGCTGCCGCAACAGGACGTCTCGATAGCCGCCACCTCGACCAGATATAGCAATTCACGGCCCTTGTATTTTAACACGCTCTCCTCGAGGACCATATAATAGCCGGATATGCTCCTGACTTCCTCCTCGATAGGCTGGTGAACGTGCTCGGCCACCCCCTTCTCGCCTCCCTCTACGCTTGAAACAGATGCCTCTCTGCCGCGGGGTGCATTCTTCTCATTTATTTACCGCGACGTTGCCGTCAAACAGTTCCTCCCCGTCCTCCAGATCATGCGTCCTGGCGAAGACCATCTCGGGCGAATCCTTGTAGTTACGGCCCTTCTTCGCGTAATACATCTCCATCAGGCGCCGGTGCATATCCGCGAGCCTGCGGTTGGAGTATATCTTGGCCATGGATACCAGCCACAGCAGTTCCCTGGCGGGACGGTGTCCGCGGTACACGAGCAGGGGAAACCAGTCACGCCTCCTGCCCACCTGCCGCTTGCTGAACTGGGGCATATCGAGCACCGGCCTTCTACGCTCGAGGTAAGGATCGGCTGGGCCGTCAAGGAAACCGAGCTCGTAGCAGGTATCGCTGAGCGCCGTACCGGGATAGGGATAAAAGACCGAGAGCAGGAACCAGTCCGGCTGGCAGGCGCGGTTCACGCGGATCGTCTCCCGGAAATCGCGTGGGGTTTCCTCCGGCAGGCCGATGAGGTTATAGAGCCCTATCTGCAGCCCGTGTTCCCTGGCCGTCTCCACCGCCTGGATGATGTCGTCGTTGGAGTAATAGCGCCTCAGCACATCCCTCCTTATCCTCTCGCTCCCCGACTCCAGGCCTATGTTCAGGAAGCGGAAGTTGGCGCTCGCGAGGGCTGCGAAGAGCTCGTTATAGTCGACGTTGGGCGTGACCCTCAGGTTGGAGCCGAAGGTGATAGGATGCTCGAGGCGGGAGTTGAACCCGCGTAGCTCCGCGCAGAGCTCCAGGGCCCATTCCATGTCGACCCCCAGTGTCTCGACCTCGAGATAGGCCTCGCCGAAGCCCGGCTGTTCCTCTTTCATGCGCTCCAGCTCCGCTACGATATTGCGAGGGCTGCGCAGGCGGACGTACTTACCCGGGGCGACCTTGCGCAGCGCGTGGTTGCAGCAGTAGGTGCAATTGAAAGGGCAACCCCTGCCTACGAGTATGGAGGGACGGGAAGTGGGGTTGGCCACCCAGGGCATCCACATCTCGCGGTCGGGGAAGGGCAGTCCTTCCAGGTCTTCCAGGAAGGGCCTGGGGGCGTTCCTCTCGACAGCGCCTCCCGGCTGCGTTATGAGCAGGTTGGGGATACCGGAGGGCCGTTTGCCAGCCTGAAGCTGTTCCGCCAGCTCCAGGGTCGCGTATTCCCCCTCGCCAACGCATACCGCGTCGAAAAGCCCCTCCGAGAGGCAATCGTCGGGTTTGAGGGTGGCATGGGGCCCGCCAAGCAGCGTAAACCTCTCCGGGTGATGCTTCTTTACGTGAGCCGCCGCCTTGAGGATGATGTGATATTCGGTGAAAACAGAGGTGAAGCAGATAAGCCCGGGGTCGAACGCCTCTATATGATCGTCGATGCAGGTGATCGTCTCCTCGCTCAACACCACCAGGCTGGTGCCGTGGCCTTCTCTTTTCAGGATCGAGGAGATATAGGATATGCCGAATTGTACCCTCTCCAGGACCTCCAGCGGTTTGTCGGGTGAATATGGGTCTTGCTCGGTATGTACGAATAGAACGTTCATTAAGGCCTCGTATGCTGTTAGTTCAACCGCGGGGCAGCCGCAGGCTCTAATCCGTCGTGAATCTCCTTCTCATCCTGCCGTTGTTCAATTGCGGCCAGGGCTTCGCCTGACACCAGTCTATTTATACCAGCCCTGCAAGCTTACCGCCAGAAATATTATTTGTGCCGGGCCTGAAACGTGCGAAGGCGATGCGCACCGCGCGGAAAACCGCCCTGATCGCGATCGACTTTGCGGCCCCGGATAAAAACACGCCCTTATGCATATAACGCACCTCGTACAGGATGGCGGACAGGAATCCACCGGGGACTTAACCGTCGGTCGACAGGCGTCAGCAGCCCTCCGGCTCCATCATGGCCGCCCTTCCGCGAGCTGGATGTTTCTAGGTCGCGGCCGTTGGCGGGTTGAACACCCGCTGGGCAAGCTCGCGGTCCATCATCATCAGGGCGTTGCCCTGCTCCTCGATCATCTCCAGCTGGTTCAGGATCTTGGTAGGTTCTGCGACCTCCTCCACCTGCTCCTTCACGAACCATGCCAGGAACTGCGCGGTGGCGTGGTCTTTCTCCTCCACAGCCAGGTCCATGAGGTCGTTTATACGCCTGGTCACCAGCTTCTCGTGCTCTACCGTCTTGCGGAAGACATCGGTAATCGAGTCGTATTCGTTCTCCATCTGGTCGAAGGCTCTCACGTCGGGCCTGCCGCCGGCTTCAGCTATGTATTTGAAGAACATCATGGCATGAGCCTGCTCCTCCTGGTCCTGAACCATCATCCAGTTTGCGAAACCATCCAGGTCCTTCGACATGAAGTAGCCGGCCATGGCCAGGTAGAGGAACGCGGAATAGAATTCCCATTTCATCTGGTCGTTCAGAGCCTCCTGCATCTTCTCCAAAAGCATGGCATCCGCTCCTTTCATATCCGCCGCAATCCGGTGTCGGCATTGGTTACCACCAGCCAGGTGGGTCCAATATTATTTTTCCCCGTGACGGCGGAATTAACAGAGTTCAGGCCCGATCCCGCATGTGCCTGTCGGGAATACACATAGCGCCATACAAAATCAGAGAATTTGTCATATTTCTATTGACTGGCGATAGCCTTGATGTTATAAATGTGACAGTCAGTCATATTTGCAATCGCGGCTCAAGTCCTTTCACCACATGCAGACGGACAGGCGGGTCACATTTTCCCGTACTCAAACATGGTGCTATCCCAGATTATGGTACCCGAGACGGCAACCCGGGAAGATAGGAGGTCTGATCGAGTTGGCTGAGACGCAAGGCATATACATCCTGGCCGAGACAAATGAGGACAATAATCCTACAGCCCTTTCCTGTGAACTGCTCTGGTTGGGGGAAAGGATCGCTTCCGGCATGGGTATTCCGCTCAGGGCTATCCTGATCGGTGGCGGCGTAACCGCGGGGGCAAGTGAACTGGCCCGTTACGGGGTAAGCGAGGTTCTCTACCTGGATCATCCCGATCTGGCCCATTACGATCCCGAGAACTACGGCGCGATCCTGGCGGGGCTTCTCGCGTCCAGGGAACCCCTGGTCCTGCTGGCCGGACACACCTCGATGGGACAGGATCTCCTTCCCCGCCTTGCTTTCTCGTTGGGGTGCGGCCTGGTGACCGATTGCACGGGCCTGGAGGTCGAGGGAAGCGAGGTGCTCTTCTCCCGCCCCGTCTACGGCGGCAACGCCCTGGCCACCCAGAAAGTGGAAACCCCGACAATCCTGGCCACGGTAAGGGCGCGGGTGGGAGAAATCCCTTCCCCGGCGGGGGACGCCGCGACGCTCACCGCTCTCGATGCCGAATTGCCGGCACCATCCCGCCTCCAAGTCATGGACAGGGTACGCCTTGCCGCCCGGGAATGCCCCCTGGAGGAAGCGCCGGTGGTGATATCCGGCGGCAGGGGCATCGGCGGCGAGGAGGGGTTCGAGATGCTCAGGGAGCTTGCCGGCCTTCTGGGCGGCGCCGTGGGCGCGTCCCGTCCCCCCGTTGACTCTGGCTGGGCTCCCACCACCAGCCAGGTGGGCATAACCGGCAAGGTTGTAGCCCCTGGCATTTATTTCGCTGTGGCCATCTCCGGCTCCACGCAACACCTCTCGGGTATGGGAGAATCTGGAAAGATTGTCGCCATCAACAAGGATCCCGAGGCCTACATATTCAAGGTAGCCGATTACGGCGTAGTGGGCGACTGGAAGCAGGTGCTTCCCTCCCTCACCGCCAAGCTCAAGGAAATAATGAGGGACTAGGGGGTGCGGAATGGGTATCAAGATCATCGTATGCGCCAAGCAGGTACCGGACCCCGAGGGTCCCCCTTCCTCTTTCGAGGTAAACGAGGCGGAACGCAAGATCACCCCCCGGGGGATCCCGCCGGTGATCAACCCCTTCGACGAGAACGCCCTGGAGGCGGCCATCCGCATCAAGGAAGCGACGGGCGCCGAGATAACCCTGCTCTCGGCTGGAAACGGCATTTCCAAGGCGGTGATCCTGAAAGCGATAGCCGCGGGCGCGGATGCGTCCCTGCTGGTGGAGGGCGAGGCACTGGAGGCCGACCAGCTCGATTCCTTCGCCAGCGCACAATTGCTCGCGGCGGCCATAGGCAGGATAGGCCACTACGACCTCGTGCTCTGCGGCAGGCAGGCAGCCGACACCAACGCCGGGATGGTCGGATTGGGCATTGCCCAGATCCTGGGCATCCCCGCCATCACCCTGGCCCAGAAAGTGGAGATAGAGGGCGACAGGGTAGTGGTGGAGAGGGTGCTCCCCGATGGCTACGAGGTGGTGGAGACGCAGCTCCCGGCCCTGGTCACCGTCTCCGGCGAGGTGGGCGACCTGCGCTATCCCAGCCTGCAGGCCATCAAGGCGTCAAAATCCCTCCCGCAGACCACGTTCGGCCTGGCAGACCTCGACCTGGACCCCAGCGGCCTGGGACGGATCCGGACCGTGTCACTCGCCGCACCGTCGCGCGAGAGGCGCTGCACCCTTGTGGATGGCGATACGCCGGAGGAGGCGGGCCAGAAGCTGGCCCTGCTCCTCAGGCAGGATAAGGTGATATAGATGCCGCGTACGAACGCCGGCTCCGGAGGTTTGTTTCGCGGAGGCGGTCGCGGCGCTGAGGTGCCGGCCCCCCGGTCCTTCGGGGAGCGGAGCCCTGGCCCGCGTACGCTCGGAAAACATGGAGGTGAGTAGATTGCCGCTCGATCCCGCACAGGTCTTCAAGGTCATGCAGTGCGCCTACCGCAACGGAGTGCTGGACAAGTTCATGGTCATCCAGGGCCAGGCCCTGGAGGGGGTGATGGCCGACACCGGCATGAACATGGGGGACCTCCTGAACCGCCTGGACGAGGCCGAGGAGGCCACGGTGATGAAGATAGACAGGCTCCTGGACCGCGCCGGCCCCCTGATGAAATACCTGGATTCGGACCGCTTGATGAGACTGGCCTCCCGCCTGCTGGACATAGCGCTGGTGAAAAAGATGATGGTCGCCAACATGCGCGCCATGATGGGCAGGGCCGCCAGCGGCGAATCCCCTCCCACCCTGGGGGAGCGCCTGCGCGCCCTGGCCGGGAAAGCGGCCTAGGGAAAGGAGAGAGAAGATGGCCATAGATAAAGCGAAGCTCGCAGCCATCGTGGGCGAGGGAAACCTATCCGAGGACCCCTCCCTGCTGGACACCTTCCGCGCCGCGGGGGCGGTAGAGGGGGGCGAGCCGCGGCTGGCGGTGCGGCCCTCCAGCACCTCAGAGGTGCGCGAGATAGTGAAACTGGCCCGCTCCGAGGGCCTCAACCTGGTCTTTTCCTCCTCCGCCCCTCCCCGCCTGCGCGGGGATTCGGTGCCCGCAGGCGAGGCGGTGGTGGTGGACATGTCCGCCATGGACAGGATCGTCAGGCTGGACAGGAGGAACAAGGTGGCCCTGATCGAGCCCGGGGTGACCTTCGAGCGGCTCATCCCCGAGGTGGACAAGGCCGGGCTCAAGGTGCTCTCGCCCCTGCTCCCCAAGCGGGGCAAGTCGGTGCTGGCCTCGGCGCTCGAGCGCGAGCCCATCTTGATCCCCAAGTACCACTGGGACATGACCGACCCCATGCTGTGCACCGAGCTGGTCTTCGGCACAGGCGACCTCTTCCGCACCGGGTCGGCCGCCGGCCCCGGCTCCCTGGAGCAGCAGTGGGCGGCCGGCGGGGCGCAGAAGAACCCCATGGGCCCGGCCCAGACCGACTTCGTGCGCGTGGTGCAGGGCTCCCAGGGCACTATGGCCGCGGTCACCTGGTGTTCGCTCAAGCTGGAGGTGAAACCCCGCCTGCACAGGATATACTTCGCGCCCGACGCCAAGCTGGAGCGCCTGGCGGGCTTCACCTACCGCGCTCTCAGGCCCAAGCTGGCCGACGAGTGGCTGATCCTCTCCGCCCGCCAGCTGGCCACGGCCGTAGCCGAGGACCCCTCCCGCATAGACGAGCTCGCCGCCGAGATGGCCCCCTGGACGGTCATCTACGGGGTCAGCGGGTATGAGTACCTGCCCGAGGAGAGGGTGTCCTACCAGGAGCGCGACCTGGCCCGCCACGCCCAGGCGGCCGGGGTCACCCCCGTCTCCGAGGTCCCGGGCTGCTCGGCGCGCAGGATGGAGAGGATACTTGCCTCCCCCTCCCCCGAGCCCTACTACAAAGCGGCCCCCAAGGGAGGCTTCGCGGACATCTTCTTTCTGACCACCCTGGACAAGGCGCCCTCTTTCGTCTCCGTCATGGAGGCCGAGGCGGAGAAGCTGGGCTATCCCAAAGAGAGGATCGGCACCTACATCCAGCCCATACAGCAGGGGCGCAACTGCCATCTGGAGTTCACCCTGTACTACGACCCGCAGGACGCGGCCAAGGCGGGCGAGCTGTTCTCGGCCGCTTCCCGTGCCCTCTCGGAAGCCGGGGCCTTCTTCTCGAGGCCCTACGGCCCCTGGGCGCCTCTGGCCTACGCCCGCTGCCCCGATACCGTTTCGGCCCTGAGGAAGGTAAAGGACATGCTGGACCCGGACGGCGTTTTGAACCGCGGCAAGCTGTGCTTCACGAAAGAGGAGGCGGTATAGATGGCCGCCCCCTTGCGACGACACGAGGACGAGCATGGCCTGCACTACGTGATAGAGAAAGAGGAGGTGTCTTGAAAATGGCGCTCGCGGACTACAAAAGGGACATGGAGGGCTGCAGCCGCTGCTCCTCCTGCAAATGGGTGCCCTTCAACCAGATAAAGAGCTGGCGTTTCGCCAAGAACTGCCCCTCCATATGCCGCTACAACTTCCACGCCTACTCCGGCTCGGGCAAGATGATCATCGGCAACTCCATCTTAGAGGGCAGAAGCGAGCTCAACGACGAGGTGGCCGAGATCATATTTAAGTGCCAGCTCTGCGGGGCCTGCGACGCCGCCTGCAAGGTGTACAGAGACGACATAGACTTAACCGAGGTGCTGCTGGAGCTGCGGTCCCACTGCGTGGAGTCCGGCCACCTCATCATCGAGCACATGGCGGTGATCGACGCCCTCAAGCGCGAGGACAACGTGCTTGGCGAGCCCAAGTCCAAGCGCGGCGAGTGGGCCGAGGGCCTTTCCGTAAAGGACATCAACACCGAGCAGTGCGAGGTGCTCTTCCACGCCGGCTGCCGCTACTCCTACGACCCCGACCTCAGGGACACGGCGAGGGCGGCGGTCAGGCTCATGGCGGCCGCCGGGGCCGACGTGGGCATAGCCGGGGCCGAGGAGTCCTGCTGCGGGGGGCGCGCCTACGAGCTGGGCTACCGCGGCGAGGCCGAGAACTACGCCGACGACCTGGCATCCCGGGTCAAGGCCTCCGGGGCCAGGACCCTGGTCACCGCCTGCGCCGACGGCTACGCCCACTTAAAGTACCTCTACCCCCGCATGGGCAAGGAGCTGGGAGTGGAGGTGCTGCACATAACCCAGTACCTGGAAAGGATGGTGGGCGAGGGCAGGCTCAGGCTCAAGGAGGAGATACCCCTGCTGGTCACCTACCACGACCCCTGCCACCTGGGCAGGATGGGCGAGCCCTTCCTCTCCGACTGGACAGACGACAAGCTCAAGCGGCCCATGAGCCTCAAGCGCGCGGGCAGAAAGGGCGTCTACGAGCCTCCCCGCAACCTGATCCGGGCCATCCCGGGCATGGAGCTCACCGAGATGGAGAGGATAAAGGAGTACGCCTGGTGCTGCGGCGCCGGGGGCGGGGTGCTCGAGGCCTACCCCGACTTCGCCACCTGGACCGCGCAGGAGCGCCTGGCCGAGGCCCTGGCCACCGGGGCCGAGGCCCTGGTCACCGCCTGCCCCTGGTGCGAGCGCACCTTCCGGGACGCCGCCACCGAGTCGGGCATAGATCTTCCCGTCTACGATGTGATCGACCTGGCCCTGAAGTCGGCGGCCATCCCCGCAGAGGCCAGGGTATAGGGAGGTGAGCGAGATGGCTACCCAGACACAGACCAGGTCCTTTAACACCATCGCCGACGAGGCCTACCGCGACCTGGAGGCCGCGGTGGGGCCCGAGTACGTCTCCCAGGAGCCCGGGGTGCTCGACGGCTATACCTGGCAGCCGACCATCAACGACGACCCCGCCAAGTGGGTCAAGCGCCCCGTGGCCGTGGTCCTCCCCTCCTGCACCGAGGAGGTGCAGGAGGTGGTGCGCGCCTGCAACCGGCACGGCCTCAAGTTCAAGGCCTTCTCCACCGGTTGGGGTGTCTATTCCGGCTGCACTTATGACAACGTGGTGCAGGTGGACCTGCGCCGCATGAACCGCATCCTGGAGATAGACGAGAGGAACATGTACGCTATCCTCGAGCCATACGTCTGCGGCGCCCAGATCCAGGCGGAGGCCATGAAGCTGGGCCTGAACGCCCACATAATCGGGGCGGGTCCGGCATGCTCCCCCTTGGCCAGCGCCACCTCCGGATGGGGCGTGGGCTGGGACGGAGTATATATGAGCTACGGCCACCGCAATCTCCTGGGCGCGGAATGGGTGCTCCCCGACGGCGAGGTGCTCAGGGTAGGCGCCCTGGACTCCGGCCTGGGATGGTTCAACCCCGACGGCCCCGGCCCCTCCCTGCGCGGCATCATGCGCGGCTCAGCCGGCGCCCTGGGGGGCCTGGGCATCTTCACCAAGTGTGCCCTCAAGCTCTACAACTGGCCGGGCCCGGCGCAGATGAAGACGGAAGGGGTGATGCTGGACGCCCAGACCGAGCCGCCGGAGAACATGAGGTTCCACCTCTGTTTCTTCCCTGACCGTGCCAGCCTGGACGAGGCCGTCTACAAGATAGGCGAGATGGAGCTTCCCTACATCTTCACGCGCACGGCCGTTGGAGCTTATATCAATACCTTCGCCCCCCATCTGCTGCAGAAGATCTCCAAGACGGGGGCCCTCCGGGGCGTCCTGAGCAAGACGCTGAAATGGGGCTGCACCGTGGTCCTGATGGGGAACTCCGAGGACGAGATCGCCTTCCAGGAGAGGGTGCTGAAGGAGATCATCGCAAAGCACGGAGGGCTGTCCATGGAGGCCATGCAGGCCCCGGCCATAGGCCCCATGATGGTCATGAATTTCCTCAGGGTCAGCGCCATACCCATGGTCTTCCGTGCCGGGGGCCTGTTCAGCACCGCACTGGCTCGTAACGAGGCCTGGGATACCCAGATGGACTGGGCCGATGCGGGCGAGGTGATCAAACAGAAGTGGATAGAAAAGGGCGGCATCCTGGATGACCTCGCCGACAACCCCTTTATGGCCCTTTACGAGCAGAACACCTGGGGGCACTGCGAGGAGATCTTCCAGTACAACGCCCGCGACCCGAAACAGCTGGCATCACTGGAACCCCTTTTCGTCGAGTTCTCGGTGACCGCCATGGAAATGTGCATGGAGCCGCTGTCGGTGACCGACGCCCGCCTGCGCGAGGTGATAAGCCCGATGATGGGGCATTACAACGGCTGGCAGAAAAAGATATCCCACGCCCTGGACGCCAACCGCGCCGCGGACACCGGCATGTATTGCGACGAGGTTGACTTCGACTTCTCCAAGGTGGACCCGCAAATAAAGGCTACCTTGGACCGCATGATAGAGCTCAGAACCTGGACTGATGAAGGCCCGCCGGCCTAGGTGTAAGACACGCGGAACGGAGCGCCTTTAAAAAGCGTGCTCCGTTCCGGGCTTTTCGTTTCACGACCGAGAACGGGGGTTAGCAGAGGAAGGAGGATCGGGTTTACAGTCAGTCGGTCTATTCGTGGGAACGGCCCCTTCAACACATCAGTTTTCAACCATCGCGTAACATCAGGTTTCATGGCCTGGGGCAAAGTAGGAAGGGGGTATTCAGGTTATGGAGAAATGGGACGTAGCCGTAGTCGGCGGAGGTCCCGGCGGTTCTTATGCCGCCAAGACGGCGGCGGAAGCGGGCCTGAAAACGGTCTTCTTCGAGAGGGGGCGAACACCAGGAGACAAGAACTCTTCCGGATGCGGCCTGGGTCAGAGGTGGTGGAAGGACTATCCGGAACTGATGGAGGAACTGCAGCATCTGCCATCGGTGCGCAAGATAGAGATGGTGGTGATCAACCTCATCGATGAGCATGACCGCCTGCGCTATCGCAGCGGCACCACCGGCTCGGACCTATGTGCCAACCGCTGGCCTCACGGCATGGACGGGATCAGCATCTACCGCAGCGACCTGGATCCCTTCCTGGCCAACCTGGCCGTGGAAGCAGGAGCGGAGCTGCGCACCTCCACGCTGGTCAACGACGTGACCATGGACAACGGCAGGGTCACCGGAGTGAAAACGGAAAAGGGGGAGCCCATCCAGGCCGAGGTGGTCATCGCCGCCGACGGGGCCATGTCCACCATGGCCAGAAAATCCGGGATGCGCGAGCGTTGGGGCGGGGGCTGCACGCTGGTGCCCCAACTCGACTTCGGCTGTGACGAGAAGAAGATGGACGATGTCATCGGCAACGCCGAGTGGGTGTGGTTCGGGCCCCTGTACGGCACCTACCAGGTGAACTTCCGCGACGGCTTCCACATCGGGGCGGGACAGTGGCTGCGCGAAGACTGGGACGAAAAGCCCCTGGACATGATGAGAAAAGTGGTCCGCATACCGGGCTTCCAGGCCATGTGCCGGGCCATCGACGCCAAGCCCAGGGAGTACCAGGCACACCTGCTGCCCTGGCTGAAGAAGCCGCCCAAGACCTACACCGGAGGCATGATGCTGGTGGGAGACGCCGCCGGGTTCCCCTGCCCCCTGGAGGCGGAAGGCATCTGGCACGCGATCACGTCGGGCAAGATCGCGGCCGAGACCGCGGCCTGGGTTATCTCCAAGGGCGATACCTCCGAGAGGACCATGGCGGAATATGAGCGGCGCTGGAAAGCATCGAGCCTGGGCAAGGAGCACGAGTTCGGAGAGGAGTTCGTAAACCTGTGGGACTCCTCCATCTTCGACCCCAAGCTCATGGAGAGGCAGATCCAGCTCCTGCTGGAGTTCAGCATGCTGCACCCCTTCTCCATCGTCTTCGACTGGGGCGACGCCCACATGGACTGCTTCAACCAGCACCTGGAGCATCTCATGGAACTGGCTCCGGAGTTCGGCGAATTCGGGAAGACCTATATCGCACCCCTTGCCCGCGGCATCTGGCCCAGGAACGTTAAGCGTATCCTGCTCACGGTAAAGCCAAAGATCCCGGCCCTGCGTCGCCTCTCCGACGAGCGCTTCTTCCGCGTGGTGGCCCGGCTCTCCAAGGGGCTGGCCCCTTTCCTGGACCCGGATATAAAGCAGGATGCCGCCGTGCCACGAGAGGTCTACAAGCGGGAGGTGAGATAGATGGACCCGGAAAGCATCGACTTCTTCGGGCTGGTCAAGCGTGTGGACACGGACAAGATGGGTGATTTCATCTTCTACGACCCCGAGAAGTGCACCGGCTGCGGCATGTGCGCCCTGGTCTGTTCCTTCAGCCTGTGGGCGGTGAAACAGGGCAAGGCCAAGCTGGCCATGCACTACCAGGATCTGTGCCTGGAATGCGGCGCATGTTGGGAGGTGTGCGAGCCCGGGGCCATCGATTTCTCATACCCCGCGGGCGGCACCGGCGTAGTTATAGAATACGGTTAGACCCAGGAACAACGTCAGACCGTTTGCATCGCGTAAGCGACAGCGCCGCCCGGAGGGCGGCGCGACGGTGCCTGTGCCAGTCCTGGCGGAGCCGGGCCTGGCTTGGGCACTCCCATCGAGGCCATCATCGACCACGTCGACAGGCTGGTTCGGTAACGGCTGCTAGCGTGATGTCTCGCTCTTACCTGGCTCGCACCAGCATCAATCCCAGCGATCAAACACCGAGAAACACGCGCCTGCTGCGCTGTGATCTGCATCAAGATCGATATCCTCGTTTAGCGGCAATATTTCTTTGACTCCGGGAATAATATACCTGCAACACGTGCGGAAACAGGAGGTACAGCATGAGCACTATCGACAATCTCAAGGAGGCATTCGCCGGGGAATCGCAGGCCAACCGCAAATACCTGGCCTTCGGGAAAAAGGCCGACGAGGAAGGTTACGCCCAGGTGGCCAGGCTGTTCCGAGCCGCCGCCGATGCCGAGACGGTGCACGCCCACGCCCACCTGAAGGTGATGAAAGGCGTGGGGAGCACGGCGGACAACCTGAGCGAGGCCATAAGCGGAGAGACGGAGGAATTCAAGTCGATGTACCCAAGGATGATGGAGGAGGCCAAGACCGAGGGCGAGAACGCCGCCTATACTTCCTTCGCCTACGCCAACGCCGTGGAGGAGATCCACGCCGGCCTCTACCAGAAGGCCCTGGACAACCTGGGCTCAGGCGAGGAGACCGACATCTACGTGTGCCAGGTCTGCGGCAACACCGTCGAGGGGGAGGCCCCGGACAAGTGCCCCATCTGCGGCGCTCCCACGAAGATGTTCAAGAAGATCGACTGACCCTGCTTGCCTGGTAGCGATAACCCGGGGGGGGCAGGGCGAAGAGCACGCCGTACGGAAATGAGTCGGGATAGTAGGTGAACAAGATAGCCCGGGTCAGAGGTTTCATAACCGCGTGGGGTAGGTATTCCCTGCACTTGCGGAAGGCGAACTGCGGCCAGTAGAGGGGCGTCAGCCGCCTGAACTCCCGCAGCGCGGCGTCGCGGTCCGTTACCGCCGCCGCCGCTATCTTCCCGGAGACCAGGGCGCCGTTCACCCCGAAGAGCAGCACCGGGCTGATCACCCCCGCCAGGGTGCCGGCAAGTATCTTGTCCCCCTGGAAGAGGCGCTGGTTGCGCCACCTCCCCAGGGGCCAGGCGGCCCAGGAAGCGACGCGGTCGCCCCAGGAATCGAACTCGATGCCGTCTCCCTCGGCCAGCTTGGCCTTGAACTCCTCCTTCTCGCCGTCGGTCAGGGGCCTCTGCACGCTGAAGACCAGGGCTCCCGCCACCTCCCCTTTCTGGAAATAATAACCAAACTCGTGCGTGAACCCGTCCAGGTAGATGATGACGCCGGGTCGTGACGGGTCTCCCCTGCCCGTGGCCATGTGGCAGAAGAAGGGACGGCAGGGCAGGTCCATGGCCTCGAAGCCTCGCACTTTAACACGCTTTTCTGAGTATAGTGCGAACCGCGCCAAAACTGCATGTCGGACGATGCGCCCACCGGGATGATGTAGAATCAGGATAAAAGGGGGATAACATGCGGGAACCAGATATATCAGACCTTATCGAGCGGCACGAGAGACTGAGAGCGGGCGGCATCAACCTCGTCGTCTCGGAAAACCGCCTCTCGCCATGGGTCCGTGCGGCTCTGGCGGGCGACCTCGCCGGGAGGTACCAAGATGCGGGATACGGCGGTTCCCTTTACGCGCGGGAGATAGTCGCGGCCACCGAAGGGCTCGCGGCGAAGCTCTTCCGGGCGGAGCACGCGCTGGTCTCCTCCGTCTCGGGAAACCTCTGCGTTCTGGCGGCCGTGTTCGCCTTCACCTCCCCTGGAGACGCGGTGGCCATGCTTCCCTTCAGCGCCGGTGGATACCCCCTGGGGATAGAGAAATTCCACCGCCGCAGGGTGACCATACCCGCTGACGAGGACAGCATGGTCATCGACGCTTCGCGGACGGTGGAGACTCTGGTGCGGGAGAAGGCCGGCCTCGCCTTTTTGGGCGGTTCCATCATATCCTTCCCCCATCCCGTCAGGGAGATAAGGGATGGACTGGAGGAAGCGGGCCACGGCTGCCTTATCGTCTACGACGGCTCCCACGTGCTGGGCCTCATCGCCTGCGGCGAGTTCCAGGACCCCCTGCGCGAAGGCGCGGACATGCTGGTCGCCAGCACCCACAAGACCTTCTACGGGCCGCAGGGTGGGCTCGCCCTCACCGGCTCCGCGCGGCTGGCCGAGTCCATGCGCAGGATGCTGGAGCTGGACCTGGAGGAGGGCATAGGCCTGGTGGACAACCCCCATCTCAACCGCATCGCCGCCCTGGGCCTGGCCCTGGAGGAGATGACAGGCGATCCCGGCTATGGCGCCATGGTGGTGGAGAACTCCCGCACCCTCGCCCGTGCCCTGGACGAAAACGGGGTACCGGTGCGCTTTCCCGATCGCGGTTACACCTCATCCCACCAGGTACTGCTCGGCCTGGGCACGGCGGAAGGGAAGAAACTGTGCCGGGACCTGGAGGAGATCGGTATATTCATCGACGCCTGGGGCCGGCTGGGTACCGCCGAGGTCACCCACCGCGGCATGGGGCCGGACGAAATGATGATTATCGCAGGCTTTATCGCCAGGGTCTATCGCGGAGAGCCGCGAGGCGTCGCAAAGAACGTTCGAGAACTCGCAGCCGCCTTTAACTAGGAGGCCGGGGCCGGTCATGGTACATTAACGCGGCCGGGCTTACCAGTCAGTTCGATAGCATGTATCGCGTAAGCGACAGCGCCGCGCGAAGGGCGGCGCGGCGGTGCCTGTGCCCGGGCGATTCCTTTCCGGTATTGATATCCCGCTGACCTTCACTGGACTTGTCTCAGGCCTGGCACGTGTACGTTCCGTTCATACGTACTGGATTTCCAATATCAGGTTCCGGCACCCTGTCAGAACGAGCCGTGCTTTCCCTCGCCCTGGGTGAAACGTCCGGCTCCGGAAACGGACTCCCCGCTCTCCAGGGTCTTGATGCCCAGCTTGTATTCAAGCTCCAGGCCCGCATCGAAGGGCCGGCCGATGCCGCGGTACAGCGCCTCGCGGTCGTTGCGCATGCACGTCTGGGGGTATTCCGCCAGCTGCGCGGCAAGCTCCTCGGCCTCCTCCCGGGCCTTGCCCTTCTCCACCACCCGGTTTACCAGCCCCATCTCCAGCGCCTCCCGTGCCCCCACCGGTCGGCCGGTGAGGATCATGTCCAGGGCCCTGCTCATGCCGATGAGGCGAGGCAGGCGCTGCGTGCCGCCGTCGATGAGAGGCACCCCGAAGCGGCGCTCGAAGATGCCCATCACCGCGTCCTCCTCCGCCACGCGCAGGTCGCACCACGCGGCCAGCTCCACGCCCCCCGCCACGCAATATCCCGATATTGCCGCGATTACCGGCTTGGAGAGGAGCATGCGCGTGGGACCCAGGGGTCCGTCCGCCGCCATGTCCTCGTTCAGCCGCAGCGCTTCCCGCAGGGGGTCCGCCGCCAGGGCCTTGAGGTCCGCGCCGGCGCAGAAGGTACCGCCCGCCCCCCACAGCACCGCCGCACAGGAGGAATCGTCTGCCTCGAAGGCCCGGAAGGCTTCCGCCAGCTGCCTGGAGGTCTCGTAGTCGATGGCGTTCTTCACTTCGGGACGGTTGATGACCACTGTGTATACTTTGTCTTTTTTTTCCACTTCCACCTGCATACCCCTCGACCTCCTTGTCTTCACCCGTGCCGCCTGAAAACCAGCATACGCATATAGTAACCTTTTGACGTGGCATGGCGGGAGGGATGGTTCAGCGCCGCCGCCGGGCGCCGGAGAAGATGGGGTGCGGCACGAATATTCCTCCGCCCCCCGCGAGGATGCAGATGGCGAGCGCCTTGAGGAGAAGGGAGAACGTGGTATCGGGCTTGGCCTCGAAATGCCCACCTACCACCACCGTTTCGTCGTTCATGAAGATATCGTCCGGGGATATTCCGAACCACCCGGGACCGCGCTCCAGGTCTATGCTCCCTCCGCTGGCGTGGAGGTAGGCCGCCCAGATCAACTCGCTGCAGTACCAGCTGTCTCCGTCTGCCTGTTTGCTCAGCCAGTTGAGGTCGTAGGGCCGCCCCTTCTCGCCCCTCGCGAATTCGACCGCCCTCTTCCTCGTCGCGTCGTCGGTGCTGGAAACCCTGACATAGGCCACCCAGGTCATCTCGGGATATGCCCATGACGCGACGTCCCTCTCTATCACCCCCGACCCGGGATTGCCGGCCACGATCAATCTCCCCTTGCCCGCGTACAACGCGACATGGGTCCAACCGTTATGGGGATTAAGGGAGGGCACCAGGCTCAGCCTGCACCTGCCCAGCAGGATGTCGCCGGGGAGTAGATCCTCCGCCGCCGCCCTTTCCCCTGAGACGGCGTGCGTCACCGCGCCGCCTTGAGGCTCAATCTTCAGCGTATTGACTCCCAGCAAGGTTTGCGAAAGGTCGGCGCTTTCCCGTGCCGCGGGGTGGCTCCCTTCGCTCTTATCCACGTGCGGACGGTCGAAGACGCCGGCGAAGAGCACGAGAAATATCATGACATAGAGTATCGCGATGAGCGCCTTCAGCCCCGACGCTCTCGCGTCCTCCGTACGTGCCGTGCTCCCTTCCATAACCACTCACCCGCCCCGGTCCTCCGCGGCTGTATCCGCGCAACGTCTCTGCTTGCCGTATCCTCTTTTTGCGCCTCATTAATCTCATTCCCGCATCGGCCTATGCTTAAACGGCATGCCGGGATGCCGGCGTGCCCGGCAGGCAATCCGCGAAAGGGGCAAGTAAATCGCGTAACCAGCACGGGAAAAACATGATCGATGATAGAATACCGCTAAAGGACAGTTGGCCGTTTAATGATCTGTCGAGCAGGCTGGCGTAGTTCTTCTCTGGCTGGATAGATAGTTACAGCCCGGTCCATGTGGACAAGAAGGAGGCAACCATGTCGAGATGGTTGAGATGGCTCTTCGTTATCGTCTTGCTCTTGCACATCATGATCGCCGTGACCGCTTGCGGTGGCTCTGAAGCCGGCGACCAGGAAAACGTATGGCCCGACCCGGTCCCGGGGGCCCCGTTCTTCATTCAAGACGTAGACGATGCCCTGCCGCAGACGAAGAGCGCGCAGCAACTGGCCGAATACCTGGCAAGCGAGCACTTCGAGTACGACCTCGACGGCTGGTTTTTCTTCGGGAGCCTGGTGGACGACGCGGCACCGGAGGACCCGGGTGTGTTCCTTATCTCCATGCAGCGCATCGAGGTATCGAAGGGCGGGTCCAGGGTGCCGCTGGTTCCGGCCATGGTCGCCTTCAACAGCCCGTCCCTGGGGCAATACGTATTCGGAGGCGCCTATACACAGGACATATCGCCGCTCGTGAACGTGGAATCAGATCCCTGGAGCGTGGAAGTGAACTCGCCCGACCAGTCGGAGCCGCTGATGACCATGAGCCTCGTCTCGGGAAGCATGGGAACGGCCGGTGCCGTGTACAGGCTCACCGCCGATACCCCGGACCAGCTGGGAGGAAGACTCCAGGCGGAGGTGCTGGTGCGCGACCGGCTCGGAGCAGTGAATCAGGGATACGGATCGGCATCGTTCTTCCCCCAGTTCCTGACCGAGCAGCAGAAAGAGCAGGTCGAGGGCTCCTACGAGAACTCGGTTCAGGCCTACCTGGAAGCCACGGGCGACCCCATGTCCGGCCAGGGCTCATACTACTATTCGCAGCCGCTGATGGACGTCGAGCAGTTCACCATCACGCGTAACGGCGCTGCGCTGAGCAGCGGCACGAGCGGAACGATGTGGATGGACCAGATAGTCCAGACCTACGGCGAGCAGGCGACCGAGGTCCTCATAGACGGCGATGCCTCCTGGGAGTTCTTCTCGATCATGCTCCCGGAGGAGAACGCCGCCATCATGGTCATCCAGATAACCAGCGCGACCGGCACGCTACCCGTGGCTACGCTTTTCCGCGACGATAGCGACCGGACCCAAAACGGCGCGCGCAAGGCCGTGCATTCGTGGGCGATCGACGAGATCGACATCCAGGCCGTACCCGGGGCGGAATGGGTCAGCCCGCAAACCGGCCAACAGTATGCCCAGCAGCACCGCATCCAGCTCGGGCCGGAGACGATGCCGGCCGACCTGACCATCAGGATGGTGTACGAAAACCAGGAGTTCGTATATGGGGACACTATCAAGTATGAATGCCTGGCGTGGGTCGAGGGTACGCTGGGGGATCAACCGGTCAAGGGTACGGCTATCGTCGAAGTGCAGCCGGTCGGGCACCTTTAAGCTGTAGAAAATATCTCGCTATCTCGCTTGGTTCACTGCAAGCATCAGTCGGTCCCGACGAGGCGGCCGGGGACGATCTTCGGGAAGCTGTCTTATCCCAGACCGAGGTGGCGAGCCAGGAAATCGGCCTGTATCTTTACCACCTTCTCGAACCAGTCGCCCACGTAGAGATCGAAGTGGCCCGTGGGCAGGTGGATAAGGGTGACCTCGCGCATACGGGAAGCGGTCTTCTCCACCGACTTCGGGTAGATGAGGGTGTCCTTCTCCCCCATCATCACCAGCGCCGGGCATCTTACCTTACGGGCATGGGAGACGGGGCGGTAGAACAGCAATTCCAGCACGGCCCGCGCGGGACATTCGTTTTTCCAGTCCGTATCCTCGGGGACGATGGCCATGTATCCCGGCTTGCACTCGGACGAGTTCATGAGGCCGAAAGTATCGGGGTCGCTGACTACGGGGACGCAGTACGGTTCCCTTCCTGTTATCGCGCGCGCCACGTCCTCGAGGCTGGCCGCGGTGGCCTGGATGACGTGCCTCAGCCCCGTCCAGTAGGCGGTGGTCACGCCGTCCACGAAGGGTACCTGGGAGACTACGGCCGCCACATCGCTTTCCCGCGAAGCGGTGACGATTACGTGGCCGCCGCTGTAGGAGGACCCCCACAAGGCGATCTTCTCCACATCGACTTCCCGTAGCTCGCGCACGTAGGCCAGGGCCGCCTTCCAGTCCCGCAGGTGCCGCCAGGGGTTCACCAGGTTGCGGGGCTCGCCCTCGCTGGCCCCGAAGTTGCGGTAGTCGAAGAGGAACACGGCCATGCCCCTTGCCGCGAACCTCTCGGCGTAGGCGGGCAGGCCGAAATCCCTCTGCGCCCCGAAGCCGTGGGCCATGACCACCACGGGAGGCCGCGCCGCGCCCGACGGGCGGTAGAGCCATGCCGCGCACTTCTTCCGCCTGCTCTTGAACACGTGGTCTTCCCTGACGAACGAAAACTTCGCTGAGTTATCCCCTTGCATTGTTCCCCCCCTTACTCGACCCGTTCTGCATGCCGACCCGTTCCCATATTATAGCCCGCTACGCGTGCGGTCCGGACCTCGGGGACGGATACGAGGTATCCGCCCGGACGGCCGGGGTTAGCGCCTCGACCGCAACGAGCCGCGGTGTGCCCCAAGATCGCCAAAGCTTGTGATAGTATCTATATGGTCTGGGCCGGCATGGGAGTGAGGAGGGAAGATGGGCGTTGTATCCAGGCGGCACATGCAGGAATTGCTGAGCGCATACGTCGGCGAACCGGAGGGCCTGCCCCCTGTCGATCTCGAGGGGCAGACCGCGTTTATCGAGGAATATTTCGCAGCCGGCGCGCCCGAGTTGAAGGCGTTATTTGCCCTGTGTAACCTATCCCTGCGCCTGTTCTCGTTCCTCTTCAAGGGCAGGTCTTTTTCTCGCCTTGGCTTGGAGCAGCGCCAGGACCTGCTCAACCGGCTTTTATCCTCCCGCAATCCCCTCCTGCGTGGCGTGGGTATGCTGCCAGGGCTCCCCCTGCTCATGTCCTACTACCGCCGCCCCGAGGTAGCCATACCCCTGGGGTTCGACTCCAAGGCCCTCAAGGAGGAATCGAACCTGCGAGTGGTGACCCGCGATAGCGAGCTCCCCCCCAAGCAGGAGGGACAGCCATGATCCTGGGACCTCAGGACGTGAGAGGAGACGTTTCGCGCTCCGCCGACGTGGCGATCGTCGGCTCGGGCGCGGGAGGCGGCCCCATCGCGAGGGAGCTGGCGGGCGAGGGCTATTCGGTGGTGGTGGTGGAGGAGGGCGGCTATTTCACGCGCGAGGACTTCAACCTCAACCCGGCCGAGTCCTACATGAGGATGTACCGCGACGCGGGTCAGACCATCACCCTGGGGGTGCCCTTCGTCCTGCTCCCCATGGGCAAAACGGTGGGCGGCACCACCACCGTGAACTCCGGCACGGCGCTGAGGGTGCTGCGGCCGGTGCTCAAGAAGTGGCACCTCACCCACGGCCTCAGCGATATCAGCGAGGAAGAGCTCAACCTCATCTACGCCCACCTGGAGGAATTCCTCTTCGTGAAGAGGGCCGACCCCGAGGTGGCGGGGAAGGTGGCGAACACCTTCCTGGCGGGCGCGGAGAAGCTGGGGCTCTCCTGCGGCTGGCTGCCGCGCAACGCCAAGGAATGCGAGGGCTTCGGCTCCTGCGCCTTCGGCTGCCCCTCCGGCTCCAAGCAGAGCGTCGATGTATCTTTCATCCCCGACGCCGTTGCATCCGGGGCGGACATCTACACCCGCTGCAGGGCGGACGGCATCAGGACCGCGGGCGGGCGTGCCGCCGGCGTCACCGGTTTCTTCTTGGATCCCTACACTGGCCGGCCCACCGATCAGCGCATAGAAGTGGAGGCGAGGGTCACGGTGCTCGCTGCGGGGGCCATATACTCCCCTTACTTCCTGCTCAAGCAGGGCCTGGCCAACTCCAGCGGGCAGGTGGGAAAGAACCTTCAGATCCACCCCGCCACCTCTGCGATAGCCCTGTTCGATGAGCCCTTGGGACCACCCAAGGGCATCCCACAGAGCAGCTATGTGGACGAGTTCAAGGGCGAGGGCATCATGCTGGAGGGGGGCACTGTCCCACCGGAGGTGCATTCCCTGGCCCTGCCCTTCGCCGGGAAGCGCAACGCGTCCCTCATGGCCTCCTACCCTAACATGGGCATCTTCGGGGGCATGGTCTCGGAGAGCGACTCCTGGGGCCGGGTCGTGGACCTGCGCCGCCCGGGATACCGCCCCGGCATGCTCTACATGCTGCGGGGGAAGGACGTGGAGAAGGCGCGGGCGGCCACCGCCCTCATGGCGGAGATATGGTTCGCGGCGGGCGCGAAGAAGGTCTTTACCCCCATCGCTGGGCACTACGAGCTTTCCGGCCCGCGGGACCTCAAGCGCCTGGAGCGCTTTCGCGTGCGCGCCACCGACATCCTGGCCATGAGCGCCTACCATCCCCTGGGCACCTGCCGCATGGGCGGCGACCCCGAATGGTCGGTGGTCAGGCACACCTGCGAGAGCTGGGACGTCGAGGACCTCTTCATCTGCGACGGCAGCGTCATCCCCTCCTCGCCGGGGGTCAACCCCCAGCTCACCATCATGGCCCTGGCCATGCGCTGCGCCGGCTTCATCGACGACCGCCTCTCGGCCAGTATTTAAAGGAGGATCGCACGGTATGGAGGAGAACAACCTTGACGACCTGGTCTGCGAGTTCGGCCGGCTGGTGGAGGACTCCCGCCATCACAGTATCCGCGAACTCAACCAGCTGGAACAGGGGGTGAAGGAGCGCGTCTATTCCCTGCTCATTCCGGACCCGGTCTTCGACTCCTTCGGCATCGACCGCGTGACCTTCACCAATCGCGAGGGGGAAAGGGTGGTTGACGTTAAGGCGCCCCCCAAGGGCACCTTCGCCATCACCGAGGTAAGGGAACACCCCCAGGACCAGGACTGCATCTTCTTCCTGGAGATCGAGGACACCGCCTTCTTCAAGATCGACATCAACTTCCTCATCGTCAACGACCCCCACGCCCCCCGCTTCAACACCGATACGGACAAGGCGGGGCGCAGGACAAAGTTCGCCACCGTGCGGCGCAACATCCCCGAGGAGGTACGGGCCATGGAGGCGGGCCTGGCCCCGGGTCAGGTAAGGAAAGGTCTGCGCCTGCTCAAGCACTTCGTCCCCCTGGCCATCACTTTCGTCTCCGCCATGGGGCAGGACATGATCATCGTGGAGCCCCTGGCCTACAACAACGCCATCGCCTTCGAGGACTACGGGTTCAACTACATCCGCGGCCGACGCAAGATGCAGGAGATCAACGAGGGCTTCCAACCCGGGGGCGAATTCTTCGAGAAGCTGGACGGGAGCACGCCCTTCCGCCAGCCGGGCGCGGAGAAGACGGTTCGCGGCCGTGCCTGGGCCATCCAGGACGGCATCCTGGGCGAGCCGTGGAGGGGGATCGAGATGTACCGCAGCATCAGGCCCGAAGAGGTCCGCACCTTCCCCGACTGCATGTATTGATTCTCTCATCGCACATGAGAACATCAACGCCCTTGACGGCCGGATCACACCAACCTTGAAGAAGGGCTCTCACCCGTATAATGTAAGAGGCGGAGGGTCACAGGGCATGGAAGAGGGACTTCACGCGGACATAGTCAGCGAATTCGGCGAACTGGTGGGAGACGCTCCCCACCGCAACATCCACGACCTCAACCAGTTGCAGCAGGACGTGAAGGAGCGCGTCTATTCCCTGCTCATTCCGGACCCGGTCTTCGACTCCTTCGGCATCGACCGCAGGACCTTCGCCAATCGCGACGGAGAAAAGGTGGTGAGTATCAAGGCGCCGGCCAAGTCCACCTTCGCCGTCACCGAGGTCAGGGAACACCCCCAGGACCAGGACTGTATCTTCCTGCTGGAGATAGAGGATACCGCCTTCTTCAAGATCGACATCAACTTCCTCATCATCAACGACCCCCATGCCCCGCGCTTCAACACAGATATCGACGAGGAGGGCAGGCGTACCAAGTTCGCCACCGTGCGGCGCAACATACCCGAGGAGGTAAGGGCCATGGAGGCAGGCCTGGCCCCGGGTCAGGTAAGGAAAGGGCTGCGCCTGTTCAAGTATTTTGCCCCCCTCGCCGCCGCCATCGTTTACGCCATGGGGCAGGACATGATCATCGCCGAGCCCCTGGCCTACAACAACGCCATCATCTTCGAGAGCTACGGTTTCAACTACATCCGCGGCCGCCGCAGGATGGAGGAGATAAACGCGGGCTTCCAACCCGGCGGAGAGCTTTTTCAGAAGCTGGACGGGAGCACGCCCTTCCGCCAGCCGGGCGCGGAGAAGACGGTACGCGGCCGCTCCTGGGCCATACACGACGGCATACTCGGCGAGCCCTGGCGGGGCATCGAGATGTACCGGCGCATGCAGCCGTCTAACGTCTGTACCTTCCCCGACTTCGTGTATTGAGGTTTACCGCGGGAAACGGTAGCCTTTCACGCCTTCGGTCACCACTCCGGCCAGTTTCGCGTCGGTGAGATCGACGTCGGTCATATCGGCGTCGGAAAAATCGCAGTTCTCGAGGTTGGTGCCCAGCATCATAACGAATCCCATGTCGCAACCGCTGAAATCCACCCCCACGGCCAGGGCCTTGTTGAGCACGGCGCCCGTCATCCTCGCGCCCGCCAGTTTCGCCTCGGAGAGATGGCATCCGCGCATATCCGCGCCTTCCAGGTTTGTGCCGGAGAGGTTCGCCCCGTGCAGAAAAGCGCCGACCATGAAGGCCTTGCGCAGAATGGCTCCCTCGAGGTTCGCTTCCCCCAGGTTCGTGCGCATAAAATGGATATAGGTGAGGTCCATGCCGCGGAGGTCGGCCCCGTAGAGGTCCGGCATGACGTCCCGGTCCTCCTGCCTCCAGGCGTTCCAGGCCTTGACGCCCCGCTGGAGTATCTTCAAATGCTCTTCGTTCGCCATTTCCTCTCGCCTCCCTGCTGTTCCGAACCCCCGCCGGTTCGTAATTATCTATACAAGCCGGGCACGTGTCAACGGCAGCTAAGAGCTTGAAACGGGGCGTGAACGCCGTCATCTCAATTTATAAACACAGCCGGAACGTTTCTGCCGGCCGGCTTTCCGCCCAGACGGGAAAGGACCGGCCGGCGCATGAGCCGGGCGAAGGCTTAAGGACATACCTCCCGATTTCGATTACTATGGAGATACTGGATAAACCGCCCGTGGATAGAAAAGGAGTGGTGTCCATGGTAGAGGGACAGCAGCCGCCCGGCCCCCCGCTCAGCGACGAGTTGAGAGAGAAGGCGGAGAAGCGGGTCAGCCAGAAAATGGCCCTCTTCTCCCATATCGGGTCTTACATCATCGTGAACGGTTTCCTCATCTTGATCTGGGCCCTCACCGGCGCCGACACCGGCAATTTCTGGCCTGTCTGGGTAATGCTGGGTTGGGGCATAGGCCTGGCCTTCCATATCTTCGGCTACCTGACCGGCAAGCGCAGCGATGCGGTCAGGGAGCGCATGCTGCAAAAAGAGCTGGACAAGGTACAGAAGGAGCAGGGCGAGAGCTGATACGGGCCCGGTAATCTCTGCACGCGATCCCTTTACGGGCTCCTTTCGCACGGCATTGATCTCCGCGGGGCTGCACCGCATATCCCCGCCTCCCGTGTATATCGCGCCCCTCGTCCAGGCGTTGCGCGCGGTAACGGTCGTATGAAGAGCGGTGCTCGCAGGGCGTCTTCCCAGTAAACATCCGCTTGCCTCAAGCCGCCGCTTATCGACAGCCGTCTGCAGCCGG
This sequence comes from uncultured Actinomycetota bacterium, assembly GCA_964462595.1. Classification (GTDB taxonomy): domain Bacteria; phylum Actinomycetota; class Geothermincolia; order Geothermincolales; family RBG-13-55-18; genus SURF-21. Next base: position 29,015 of record CAYWXM010000063.1, read on the forward strand.
GCTGATCCCGCAGGTGGTCCCCCGCCCCTTGTCTAAGCGCATGGGATGGTTTAGCTTTAGCAAGAGTGTACTTTTTGGTGTACGGTAACATGGGCAGAGGCTTGAGCGGTTGACGATACTGTAGAATCTTTATTGCCGGAGGTTTGCGATAGCCGCCGTTGCTGAATCCGTTCCACTTCTTTCGCAACCCTCTATCCAGCCCGGGCCAACCACCAGTAGCAACGCTTAACCGGTAAGCGCCGTGGTGTCGCAGGAAAAAGGGGGAGAGATGAGCGAGGACCTGGAGAAGATCGGGCAGGCCAGAAAGTCCTGGGAGGAAGGGCCGCTGGCCAAGGCGCTGCAGAGGTTCCCTTACTTGAGCGAGGGGAGCGCCCGTTTCTGCTCGCCGCTGGACCTGGAGGATTTCGATTTCCTGGATAAGGTGGGCTTTCCCGGCACCTACCCCTACACCGCGGGGACCTTCCCCATCGAGCCCATGGCCGGGCTTTCCCGCCTGGCCTCCATGGCCGGAAAGGGCGGCCTGCCCGGCGCGGGCGGGCAGACCAGGGCGGCCATCTACTCCGGGTACGGCACCCCCGAGGACACCCGCGATTATTACAAGGGCTTGCTGGAGACGGGCAGCAGGGGCGGCCCCAACCTCGCCTTCGACCTTCCCACCCAGTGCGGTTACGATTCCGACAACCCGCTCTCCGAGGGCGAGGTCGGCAAGGTCGGGGTGTGCGTGGATACCCTGGCGGATTTCGAGATAATCTACGAACCCTACCGCGGCGACCTCGACCTGGACGGCATCGCCTCTAATTTCACTATCAACGCTCCCGCCAATATCATCATCGCCATGTACGCGGCCCTGGCGCAGAAACGCGGCATCCCCCTGGACAAGCTCCGGGCCACGCCGCAGAACGATATCCTCAAGGAGTACATCGCGCGCGGCACCTATATCTTTCCCCCCCGGCCCGCGCTGCGCATGTTCCGAGACAGCCTGGTCTTCATGTGCAGGAACATGCCCGACGTCAACATAACTTCTATCGGCGGCTATCACATCCGCGAGGCGGGGGCCACGCGCGAGCAGGACCTGGCATTCAGCATGGCCAACGCCATCGCCTACCTGCAGGTGGGCATAGACGCGGGGCTGGATATAGACGAGTTCGCCCCGCGCTTCACCTTCAACGCCTTCGGCGGGAGCATGGAACTGCTCAAGGAGATCGCCTTCCAGCGCGCCGCGCGGCGCATGTACGCGCGCATACTATCCGAGAGGTTCGGGGCCAGGGACCCGCGCAGCATGCGCATCCGACAGGCCCTCGGCGCCCACATCGGCCCTTCCTCCACCACCCTGCAGCGGCCCCTGAACAACCTCACCCGCGCTGTTATAGGCGCCGTCACCAGCGTCCTCTCCGGCGGCAGGCCCCTCCCTTTCCCGCCCTACGACGAACCCCTGGGGCTGGGCTGGAGCGTGGAGGCCCTGCAGCTGGCGCAGGACGCCGGAAGGATCATCGCCTGCGAGGCGCGCCTGCTCGAGTTCACGGATCCCTTCGCCGGCTCCTACTGCATGGAGACGCTCACGGACGAGATCGAGGACGCTGCCTGTGAGGAACTGGAAAAGATCGAGAAGCAGGGCGGCGCCGTGGCCGCCATAGAGAACGGCTACATGCATCGCGAGGTCTCCCGCAGCGCCTACGAGCGCCAGCGAGCCATGGAAAGCGGCGAGCGGCTGGTGGTGGGCGTGAACTGTTTCAGCGGCGAGAACGAGTTGGAGGTGTCCACCCAGCGCCTGGTGGCCAACCCGTACGACCCGGAGAAAAGAGAGCAGGCCGAGGAGAAGCAGGAAGTGCGGCTGGCGGAGCTCAAACGCGAGAGGGACGGCAGGGAGGTCGCGCGCCTACTGGGCGAGCTGGAGACCCTGGCCTCGAAAGAGGAGGAGAACCTTCTCCCCCACCTCGTGGATTGCGTCAAGGCGTACGTAACCGAGGGGGAGATATGCGACGTCCTCAAGGGGGTCTTCGGGGAATACAAGGCGGCTTCCCCTTTCTGACGGAGGGGGGATCTTTCATGGGCGAAAACCTGATTTTACGCTACCGGCTCGACGGCCCCGGGCGCGGGCCCATCCATTCAGACCGCCTGGCGGAGATGGCCAGGCAGCAGCTCTGCAACCTCCTGGACATAGTCCAGCCCCTGAGCAGCGGCGAGGAGACGGCCGCCGATTCCTTCCGCTTCCTGGGCCCGGAACGCAAGGTATACGGCCTGCGCGGGGATAAAGGCGGGGCGGCGGAAGAGGCGCCCGCCTGCCCTCCAGGGTCCCTTCATTGCGGCGGGGGCGCAAAACCCTACATGAACCTGGCCAACGCGGCCGTTTACGAACCCCGCATCGAGTTCATAGCCCGACAGCTGGCGAGCCTCCTTTCCGTGGTCGAACTGGAGAGCGGGGGCCAGCCGGTATGTATAGACGGTTTCCGCCTCAGGGACCCCGGGGACTGGACCGGCCCGCACGCCGCCACGCCCGCGGACATCTTCAACCACGCCGCCACCCGCTGCCAGTATGACTGCGTCTTCTGCTACAACCGCGGCCTGCCGCCATCACTCCTGCAGGAGCCGCATCCCCCGGAGGACGAATGGGAAGGCCTGGCGGCCAGGGTGGGTTTCTATGCCCCCCGCGCCGGCAGGGGCCTCTACCCCACCTTCGGGAGCCCGCACGAGGCGCTGGCCCATCCCCGAATCCTGCCACTGCTACGCTCGCTGCGGGAGAAGACGGGCGAACCCTTCCGCCTCTGCACCAACGGCGGCGCCCTGGACCGCGATCTCGTGGCCGCGCTGGCGGAGCTGGCCCCTGTATATATTGACCTATCTTTAAACAGCGCGTCGCCGCGGCGCCGCTCCCTGCTCATGGGCGACCGGCACCCGGAGACGGCCATGGCCGCGCCCGCCCTCCTCTCCGAAGCGGGCATCCCCTACGCGGTGAACGTCGTGGCCTGGCCCTCTCCCTGCCTGGAGGAGATGTTGCACGACCTGGAGGAGACGGCCGCTTTCGCGGACGCCTCCCGGGCCCGCATGGTCCAGGTCAACCTGCCGGGTTACTCCCGTTTCTTCGCCCCGCAGGATCCCTTCGACACCGAGGAGGTATGGGGGAAAACGGTGCGGCGGGTACAGAAGCTCAGGAAGCACGTATCCTGCCCCGTCTTTGTCAGCCCCTCCCTCTACGAGGAGAACCTCACGCGGCGGCGAAAGAACCAGCCCGAGGTCATCGGGGTGGTAAAAGGATCGGCGGCGGCGCGCCTCGGACTCGCGGCGGGTGATATGGTAATCTCTGTGAACGGAATACCGGTGGCCGGTAGGCCGCAGGCGAGGGACCTGCTCTCCCTGCTGCAGGCAAGCGGCGGGCGGGCCGCCCTCACCGTGCTGCGCGGAGGCAGAGAGCTGGAGCTTTGCGGCAACACCGGCGGCGGGTCCTATCCCTTCGATACCGCCACCGGGACTCACCTGGGCGCGGTCTTCATGGGCGCCGGGCTTAGGGCCAGCTGCCTGGAAAAGCTCGAGCTCCTGGTGCGCGGGGAGGGGGGAAAGGAAGTGCTCTTCCTCACCTCGACCCTGGTCAGGCCCACCCTGGAGCAGCTCCTGCGCGAACGGCCCCTTACCCTTCCGGAGGGAACGCGCCTGGGCGTGGCGGTGCCCCGGAACCGTTTCTTCGGCGGGAATATTATGTTGGGAGACCTGCTGGTGGTGCAGGATTTCATAGATTTCCTGCGGGAATATGCGCGAGGGCCGCAACCGCCGCCAGACCTGGTGGTCATCCCGTCCTCGCCGTTCCACCTCAGCGGCTGGGGCAGGGACCTCACCGGGAGGAACTGGCTCGATATAGAACGGCAGACGGGGGTCGCGGTGCGGCTGCTGGAATGCCAGCCCATATGGGAATAGAGAGATGTTCGATCCATGCACACCGAACTTGAAAGGGGGAGCAGGTTGACGGACATGGAAGTGAAAGGCAAGGTGCGGGTGCTCATCGCCAAGCCCGGGCTGGACGGCCATGACCAGGGCGCCAAGGTGATCGCCTACGGCCTCAAGGACGCCGGCTTCGAGGTCATCTACACCGGCCTGCGCCGCACGCCTGATGATATCGCGAATGCCGCGCTGGACGAGGACGTCGACGTCATCGGGCTGTCCATCCTCTCCGGCGCTCACCTGAGCATCGTGCGCCGCCTCATGGCCATCATGAAAGACAAGGGCATCGCGGACAAGATGGTCCTGGTGGGAGGGGTCATCCCGGACGAGGATATCCCCAGGCTCAAGGAAATGGGCGTGGACGAGGTCTTCGTATCGGGCACCTATATATCCCGGGTCGCCGACCACATCAAGCAGAGGCTCGGCCTCGAGGATCAGCCCTTATAGGCCTTCACGAGTTCGCCGATATCGTCGAGCGATTCCAGGCCCCTGAGCATCTCCAGGGTGCGCTCCGCCAGCGCGGGGTCGAGGGCGCTTCCCACGCATTCCAGGTACTTCCCGAATATCTGTTCCTCGCTCATGGGGTTTCCCGGCTCCCCCAGGGGTTTATCCACTTTTCCCTCCGCCTTGCGCCCGCCCTCGAAGGTCACGGTGACCTCGGAGGCGAAGGGGCTGGTGACTTCTCCTACCAGGTCCTGCCAGTCGAACCTGGAGATCGTCTCCACCACCGGCGGGGACGTGACCACCTCGTCCCGGAACTGACCCACCCCCACCCTGCCCTCCAGGAGGGCGGAGGTGACGCAGAACTCCAGGCTGAACTTGCCCTCCGTGCCGCTGCGCGGCTGATGATAGGTCAGCACCGAGCGCAGCCATTCCTGGACGCGGCATTCCACCTTCTCTATCGCCGCGGCGTCCATGCCTCCCTCTTTGAGCGCCTCCTCACGTGCGGCAAGGGCGGCGTCGATGGCGCCCTGGGGGCCGCGGCAGCAGGGGTAGGGCTTGAAGGAGAGCCCGGGGTCGATCAGCTCGTAGGGTTCGCCCAGGGTGTTCAACAGCTCCTCACCCTTGTCCGGGTCGTCTGAGAAAGCCCGCGCGAACCCGCTCTCCCCGTAGAGCGCATTGGGATTGGATGTAAACCCCCTGGCGGCCAGGCGCGCCGCCATCACCCCGTTCATCGCCGCCATGCCGGCGTGCAGGGGCTTGGTCATGGTGCCGAAATTGGCACGTAGCCCGTTGGCGAGAGAGCAGGATATCCCGAGCGCGCAGGCCATCTGCTCCTCGCTCAATCCCAGGAGCTTGCCGCAGGATGCCGCCGCCCCCAGCGCCCCCAGGATGCTGGTATGGTGCCATCCCAGCATGTAGGAATTTCCCCCCAGCGCCGCTCCCGTCTTCGCCGCCACCTCCAGCCCAACCACGTAGGAAAGTATACATTCCTCCCCCGTCGCCGAGAGGGTCTCGCCCACGGCCAGGATGGCCGGCACCAGCGCCACGGAGGGATGCCCCATCATCCTGAAGCTGACGTCGTCGAAGTCGAGCGCGTGCGCGGCGGTGCCGTTGGCCATCGCCGCCCAGGCCTCGGCGCTCTTACCGAATCCGTAAAAGACGGTGGAATCCTGCCCGCACGCCATCGACTGCACCCATTCCGCCGCGATGCGCGTGCCCTCGTCCTCCAGCCCCGCCACGGTGACGCCCAGGCAGTCGATTATGGGGACTTTCGCCGCCTCGATCACCTCTTCCGGAAGACTTTCGTAGGCAAGTCCGCACGCATACTTCCCCACCTCGAGCAATTCGTTCATCTCTCCCCCTCCCGCTCGATGGAGGCCCCGTTCCTCCGTTACCTTTATCTGCCATGCGATGAGCATGCCGCCATGCCGGCCGCCAGTCGTTACAAGACATGAACCCGTCTTGCTCCCGGTTGAACGCATGAAGCACGTACGCTGGTGTAGATAGTGGAGGGCGTGGCGCGGACGCTGCCCGCCCTCTTGGGTTCAATATTGCCGCATCCGAATATCAACGATATTATCAGAGTGCCAGATGGCTGTAAAGAATCGTTACACTTCTCATTATATCCTTTATTGAAGCCACTTTTCGAGTTTTCGCCTTCGCGGCTTTCCGTTTTCTAGTTTATGTACCGTGAACATTATTACTTTACAACGTGTGAACGATATTACATAATGCTTTGCGTGGGCTGATCGATGCATTCGGAGGAAGAGGGGGCTTACACTTCCGAACACGTTGGCATACAATCGCCCCGTAGCTCCGGGGGAAACGATAAGCATTCATCGCCGTACCACATACCGCATCGACGGTTCCCGCTATTGTCATGTCGTACGTTCCCGTTGAAAGCGGGGAGAGAGCAGGGGGTGAATCCCATGAACGTGGGCAACTGGGCGTTGAAAAGAGCGAGGTTCCCCTTGACCAGGGACAGGACGGCCTTCATAGGCGGCGGCCGCAGCTACACCTACGAGGAGTTCAACCGTCGCGTCAACCGCGTGGCCGACCGCCTTCTCGCGGCGGGACTTAAGAAAGAAGACCGCGTAGCGGCGATGCTCTTCAACTGCACGGAGTTCATGGAGATCTACTTCGCCTGCGCCAAGCTGGGCCTCATCTTCATCCCCTTGAACTTCAGGCTCACGGCGGCTGAGCTGTCGGATATCTTCGAGGACACCGGCACGCGCGCACTTTTCTTTCACGGCGAGTTCGCGGGGACCATGGGGGAACTCCTCGGCCTTTACAGTCAAACCCTGCAGGCGGTCGTCGCGGCGGGCGACAACCTCCCGGACTTCGCTACCGAGTACGAGTCGTGGTTGGAGGGCTCCAGCGAAGAGGAGCCGGAGGTTCCCAAACCGCCGGACCTGGAGGACCCCCAGCTCATCATGTACACCTCGGGCACCACGGGCAGGGCCAAGGGAGCGGTGCTCCCGCATCGCAAGACCTTCTGGAACACCTTCAACGACGCCCTGGAGCTGCTCTTCGACATCGACGCCGTCTCCCTGGTGGCCATACCGCTCTTCCATTCCGGGGGCCTGAACATCATCACCATGCCCACCTTCTACACCGGCGGCACCATCATCCTGCAGAAGTTCTGGAACCCCGAGGGGGCCCTGCAGATCATCTCGCAGCACAAGGTCACCCATTTCGGGGCGGTCCCCACCATGCTGCAGATGATGCTCGACGTCCCGAGCTTCTCCGCCTACGACCTGGGCTCCCTCAAGGGAGTGGGCATCGGCGGCTCTCCGGCCTCCAGGGAACTCCTCGACCGCATCGTGGAGAATATGAGAGTACCCCTGCTCATCCAGGTCTTCGGGTGCACCGAGACCTCCATCGTGCTTTCCTGCTCCAATATGGAAAAGATAGGCAGTGCGGGCATTCCCATGTTCCATGCGGAGGTCAAGGTGCTAAACGAGGAGGGGAAAGAGGTCGTTCCCGGATCGGGGGAGGTAGGCGAAATATGCTCCCGCGGCCCTTACGTCATGCTGGGTTACTGGAACATGCCGGAGGAAACGGCCGAGGCGCTTAAGGACGGCTGGTTCCATTACGGAGACCTGGCCACCGTGGACGAGGACGGTTACGTATATATCGTGGACCGCAAGAAAGACATGATCATCAGCGGCGGCGAGAACGTCTATCCCGCGGAGGTGGAAAAGGTCCTCATGGAGCATACCAAGATAAGCGATGTGGCCATCATCGGCGCGGCGGACGAAAAATGGGGAGAGGTGGGGCATGCCCTGGTGCTGCCGCAAAGTCCCGAAGACCCGGTCAGCCTGGAGGATATCGAGGCCTTCTGCGAGGGCAAGCTGGCCCGCTACAAGATACCCAAGAAGGTCACCAACGTAGAGGCCATACCCAGGACCCTCACGGGCAAGATCCTCAAGAAAGACCTGCGCAAACAATACGCGGTTTGAGCGCCGCCGGGGCCTGCGCGGGACGGATATCCCGAAGCTTGCTCCACGCGTTATCGCCCCTGCGCCGGCCGGGAGTGGGATGAGGCGGTCGCGAAAAGGATTTGTTAAAGTAGGTAGTGCGCCATAGTCACGGACGACATGCCCCACGGTTCCCGGCGCGTGGCGGGAAGGTGCGGGTGCTTCAGCAACAGCGGGGGCTTGAGTGCCCGGAGGCAGCCGGCAGGCGCGAGAGGGATATGCGGCATGTCTCGGGGCACGTAACAGCTAAGGGGTGAGCCATGAACGAGGAAGCGGAACTCCTTATAGAAAAACAGGGAGAGGTGGCGACACTCATACTCAACCGGCCCAGGCGCCGGAACGCCCTCTCCTCGACATTGCTGGTCTCCCTGGGACAGGCCATACGCGGCCTGGCGGAGGAGGCGGAGGTCCGCTGCGCCATTCTGCGGGGAGCCGGGGAACAGGCCTTCTCCGCGGGCATGGACCTCTCGGCCCTGCCCGAGGGCATCCCCGAGGACATCCAGAACCAGATAGCCGAGAAGGGCCCCCTCCGTTTCGGCCTTGACGCCATAGAGAACGCCCCTTTCCCGGTCATCGCCATGATACGGGGGTTCTGCCTGGGCGCGGGATGCGAGACCAGCATGGCCTGCGACCTGCGCGTAGGCTCGCAGGGCTGCCGCATGGGCATGCCGCCGGCGCGCCTGGGCATCGTCTATCCGCCCGAGGGGCTGCACCGCTTCATCCGCAACCTCGGCTACCCCGTCACCAAGAAAGTCTTCCTGACGGCGGCGATATTCGATGCCGCGGAATCGCGCGCGATGGGCATGCTCGATTACCTCGTCCCCGAGGAGGAGCTGGAGGAGTTCACGGGAAAACTCGCCCGCGAGATCGCCGCCAACGCGCCCCTTTCCCTCGCCGGGCACAAGAGGCTGCTGAGCATCCTCTCCGCCATGACACCCATCTCCGACGCGGAAAGGGACGAGATCAACGCCATCATGGGCAGGGCGCTGGCGAGCGAGGATTCCATAGAGGGCATAACCGCATTCCGCGAGAAGCGCGACCCCAGGTTCAAGGGAAGGTAGCGGGAGAGGCAGCCTTTCCGGCCGGCGGCCGACTGCCGCGATGGACCCCCCGTATGCACGTGGACCAGCGCCGGCGCGATCGCCGTGGCTCGACCGGAGCGGCCCATGAGCATACACCCTTCGCGAGATCCGCGGCTTTCGGGGCGGGGCGGATAAATGACTTCAACGTTGTACGGGAATAACCAGAATACCTATTGCTATTTACGTACACTTTTACTAAAATAAGAACAACTACATCCGGCGTTCTAGCAGGAACTATGCAAAATAGTTAATAACTGGTTACTAAACCCGGGTGAACGTTTTACCAGTCTGGATGGGCTTTTTGGAAAACTGAATAAAGTAGAGAAAAAGGTTTAGAAAAAGCATACAATACCCGCATCTCGCTTCGCTACAGATGCAGCAGATTCCCCCCACCATCGCACTACCACCCTCCAGGCTTTCGCATAAGGCCGTGAAACGAAAGGCCGCGAAAAAGGATAGGTGGACATGGGCAAAAGACCTGAGGGAATGGACGGCTACCGCGAAGGTGGCCGCTGCTTCCAGGTCCTGCATCCCGGAAGTCCACGCAAAGCAATAACCGGGACGCTTCAACCAACGAGGCGAGAAAAGGGGGTTAGATAAGATGTCAGCAGTAGAGATGCGCTCTATCGAGGACATCGAGAAGAGCGGGCAATGGTGGTGGTGGGCCGAGCACAAGCGCTCGCAGAGACTCGACTACCTGCGCAAGGCGATCTGGAAGAAGGGGGCCAAGGGGTCCGGTTACAACCCCGGGGTAAAGCTGGACCTGGAGAGGGCCGTGCTTTTCACCGAGGCTTTCAAGGCCAGCGAGGCCGACAGCCTGAGGATGCGCTACGCCAAGGCTCTGGCCAACGTGTTCGACAACATCACCATCTTCATCCAGGACAACGCCCAGATCATGGGCTACCTGGGCTCGAGGCCACATACCATAATATGGCACCCGGAGATCCTCTTCCTCCTCAACGAGGACCTCTACAACGACCGCACCGTGATACCGGACCCCGAGGAGGAGAACCTGGCCCTTATCAGGGAGCTGAGCGACTACTGGAACCCCATAGGCGCAGGGGCCAGGGTATTTAACCTGGTGCCACCGGAGGAGATCGTGAAGCTGCTCACCGGGGTTATCGGCTGGGGGCTTCCCATCGCCAGGATCGGTTACGCCACCAAGCAGTGGGACTTCATGTTCCGCCTGGGCCTGGAGGGGATCATAGGCGAAATAAACGCCAGGATAGCCGAAGCGGAAGAACACATCTACAACAAGGTGCCGGATCCGGATGAACTCCCCAATTACGAGAAGCTCGACGTGTGGAAGTCCATGATCGTGGTTTTAGAGGCCGTGATACGCTGGTCGCGGCGCTACAGCCGGCTGGCGAAGATCATCGCCGAGAACTTCGAGACCGACCCCAAGCGCAAGCAGGAGCTGCTGCGCATCGCCGAGGTATGCGAAAAGGTCCCGGCGAAGCCACCGGAGCACCTGCAGGAGTCGCTGCAGTTCGACCACTTCATCCAGATCGCCTGCCGCTACGAGGCTTGCGAGGGCGCGTGGCCCTGCCGCCCGGACTACTGGCACGGCCCCTACTACGAGAGGGACGTGAACCAGGACAAGACGCTCACGCGCGAGGAAGCCCTGGACCTCACCGGCGAGTTCCTTATCCGCTGTTACGAGGTGGGCTGGTTCTGGCTCATGCTCGCCCGCGACACCCTGCAGGGCATCACCGGCACCTGGGTCTGGACCCTGGGCGGGGTTAACGAGGACGGCACCGATGCCTGCAACGACATGACCGACTGCCTGCTGGAGGCGGCTCGCCTGGTGAGGGTGGCCAACCCGACCTTCGCCTTCCGCTACCATCCCGGGGTGCGCATGTCCACCATGCGCCAGGTGTTCGAGTGCATCCGCCAGGGGCTCGGGTACCCGTCCATGAGGAACGATCCCGTGCTCATCACCAACGCCATGCACTGGCACAAGCACCCCTTGAAGGAAGCGCGGAGGTGGGTGCACCAGGCCTGTATGTCACCCTGCCCGGACACCAAGCTGGGCTGCCAGCCCTTCCGCATGGCCAACGCCACCATCATCGCCGCCAAGGCCATCGAGTACGCCCTCTTCGACGGCTACGACAACACCCTGCAGATGCAGTTCGGGCCGCACACCGGCGACGCCTCCAGGTTCGAGAGCTACGAGGAGCTGCACCAGGCCTGGTATACGCAGGTGAAGTGGATGATGGACACCCTGGTCAAGCTGACCAACGGGGGCCGCTACATGGCGCAGTACCTGGACCCCCGGCCCCTGCTTTCCGGCCTCTACGAGAGATGCGTGGAGGAGGGCGTGGACTCCTCCCATCCCTCGGAGCGCGGCAACGCCTGGATAACCTTCTTCGCCTGGATGGAGACAGGTGACAGCCTGGTGGCAGCTAAGAAGCTGGTCTTCGAGGATAATAAGTACACTATGCCCCAGCTGATAGAGGCCTTGCGCGCCAACTGGGAGGGCTACGAGGAGATGCGCATGGATTTCGTGCGCGCGCCCAAGTGGGGCAACGATGACGATTACGTGGACCAGGTGCACGTGCGCTGCCACCAGGACGTGGCCAGGCACAGCTGGGAGATAAAGGACCCCACCGGAGGAGCCTGGCCCGCCCTGCCGGAGAACATCGCCGCCTACGTGACCAACGCCACCAAGGTATGGGCGCTGCCCAACGGGCGCAGGCTCGGCGACACCCTCTACGACGGCGGCTGCTCTCCGGGTGCGGGCATGGACAAGAAGGGGCCGACGGCGGTACTGCGCTCGGTGGCCAAGATAGACCACATCGGCGACGTACGCGCCACCCTTCTCAACCAGAGGCTCTCCCCCCAGCAACTAGCGGGAGAAAAGGGCTTCAACGTCTGGTATTCCTACATCAAGACCTGGGCGGACCTGGGCATCGACCACGTGCAGTTCAACATGGTGGACAACGAGACGCTGAAGGCGGCTCAGAAGGAGCCCGAGAAGTACCCCGAGCTGATCGTGCGTATCGCCGGGTACAGCGCCCACTTCGTCGACCTCAACAAGAAGACGCAGGACACCATCATCGCCCGCCAGGTGCAGGAGCTGGGAAGTTGATGAGCGATATGTTCAGAGCCGGGTAAGAGGTGCTCGCTCGAGAAGGGGGTAAGGCGATGACCGATTGGGAGCAGATGCGCCAGCAGTTCATCCAGGGGAATATCAGCAAGGGGCGTCGCGAGATGCCGGAGAAGTCCTGCGGCATGTGCAAGAACTTCCGGCAGAACTCGGTTTCGGCCGCCGGAGACGGTTTCTGTTCCGTGATCAAGGACGGCGAGCAGAACAAACTGGTCTTCGACAACACCGATGCCAGCGGTTGCCCTCATTTCCTGGAGATCAAGCGCATGCGCACGGACACCAGCGAGTTCATGTGGGACACCGAGTTCAGGCCGCAGCGTCAGCTGCGCGAGAAATAGCCGGGGCAAGCTCGCGGGCGGAGACCATGAAGAGACAGATCCGCTGTGGCAACTGCGGGTACGAGGGCCCGGCATCGGAGTTCTCGTACGTAGCTCTCGCCGGTGGGCGGGGTCCCGGGACCCTGTGGCGCTGCCCCGCCTGTCGCGAGCTGGTCATCGTCGATGCGCCCGGCGCGGGAAGGGAAAACCCGCCGGCGCCGGGCGCGCTGAACCCGAGCGAGATGGGAGCTTCGGCGCATCCAGTAAAGACATGGAGGTAAGGAAATGATCAAGTGTGAAAAATGCGGGTACGAGGGCGTGAAATCCGATTTCCGCTACCTGTACAACACCACCCTCGATGCCGAAACCGCCTACCGCGAGTGCCCCAAGTGCTACGCGTGGGTGATCGTGAACGAGCTGCAGGAAGAGAAGGTGGAGAAGTCGCTCGAAAAAACCTGAAACGCGTAAGGCTCGTGCGACATGGACCGCAACGGAAACAAAGCGCACCGCGCTGCGGCGTTCGCGGAGGAGCGGAAATGATCCGCGAGGCAATCGTCACCAACATACAGCGCTATTCCATAAACGACGGCCCGGGAATACGCACTACCGTTTTCCTCAAGGGGTGCCCGCTGCATTGCGCCTGGTGCCATAATCCCGAGTGCATCCACGCCCAGCCCGACATCTACTGGAAGCAGTCGCTGTGCCGGCAATGCGGGCGATGTTTCGATGTCTGCGACCAGGGAGCGATACAGCCTCCCATAGCCCTCGACGAAAGCAGCGACGGCCACCATTACTACAAGATCGACACCTCGCGCTGCAATCGCTGCATGGCCTGCGTGGATGCCTGCATGTACGGGGCGCTGGTCAAGGTGGGAGAGGCCAGGACCGTCGAGGAGGTCCTGGAAGAGGTGGAGCGGGACCTCCCTTTCTACCTGAATTCCGGGGGAGGCATGACCGTGACCGGTGGGGAGCCAACGGCTTTCCCGGAGTTCACCCTGGAATTGCTGCGCACCGCCAAGGAGCGCGGCATCCATACCTGCCTGGACACCAGCGGTTTCTGCGCCTGGGAGGTTCTGGATACCATGCGCCCCTACGTGGACATCTTCCTCTACGACGTGAAGTGCCTGAGCGGCAAGCAGCATATCCTGCGCACGGGCGTCAACAACTCGCCCATACTCGACAACCTCCGGCGGCTGGCGGGGGTCGGCGCGGATATCATCGTGCGTCTCCCGATCATACCCGGTTTCAACGACACGGTGGAGCAGATGAAGGAGGTGGCCGATTTCCTGGTGCAGCTGGCACCCTCTCTCGTCCAGGTGGACGTCCTCCCCTTCCATAACTGGTGCCAGGACAAGTACCGCTGGCTGGGGATGGATTGGGAATACGGGGAAAGCCAGAGCATGACCGCGGGAGACGTGGACGCCCTTTTTGAAGTGCTGGAGTTAAGGGGGTTGAACGCGACCATCGGCGGATGAAGTACGGGAGGGAGAGCGCGGCGGAAACCCTTCAGGGTTCCGCCGGTCACCCCGCCGTCTATCACAAGGGCATAAAAGACCGCAAGGGCTTTTTACGAAGGAGGTACGAGGATGAGCTGTAAGGATTGCAAGTGGTTCTTTCCCCTGGAGGAAGACCCCAGCCGCGGAGACTGCGTGCGCCGGGAAGGTGACGAGAAAAGCGAGTACTATACGGCCAAACCCTGCAACGCGGATGACGCAGCCTGCGATAATTTCGTGAAGAAGTAGGGCGACGGCGAGCAAACAGGGCATAATGCCGCCGGCCTGACGGAGGTTCAGCGCCCGATGGAGAGGGAACGGGGGCGGTGTGCCGATGCTGAGGAACAAACGTCGATGCCCGGCACGAGCCCGGCCCCTTCACCGCGCTTGCGGGACGTGCAGGTCACCGGAGGCCAGAACGACCGTTCTGCCCCCCACCTCGAGCATCGCGTTGCCGGCGTCGTCAACCCCCAGCATAACACCCTCGACCCCCGCCCCCCCGAGGCCGGTCTCGCCCACCACGGCGTAGGGCGGGTCCACCCTCACCGTCTCCCCCAGGTAGGCGAGGTTGGCGCGGTATTCGACCATCCACTCCCCGCGGGAGCGGCCCCAATGCGCTTCCAGCTGGCGCAGCGTCCCGCTCAAGAGCTCCTCTGGGTCCCATATCTTCCCCTCCTCGATAAGAAGGGAGGTGGGCGCCAGCTTGGACGCCAGGTCCAGCTCCCCGGGAAGATAGCCGACGTTCAAACCCAGGCCGACGATGACCGCTACCGCCCCGCCGGCTTGAAGCGAGCCCGGCGGCGCGCCCCTCGCATGGTAGGATTCCGATAGAATGCCCCCCACCTTCCTGCGCCCGTACACCAGGTCGTTCGGCCACTTGAAACGCGGCCCCTCTCCCCCCGCGGCGACGATGGCCGCCCGCGCCGACAAGGCGACCAGAACGGAAGGTTCAGGGCCGCCCGCGCCGCCGAGGACCAGGCTGACCATGAGGCTCTTGCCCGGGAGGTCGAGCCAGGTGCGCCCCATCCTGCCCCTGCCTCCCGTCTGGTGCCGGGCCAGGACCACCAGCCCCGGCGAGGCGCCCGCGTCGAGCAGCCTCCTCGCCTCCAGGTTGGTCGAATCGATACTCTCGTATCTGCGTATGTCCCAGGCGTGCGGCCGCCGGCCACCCTCGCTCTGCCCGCTTTCCCGCATCGATGTTACCCCCGCATTGCGCTCGTCTTATATACAGATATGTTAACAGCACGGGGCTGCCGAACCCAAGCGTTAAAACCTTCACTCTTACTAAACTTAAAACTCCGTTTTTCCTTGACAAAGCGGTTTGTTTACTATAGAAATAAAACAAAATCCAAGGGGGAACGTCTATGTACCCGCAAAACACGATCCGGATCGCGGAGAGAGCTATCCCGGAAGAGGGAAGGATGCTGGCTGGCGCCGTGCTCTTCGCCGCCCTGACAGGCATCGGCGCGTTGGTGCGCATCCCGACCTCTCCGGTTCCCGTAACCATGCAGGTCCTCTTCGTGCTGCTTTCAGGAATAGCGCTGGGGCCGTTCTGGGGGGCTTCCAGCCAGCTCATATACCTGTGCATGGGGCTGTGCGGGGCTCCCTTCTTCGCCGCCCCGCCATATGCCGGCCCGGCCGTGCTCTTCGGGCCCACGGCCGGCTACCTCTGGGGCTTCGTCGCGGCCGCGGGAATCTCCGGCTGGGTAAGCAGGTCGCTGGCGTCACGCCTGCGCCCGCGGACGATCGTCTCGGGCCTGGCCTATCTCTGCGCCGCCACGGCGGGCCTTGCTTCCATCTATGTCATGGGTACCGCCTGGCTCGGTGCCTGGTTAAGCCTGCACGGCGCAAACGCCTCCGCATCTTTCGAGTTGGGCGTGAAGCCCTTCCTGCCGGCGGACCTGCTCAAGGCGGCTGCGGCTGCTTTTCTGGCGGGCATGGTTCCAGGCAGGCGCCCCCAGCAGTTATGATAGAAAGAAAGCGCGGAGTCCGGCGTCGCCGGGCTCGGAGTATGGTTAAATTCTAAGGCAGGGGCGCTTCCGCACCCCGGGCAAGAGATAGTTTCGGAACCTGGGATGAACCGCACCACAGATAAAGAGGTGGCTATGGACAAGAAAAAGGTTCGCATCGGCATAACCGACACCACCCTGAGGGACGCGCACCAGTCTTTGTGGGCAACCCGCATGCGGCTGTCGGATATACTGCCCATCGCGGAACGCATAGACGAGATAGGCTATCACTCCGTGGAGGTATGGGGCGGAGCCACCTTCGACGTGTGCATGCGTTACCTCAACGAGGACCCGTGGGACCGTCTGCACCGCCTGCGCGAGAAGTTTAAGCATACCAAGCTGCAGATGCTGCTGCGCGGCCAGAATCTGGTGGCCTACCGCAACTTCGCCGATGACCTGGTGGAGGAGTTCATCAAGCGTACGGTGGCCGGGGGTATGGACATCATCCGCATCTTCGACGCCCTCAACGACACCCGCAACATGCAGAAATCAATAGAGGTGACCAAGCGGGAGGGGGCACACGCGCAGGGCACCATATGCTATACCGTCAGCCCGGTCCACGGCATGGACCATTTCGTGGATACGGCCAGGACGCTGGTGGAGATGGGGGCCGATTCCATATGCATAAAGGACATGTCGGGCATACTGGCGCCGTACATATCC
Organism: uncultured Actinomycetota bacterium; assembly: GCA_964462595.1. Classification (GTDB taxonomy): domain Bacteria; phylum Actinomycetota; class Geothermincolia; order Geothermincolales; family RBG-13-55-18; genus SURF-21. Next base: position 45,541 of record CAYWXM010000063.1, read on the forward strand.
TACGAGCTGGTAAAGCGCCTCAAGGAAACGGTGGAGGTCCCCATCCAGCTCCATTCGCATGCCTCGACGGGCATGGCCTCGACGTCTTACATAAAGGGCATCGAGGCGGGCGCCGACGTGGTGGATTGCGCGGTCGCCCCCCTGGCCCTGTACACCAGCCAGCCAGCGGTGGAGAGCATGGTCGCCACCTTCCAGGGCACCCCTTACGAACTGGACCTGGACTTCAACGCCATCCGCGACGTCAGCGAATACCTGGAGGTGGTAGCCAAGAACCGCAAGCTGATGGGACTGGAGCAGCCGCTCATCGACGTCACCGTCATATCCCACCAGATCCCGGGTGGCATGGCCACCAACCTCATCGCACAACTGGAACAGCAGAACGCCCTCGACCGCATGGAGGAGGTGCTGGAGGAAATACCCGCCGTGCGCAAGGACATGGGTTACCCTCCCCTGGTCACCCCCACCAGCCAGCTGGTGGGCACCCAGGCCGTCTTCAATGTGCTGCTCGGCGAGAGGTACAAGATCATCCCCCGCGAGATAGAGAAGTACGTCAAGGGGTATTACGGGAGGCCGGCGGGGCCCATAGGCGAGGAGCTGAAGAAGAAGGCCCTCAAGGGAGAGGAGCCCATAACCTGCCGCCCCGCCGATATGCTCGAGCCCGAGATGCCCAAGGCCAAACGCGATCTCGATCCCAGCCTGGTGGAGAAAGAAGAGGATTACGTCTCCTACGCCATCTTCCCCGACATCGCCCTCAAGTTCTTCCAGTGGAGGAAAAACCCCATGATCCACGAGGAGGATGCACCGCAGAAACAGATGGAGAAGAGAGAACGCACTCTCGTGGATGGCAGCGCCATCGAGGACCTGGCCGAGAGCCTTTCCTCCATGGTGAGCGAGGGAGTATCGCAGGCCCTGCAGGGCATGACCATCACCGTGAGCCTGGGCGGGACGGCTTCGGGCGAGGCGCTCGGGATCACATCACCATCCACGATGGTACGCGGGGTCGCAACAGAGAAGGCGGCCAGGAACAACCTGGGCCTGGTCCAGGTGCGCTCTCCCATGGTGGGCACTTACTATTCCACCCCTTCCCCGGGAGCCGCTCCTTATGTGGAGGAGGGGGACGAGGTCGAGGAGGGACAGACGCTCTGCCTCATCGAGGTGATGAAGCTCTTCAACGAGATACCCTCGCCGACCGCGGGCCGCGTCAGCCACATCCTGGCGAAACACGGCGCCGGGGTGGAATACGACGAAGTGGTCATGGAAATCGAACCCCTGGGGGGTTAGGACTTGTTCAAGCGCGTACTCATAGCGAACCGCGGCGAGATCGCCCTGCGCATCCTGCGCGCCTGCCGCCTGCTGGGGCTGGAGACGGTGGGCGTATACTCCAAGGCGGACGCGGACGCCCTGCACCTGCGCTACGTGGACCACAGGATTTGCGTCGGGCCGCCCTCCAGCAGCGAATCCTACTTGAACATCCGCAATATCATCGGCGCGGCGGAGATAACCAAGGCCGATGCCGTCCATCCTGGTTACGGGTTCCTGGCCGAAAACGAGGAATTCGCGCGTGCCTGTGCCGATAACGGCCTGGTCTTCATCGGGCCGAAGGCCGAAGCCCTGGCCTTGATGGGCAACAAGGCCAGGGCCCGCGAGACCATGGCCGGCGCCGGGGTCCCCATCCTGCCCGGCGTGACCTCCGACAACATGGACGAATCGACGGCGCTCAAGGTAGCCGAGGACCTGGGTTACCCCGTGCTCATCAAGGCCTCCCTGGGCGGAGGGGGCAAGGGGATGCGGGTGGTCGCGGACCGTCAGGAGCTCATCCGTGCGCTACCCCTGGTGAAGACGGAAGCGCGCCATGCCTTCGGCTCCGAGGACATCTACCTGGAGAAGTTCCTGCGCAAGGCCAGGCACGTGGAGATACAGGTGATGGGAGACACGCACGGCAAGGTCGTCCACCTGGGCGAGAGGGAGTGTTCCATACAGAGGAGGAACCAGAAACTGGTGGAGGAAGCGCCCTCACCGGCGGTAACCCCGGAGCTGCGCGCCGCCATGGGAGAGGCGGCCGTCAAGGGCTCGGCGGCCATCGCCTACGATTCCGCGGGTACCATGGAGTTTCTCCTCGACGAGGAGGGACGATTCTATTTTATGGAGTTCAACGCCAGGATACAGGTGGAACACCCCGTAACCGAGATGGTCACCGGTGTCGATCTCGTGAAACAACAGGTACAGAACGCCATGGGACAACCCATGCTCCTGGAGCAGGGAGATATCGGCGTTCGCGGACATGCGCTGGAGTGCCGCATCAACGCCGAGGATTACCGCCGCGATTTCCTTCCCTCACCCGGCATCATAGAGAAATGGGAAGTGCCGGGTGGCCCGCACGTGCGTGTGGACACCCACTGCTACCAGGGTTACCAGGTCTCCCCCAATTACGATTCCCTCCTTGCCAAGCTCATCGTCCGCGGCAGGGACCGCGCCGAAGCGCTGCGCGCCATGGAACAGGCCCTGCAGGAATTCGAGATCGTGGGCGTGGAGACGCTCATACCTTTCCACCTTCGCCTGCTCTCCAATCCCGATTTCATCGCCGGCGACTATCACACCCGCTGGGTGGAACAGGACATGCCCTAGGACCATCCCCTCATTATACGGTGTGGCTGGGCTCCTCCACTCCCGCCTCCGCGAGGCCGCGGCGCAGCACCATGGCACCCGCGGCGATGATCAGTAAGCCTCCTACCAGGTCCTGCCAGCCGGGGTTCTCCCCCAGGAATATGGCGCCGAATACCACGGCGCTCAGGGGCTCGAGGTATGCGATTATCCCCACGTGCTGAGCCTTTACCTTCTTCACCGCGTAGATGAAAACGAGGCCTCCGAACGCCGTATGCACGGTACCCAGGATGATGAGCGAGACCCATCCCCCGGTGGATACCGGGAAGTCCCTGAACGCGCAGAAGGGAAGGAGGACGGCCGCGTTCACGGCCGTCTGATAGAAAGTGACGGTGAGAGCGGGCATATCCTCCCGAAGTTTCTTCAGGATGATGAGCAGGAACGCGTAGGAGATCGCGGCGATCAAGGCATAGAATATGCCGATGCCGCTCAGGCCCTCCTCCCCGCTTGGCCCGGTCAGGGAGATGAGATACATGCCGGCGAGCGCTATGAGCAGAGCAAGTGCAGTAATTCCCTCCAGCTTCTCCTTGAGCAGCAACACCGCGAGTGCCGCCACCATCACGGGCGCGAGGTAGGTTATGAACACCGCGTCGCCGATGGATAGATTGTTCATGGCCTTCATGAGCATGACCCAGTGGAAGCTCAGAACCGCCCCGCTCAAAACGAGGAGGACGGGGTGCTTCCCGGTGCCGAGCCTGTCCCGGTGATTGCCGGCGTAGATGACCACGGTGAGGAAACAGAGACTGATGACGGCGCGCATGAACACCACGAACTGCTCCTGCCCCGGCAGGTCGATCCATCTCAGGAACACGCCTACCGTGCCCCAGAGCACGGCGGCACCCGCGATCATGAAGTATTCTGCCTTTCCGCTGGACTGCAATCCTGCTCCTCTCTCCGTAAGGCAGGCGGGAAACCAGAGCGGCTCAAGCTATATTAATACCCGATGGACAGGAGAAATGCACGTGCAATCGGTGCCCGCGTCACCGCTGGTGAAAACAGGCTCGGCCCGCTCGCCTCGCGGCCGAAACCTGCCCGGGCGCCGGGTCGGTTTTCATCAGGCGCCGTCCCGGCGGCGCCTAAGCCCGGCGGTGCGTATCAACCGCCTTCACGAGGTGCTTTTCATGGCCGGTGACTCGACCCGGGTCATGGCCTTCTCGCCCCTGACGGTCACGGTGAGGTCACCGTCTTCCGCCATCTCCCACTCACGCGTGGACGATTCCTTGCCCATGGCCATCTCGAAGAGCCCCTGCACCGTCCCCACCATGAGCAGGGGCATGCAGGCGTTCTCGAAGGTCACGGTGAGATAGTCGCGGTCGCCCTCGAACTGCACCCCGCGGGATAGAGATACATCGACCAGGGGTTGACTATCACCTGCGTGCGCCAGGGGTAGTCATCTCCCCTCTCCCGAAGGGTACTGAACTTGATCTCGCCGTATCCGTAAACCAGGCCCATCTCGTTCACCTGCAGGTTGTAATCCCTGCGCATCTCCACGAGTTCCTTCATCATGGAAGCGTTATCGAAGGTCTGCATGGCCTCTATCTCCTCGGGGAAACTCCGCTCGATATACTTCCGCACGTCCCGCCGCCTGCTCTCGGTGACTATATGCCAGACGTCGGTACCTATGAGTTCCTCTATCCCCTTGAAGAGGCTGTCGATGATGGCCGATTCGTAGAAGACCAGGCGGTTGGAGGGAGACATGGCCAGGGATATGACGCCGTTATCCTCCCAGCGCTGCCCGACGCTGATCAACAGCGGGACGCCGCACTCGGGACAGACCTCTATTCCTGGCACCGTCTCTCCTTTTATCCGCGGTCAATCCTTAATTATTATTCTCGCCCCGATCCCCCGTTTACTTGAGGCATGACGCTACCCGTCGCCTGGAGCGTCGCGGTTGCGGAGCGGCCAGGCCCGGGGGCGAAAAAGACGGCTGCGAGCCGGGGTCTGCGCGCGGATGGCCTGCGAGTGCTTGCGGTCCTGACACCATGTGTTCCCGGTGTCGCTCCGCTGCGGCCCCGAACCGCAGTCAGTCGAGCCCCTCTATCCACGCGGCCAGTTCCCTGCCTATGAGGTAAGGGTTGTCCTCCTGGATAAAATGGATGCCTTTCCCTGTGTACACCGCCTTGAGGTTTTTCAGGTTCTTCCGGCACCAGTCGACCATGGGCTCTTCGATGAGGAAACCGGGGCGGGCGTGGAAAAGCAGCTTGGGCAGGTTGGTTTCCTTCAGCCACTCAGCGTAGCGGGTCACAGCTTCCACGACATCGGCGGGCTCACCCGCGATGGGGATCTGGTTGGGCCAGCGCCAGAGGGGCTTGCGGCTGGGAGGGTCGAGATACGGTTCGCGGTAGTGGCCCATCTCCTCCTCGCTCAGCCGGCGTATTATGGAACTGGGGAGAATGCGCTCGACGAAGAAGTTCCTGTTCACGATGAGGTCCCACCCCACGTCGGGAGAGCGAAATCCCTGGAAGATCCTTCGCGCCGGCTCGGGCCAGTCCTCCCAGCCGGGCACGGGAGCGAGGATGGCCTCCATGAAGGCCAGGCCCCTCACGTTGTCCTCGTGGCGCATGGCGTAATAGAAACCCAGCGCGGAACCCCAATCGTGCACGACCAGGATGATATCCTCCAGGCGCAATTCCTCGATAAACCCCTCCAGGAACGCGAGGTGATCGAAGAAACCGTATTCGATATCCGGCTTGTCGGATTTGCCCATGCCGATCAGGTCCGGGGCGATGCACCTGCTCGACCGCAATACGTGGGGGATGATGTTTCTCCACAGGTAGGAGGAAGTCGGGTTGCCGTGCAGGAACAGGACCGGCTTTCCCACACCTTCGTCCACGTAGTGCATCCTGGAGCCGCGCACCATGGCGTAATTCGGCTCGAATGGAAACTCCGCGGATATTTTGCCTTTCTCTCCCATCCTGTGATCCTCCTCTCTCCGGACTCAAGGAATGGAGTTTTCCAGCATGAAGTCGATGATCGGCTGGAAGGACTCGTTTTCCCGCAGCGAGGGCCGGTCGGCCGCGGCGGTGAGCACGTCGATGTGGTTGTATCCCTCCAGGACCAGGCGTTCGCCCGGCGGCGTCCCCTGCGAGAAGGGGTTGAGATTGCTGCCGGCCATGACCTCGAGATGGGGCAGACCTCCCAGCTCCGCAGCGTGCAGGTAGTTCAGCCCGTAATCCGGGGCGAAGGGGTGGAGCAGCGCCATCATGTCCACCATGAGGCGCATGGTGAAATACCATTCGAGGAAGTTGGATCGGCCCTTGTACAGCACCTGGGCGACATCCCTGATATCGGAGACCTCCTCGACCATGGTGGTGTAGGTAACGGCCCCCTGCGTGTCCTCGTATTCCGGGTCCGAAGGCCTGCCGACCTGGTCGAAATCAACCCAGGTGTAGAGCGGCCCCTTGCCCAGTTCAAAATACGAGGGACCGGCGTCGTTGGCGATGAACATCCCCTCCAGGCCTACGAACGACCCGAGCAAGTCGCCCAGCAGCGGTATCTGCGCCAGGTCCGCGGGCAGGGGAAAATCTTTCTGCACCACGGCCCCGCCCGCGAGGAAACCCATGCTGGCCTGGACTATCTTCACCGGCATGAAATTGTCGTCGAGTATCGCGCCCAGCAGGGCCTCGTTGGTATAGCGGAAAGCGGTGATGTCCGGCACGTGGAGCAGGAAATGGTCCAGGGAGCGGGAGTGCAATAACTTGAGCATGAGGTCCACCAGCTCCGTTTCCGGCACCTCCTCCAGAAGGGTGGATTCATCTTCGGGCGCCAGGTCGGCCTCCATCGCCGCCAGCTCCAAGACCAGGGGCGCATCGGGGGTGAGGAGGGGGAAGATGCGCGGCACGGTGCCGTCGCGCATACCCTGTATCATATCTGTGTAAAACGTCTCCGCATCGTCGCCGGATTCTGCGGGCATCTCCTCGGGTAGCGCCTCCATGGCGGGCTCCATCATCCCCATGGTCAGGGAGAGGGCGCCGTCCAGCCCCACCAGGCCGGCGCAGTTCCTGTAACCGGCGTCGTCAACGGTAGCCGGGTCGCCGTCGAAGTCCCACGAGGCGAAGATGTGGGACAGTGGTCCGCCCAGGGAATGCCCGCCCACGAAGACCTTGCTGCGCCTCACCTCGGGATCGGGGATCATGGTGGTGATCACCGTATAGACGTCCGCCATCACCAGCTCCATGCCGAGCTCCGACAGGTAGGGCGCGGCGGCATCGGTGAGAAAACCCCCGAAAGCCTCCCCGCCCGCGGGCACGCCGCGGTGGTAGTAATCGATGGCCACGCCGGTATCGCCAGCCTCCTCGGCGGCATTGAGTCCCGCGAGGTCCTCCAGGCGGTTGGGGCGTCGCTCGACCGCCCATACCTCTATATCCGCCCCCCGCAGCGAGGCCATGTACACCATCTGCCTCCCCAGGTACCAGAAGGCATTGCTCCCGCAGTAGAACCCGGGCATGACCACCAGGACGGCATCGGCAGCCGCGGGGTCATCCCCCGCCGACCTGGAGCGGAATCGCAGGAAGGTCACGTAATCCGCTTCCTCGGGCGGCACGCCGTTTTCCCGCGGCGCGGGGGAATATATGGACACTTCCTCCACGGCTACCGAGGCGTCGACCTCTTCCCGGGTCCATGCGCGCTCCACTGAACCGTAGGGCTCCTCGGGAACGGGCCCGCCGGGCGTGTAGCAACCCGCGAGAAAGACGAGCAGGGCAACGATAAGGAAGGACACGAGGTTGGGGATGTACCTTTTCATGGCAGGCCCCCTTTGCTACCGGCATTCCCTCTTTTTCTTACCCCGATTCTAGCACAAAGAAAGACCGCCAGGATCAGAGAAGCTTTCCGTTTATTATCCGGGCCAGGTGCCTGTCCCCGTTCGACCCGGATGGCCGTGTCGAGGTGGTGGCGGAGAATCGTATTAGCTTACTGATACCGGGAACTGCGTATCGAGGTGTCCCCGCGTCGATGCTTTTTCCTGCATATCGAGGTATCCCCGCGTCGATCCCGCCGCTACACGCTGCACACCCGTGACAACCTCATCGTGACCTCGACCAGAAGGGCCGCAGGCCTTGCGGGGAGTCGATAGCTTATCTCGATGCGCCCGCCGCTCTTACTTGCCGGCGCGCCACACGCAGGGCTGGCGGGGGCCCGCGGGAGGCAGTACCTCGAGCCATCCGGCTCCGGCCTGCTCGAGGAAGGAGGTGCAGAGGCAGCAGTAATAGGGCATCCCCGCGCGGCCTCCCGACCAGTCGTAGGCGCGCCTGGTGGTCCCCATGCCCGCAGGCCTGCGCATCTCACAGAAGAAATCGACGCTGGGGGGGAGGGCGGACTCCAGCAGTCTCCTCGGCAGGGGAAGCTTCATGGCCATGCGTAAAGCACGCACCTCCAGGTCCTCCACGGTCTTCTTCGCCGTGCCCAGCGGCTGGTAGGCCTTACGGCGGAGGAGCTTGCCTCCGCTGCCGCAGGGATCCAGGGTGACGGTCACGCCTGCCGCGTCCTCGGCGACGCTCAAGCTCGCCGGGGGAAAGCCCGCCCCGCCGCACGAGTCGGCGAGGAAGAAGTTATGGATGATGAAACGCAGGGCCTCGCGCCTCTCCATGCCCTCGAGCAGGGAAGCCACCTGTCGCCTGACGCATTTCTCGTAGAGGAAGGCGAGCGCGCTGCCCATTTCATCTTCTCCCGCCCTCCTGGATATGAAATCCAGTATGGTCACCACCATGCTCGTGTAGAGGTTGTGGAGAAAGAGGAACTCCCCTCCCATCTCCCGAGCGATGCGCAGGGCCTCCCTGGAGTTGCCTTTTTCCAGCCTCTCCCGGATTCGGTCAGGGGTAGGCCTCACGATATCCTCCAGCTGCCCCGGGGTGAACCAGCGCTCCCCGCCTGGTTTCGGGGATTCCGCCCGTTTTTTCCTCTGGAGCCCGTAGCGGTCGTAGTAGCTCCGGGGGACGCCCCACTTGTCCTTGTAGACGTACCAGCGGCATACGTCCCCGGCATCTTCGGGAGGGTCCACGGGCCAGATGGGGAAACCGAGATACTGCATGGGCATGGACTCGTTCATGAAGCTGCAGTGTATGCAGTAGTAAGGTAAGCCCTCGCGGTTGAACGACCACGGGTAGGCCCTGGAGGTCGTGGCGAAATCGTAAGGGGAGCCGTACCTCCCCCTGCGCCACAAGCGGCCCCCGCTGCCACAAGGGTCCATGGTGAAGGTGAACTTCTCGTCGTCCTCCTCCAGGCGGAAGGCACCGGGGTGCTCCCCGGCACCGCTGCAGGAATGTGCCACCCAGCTTCCGCGCACCAGCAGCTCCGCCTCCAGTCCCCGGTCCATGTCCAGGTCCATGAGGTCGAAGATCGGGCGCCGGGCGCTGTTCTCGAAGCAGTAGGTGAACATGTCCGGCAGCGTCTCCTCGCCCAGGTTTTGCCCGACCCAGGTGAAGAGGGCGGTGGTCATGTCGGCGAAGAGGTCGTGAAGGACGATGCGCTCGCCCCGGAGATCCTCGCAGAGGGCGACCGCCCTGTCATTGTCTCCGCACCTGATCGCCCGCCTGATGCGCTCGATGACCGGGGTGGCCATCTCCGCCCTCTCCTCCTCGCTGAACCACGAAACGCTCACGTCCACAACCCCCTTCCATGGGGCCAGGTCTTGTTTTTTGCATACCAGGGTATGCGACCCCCGATCGCGGGTTTTTCATGCCCTTTACGCAGGGCTTTTACAGCGCCATAATTATGCCCCAGGCAAGAAAAACAAGACCTGGCCCCCTACTCCACCTCGAGGAGGCGGTTCGAACCCCCGACGAGCTGCAGCATCTTGGCATCGCGCATGGTCTTCTCCAGGCCCGTCTCCTTCATATAACCGTAGCCGCCGTGTATCTGTATGGAGTCGAGCACGATGTCCAGGGCTGCGTCGGTGCAGAACACCTTGGCCCTGGCGCAGGCTCTGCCGCAGGCATCGAGATCCGATGCGTCTCCCGAAAGGGCCTGCACGTAGCCCGCCGTCCCCATCTCCATCTTCGCCACCATGCCGGAGAGCATGCGCCTTATCTCGTGGTGCTCGATGAGCGTCTTCCCGAACTGGAAACGCTCGAGGGCGTAGCTGTGCGCGGCGGCATGGGCGCTGCCTGCGGCACCCATGGCGATGGCGGCGATAAAACCCCGCAAGGCGGCCAGAGCCCTTTCCATCATGGCAGCTCCGCTTCCCCTCTCTCCCACAACGCCATCCTCCCCGAGCTCACACGACTCAAAGGCCACGTCGCAGAAGGGAACGGCGTGCAGCCCCAGGAGCTCCTCCTTTTCGCCCACCGAGACCCCCGGCGCATGCAGGTCCGCCATCACCGCCGTGACCCCGCCCGCGTCCTCCGCGAAGAGCACCAGGTGTCCGGCCAGGGACGCGCAACATACCAGCGGCGCCAGGCCCTCGAGGGAAAGGCCTCCGCTTTTCTCCACCAGGCGGGGACGGTCCTGCGCCTCGACAGCCTCGGGAAATGCCAGGGTGAGCATGGCCGGCTCCTTGCCTTCCTCACCCGCCAGCGCGGCCACGATCCCGTATCCCGCCCTGCCGTTCTCGATGACGGGCAGGCATGCGGCCAGGTGAAAGGCGGACATGGTAGCTATGCCGGGGCAGGCGCCCGCGATCTCGCCCAGGACCTGCGCCGCGGTCAGCACGCTCTGCCCTGCCCCTCCCAGCTCCTCCGGCACCAGCATCGAGGGCAGGTCGAGCTCTGAGCCCTTTCTCCAGATCGCCTTGACCTTTTCGGCATCGTGGCTCTCGTCCAGCTCCAGCGCTACCGGCTCTATCTCGTTGCGCCGGAAGTCCCGGCACACCTTGTGGATGATGGCGCTGACGCTCTCAGAACTCATAGCCGACCTCCCTCTCGAAGACGTCCAGCCGGTTGGTCTGGTTAGTGCCCTCGTATATCTGGCTCACCTTGGCGTCCCGGAAACACTTCTCGATGCCGTACCTCCTGCGCATGCCCTCGATCCCCGCGATATCGCAGCAGAGCGAGGTGGCCCGCATGGCCAGGTCCGTACCCGCCGCCTTGAGGGCCGAGCCGTGGAGGATGCTGTTCTCCACCGCCTCCCGCGGCACCAACTTCTTCTTCAGCCCAACCACCAGCGAGGTGACGGGAGCCGTCCCCGCCAGCCGCTCCAGCGCGTCCGAGTAGAGAAGGCTGCGTGGGGCCAACTTCAGGGCGATGTCGGTGAGCGGGTTGTTCATGAGCTTCATCACGTGATAGAAGTCTATGGCCACGGCGAAATCCACCCAGGCGTGCCGCAGGTTGATGATGTCCTTCATGACGTCCGCCAGGCCGAAGTGCACCCAGCCCTCGTCAATGAGGCGATGGCCCTTGACCTTTTTCTCCGAGGCATAGCGAACCGTCCTCTCCACCGCTCCCCTGGCCAGCCCCACCGCCGCCGTGCCCACGCCGCCGCGGGTAACGGAGAGTATCTCCTGGGTGTGGCGCATGCCCTCGCCTTCGGGCGCCCACAGGTTCTCTGAGGGCACGAATACCTCGTCGAAGAGCAGCTCCGCCGTGGGGCATGCTTTCTGCCCGCACTTGCGCTCCACCTTGCCCACGGAAAAACCCGGGGAATCCGCGGGCACCATGAAGGTGCTGTCCGTTTCCAGGGGGCGGGCGCGGTCCAGCGGCGCGTTGACCACGATGAATTCCGCCAGGTTGCCGTTGGTGATGAAGCACTTGGTGCCGCTTAGCCTGTAACCGCCGTTGGCCCTGCGGGCCTCGATGGAAGGGCGCATGGTGCGCATGGCCGCGGGATGCTCGGCGTCGGTGCCGCCGCTGGGCTCGGTTATGGCCCAGGCGAAGAAGACCGGGTTGCCCCTGGCCTCCTCGGTGACCATGTGCTTGATCATGCGCAGCACCACGGCGGGCATGAACTCCACGCAGGCGCATATGAAGCCGAACATGTTGAAGACGATGAGGGCGGTGAGCCCGAAGCAGGCGGCGCACCCCTCCTCGGTGAAGGCGAAGAGGTCCAGGGTGCTCCAGCCCCTGCCCCCCAGCTTCTCCGGGATGAAAGCGGTGGGGATGTGCAGTTCCATGGCCTTGCGGTAGTAATCCCAGTCCACGTAGGTGGGGTCCCCGGCGCACTTCTCGTCCACCTCCAGGGCCAGTGGGGCCATCACCTCGCGGGCGAAGCGGCGCGAGATGCGCTGTGCCTCCTCCGCGCCCTCCACGTAGGAGGGGAGCTTCTTCTTGAGCACCCCCAGAATCGGCGCATAGCGCAGCAGCTCGCCTTCCCCTTCCATGTAAGAAACGGTTGTCTTTCCTCCAGCCATAAACCCCTCCCCTTCCGACAACGGAACGATCGATCACTTTCTCCCGTGCCCGTATCGGGCGTTGCGACCCGCGACACCAACCCCCAAGAGGTTGCTTCCGCTTTGCCCTTTTTTCGTCCGTCATGCAAGATTTGAGCTCTGATCCCAGGAAGTTGCGTCAGACGATCCACTTTATCCTGGCCGGCTCCCGCCTTACCGCCGCGTCGCAGGAACCCTTGGGATAGCCGAAGGCGATGGCGGTGAAGAACTCGAAGGGCGGCTTTATGCCCAGTTCCTTCCTCGCGAAACGGGGATAGAACCTGAGCGGGATGTTCATAAGCCCGATGATGCAGGTCCCCAGGCCCAGGGAATGCGCCGCCAGGACCATGTTCTCCACGCACAGGGCGACGTCCAGGTCCACCTGCCCGATGCCCCGCCTGTCCTTGAGCACCAGGATGACCGTGGGCGCGCCCAGGAAGAGCCCGTGCTCCTGGTGCTCGTACACCGCCTTGGCTCCCACCGCACCCCGCTGGTCGATGTTGCCGGGCATGCGCAGGGAGAGCAGGGTCGCGAGGGCCTTCTGTCGCCAGGGGCGGCGCGCGAAGTCCTCCCTTCGGGAGGGGAAGCCCAGGCCCACTATGAGATTGAGCATCCTCTCCGTCTTCACGCACAGCTCGTCAATGAGCTCCTGGTCCTGGATGGCCACGAAGGCCCAGGGCTGGCAGTTGCCCGCCGAGGCGGCGAAGCGCCCCGCCTCGATGACCCTGGCCACCATCTCTCTGGGCACCTGTTCCTTCTTGAACAGGCGCACGCTGCGCCGCTTGTAGATGACCCGCTCCGTATCCGTGAGGCGGTCCTCGAAATCCTCGAACCTGCCGGGCGTGTCATCCCCGAAAGGCATGGGGAAGGTGTTGTCCTCGCCCGGAAAGATATCCGCGTTACGGTACTTCCCCTCGAGCACGCGGTATACGCCTTTCCTCGCGATGGCGCCTGGGGGACATACCGCCATACAGGAGTCGCACGCTATGCAACGGAAGGCGTCGAAATCGTGCTCCGCCACGGCATGGCCGTCTCGCATCCTCAGTATCTCCATGGGGCAGGTCTGCACGCATCTGCGACACCCGTCGCATTTTTCCTCGTCCACCTCCACGCTCGGCCACTGCGTCGGCGGCAGGTATGCCTGCCTCAGGTTATCGAGCATCGCTATCCCCCTTCTCATGCGCAAATCACTAAGCGCTCAAGCTCCAGTCCCGCCGCGACGGGCGCATACGCGCCCGAGCCTGTCTCGCCCCTTAATCCTCGTACTGTTTCTCCAGCAGCTGGGTCTTTTTCGTTTCGCGCTCCAGGGTACCCGGACGCAGCCAGGTGATGGACGGCCTGATTTTGAGCAGCCTGTGCATCTCGCTCCCTACCTCCTCGGCCAGGGATTCCAGCTCCTCGTCCCTGACCCCCTCGCCGTGCTCCACCTTGAGCTTCAGGGGAGGCACCACCCGGGGTGGTTTCTCCGTGAGCACGACGCGGAAATGCCCCGTCAGGCGGGGCACGAAACCCTGTATAACGCCCTCGATGGACGCGGGGTACACGGGGACACCTTTCACCTTGAGCATATCGTCCGAGCGCCCCACGATCTTGTAGCGGAAGCCGGTCCTGCCGCAGGGGCAGGGCTCGGTGAACACCTGGTGGATGTCCCCCAGGGTGAAGCGCATGTCGAACCACACCGCTCCCTCGGGGTGAAGGGAGGTAGCGCACATGAGCCCCGTGGCCCCGTGCTCCATGGGCACCTGCCTGCCCGTCTCCGGGTCCACCAGCTCGTAATAGGCGAGATCGTCGGCCAGCCAGTGCATGCCCTGGTAGATGGGATAGTCGCAGGAGGCGCCGTAACCGGCGCCGGCGTCGTATACCCTGGCGCCGTACTCCTCCTCCAGGCGTGCACGGACCTCGGGGATGCCCGCACCCGGTTCGGCCCCGCAGACGATGATCTCCAGGCCCAGCGCCTTCACCGGTTCGCCCAGCACTTCCGGTGCCTTCTCAATCAAGTGCAGGGCCAGCGATGGGGTGCCCAGGAAGACGTCGGCCTTGTACATCTTCATGAACTGCAGGATCTTCTCCGTCCCCGCCTCGGCGCCGATGGGGATGATCATCACGCCCGGGTAATCCTGCATCCACAATATCCAGGGCGTGCCCGCCGCGTGCATGGAGAGGCCGAAGCAGAGGGCGACGCGGTGCCCGGGCCGCAGGCCCGCCCGCCATGCCGCGCGCGATGCGAACTCGCTGAAGTCCGCGATGCCGGCCTTGAAATTGGGGTAGGGTGTCGGCACCCCGGTGGTCCCGGTGGTGGTGGTGAGCAGGTAGAGGTTTTTCATCCTCTCCTCCCCGAAGAGGTGAAGGAGCACCTTCTCCATGTCCAGGCCGACCTCGGCGATGACCTCCCTCACCTCCGCCTGCCCGGCGGGTGGGATGGCCGCCGCATAATCCTCGAAGCTCTTTATGTCCTGCGGCTTCACCCCCGCTTTGTCGAAGCGCGCCCGGTTGAAGGGCGAGTGCTCGTACTGCCACTCCAGCACCCGCGGCATCTTGCTCCATTGCAGTTCCCGCATCTGCGGCGTGTTCAGGATGGTCTCTATCTCCATGTTCCAGTATTCTCGCTCCTCATCCATACGCCATACCCCCTTGCTGGTCCCCAGTGGTGCCAGGTCTTGCATCCCGGCTCCAAGATTTCCAGTAGCACTTATGTAACAGCTCTTCAGAGAGGCTGTATATGGTAATAATTACCTCCACATACCCTGGTATGCAAAAAACAAGACCTGACCCCCTTAACGTTTGAAGATGTGGATGCTCATGGCGGCGGGCTCCGTTCCCAGCACCCCGCCACCGTTCAAGGTCAGGCCCACCCTGGGGTCCGCGACCTGCCTCTCCCCCGCCTCGCCCCTCAACTGCCACACGATCTCGGCGATCATGCCCAGGCCGGTGGCTCCTACCGGGTGGCCTTTGGTGACCAGCCCGCCGCTGGTATTGAAGGCCACCTTGCCGCCGATCTCCGTCCAGCCGCGGTCGATCCACTCCCCCGCCTCGCCGGGCCCGCAAACCTGCAGATCCTCCATGAAGCCGTATTCGGATACCGAGGTGGCGTCGTGCACCTCCACAACGTCCAGGTCCCGCGGGCCGATGCCGGCCTGTTCGTATGCCAGGGGCACCATGCGCTTCACTATGCCCTCCCCGCCCAGGGGCACGCCGCTGATGCCGGACTGGTTAACGGTGGCGACGACGTAAACCGGTTTTGCGGTACGGGACCGCGCGAACTCCTCGCTGCAGATGACCGCCGCGGCCGCCCCGTCGCTGATGGGGGCGCACATGAGTCGTGTAAGGGGAAAGGCCACGCTGGGTGAGCTCATGACCTCCTCCAGGGTCACCCTTTCCCGGTACTGGGCGTGTGGGTTGAGGCTGCCGTTATAGTGGTTCTTCACCGAGAGCTTCCCAAAGTGCTCCGGCTTCGCCCCGCGCTCGCGCATGTAGTAGCGGGCCAGCGCGGCATAGAAGTCCATGAATATAGAGCGGTTGACGCCGCTGCCCTCTGTGGAGACCCCGCCCAGCCCCTCCTTTTCGATCAGCTCCACGATCTTGCCCACTTCCTCTATGTCCACCGCCGTGCCCAGAGCCAGGAACGATTTCATCTTGTCGCGGTCGTAGAGCTTCTCGGCGCCCAGGGCCAGCACGCAATCGTAGAGCCCCGCCGCCACGGAGAGCCACCCGAGGTGAAAAGCCGATGAGGCGCTGGCGCAGGCGTTCTCCACGTTGAAGATGGGTATGCCCTCGATGCCCAGGGGGCGCAGCCATACCTGGCCCCTGATGCTCTCCTGGCCGGTCATCAGCCCGGCCATCGAACTCGAGACGTAGGCGGCCTCGATCTCCTTGCGATCGACCCCGGCATGCCGCAGCGTCTTCTCTACGGCCTCTCGGGAAAGGTCCTTTATGCTGCGCTCCATGAACTTGCCGAAACGGGTCATGCCGACACCCAGCACTACGACTTCGCGCATCGCTTCCTCCTGGCTTCCTGGCGATTTGCGGAACCCTTGCGGTTCCTATGGGATGGGTGTGATGTGAACGGTCTGCCTCGATGCTGCATCTCGATCCTGCAATACGAATCCGCCTTTTGACTCTATTTTTTCAATTCGGGTTAGTCAATACTTTGACTTTATTTTCTTCAATTAATATCTGAATCGTTTTATAAGCTTTTTTTCTGATATTTTTCTCTTTACATATAAATTTTCGTATAATAACGTTTAATTACGTATAAGAAGTATGCGGGTTTCCGCGGGGGCCGCGCAAAGCGGGATGGATAACCGGCAAGAAAGGTGAAGTGGATGCCATATCCCGCTTCGTGCCGGGCGCATAGTTCGCGGCGGATAGCTGATTATAGAGGCCAGCGTGCGATTACGGCGCGGATCAAGGGAGCGACGACCAGGATGGCCGTACGGGAAAAACGGGGCATGCGCATGGGGGAACTCGCGAGGCGCTCCGGCACCGGCAAGCAGCTCATCCACTATTACCTGCGCCGGGGATACCTGCATCAGCCCCTGTTCAAGAAGGGCAACCAGGCCCTTTACGACGAGACCCACCTGGAAAGGCTACTCTTCCTCAAGCGGAAGCGCGAGGACGGCCTCCCCCTCCCTTACGCGGCGGAATTGTGGGAGCGGGAGGTCGAGGGACGGGCGCCGACCCAAGGCAGGCACAGGCGCGCCTATGGAGAGTCCCCCACACGCGAGCGCATCCTCCGGGAGGCCACCGGCGCTTTCCTGCGCAAGGGCTACCGCGCCACCACCATCTCCGAGATCATGGACGGGTTGAGCGTCTCCAAGGCATCCTTCTACTACTACTTCGAGAACAAGAAGGATCTGTATTTCAAGTGTCTTGACAATATATTCCAGGAAGTCTTTCGCGACGCTCTTGGGAACATCCGGCGCGAGGAGGACACCATCGAGCGCCTCAAGATGCGCTGGGGCGCAACGCGCGCTTTCTTCCCGGAGATGATCACCATCCTGCAGCTCATCCGGGAGTCCCTGCGCGACGAGGACGAGGAGCACCGCCTGCAGGCCGCGGCCATCCTGCGGCGCTCGCTCATCGAGCCGCTGGCCGGCGACCTGGAGAAGGGCATGAAAGACGGCGTCTTCCGGCAGGTGAGCAGCGAGATCGTCCCCTTCGCCCTGCTGTCCATGCTGGAGATGGTGGCCTACCGCTCCATGATCGACGAGACCTGCAGCGACACGGACATCGAGGATTCCGTCCTCGACCTCATCCTCCATGGCCTGCTGGCAAGGGAATCCTGACCCCTCGACGCCTCGGGGCCGGAAATCGAGGATCTGCCTTCCGGAATAGGCCTACGGCCCGGAGCATCGCCCTTCTGGTTTCAGAGCTGAAAATAGGATCCTGGTTAAAGGACAAACGGCCAAGCCGGAAAGCTGATTTGAAGTTTATAGATATCATACAAATCTGTATAATGTTGAAGCAGGACAAGGATGGTGCTGTTGGAAAGTATAACCGCCAGCCTCTCGGAGGTCGATCTCGGCGATCTCAAGCGGGTAGGGGGCAAGGGGGCAAACCTGGGCCATCTGCTCAGGGGTGGCTTCACCGTTCCCCCCGGCTTCTGCATCCTGTCCCGCGCCTACGAGGATTTCCTCGCCCAGCCCGATCTCGAGCGCCGCGTGAGCGAGATCATCGCTTCTCTCGACCTCTCGGACCTCCCCGCCGTGGAGGAAGCGTCGGCGAGCATACGCGGGCTTTTTCTCTCCGTGCCGCTTCCAGCCCCCGTTGAATGGAAGATAGCGGCCGCCTACCGCCGGCTGCTGGCGGAAGCGGGCGCCGGCACGCTGGTGGCGGTGCGCTCGTCGGTGGGCACCAGGGACCTCTCGCATTCCTCCTTTCCAGGGCAGATGGACACCTACCATAACCTGCGCGGAGAGGACGAGATCCTGAGGAAGGTCGTGGAATGCTGGGCTTCAGCCTTCAGCTACCAGGCCATGGTCAACCGCTATTCCCGGGGCATCGGCCATTTCGACGTCTTCGTCGCTCCCCTGGTGCAGGCCATGGTCGCGGCGGACAGCGCCGGGGTCATCTTCACCGCCAACCCCGTTAGCGGGCGCCGGGACCAGATGGTTATCAACGCCTGCCTGGGGCTGGGCGAGGGCGTGGTCTCGGGTGGACTGCAGTGCGACCACCTGGTGGTAGAACGTGACAGCGGCGCTATAGTCGAGGAGGCGCTCGGCCGTAAGGACTTCAAGATAGTGCTGGACGAGGAGCGCGGCAGCGGTAACCTGAGGATCCATCTCGAGCCCGAGGAAGCGGGGCTTCCCTCTATCTCGCCCCAGCAGGTGCGGCAGCTGGTGGAAACGGCGCGGGCCATCGAGGAATACTACGGCTCGCCCCAGGACATCGAGTGGGCCTTTCGCGCGGGAGAACTATATATACTGCAGGCGAGAAAGATAACCGCGCTGGGAAGCGGACGGCGGGTCGAGGCCGAGGCGGAGTGGGGCTCTCCTGCGGCCGGGAGAGGCGGGCTCGGCCAGTCCGGCGTACAGCCGCGGCCCGAGCGCGCGGACCGGCCGTCCGGGGACGAAGCCCCCGAATGGGTGAGCGAATTCGACACCCCCGTGGACCCGGCTTACGACCGCTATACCCTCTCTAACATCAGCGAGGTCCTTCCGGGCGTGCTCACCCCGTTGAGCATGTCCGACATCCCCTCGCTGGACTACGGTTTCGTCAAGGCCAACAGCGATTTCGGCCTCATGAAGGGCATAGAGCCAGCGAGCGAGATGACCTTCCTGGGCCTCTTTTACGGGCGCGTTCACCTCAACCTCTCGGTGGTCAGGGCCATGGTAGCCAGGGCACCCGGCGGCAGCACCCACGAGTTCGACCGCCGGCCTCCCGAGGAGAGCGGGCTGGAGGAGGTGAGGTGGCGCCCCACGAAAGACAACCTCCTCGCCCTGCCCGGAATCGTCTCCGGGCTGGTACGGGGGGCGAAGGAGGCGCCTTCCAGGGCGGTCGAGCTGGAGAGGGAGAACGACCGCCTGCTGGCCCGGGCGCGGGCACTGGACGTGGCCGCCGCCCCTTACGAGGAGATCATGCAGTGGCTGGTAGAGAGCCGTTCCTTCGTCAACCACGTCATGGCGGAGCACATCGTGGTTTCCGAACTTGCCAGCAACTATTTCGACTTCCTCACCAGGTTGACCGCCAAATGGCTGGGCGACACCGGTGGGGTCCTGGCCTCGCGCCTGGTCACCGGCCTGCAGACCCTGGAAAGCGCCCGGCCCAACATCGGTATCTGGGACCTGTCGCGCCAGGCGAGCGACGCGAACGTGTTGAGGCACATCTTCGAGACCACTCCGCCCGCGGAGATAATGGGAAGGCTGGAGGGCGACCCCTCACCGCAGGCGGCGGATTTCCTGCGTTCCCTGCGCGGCTTCCTGGACGATTTCGGCTACCGCGGCGTCTTCGAGGGGGAGGCCATGACCCTCAACTGGGAGGAGGACCCCGCCTACATCTTCGGGATGATAAGAAACTACCTGGACGCCGACCCCGCCAGCGATCCCCGCGAGCACGCGAGCAAGCAGGAGCGGGAGAGGGAGGAGGCGACCCGCAACTCGCTCGCCCGCCTGGGTGCCTCACGGCGGCCCCTCCTGCGTTACGCCATCGCCCAGACGCAGGAATTCATCCGCCTGCGGGAGTTCATGAAAGCGGTGCTGGTGAAGCTGCTGGCCCAGGGAAAGATCATCTATCACGCCCTCGGCCCAAGGTTCGCAGCGGAGGGCATAACGGAGAAGGCTGACGATATCTTCTTCCTCACCAGCACCGAGATACGCGAGATCGCCCTGGGCCGGGCCCCGTCCATGCCCGTAATGGAGATGGTTGCCAGGCGCAGGCGCGAGTACGAGAGGAACCTCGCCGTGGTGCTTCCCGAGCACAGCAAGGGCCGCCCCCGGCCCCTCTCCACCGCGGAACAGGAGGCGCGGCGGGAAATAAGGGTGTTGAGCGGCATCCCCGTGAGCCCGGGCCGGGTGACCGCGAAAGCCCGCGTCATCACCGACCCGCGCGCCAATTCCGAGTTCAAACCGGGCGAGATCCTTGTCGCGCCCATCACGGACGCGGCATGGACGCCCCTCTTCGTCACCGCCGCGGCCATAGTAGTGGATGTGGGAGGGCCGCTTTCCCACGGTTCCATCGTGGCGCGCGAGTACGGCATCCCCGGGGTGCTCAACGTAGCCCAGGGAACGCACGTCATCCGCACCGGCCAGACGGTCACGGTGGATGGCGACCGGGGTGAGGTGATAATCCACGCCTTCCCTGGCGACGCGGGGGAAAGCGACGGGGCCGGGGGTTGGACCTCCGAGTTCGACACCGGCATAGACCCGGCGTACCCCGAGTACACCCTCTCCAACATCAGCGAGGTCCTGCCCGGCGTCCTCACCCCCTTGACCATGTCCGACCTCGACTCCCTCGACTACGGCTTTACCCGGACCAACAGCGACTTCGGCCTCATGAAAGGCATAAAGCCCTCCTGCGAGATGAACTTTTTGGGCCTCTTCTATAACCGCTGCCACCTCAACCTCTCGGTGATCAAGGCCATCGCTGCCAGGGTGCCCGGCGGCTCGGCCAGCGAATTCGAGCGCAGGGACGGCGGTGAAAGCGCCAGCGAGGAGACTTGGCGCCCCACGCCCCGCAACCTGGCAGCCCTGCCGGGGCTGCTGTGGAAAGTCATGCTCAAGGGTATCACCACGCCCCGGGAAGCGGAGGCCCTGGCGGGGGAGATGGACGCCAGGCTCGCGGAGTCCGACCGCAACGATTACCACAGTATGCCTTACCGCGATATCCTGCAGGGCCTGGAGGACGGCCGAGGCCATCTCTTCCGGGCCATGGCCATGCACATAACCGTCTCTCAGTTCGCCCTCATCTACCATCTCTTCCTCTGCCGCCTCAGCGGGAAATGGCTCGGGGACGAAGACGGCATGCTGGCCTCCCGGCTGATGACCGGGCTGCAGAGCCTGGAGAGCGCCAGGCCCAGCGCTCTTATCTGGGACCTTTCGCGCCTGGTCGCCGGCGGCGCCGAGCTGGGGCGCATCTTCCGCGAAAACGCGCCCGGCGAGATCCTCGAACTGCTGGAGGCGAGCGGGTCCGAGGACGCCGGGGCTTTCCTCTCCTCCCTGCGCTCTTTCCTCGCCGAATACGGGTACCGCGGCGTCTTCGAGGCCGAGACCATGCTCCCCAGCTGGGGGGAGGACCCCGCTTACGTCTTTTCCATGATCGTGAATTACCTGGAGGCCGACGAATCCTTAAGTCCCCGCGACCTCGCCGCCAGGCAGGACCGCGAGAGGCAGGAGGCCCTGCGGGAGGTGGAGCGAAGGCTGCGGGGCCCGAAGCTGGCCATATTCAGATACGTCCTCGAACAGGCCCAGGAATATATATCGCTGCGCGAGTTCATGAAGTCCTACCTCATAAAAGGCATCGACCACGCGAAGAAGGTCTACCGCGCCCTGGGCAGGAGGTATTGCGAGGACGGCACCATCGGCACGCCCGAAGATATCTATTTTCTCACCCGGCAGGAGATAACCCGCCTGGCCGAGGGCGGAGAGGTCCCGGTGCGGGAACTGGTCCCGAGGCGCAGGGAGGAATACGAGCGCAACCTCGCGGTGGACCTACCGGTATATAGCCGTGGCCACCCGGTCCCCCTGACCTCGGAGGAGCGGGAACCGCGCGAGGAAACCGAGACCCTTACAGGCATAGGGGTGAGCCCGGGGAAAGTCACGGGAGCCGCGAGGGTGATAACCGATCCGCGCCGTAACGCGGAGATAAAACCGGGGGAGATACTTGTGGCACCGGTGACCGATGCCGCCTGGACGCCGCTCTTCGTGACCGCCGCCGCCACCGTGGTCGACGTGGGGGGGCCGCTCTCCCACGGATCCATCGTGGCGCGGGAGTTCGGGATACCGTGCGTGGTCAACGCCGGCGAAGCCACCCGTCTCATCCGCAACGGCCAGCTAATCACGGTGGACGGAAACAAGGGAAAGGTATACCTGCACCCGGCCGAGAAATAATGCGCTAGAGAAAGGTTTCCCGGGCTGAGGGAGGTGCGAAGTGGAAGGATCTGCGGCGGGCAGGATGGGAGCTGGAAAGACCCTGAAGACGTGGTGCTTGAGCGGCTCCTATGCCCTGGCGAAGAAGCTCAAGAAGATCGGCGAACCCCTCCCCGTAGATGTGGAGTTCCTCCATACCCCCACGGATGATCTCAACTGGAACGAGAGCTATTACTTCAATTTCACCGATCCCAAGCGGCAGGTGGGGGGGTGGACGAGGATTGGGATCGTGCCCAACCAGGAAACGGACATGGGGGCCATCATGCTCTACGCCGGGGGCAGCCGCATACTGGTCTCGCTCCAGACCGGCAGGGCCGCCTTCGAGGGTAACGAGCTGCGCTTCGGCGAGCTTTCCTACCACCGCCTGGAGCCGCTGCGCATGTGGCGCCTTCTGTTCCAGGGCGAGATGATGGACGTGGACAACGCGAGGAAACTCCCCGAGCTCAAGCCGGAGGCGCTGACGACGCAAAAGGTAGAGGTGGACCTGGAGGTCGAGGGCATGGCCCCCTGCTTCAACTTCAAGGACTCCGATCCGCGCGCGCTGGCGGAGATGCTGGTGAGAGCGGGAACGCGCCTCTCCGACCTGCGCAACGTGTCCAAGGTCTCCAGCGATCACTACGAACAGGCCATGCGCGCAAACGGGGTAATCAGGATCGGCAACCGCGAGATATCCTTTGCCGGAAACGGGCACCGCGACCATTCCTGGGGGGTACGCGACTGGGCCGCCCCCCGCCTGTGGACCTGGCTCACCTGCCAGTTCGGTGAGGAGCTGGCTTTCAACCTCAGCCGCGTGGCTATCGCCAGCGTGGACATTTACAACGGCTTCGTCACCCGCAACGGCGCCAACTACCCCGTGCGCAGGGTGGCCTTGCGTACGCAGTTCGAGGAGGACGGCATTACCCAGAGGAGCCTTGGCTTCCGCCTCGAGGACACGGGCGGCAAGGTTATAGATGTCACCGCTGATGTGCTCACAGTAATCCCCCTGCACCTGGAGTCGGGAGAACGACGCACCCTGGTCAACGAGGCCCTCGCGGAGTACCACTGGGAGGGCCGCACCGGCTACGGCATCGCCGAATACCTCCACCAGCTGGATTAGGTGGGGCCGTATCTTCGATTTTCGGTTCTTATAAGGGAAGAGAACCATCTTGGACGTATCTCATAACCGAAAATCGAAGATACGGCCCCCTTGGTTGCGATGAGGGTTTGCCGCGCCGGCATTCAGGATATCCTATTAATCGAGAGGTTATGAGCAGAGCGAGTAATCACGAGGGGGGATCATGGCCGAAGCGCTGTACTACCGGGAAATGACCTGCGACGTGCTGGTGGTGGGAAGCGAAGGAGCCGGCGGACCTGCCGCGATCAACGCCGCGCGGGCAGGCCTGGACGTGCTCATCGTAAGCAAGGGGAAGATGGGGCGCTGCGGCGCCTCGCAGATGGCCGGGGCCGACTTCAACCTGGATGGAAGGAGCGCCATCGAGCTCGGGCTTCCGGGAGACGAACGCGACTCGCCCGAACGCTTCTTCGAGGACCTGGTGCGGGAGGGGTTCTACCTGGGCAACCAGCGCATGGTGGAGAAATACGTGGAGTACGCGGCTAAGAACACCGCCGACCTGCTGGAATGGGGCATGCCGGTGTACCGCTTCGAACAGGTGCACGCCGAGGAGATGGCCAGGGGGATCATCACCTCGGGGGTGAGGTGGGTGCGCGTCCTCCGCCGCAAGGCACAGGAGATGGGCATACCCGTACTCGAGGACACCATGCTCGTGGACCTGCTCACGCGGGACGGGCGCATCGCCGGGGCGGTCGCCCTCGATCTCAAGAGCGGCGATATAGTCCTCATCAAGGCCAAGGCGGTGGTGCTGTGCACGGGGGGATGGCAGCAGGCGTACCACTTCAACTCCGCCGCGGCCGACCTCACCGGGGACGGGCAGGCCGCGGCCTTCCGCGCCGGAGCGGAGATGATAGGCATGGAGATGGTGCAGTACATCCCCGCCACCATACTCTGGCCCCCCATCGCCAGAAAGAGCATCCTCCCCTACATCATGATGGAGACCGAGGTCGGGCCGCTGGTCCAGCTCCTGAACGGTGAGGGCGAGCGTTTCATGCAGCGCTACGACCCCACCACCATGGAGCAGAGCACCAAGGAGATCGTGGCCATCGCCAGCGAGCTGGAGGTGGAGGCGGGACGCGGCAGCCCCCACGGCGGCGTTTACTTCGCCCTCAAACACCTCACCCCGGAGGGCGTCGATTACGTGTGGAGCAAGTTCGTAGAGTTCCTCGACGAGAACGACGACAAGAGGTCGGAGTTCCGCAAGCTCCTGCCCGCCCTGCTGGAGATGGCCAAGACCGAGGACCTGGAGGTGGGCAACGCCGTGCACTTCATGGTGGGCGGCATCAAGGTCAACGAGCGCGCCGAGACATGTATACCCGGGCTCTACGCCGCCGGCGAGTGTTCCGGCGGGCTATGGGGCTCGGTGCGCGTGGCCTCGGCCACGACACAGGCGGGAGCCCAGGGCCGCCTCGCGGGCGAGGTATGCCCGGATTACGTGAGGGGCGTGGAGCACGCGGAACCGGATAAGGACCAGGTGGAGGCCATCGTCGAGAGGATCAATGCGCCCCTGCTCATGAAGGAGGGTGTCCCGCCCATCGGGATCATGGAGCGCATGCACGGTGTGAGCGAGGAATACCTGCGGGTGATCAGGGATGGCGAGGGGCTCGAGAACGCATACGACGAGCTTTCCTGGCTGCGGCGGGACGAGGCCGCTCGCCTGTGCGTATCGGCCTCGAAAACCAGAAGCCTCAACTACGAGTGGCAGCTCTGCCTGGAGCTGGAGAACATGCTGCTCTGCCTGGAGATGAGCACCCTGGCCTCCCTCAGGCGGGAGGAAAGCCGGGGCGGCTTCTACCGGCGCGATTTTCCCTACACGGACAACGACCGCTGGTGCAGGAACACGGTGATCTCCAACCGGGACGGCGAGCCGGCGCTGCGCATGGAGGACCCCGTGGTCACCACCATGCCGCCCCCCGGCGGCAAGATGACCTTCGAGGAGGCCGTGGCCTCGGGGACGGCCTCCCTCAGGCGGGGGGAGGTGGACGAACCATGACCCACCCGGCCATAAACGTACGCTGTTTCCGCTTCGACCCCGTCACCGACTCCGAGCCGCGTTTCCAGGAATACCAGGTCCCCCTGCGGGACGGCGAGATGTCGGTGCTCGATTGCCTGCACCATATCAGGGAGAACCTCGACCCGGGCCTGGCTTATTTCGCGGGATGCCACCTGGGTTTCTGCCACCGCTGCAGCCTGCGCGTTAACGGCAAGGTGGTGCTGGCCTGCGAGACCCCTGCCGAAGGCGACATGGTTCTGGAGCCGGTCAACGCGAGGGAGGTCATCCGCGACCTCTGGTGCAAGAGTACTTAAAGGGGCTTACCCCACGAGCGAAGCGAGGTGATGAACATGCCCGACGAAAAAAAGGACTTCGTCCCGGAGGTGCTGGGACCGGCCCTTGCGGAGAGAGCCGAGAAGAAGGAAAAGTACATAGATGCCCCCCTCTCCATGCAGGCCAAGCTTTTCGCCACCCTGGCCAGAAAGGTCATGGAACGTTTCGGGGACGAGGGGCGCGAGGCCGTTATAGCGGCAGTTAGGGAATTCGGGGAAGAGCGCGGCAAGAGGATGGCGGAATGCGCCGTTGCCGAAGGTCGGCAGCCGGATTTCGCCAGTTTCCTGGTCGTCTCAGACCTGGATACCTCCTATCACCAGATGGTGCCCGAGATAGGCGAGGGGGAGGTGCGTGTGACTATCTCCTATTGCCCCTTCGCGTCGGCCTGCAGGGAATGGGGGCTGTCCGAATACGGTAAGTATTTCTGCCGGGAGATAGACGCCGCCATCATGCGAGGATACAACCCGGATAGGTACGAGACGGTGTGTGAGCAGAACCTCACCGAGGGAGCGGAATCATGCGTCCTCGTCTATAAGTTCAGATAGGGGGCCAGCTCCTGTTTTTTGCATACCATAATATGGAATGATATCCGATGTCCCTGCAAATACGCGAGCATCTGTATAATAATACCTGGGATACCGGAGTATGCAAAAGAACAAGGCCTGACCCCATTGATTGAAGGAGGAGAGAATGGAGTGGGATAAACTGGGAGACGAGGCGGTTGACGTGCTGTGCGAGTACCTGCGCGTCGACACCACCAACCCGCCGGGCAACGAGGCCGCCGGGGCCGATTTCCTCGCCGACCTCCTCAAGCGCGAGGGCATCGATTGCCAGATCTTCGAGAGCGCACTCGGCCGCTCCTCCCTGCTGGCACGGCTGAAAGGCAGCGGTGAAGGCAAGCCCGTCATCCTCCTCAACCACATAGACGTGGTCCCCGCCAATCCAGAGAACTGGTCCTTCCATCCCTTCTCCGGAGAGATCGCCGACGGTTTCATCTGGGGCCGGGGGGCCCTGGACATGAAGGGCATGGGAATCATGGAACTCATGGCTTTCGTGGCCGCCGCGAGGGAGGGGCTCGAGCTGCGGCGGGACCTGGTCTTCCTGGCCGTGGCCGACGAGGAAGCCGGTGGGTACTCGGGCGCGAGGATGCTGCTGGAAAAGTATCCCGAGGAACTGGATGCGGACCTGGTCATCAACGAGGGGGGGTTCGCCGTCATGGACCTGGTGGCGGGCAGGCCTTTCTTCATGGTCGCC
Organism: uncultured Actinomycetota bacterium; assembly: GCA_964462595.1. Classification (GTDB taxonomy): domain Bacteria; phylum Actinomycetota; class Geothermincolia; order Geothermincolales; family RBG-13-55-18; genus SURF-21. Next base: position 72,273 of record CAYWXM010000063.1, read on the forward strand.
AATGCCGAGAAGTACGGCTACTGGCTGCGCCTGAAGCGCGGCGGCATAGGCGGCCACGGCTCCATGCCCACCGGGCAGGGAGCGCTCGACAGGATGATCCCCTCCCTGGCAAGGCTGCTCAAAAACACGCGGCCCATGCACATCAACCCCACCATGCAGGCTTTCTTCTCCCGACTTGCCGGGCACTGGGAGATACTCGCCCCTTACGGAGAGGACGGCAGTCTGCAGACCCTGGAGAGGCTGGTCGAGGAGAACAACCTCGCTGCCCTTCCCGCACTGAGCGCGGTGGTAAGGGACACCGTCAGCCTGAACATGATCAACGCCGGGGTGAAGATAAACGTGATCCCCGACGAGGCGGAGGCCTTCCTCGACTGCCGCCTGCTGCCGGAGACGGAGGGTGAAGAGTTCCTGGGGTTCATCAAAGACGCGCTGCAGGACCCGGAGATGGAGGTGGACGTGTTCATGGACATGGAGAGGGCCCCCGCCTCCCCCCTGGACGGCCCGTATCTCGAGGCCATCGAGAAGGTGGTGCTCTCCGACTACCCGGACGCCATCATAAGCCCCTTCATGCTCTCGGGTCTGTCCGACTCGCGCTTCTTCCGCGCCCGCGGCGTGCCCTGCTACGGCATCATACCCGCCCGCCTCGGCCTCGCGGACCTGGCGCGCATCCACGGCATAGACGAGAGGATCACGGTGCGCGACGTAAAGGACGGCGCGAAGTTCATCTACGACCTGGTCGTGGAGATATGCACCTGACCCGGAACGGTCCTACTGCAGCGCCACCATCTCGTGCAGAGTGGTGCCGGTCTCCTCGAAGCTGCGCCCCTCGTGCTGCCCGCGCAGGGTGAAGTCCGACTCGAAACGGAACCAGCCCGGCCGCATGAACCTGTTCACCAGCCAGCGCACGGCGGGGTTCATGATCACGGGGTTCATCTCCCTGAGCAGGTCGTTGCAGTCGACTATGCGCCTGACGTCGAAGCGCAGGTATACCTGGCCCGGTATCTCCATCTCCAGCACCGCGGGATAGGTGCGGTTGGCCTTTTCGTTGAAGGTGACTTCGCTCTCCCTCACCTCCATCTCTCCCGAGCTGAGGATGACCTTGTCCTTGCAGGCAAGCATGAGGGGCTTGGAGGCGACGTTGCCGAAGCGCTTCTGGGTACGCACGTAGGCGTAGAGCAGGGTGAAGTCGCCGGTGTACAGCCTCCCCCAGTACCACCAGGATATGATGCGCCGCGCGTCGGCGGTGATCACGTTGTGATCGTGGTAGCCGATGCCCCTGGCCTCGAGGGTGCGGCCCTCGAACTTCACCGTGCCCTCCACCCTGGCCCGTGGTATGGGCACCACCCAGCCGAAGTAACCGCGGTCGCCGTATCTGGTCTTTCCCTTGCCGGGCTTCCAGCCCGGCACCTCGCTCACGAAGGTGAGGTCCAGCTCCATGCCGTCCTCGGAGATAAACAGGTGGTGCGTCGGGAGGTCCCCATCCTCCGGCCATTCCGCCCAGCAGTGGTTCTTCCCCACCCACACGTCGCATTTCTCCTCCGAGGCGCGCAGCTCGGAGGCCGGGAATCTCTTGACCACCGAAAGCTTCTCCCCCGACGGCCTGTAGACGTGGATCTCTATCCCCGGTTTGCGCGTCATCAGCTCCGATGCCTGCAGGAACCCCACCACCACGTGGCCGTCCTCCAGGCGCGCGTCGAAGTACCACCACTCGCCGTAAAACTTGCTTTTGCTCGCCTCGCGGTTGACGGCGTTCTCGCGCTCGCCGATGGGGATGATGGTCCCGTCTTTTTCCCCGGGTCCCGACCACTCGTCTATTACCGGCTCGATACTCATGGATCTCCCCCTTCGAATATGACATGACGTCAGTATTATAGCATTTCGACCGGGTACTCTCGGCAGCTCGCGCGCCCTCTCCTGCAACCCGGGCACCATCGGGGCCGGAGCGAGCAGGATACGGCCACCCCGCAGGTGGCTGTATCGCTGCATGGACCACGCCGTGCAGGCATAGATCTCTCGAGAGCCAGCCTTATTCTCCGGAACCGGCAAAGGACCCCGGTGAGCCTTTCAGGAGGGAAAGATCATGACCGCCATGGAGGAACTGGTTTCCTCGGCCACCTGCTCCGGGATCCTCCCCATGCAGGCACCGAAACGCATGCGGGAACCCACGGTGGGGATGATCACCAGGTCGCGGGGAACCGTCCGCGAGACCACGTCCCGGACCACGTTGTTGGCCAGCTTGAACACCTTATGCGACGAGGGCAGGGAAAGCTGCTCCAGCTTTTCGCTCATCTCGCTCACATAGGACTCGTCCGCCAGCACCAGCATGGGTACGTTCAGCGCGCCGGCCAGGAGGCCTACCGTCTCCATCATCTCCTCCAGCGAGGCGACAAAAAGGCAGCCTGCTGGCAGGACCAGCACCATTCGCTTCATGGCGTTGATGGGTGTCTTGATGTTCCCCACCAGCACCGGTATCTCCGCGTTCCACAGTACCTGGTCGACGATGCTTCCGAACGCGCTCTCCCGCATGGTCCTCTTCCCCTGCCAGCCCATGACGATCATGGTGGCGCGGTTCTCGATGGCGGCGTGGAGGATGCCGTTGGCCACGGAGGTATCCACGCGGTGGATATGGTTTATCTCCGTCTCCGGCTCCTCCAGGTCCTCCCTGTCACGCAGCAGCTCCTCGCCGCCGCTGTCGTCGTAACGCTCGCTCTCCCGGTGCAGGGTCACGTGCAGCGGGAAGAGCGCGCCTCCGGTGGTCCGTGCCAGGAGGCCGGCCAGCCCGACGAGGTGTTCCTGGGTGTCGGGGTTGGCCACGGAAACCAGTATCCTCTCGTAGATGGATTTTCCCTCCTCGCGCGTCGCCGTCGGCATCAGGCGGGAGCCGAAGCGCTGCACCAGGATGGAGGACGTGATGCAGGTCACCATGACCATCATCACCCCTCCGTTGAAGACCGCTTCCGGGAGCAACCCCGCTTCCACCCCCACCAGGAGGACCGCCATGGTGGTGGTAGCCTGGGCCTGCGTTATTCCCCACATGGTGAAGAGCTCGTCGCGGTCGTATCCGAAGATGCCCGCGTCTATCCATGCGGCCAGGAGCTTGGTCAGATAAACGCTGGCTATCATCATCCAGCCCGCTATGAGTGTGTTGGATTCGGTGAACAGGGCGGTGGGATCGCTGATCATGCCGATGTAGAGCAGAAAGATGGGTATGAAGAATGCCTCCCCGAGAAAGAGGACCCGGTTGAGGACCGGGCTGCGGGCGGGAAGCGTGGAGTTGATGGCCAGCCCGGCCAGGAAGGCGCCTATGATAACGTGCATGTCGATGACCTCGGCCAGCAGCGCCGCCGTGAACAGCGCCACCAGGACGAACTGGAATTCCACCGCCCGGCCCTTGAAGCGGCGGAAAAAGAGCTTTCCCAGGCGTGGCAGGGCGAAGAGTATCAGGGTTGTGTAAGCGACCATGCTCACCACCAGGAGCGCGATATCCAGGGCGGAGCCGCTCCCCTCGCTGTTGCGGACCACGAAGGCCAGTACCAGCAGGGCGGATACGTCGCTGAACACGGTGGCCCCCAGGGTGGTCGCCACCGCCTCGTTACGCATGATGCCCAGTCGGCTCAGCAGGGGGTAGTTGATGAGGGCATGGGAGGCTATGACCGCCCCCAGGAGAAAGGAACTGCCCCAGGAATAGCCGAGCCACTTGCCCAGGACGATGCCGTTTATCATGGGCAGGCTGAAGGTGAGCAGGCCGAAGACGATGGATTTATTGCGCACCCGCTTGAACTGGCGCAGGTCTATCTCCAGCCCCACGCTGAACATGAGGTAGACCAGCCCACCTATAGCCAGCGTCTCGATGGTTGAATCCACGGAGAGCAGGTTGAGGACGTCGGGGCCGATGATGATGCCCCCCACGATGATACCCACGATGCCCGGCAGGCGGAAACGCTCGATGATAAGGGGCGCGATGAGGATAACGGCGACGATGGTGAGGAATATGGCCACCGGGCTCTGTACTATGGGTTCTTCCATCGTACTCCCTACCTGTCGTTTCCCGTCACCTATGCGCGGGCCGTAAACATCAGTCCATACATAATACTACCCATATTTAATTCCCCGTCCTTTTCCCGTTGCCCTTGTGCTTCCGGTCTTTGATCCTTGAGGGCACGGGCGGGATTAGATGTTTTCCGCCTGAGACAGTCCGAACGTGGTCAACTTATCCACAGGAAATGACGATTACGGAAGCGTTAAAAGACCCTGTCTGGTATAACATGTATTACCGGAGGACGGGGTCCGACCGGGGCAGCGGCCAGCCCCTGCCGGCGGGAGCGCACTTCTGCAGGAAATGCGGAACTCCGGTTAAACGGCCAAGCCTCGGAGACACACCAGGTGAGAATACGGCGGCGGAGCGGCACTGCCCAAACTGCGGTTACAATTACCTCGCGGGGGCAAAATGCGGCCGCAGGCTCTGATCGCTCGCGATGCGAGCCGGCAGGGCTCGAGGATGGGCCTTCAGTCCCCCCTCTCAACCTTTATCTTCCTCGGCGCGCTGTACCACAAGGGGCCTCCAGCCACCCACTCCTCGACGCCCGCCTTCTTTATCTTCCTGAGGTTCTTTATGTGGGCGTTCCCGTGCACGGGCACCAGGAAGTCGAGCTTGGAGCAGGTGGTGAACTCGCCGCACTCCCAGCAGCCCTCGTAGCCTTTCTTGATCGCGCACTGGGCGATATGGCAGAACTGCGAGCGGCCGCCCGTCTTGCATCCCTTGCACCTCAGCTTGACCAGGGAGCCGAGGAATTCGTAGGTCTTTCCGTATGCTTCCGCATCCAGGAAGGGGATGACCTCGGCTACCTTGTCGAACCTCACCCGCCTCAGTTCCTTGCGCAGATCGCGTGCGAGGTCGGGTATGGTACCGGTGTGGAAGGCGCAGTCCTCGCAGTAAAGCCCGCAATACGCGGTCATCTTCGCGTGATCGGTGCCCATCTTCCTCTCCTTTCCTCTCGATGCGGAAATACCGCTCTCTCCCGGTCCCAGCCCTGTAAAGCTCGCGGGCGAGGTCAGGCCCAATCCCGCAGCAGCTTCTCGAAATAGGCATGCCTGGCCCTGTCGGCCTTCTGCCACAGGGGTTTCGCTTTATCGACCCAGGCTCCGAAAGCGGCGGGATGCTCCGGGTATCCTTCGTACAGCTTTCTGATAGAGGCGGCCACCAGGCCCATTTTCACTATGGATGCAACGGAGCCCGGGCGCAGCTTCCCCGCCGCGATGCCGCCGAGCAGCGCGGGGAGGGCTTTCATCCCCGAGGCGGGGTCGGATTTCAACTCGTATTCCAGGTTCAGGGACCGCGTCCCCTCCGGGGTGATGATGCCGGGTACGGAGAAGAGGAAGTCGATCTCCTCCGCCGACAGGGACGCCAGCGCGGGCATCGCGGCGGTGAAAAAGGCGAACCTGGCGCCCTGGTCGCGGAAGTAACGCACGTTGAATGACCAGAGCGCCTCGCGGGTGAGGTCGTCCCGGGCCAGGGCATCCGCGGCCACCTCGGCCGCGATGGCGCAGGCGGTGAATGCCGAGGTGATGCCCTCCCCGCTGAAGGGCTTGTTCATGAAGGCAGCGTCCCCCACCACCAGTATGCCGTTGTCCACGAGGGAATATGGGGGCCTGCGGTAGGGCACCCTGCCCCCGGTCGAGGACGCCACCTCCCCCTTGAAGGGAAGGGTAGCCGCGAAGGCCTGCTGCCTTTTCTTCGCCCCATCGGGGCTTACCGGCATGCCCACCCCCACTATCAGCTCGTCGCCGTACGAGGGCGCATACCAGCCCTGGAAGTGGAGATAGGAGTTGATGTCCGGGCCGACGTCGCCCCGCAGGTCTTTCCAGGACTCCATGTACACCACCAGGGTGTCCATGTCCGAGACGGGGTCGCTTTCGAACCAGGGGCTCGCGGGCACTAGGGTGCGCAAGGCCCCCGCGATGCCCGAGGCGTCCACCAGCAGCCGGGCGCGCGCCTCCACCTCGCCTGCCTCACCACTGCCCTCGACGCCGCAGGGGAACCCCCGCTCCGTGAGCAGGCCCGTGACCTCGACCCCTTCCAGGATCTCCGCCCCCGCCTCGCGGGCGTAGGAATGCAGCCTGCGCATGAACAGAGGCTTATCCATGTCCAGGGTCGTCATGCGGGCCGTGACTCCCCGGCTGTGATCCGGCGGCCACATGGTAATAGATTCCAGGCGGTGCAGCAGCTCCTCTCCTTGCGGGAACGGTATGGCGAACCTCTCGAAGGCCACCTCCTCCATGTGGAAGGGGCCTATGCTGGTCCCCAGTTTCTCCAGCCTGTCTTTTTCCAGCACCAGGCAGCTGTATCCGGCCGCGGCGAGCTTCCAGGCCAGGTAAGTCCCGGATGTACCCGCCCCCACTATCAACACGTCCGCTTCGAGTTTCATCGCTATCGACCTCCCCGTTGTTGAAATCCCCTTTCGCATATGATAACCCAACCCCTGTGCCGTGTCCGCAACACCGGCAAGCGCAGTGCTGCGCGACATAAACCCATGGCCACCCGCACCCCTTGGAGGGTTGCCTGCAGATGCGGTATGGTAATAAATGTGGGGCGATAACCGCTACCGCATTCTTCCTCGATAAGGGGGTGGGTCGATGCTCTCGGGTGATGCCTACAAGGAGCTGGAGGAAGCCCTCGGCCTCGAAAACGTATCCTGCGAACCCGCCGTGCTGGACGGCTACGCCTGGCAGGCCTTCACCGAGGTCGTGGGGCAGACCAGCGGCTGGTGCCCCCGCAGGCCCGAGGCCGTCGCCCTTCCCGGCAGCACCGCCGAGGTGCAGGCCGTGGTGCGCATCTGCAAGAAACACGGCCTGCAGTTCAAGGCCATGAGCACCGGCTGGGGCGTGTGGAACATGGTGGGCGGGGAAAACGTGGTCCAGGTAGACCTGCGGCGCATGGACCGCATCCTGGACATCGACGAGAAGAACATGTTCGCCGTGGTCGAGCCCTACGCGATAGGCGCCCAGTTGCAGGCCGAGGCCATGAAGCTGGGCCTCAATTGCCACATCATCGGCGCCGGATCCGGCACCTCCCCCCTGGCCAGCGCGACTTCCCTATGCGGATACGGATGGTCGGGGCTGACCACCTCCTACAGCGCGCGCAACCTCCTTGCAGCCGAGTGGGTGCTCCCCGACGGCGAGCTGTTGAGGATCGGCACCATAGGGTCCGGGCTCGATTGGTTCTGCGGCGACGGCCCCGGCCCCAGCCTGCGGGGCATCGCCAGGGGATATATCGGCAACTGCGGTGGGCTGGGCGTGTTCACGGCGTGCGCGCTGAAGCTCTTCCCCTGGACCGGTCCGGCCGAGCCGGAGGTGGAGGGCACCCTCCTGGACACGCTGACCGAGGTCCCCGAAGACAATAAGGCTTACATCTGCGTCTTTCCCTCCTTCGAGGCCTACGCGGACGCTGCATACAGGATCGGCAACGCGGAGATCGGCTACATGCACTGTAAGGTCGCCATCGGCGCCTTTCTCTCCGCCATGGCCCCCAAACTGATGGAAAAGATCGTCGCCTTACCGGCGCTGAAGGCGGTCATGCTCTCGCAGCAGCACATGTTCATGTTCCTCATCTCAGCGGGATCGCGTGAGGAATTCGCCTACCAGGAAGGTGCGCTCAGGCAGATACTCGACGATACCGGGGGCCTCTACCTCGACCTCGCCGCCATGCCCGCCATGCACGCCGCGATGTGGTGGGGTTTCGTGCGGGCCTCCCTGCCGCCGCTCATCTTCCGGCGAGGGGGCAGCTTCGGGACCTCCTTCGGAGCCCTGGAGGCATGGGACCACTCGGTGCTGCAGGCCAGGTTAGCGGCGGAGCTCAAGCAGGACTTCATCGAGCGGGGCAAACTCATCGACGACCTCGCCGACAACGCCTGGGGAGGCATATACGAGGGCAGCACCTGCTTTGGGCACCAGGAGGAGCTATACCTGTACAACCCCCGCGACCCCGCCATGATGGAGAGCGCGACCGAGTACCTGTCCGGCACGTTCATGGCCACGGTGGACCACAACCTCGGGCCTGGCCTCGGCTTCGCCCTGGGCTCCATAGGAGCCGAGCTCTTCGGCCCCATCATCGGCGGCTACCATCACAGGTTGCGTGAGGTGAAACAGTCTTTCGACCCCGAAGACGTGAGCGACGCGGGTTTCTACATCTCGCTGGACCCGGAGAAGACCATCAGGGAGGCCATCGAGAGGAACCCGGAGATGGCAACTTTCCTGGCCCCACGCCTGGAGGAACTGGGCATGTCCGGGAAGGAGGAAGAGGAACCGGAACGGGGCCGTACCATGCCGCATGAGGACGCTTGAGGATCGGCACAGAAAATCGCTTTGCGGCGATCGTTTCCATTATCTATTCAGATGATCTATCGCTTGCTTTTAACCCCGGCGTGAAAGGAGTGGGTATGGAGATCGAGAGGGAATGGCTGGCTCCCTGCGGGCTGTACTGCGGCGTCTGCGCCGTGCTCATCGCCTACCGCGACGGCAACGAGAAGTTCAAGCAGAGGCTCACCGGGGTATACGGGCTGACCTCGACAGAACAGGTGCGCTGCAGGGGCTGCCTTTCGGATGAGCGTTTTCTCTACTGCGACGCGTGCCCCATCCGTGACTGCTGCGCGGAGAAGGGGCTCGAGGGCTGCCATCAGTGCGACGACTGGCCCTGCGAACTCATCGAGGATTTCCCCCTTCCCGTGGGCAAGAAGGTCATGCTGCGTGCCATCCCCGAATGGAGGGAGCTGGGAACGGAGGCCTGGGTCAAGCGGGAAGAGGAGCGCTACCATTGCCCCGAGTGCGGCTACGCGCTCTTCCGCGGCGCCAGGAGATGCCGCAACTGCGGCGCCGCGGTGGACGTGGATTAAAAGGGGCGGGTGGGGTCCTTGTGCCAGGCGCCGAAGGCCTCGAACCCGTCAGGCATGCGCCGGACGCCGTCCGTCAACCGGGAAAGAAAGGAGCCTTGCGGTGAAAAGCATCGATGAGTGCAGGGAAGCCGGGCGGGAGCTCTTCGAGCGGCTGCACCTCGCGACCTACCCGGTGGCGATAAAGTACGTGAAGGAGGAGGCGGAGTTCGGACCGGAAACCATGCGCCCTTCCGCGAACGGGCAGAAACTCAGCCTGTGCCAGGCCTTCACCTATTCGCGCCGCTGGGGCATGACGGTGGGCGTGGCCCAGGAGGACAACTTCTGCGTCCCGTCCACGGTCTGTCACCGCTGGGTGGACATCCCCTGGGAGGAATTCGTGCAGAGCCAGATACTGCAGGGATGGCACTCGGACGAGGAGGCGGAGAGGAAACGCTGCGCTTACTCCCCTGAGATGATCGGCGAGCATAACCTGGCCAAGGCGGCGGAATACATGGGCCTCATCTCCTCTCCCCTTCCCTTGAGCAACGTCTTCCCCGACAGCGTGCTGGTGTACGGCAGCGCGGAGAACGTGACCCATATCATCCACGCCCTTTCCTACCGGGGAGAGCACTTCCCCACCTCCACCTTCGAGGGGGTTCGGGGAATCGTGCATGAAAGGCGGGCTCATCCCCTTCATCACCGGGGTGCCCCAGGTGGTCATACCCGGCATGGGCGACCGCTCTCTGTCCGGGACCTACGACTACGAGATCGCCATCGGGTTTCCGGGCGAACTGCTGGATACGGTGATGGAGGACCTCTTCAAGTCCGGTGGGCGCATGAACATGGGCCTGCCGGTGCGTACCCTGCTGCCCACGGGGATAACGGAGAGCATCACCCCCGGTTTCAAGTACCTGCGCGATAAAATAGACGAAGGCCGGTAAGCGGTGTTAGAGGATCTTTCCTGGATCCTGTACACGGAGGCGGCGGAGAATATAAGCTCGAGGAAGGAATGGGGGCAGAGTATTTCCGCCCCCACTGCCATTACCCGGCAATTCCGGGTAAGTAGTCGCTGATCACGCTTCGCGTCTCTGGCGGAGACACTGGTGGAGGTATTCACATGGAAGAGAGCGCCGTACCCTACCTGCAGGATTGGTTCGACCGCATGGCCACGGGCTACGACCGCCTGGAGCTGTTGCTGGGGGGCCTCAGGCCGCGGGTAGTGGAGATGGCCGCGGCTGCGGGAGGCTCGCGCGTGCTGGACGCGGCGACCGGCACCGGCAACCAGGCCCTGGCCTTTGCCCGCCGGGGTTACGAGGTCACGGGCATCGACCTCTCGCAGGAGATGATCAGGGTGGCGCGCGGCAAGGACGGCAGGGGCAGGGTGACATTCCTGCATGCCGACGCCTCCGCCATGCCTTTCGAGGACGGAAGCTTCGACGTCTCCGTCATCTCCTTCGCCCTGCACGACATGCCGGGACCCATGCGCGAGGCAGTCCTTCGTGAGATGGCGAGGGTGACCGCCCCCGGGGGCACGGTGATGATAGTCGATTACGAGATACCCCGTGATCTCGTGCACAGGCTTTTCATCCGCTATATGCTGGCCCGCCACGAGAACGTCTTCGTCCCCGCTTACTTCCGCTGCGACCTGGAGAGCAAGGTGCGGGGACTTGGCCTGGACATCGAGGAGAAACGCCCGGTGCTAAAGGGGGTGGGCAAGGTCCTCAGATGCCGCAAACCAGGTGATCGCGGTTGACACCCTCTTCGATGGGATGTTTCGGAAATCATCTTCCCTTGCGTTACCCGGGATCACCCCATTGCTCAACCCGGCCCGTGTCCCAAACAAGGGGGGCCATCCCAGCATGCCTGGCCCCGTCCGCGTTGCAGTGACGCATCCCGGACATCACCACTTGCTCAAGAGCATTTCTGCACGGACCGAAACTTAAACAAACGGTGCCGGCGGGCCGCAGCCTTCTCTGCGCTCGCTCGAGTCAGGGAGGTGCGTGATGTTTCTGGATCGCGTTTCGTGGTCGGTATTCGGATCCCCTTACAAGCGGGACGGCTCTGATCCCGCGGACCTGGTGGTGGCCAACACGGAGATATTCACCTCCGACACGGCCAACCCCCGGGCCAGCGCCATGGCGGTGAAAGACGGGCGCATCGTGTACGTGGGCGAAGGCGAGGGCGCCGCCGCACACGTCGGGCCGGACACCAGGGTCATCGACGGCAAGGGAAGGGTCCTCACCCCGGGCTTCATCGACAACCACTGCCACGTGGTGTGGATAGGCGGCATGATGGCCTTCATGACCAAGCGCCTCATGGACGCCTCGAACCTCGATGAGATGCTGCAGATGGTCCTCGACCAGTCCCGCGCCAATCCCGACCTGCCCTACGTGTCCGGCGTGGGCTGGAGGTTCGAGTACGCCCCCGGTGGCATGCCGGACCGCAAGGTACTGGATAAAGTGATCTCCGACCGGCCCGTCGTGCTCATGTCCATCTGCGGCCAGTGCGGGTGGCTCAACACCCACGCCGTAGAACTGCTGGAGGAGCGCAACCCCCGGGCTCTGCTGCGGCTGGCGCCCCGCCTCGACTCGAGCGGCGCCTGCACGGGAGCGCTCGACCATTTTCATTCCTTCTCCCCACTCGATTTCTTCAGCCAGGAGGAGATAGCGCCCGTCTTCGAGACGGCGGTACCTGAAGCCATTCAGGCGGTGATGGACGAGGCGGTCTCGGTGGGCGTCACGGCCATGGACGACGTGCAGTTCTACCGCCCCTTCGTCCCCTACGTGCTCGGTTATCGCCAGCGAGGCATCTTCGACAAGGTGCGCCTGCGCGGCTCGCTCTACGTGGACAGCCACGACCCGGAGGACGAGGGAAAGCTGAGAGAGGACCTGGCGTGGTGGAAAGACATGGAAAAGGAGTCGGACGAGCGGCTGGCCCTCGGCAGGTCGCTCAAGTTCTACATCGACGGAACCCTGGGCAACCGCACCGCCTTTTACCTCGAACCATACACGGACGATCCCACCTGTTACGGCAGGCCCGACTGGAGCCAGGAGGACTTCGACCGGGTGATAGAGATCGTCGACGGCATGGGCCTGCAGGCCTGCACCCATTCCTGCGGCGACGCCGGCATACGCAGGGTGATAGATTCCTGCGAACGCGCGCGCGGCCTCAACGGCGAATGGGACTCGCGCCACCGCCTGGAACACTGCGAGTTCCCCACCGCCGAGGACCGCGAGAGGATGGCCCGGCTGGGCATGCATGCCGCCATGCAGCCGGCGCACTTCTTCGGCGACGAGGTGGCTGAGAGGTTCATGGGGCTGGAGAGGATGCGGCGTTTCTGCCCCTGGCGCAGCCTGGAAAAGGCGGGAGTAACAGTCTCCTTCGGCAGCGACTGGTGCAACAGCCCCCTCAACCCTTTCTACGGGCTGCTCCTCGCCACCACCAGGATGAACTACAAGGGCAAGACCGACTGGGGCCCGGAGGAGAAGATCGATATAGAGGACGCCGTCCGGCACTGGACCATCGATTCCGCACGGGCCCTCAAGATGGACGATGAGATCGGTTCCCTGGAGGCAGGCAAGCGGGCCGACTTCGTGCTCTGGAACACCAGCCCGCTGAAGGTAAGCTCGTGGTGGTTCATGCTCACCCACGAGATAGAGCTGGGAAAACTCGAGGACTTCGTGGACCTCACCGCCGTGGACGGCAAGGTGGTCTACGAGAAGCGGGCTGCGGGGGACGCATAGCCGGATGTCCCAGGCGCAGGCACATCGCCGTGCATGCGGCCCGGGGCGCTGTAAACGCTCAGGTCCCCATTATCCCCGCCTTCCCAGGGTGGCCCCGTATTGGATATCATCCGGTTGTCAGGCGTAATACGAAGGCAGGCAGGAGAAAGAAATGGACGTGCTGGAGGCAAAGCGTTTCGAGTTGAGGCCCTTGAGGAAGAGCGACGTTACCTCCTACACGAAGAACATCAACAACCGCAAGATATACCGTACCTCGATGGAGATGCCATTCCCCTACCGCGAAGAGGACACGGAGGATCTCCTGGCCAAGGTGCGGAGGGAGGCGAGAAGGAAACAGCCCGGCAGGTTCGCCCTCGCCATCGCCATAGACGGGGAAGCTGCTGGGTATATCGGGTTCGAGAGCATCGAAAAACACAAGGCGGAGCTGGGTTTCTGGCTCGCCGAAAAGCACTGGAACCGGGGGATTATGACCGAGGCCATACGGCTCTTCACGCCTTACGGTATGGACAGGTTCGAACTCCGCAGGATCTATGCTTACGTCTTCTCCTACAACCGCGCCTCCATGCGGGTCCTCGAGAAGTCCGGCTACAGAAAGGAAGGCGTCCTTCGCAAGGACTTCGAAAAGGACGGCAGGTTCTACGACCACATCGTCTACGCCAAGGTCAGATAAAGGATAACGCCCGATCTCCCGGCAGGCGCGGGCCGGCCCGTTTGGTACTCTATCCCCATGGAGGCCCAGGGGGAAGCCCCCTTGGTTTGCCATATCGATGAGGAGTCTCCCGGCCTGATTTGCTACTATATAGGGACCTGCGAAACTACTTATCCGGCAAACCGTGAATAGGGGGCGTAGGATTCTTCTCGTAAGCTAGGAGGAGGTTTCGGATGGAGTCGCTCAAACCCGCTAAACTGTTCAACGAGGAGGCGTGCACGCGCTGCGGTCTGTGTTTCAGCGAGTGCCCGGTGATGAACCTGCCGGTTAAGACCGCCCGGGAGGAGATAAAGAGGCTGATCGCCGGGGAACCCACCCGGCATGTCCTGCGCGAGTGCACGAGCTGCTTCGCCTGCGACCACATCTGCCCCTACGGCTGCAACCCGACGGAACTGGTGCTGCAGCGCTGGCACGAGCAGTACGAGAAGGAGGGGCTGCCGCTCCGCGCCAGGTACTACTCCCCCCACGAGGAGCTGAATTTCCGCTCCTACGTGGTGTCGAAGATGCCCGCCGAGGAACGGGAACTCATCCGCGCCTGGGCCGACCATTCGCCTGCCGAAGAGATACTCTACCCGGGGTGTAATATCATAACCGCACCTTTCATCACCCGCACCAGGGCCCTGGAGGGATTGGATATCCGCGGCACCCTGGACTACTGCTGCGGGGAGACCTACTACCGCATGGGCCTTTTCGACGAGGTGCAGAAGGTGGCCAGGCGACTGGAGAGGTACTTCAATACCCTGGGCGTGAAGCGGGTGAACCTGCTCTGCACCGCCGGCTGCAATATGCTCATGAACGTGCTCCCCACCTACGGGGTCGAATTCGATTTCGAGGTGCGCCCCTACCTGCCGGTGATACTGCAGAAGCTGGAGTCCGGCGAACTCGAGATAGTGAAAAAGCTGGAGGGTACCGCGACCATCCAGGAGTCGTGCTACGGCAAACAGCTCGGCGATGAATACATGGACGTGCCCCGCAGGATACTCGAGTTCATCGGCCTGGAGGTGGTGGAGGAGAAGAAGCGGCGCGACCGCGCCCTGTGCTGCGGCATAGCGGGGGGCTTCTCGCACGGCTCAGGTTACCACATCATGGACGTGACCCTAGCCACATTGAAGAGCCTCTGGCAGGCCAGGGAGACGGGGGCCGACTACACCGTGGGCTACTGCGCCGGGTGCCTGCAGATGCTCTCCGTCGGCAAGCTGCTCTTCCCGGTGGGCGGCTCCATCCACCATGTTCTGGAATTATTATCCATGGCACTGGGCGAGGAGCCCCGGCACCCCATGGGCTGGAGGGCCCGCGCCTTCCTGGCCGGCACCCTGCGCCACCAGGCTCCCCTGACTTTCTCTAAACAGAGGTACCGCATCCCGGAGATACCCGAGGTGCCTCCATCGGCTGGGACCCGGGAAACGGGAGGGCAGTAGAGGTGGCTGCCACCAGCTTCCGTTTTTTCCGCGAAGACCTGTGCGACCGCTGCGGCGACTGTTTCGCCGCCTGCCCCTACCTGGAGCTGCCCCCACAGGAGGCGAAGCGGGAGATCGCGGGGCTGATAGATACGGGCTCGTCCCGCGCCCTCGAGGTATGCAACACCTGCCACACCTGCGACGTGATCTGCCCCAGGGATGCCGACCCCTACGAACTGGTGCTGGAGCGCTGGTGTGAGCGGCGCAAAGAAGGCCTGCCCACCACCGCACGGCTGGTCACGCCATCGGAGCCCTGCAATATCTGGTCCTCTCTCAAGGCGATAATGCCCGCGGGAGACCTGGCACTGCTGCGCTCCTGGGACGACTACACCCCTTGCGACGAGATATGCCTCACCGGTTTCTACACCAGCGTGGTCCCCTACCTCATGCAGTCGAAAGTGCTGGAAGGCCTGCCCAGGATATCGGGCACCGAAGCCCTCTTCGGGTGCGCGGGGGACATATACAAGACGGGACGCTTCGACATGGTGGAGCAGATAACCCGCCGCCTGGAGCGGGTATTCGGCGACATGGGCGTGAAAAAGATCGTCTGCTCCATGAGCGCCGAGGGCATGGTGCTCTCCGAGATACTGCCACGCAGGTTCGGTGCCCGCTTCGGCTTCGAGGTGGTCTCGCTGGACGAATGGCTGCTGGGGAAGCTGCAGTCAGGGGAGATCGAGCTGGTAAAGAAACTGGGCATGAGGGTGACCGTGCACGACAACTGCCTCTCCAAGATGCAGGACGGCAGGCTGCAGGAGGTCAACCGCGAGACCGTGCGCCGCACCGGCTGCGATATCGTGGAGATGGAGCACAACCGCGAGCGCGCCCTGTGCTGCGGTTTCGGGGCCGCCGCCTCGCACTTCCGGGTCATGGACATCATGTCCTCCGGCTACCGCAGGCTGAAGGAGATCGAGGCCACGGGGGCGGACGCCGCCGTCATCTACTGCCCCGCCTGCCTTTTCATCCTCTCGGTGATCAAGGAGATGGCGGGCTCGAAAATGCCTTTCTACCATCCCGTGGAGCTGGTGGAGATGGCCGCGGGAGGCAAGCCGTCGCGCCGCCACGAGGAAAGGGCCTGGGACATGGCGGCGGTGATCAGCAACCACCTGGTAAAGTACGCGCTCTTCCCCGGCTACCGCAAGGACTTCCAGCCCGCGTACATCACCCCCGAGATACAGCCGCTGCCGGAACTCCCGCGGGGGGACAGGATGCGCACGAAAGCGCTGGCGGCCCTGTACCACAGCCCTGTCGTCCAGAACAAGGTGACGCGGAAGGTCGTCTCGCTCGGCTTCAAGGCCGCGGTGGCTGCATACGGGTCATGGGGCCGCCGGGAGAAGTCAAGGAAAAAGCATGAGAAGGGGGTTCGCGCGTGATGGATAAAGGAAAATACGACTTCTTCCACTACGATCAATGTGACCTCTGCGGCGACTGCCTGGCCCGCTGCCAGTACATGGACCTCACGCAGTCCGAAGCGGTGGAGGAGATGAAGCACCTCATCGCGGGCGAGCCCACCCGCGTGGTGCACGACAAATGCATCAGCTGCTACGCATGTAACGTTTTCTGCCCCCACGACTGCCATCCCTACGAACTCATCATCAGCACCTGGAACGAGCGTTACCGGGAAAAAGGCCTGCCCGTGCGGGCCTCGTACCTCATGCCCGCCTCCTCCCCCAACTTCCGTACCGATATCCTGAAACATCTCGGCGCGGGGGAAAGGGCGCTGCTACGCAAGTGGAAGGAGACTCCTCCCGAGGGGGAGTACGTCATCTATCCGGGCTGCAACGCACTTACCCTGCCGCACCTCCTTGATGCGGGCTTCCTCCGGGACGTACCGGTATCGGGCGATTTCGACCTCTGCTGCGGGGAGATGTATTTCCGCATGGGCCTCTTCGAGGTGGTGGAGCGCACCGCGGAGAAGCTCACCGAGTATTACCGCGGCCGCGATATCGGGACCATGCTCTTCGTGTGCCCCGCCGGGCTGAACATGTTCCGCAACGTTCTACCGCACCATTTCGGGGCGGAGTTCCCCTTCAAGGCCATGTACCTCGGGGAGTACCTCCTCGGCAAGGTGGAATCGGGGGAGATAGAGATAAGCGCACGGCTTGACCGCCAGGTGGCGGTGCACGACTCGTGTCACGCCAGGATACTGGGAGACGAGGTCATGGAGACGAGCCGCAGGCTCTACTCCCTGATGGGGCTGGGCATGCGCGAGATGGACCACAACCGCGAGGAGGGTTTCTGCTGCGGCATGGCGGCGGGATGCAACTCCTACCGCCCCGACGACATGTACTTCGCTGCGGTGAAGGAGCTGAGGGAAGCACACAGGACCGGCGCCAACGAGTTGGCCGTGTACTGCGGCGGCTGCCAGCTCACCCTGGCCATGATTCGCTGGCTCTACCCCTTTGCCCCGCCGGTGTTTCACCTGCTCGAGTACCTGGCCGAGGCGACGGGGGAGACTCCTTACCTGCCGGCGTCACGGCGTTCCCTGCGCATGCTGGGCAATGTCGCGTACAAGGCCTTCCCCAAGCTGTTCTCCCGCGAGACCTACCGCATCGATGTATAGGGGGAGAAAAAGCGCCGCCGGCCCGAGAAGGGGACCGTCCATGGCGAGCCGGCAATCGCGCCACTCATTTACCGCCTGAAAGACGAGAGCGTGCTCACTCGGATGTACGCCAAAGAAGCCCTGGTGGGGATCGGTGAGCCGGCCATCGCGCCGCTGGTTTCCTGCCTTTATGAAGATAACGATACCTCGAGCGTGTATGCCATGATGGCCCCCGGGCAAAACCCCTTACCCGATCGAGAGCGGGCTTTACGCGGCCTCCCGGAGCGTCATTTTTCGGCCCCTTTATGAAAGAGCAGCCAAGGGGCTGTATCTCCGTGCTTTTCAGCCTAGCCTTGTTATCTAATCTCCACCCGCAAGGGGGACGCGCACGGCGGGGGTCGCCATGTTCCCGTGCTTCCATCCCCAGCCGGCAGCGGCCTGAACCGGGGTAAGTTGAACCCTGCCGCGCGCTGGAAGATAATTATTAAGGCCTCGGCCCGAGGCGGGTAGCGCGCCCGGCGGAGGCTCCTTTCGAAGCGGCGTCATCAACTGCAACGGTTGGTGGAAGCCCGAGGGCGACTGCCTCCCGGCCAAAACGTTCCTTAGCAAGGAGGGAGATGAGGATGGACTTCGCATTGAGCGACGAACAGAAGGCCCTGAAGCAGACGGTGCATGAGTTCGCGGAAAACGAGATCAGGCCGGTGTCCATGGAGCTGGACGAGAAGGGCGAGTTCGAATGGGACATCGTGCGCAAGGCGGCCAAGCTCGAGCTCACCTATTCCGGCGTCCCCGAGGAATACGGCGGACCCGGCCTGAGCAACCTGGACAACGTCATGGTCATCGAGGAGCTGGGCTGGGGGTGCATGGGGGTCGCGGCCTGCATAGCCCTTAACCAGATAGCCATCCTGCCCATCCTCCTGGCGGGGTCGGAGGAACAGAAGAAAGAGTACCTCGGCCGCCTTACCGACCCCGACAAACCCGTCCTCTGCGCCTTCGGCCTCACCGAGCCGGAGGCGGGTTCCGACGCCGCGTCCCTCAAGACGCGGGCGGTGCGCGATGGTGACGAATACGTACTCAACGGCGGGAAGTGCTTTATCACCAACGGCGGCGTGTCCGAGTTCTACACCATCTTCGCCACCGTGGACCCGGAGCTCAAATACCACGGCGTCACGGCCTTCCTGGTGGAAGGGGATACCCCCGGCTTCTCCATCGGCAAGATCGAGCACAAGATGGGCATGCGCGCCTCCCAGACCGCCGAACTCGTCCTGGAGGACGTGCGGGTGCCGGCCTCGAACATCCTGCGCGGGGAGGGGCAGGGCTTTTACGTGGCCATGGAGACGCTGGACACCTCCCGCCCCGGCGTGGGCGCCATCGGGGTGGGCCTGGCGCAGGCCGCTTTCGATGAGGCCCTGGCGTATTCCAAGCAGCGGGTGCAGTTCGGCAAGCCTATCTGCCGCCAGCAGTCCATCGCCTTCATGCTCGCGGACATGGCCACCAAGGTGGATTACGCCCGCCTGCTCTGCTACCGCGCGGCATGGATGCTGGACAACGGCCTCAACGCTATCAAGGAGTCATCCATGGCCAAGTACATAGGCACCGACGTGGCCATGGAGGTATGCACCGACGCGGTGCAGATCCACGGCGGCTACGGCTACATGAAGGACTACCTGGTGGAGAAGTTCTTCCGCGACGCCAAGATCCTGCAGATCGTGGAGGGGACGAACCAGATCCAGCGCCTGGTGCTCTCGGCCCAGCTCACCGCCTGAACCATTTCGCGTTCGAGGCAACGGGGTTCAGGCCTCGCCCGCGCCTGAGGCTTGCTCCTTATAGACGTTGGCGTGGCCGAACCCCGGCGTTCCGAAGGGCAGTGGGAAGGGGGGCTTGTCCCTCTCGGTCATCTTCAGCAGCCGGTTCACCCGCTCCACGCCGACCATGCGCACGTTTCTCTCCAGGTGACCCACGTAGGGTCGGACGAAGCGTTTCCACAGCTGCTTGACGTAGTAACTGCGGCGGAACCCCGCCAGGAAACGGTCGAACTCCGCCTGGGCGGCGGCGGGGTCCGTCACCGCCGTGGCGGCGACCTTCCCCGTCACCAGGGCGCCGCTTATCCCGAAGCCCATGAAGGGGTCGATGGCGCCGGACATGGTCCCGCACATGATGAGCCCGTCCCGGAACAGGCGGTAGTTGTCCGGCCTGGCCAGGGGCACGGCGCCCACCTGGTAGTCCCATTCATCGTGCTCCACGCCCTCGTTGCGCACCATGAATTCCCTGTACCTGTCCAGGGCGTCCTCCCCCACCGGCCTGTCGTACGAGAACAGCAGATCGAAATAGTAGTTGTTCACCGCGGAGAGGTAGCCGTATTCGGTGATGCACTCGTCGAACCACAGCCAGGCGTAGTTGCTGAAACCGATCTCGCCCCGCGACATCCACATGTGCACCGTCAGGTGAGGAACGTCCATCATCTTGTAGGCCGCGGGGATGAGGCCGCAGGCGATGATGGTGCCCGGTGCGAGCCGGTGCACTTCGCCCGCCCTCAGTGGCGACGAGAACTCGAATTCCACGCCCCTATCGATGCACTCCTTATACAGCAGGGTATCCAGGCTGCCGGCGCGGTTTCCCCTCTCCACTCCGTAGACCTCGTACACCGGCCACAGGGTGCGGGTGTCGTGATAGTAGGCGGGGCACTGTACGACCTCGTGGAAGACGGGGCTCACGTCGATCCCTATGTATTGCGACGTCCTGGAGACATCGATGGGGGTCACGTGGGTGGAGGGGTTGTAGATCTTCGAGCCGCCGTAGGAGTCCTCCGCCTCCCGCACCACCACGCGGTAGCCGTCCCGCGCCAAGTTGATGGCGGCGACCATCCCGCTCATGCCCGCCCCGTAGATGAGCGCTTCTTTACCAGCCATGATTCCCTCCCCGCTGCCGGCACCCCTCCCGCCGGGACGAAAGCGGCCTCCAGGCCTCCGTCCCCTGCATTATGGCATGTCCGTGCCCTCATCACCAGGTATGTGTCAGTGCGTTACTGTATCCTTTATAAAAGGCCGGGAGAGGCCTTTCGGGACATATGGGATTATATGGAAGGTGGTATGGCATCGATGGGCATGAACCGGCTGGCGGAAAGCGTGAGGGAATTGTGCGCGAGCCACGTCCTCGAGGAGAAATGGCTGCTGGCCCCCTCCCTGCGCACGGGGTTCCAATGGCTGGACGCGGTCACGCGCTCCGGCCATCCTGTCCTCAACGCGCGCGTGAAGACACTGGCCGGCATGGCCCTGGAACTTGCGGCGCCGTACATGCAGAAGCAAGGCTTGACGCTACTGCGCGGCGTGCAGCTGGAATTGCTCGTCGAAGGCGTGCTGGGCCGCCTGAGGGACGGGGCCGGCTACCTGGCCCGCCTGGAGTCCAGCCCTGGCCTGGTGCGGGCGGCGGCGGCCACCCTGCGCGACCTGCGCCTGTGCGGTCTAGCGGCGGACGACCTTTCGCCGCGCCTCTTCGAGGTGGAGGCCAAGGGCAGGGAACTCGTCTCTCTGCTCTCGGCATATGAGGAGGAACTCGCCTCCCGCGAGCTGATCGATATCGCCGGGGTCCTGCGTCTGGCGGGCCGACGCCTCGAGGAGGACGCATCCACCCTTGTGCCGGGTTGCCTGGTGGCGGTGGCCGAGGACATGCTGGAGGAGATGCGCGGCCTGGAACGCGCCATGTGGGAAGCAGTGGCGGAGGAAAAGCGTATCGTGCTGGCCGCGGACCGGCCTTGCGCGGAGCGGGCACGTGAAACAGGCAACACCGCGCTGCTGGCCTGGATATCCTGCCCCCGTGAAGCCCCTCCTCCCCGCAAGGACGGCAGCGTGGATATGTTCCGCGCCGTGGGAGAGGCCAACGAGGTCCGCGAGGTGTTGCGCCGCTGCACGGGCGGGGACATCCATCTCGACGAGGTGGAGATACTGCACAGCGACGCCTCCACTTACATGCCGCTCATCTACGAAGCCTGCTCCCTACTGGCCGCCGAGGCGGGAAGGGACGTCCCCGTGACTTTCGCGGAGGGCATACCGTTAAGCTATTCCCACCCGGGACGCGCCCTCTCAGGTTGGCTGTCCTGGATAGCGGAGGATTTCCCCCAGTCCACATTGGTGAGGCTGGTGCAGGACGGCCTGCTCGAGCTGGGGACGGCCATGGCGGACGGCTGGAGCTTCTCCCGGCTGGGGTCCATGCTGCGCGCACTGCCCATCGGCAAGGGGCGCGAGCGTTACCTGCCGGTCATGGATGCCGAGCTGGATTCGCTCGAGTGGAGGAGGTCACGCCACGAGCTCGGGGAAAACGGCGATAACGGGAGGGGTCGCCTGCAGCACCTGGAGCGGCGCATCGAGATGATGCGCGCCCTGCGCGACCTGGTAAGCGGGCTCCTGGAGGGGATACCAGTTTACGCGCAGGACCGGCTGGAGCTGCTGCGCAGCGCCGAGGTCTTCCTGCTCCAGCGGGCGCGCGGGCTCTGCGAAATGGACGAATACGGCCGGCTGCGCCTGCTCGACGAGGTAAGGGAACTCGGCTCGGCGCTGCAGGAAGCGGGCGCTCCTCCCTCGGGCCTCGACGTCCAGGCCTGGCTTGCGGACCTGGCCCGCACGTCCCGTGTGGAAGGCAAGGGACCGCGACCTGGTTGCCTCTACGTGGCTCCCCTGGCGGGAGGCGGGCATTCCGGGCGTTCGCACACCTTCATCCTGGGCCTGGACGACGGGCGCTTCCCGGGAGCCGGCCTTCAGGACCCCTTTCTCCTGGACTCCGAGCGGGCGGCCATCTCCGGGGACCTGCCCACGGCGGCGGAGCGCCTGGCTGCGGGCCTGGAGGGGTTCTCTCGCCTCGCCGCCAGGATAAGGGGCAAGGTGGCCTTGAGCTATTGCTGCCGCAGCCTTTCCGACGACCGCGACATGTTCCCGAGCCCGGTTATGCTCGCGGCCTACCGCATCATCAGCGGCGACCGCGAGGGGGTGCAGAACGACCTCCTCGCCTGGCTTCCCGAGCCCGCCTCCTTCTCCCCGCACGACCCCGGCCGCTGCCTGAACTCCGCCGAGTGGTGGCTGAACCGCTTGTGCTCAGGTCCCGCGCCGCGGGATGCCGTGGGCGCCGTCGTATGCGCCTATCCCCACCTGGGCCGGGGCATGGAGGCGCGCCGCGCGCGGGAGAGCGGCATCTTCACCGCCTACGACGGTTACGTCCCCGAGGCCGGTGAGGACCTCGACCCCGCCGGGCCCGGCGGCCCCGTGCTCTCGGCAAGCCGCCTGGAGACACTGGGGCGCTGCCCCCTGGAATATTTCCTCGCCTACGTCCTGGGCGTCAAGCCTCCCGAGGAATATATCCTCGACCCCTCGAGGTGGCTGGAACCCAGCGAGAAGGGCAGCCTCTTGCACGCCGTTTTCCGTAAGTTCCTCCTGCGCCTGCACGGGGAGGACCGCCGTCCGGTGCTCGAGCGGGACTGGGGCTCCCTGCTGGACATCCTCGAGGGCGAGATAGACGCATGGACTCACCGCAAGCCCCCGCCCAACCGAGAGGTCCATGCAAGGGAATCGGACGACCTGCGGCGCGCCGCGCGCATCTTCCTGCGCGAGGAAGAGATACACTGCCGCGAACGTCGCCCCCTCTTCTTCGAGGTGGCCGTGGGGCTGGAGGCCGAGGAGCAGGGCAACCCCATAGACTCTCCGCAGCCGGTGGAGATAGGGCTCGCGTGCGGAAAGACCGTCCGCACGCGCGGTTATATCGACCGCATCGACGAGCTGGGGGAGCCCGGCAGCCTGCGCTTCTCCGTCTGCGATTACAAGACCGGGTCGGCCTACGGCTACAGCCGCGAGGACCCCTTCCGCCAAGGGCGAAGGGTGCAGAACTTCCTCTACATGATGCAGGCGCGGTCCTGCCTGGCGGGGCGCTATCCCGGCGCGGAGGTGGAGTTCTTCCAGTACTTCTTCCCCTCCACCCGCGAGCACGGCGAGCGCATCGAATGGGACGCGTCGACCCTCGCGGGGGGAATGCGCGTCCTGGAGCTGTTGTGTGAGATGCTCTCCCTTGGCTGCTTCCCTTTCAGCGACGACGCCGATGACGTCTCCATCAGCGACTACCGGTCAGCCTTCACGGACCCGGATGCCCTGGCGGCCGCGATTAAGGTGAAGCTGGCCAACCCGGAAAACGAGGCCCTGGCGCCTTTTCGGGAACTGAGAGGCTATGTGGAGGGCGGCAATGGCTGAGGCAGGGCGAAACCGCCGCGCGGACGCTCCGCCTCTGCCCGACCGGGGGCAGCGCGACCTTATCCTGCGCGAGCTGGACCGCAATATCCTGGTGGAGGCCGCAGCCGGGACCGGGAAGACCACCAGCATGGTGGAGAGGATGCTGGCCCTGCTGCGCAGCGGCAAGTGCGCGAGCATACACAACATAGCCGCGGTCACCTTCACCCGCAAGGCGGCGGCGGAGCTGCGCAGCCGCTTCCAGGTGGCGCTGGAGAGGGCGGTGCGCGAGGCCGAAGGCGAGGAGAAAGACCGCCTGGAGGAGGCGCTCACCCACGTCGAACAGTGCTTTATAGGAACCATCCATTCCTTCTGCGCCCGCCTGCTCAGGGAAAGGCCGGTGGAGGCCGGCGTGGACCTCTCCTTCGAGGAGATCGACGAGGAGGCGGACCGGCGCCTGCGCGAGGAAGCCTGGGACACCTTCGCGGCCGGGTTGATCGCGGACGACCCCCAGCACCTGTTGGAGCGGTTGGGTGGCCTGGGCCTCGGCCTCTCCGACCTGCGCGATGCCTTCGAGGAATTCGCCGACTTCCCCGACGTGGAGCGGTGGCCCCTGCCGGAAAGCGATATGGAGCCGGAATTCGAGAAAGCCCTCATGGAGCTGCAGCGCTATCTCGCCCACATGGTGGAGATCGCGCCCGGGTTGCCGCAGGACGCGGGAAACGACACCCTCATCCCCGAGCTGAAACGCCTGCCTCGCATCGTCTCCCATTACGAGGATCTGGGCCGCCCGGACCAGCTCATGGAGGTCCTCGAGTACTTCGACAAGGGAACGAAGGTAGTGCAAAAGGTATGGAAGCAGGAAGGCCGTTTCAGCGGCGAGGACGCCAAGGAGGAACTGACCGCCTGGAACGCCTTCCGCGACAAGGTCGCGAAGCCGGCACTGACAGCCTGGCGCGAGAATCGCTATGCCGCGGTCATGCCCGTCATGCTGGCGGCCCGCGACGTTTACGACGGGCTGCGCCGGGAGAAGGGCCAGCTCAATTTCCAGGACCTGCTCATGAAGGCCTCGGCCCTGCTGCGGGAGAACCCCGCGGTCAGGCGCTACTTCCAGGCGCGTTTCACCCACCTGCTGGTGGACGAGTTCCAGGACACAGACCCCATCCAGGCCGAGGTCATCCTGCTGCTCTGCGCCCGCGACCCCGCGGAAACCGACTGGCGGGCCTGCGTGCCCAGGCCCGGCTCCCTTTTCCTGGTGGGGGACCCCAAGCAGTCTATTTACCGTTTCCGCCGCGCCGATATCGTCACCTACAACGGCACCAGGGAAATAGTCGAGACGAGCGGAGGGCTGGTGTTGTACCTCTCGGCTAATTTCCGCGCCTCCCCTCCCTTGATCGACTGGGTCAACGGCGTGTTCGAGCCGGGAGAGCCGGCGGGCGGCGAGGCCGGCAGGGCGCTGCTTCGCTTCCCGGCTTGCGACGCGGAGGAATCGCCCCGCTACGTGCCCCTGGAGGCGGGTAGGGAGGAAGGCGCGGCCGGCGATTTCCGCGGCCTCTACCGCCTGCAGGTCCCGGATGAATACACCAGCAAGGGGCCTGCGATAGAATATGAAGCCGACTTCATAGCGCGCTTCATCCGTCACTGCATCGACGGCGGGATCACCTTGCCGCGCACCGGGAAGCAGGTGGGGGTGGGCGGGAAAGGCAGGGCCGAGCCGGATGACTTCATGATCGTGACACGCAACACGGGCCACCTCGCCTCCTACGCCCGCGCCCTGCAGCGCTACGGCATCCCCCACAGGGTAACGGGCGGATGGGCTCTCAACGAACTGGAGGAACTGCGGCTCTTATATGCCTGCCTGCGAGCGGTGGCGCATCCCGACGACGAGGTGGCCCTGGTGGCAGCCCTGCGCAGCGAGCTGTTCGGTTTCAGCGACGCCACCCTCTACTCCTTCAAAAGAGCGGGTGGCTCCTTTTCCTATAATGCGCCGCTGCCCGGCGGCCTTGCCGAGGATCAAGCCGCGGCCTTCGCGGACGCCTTCGGCCGCCTGCGAGGCTATTCCCTCTGGCTTTCCCGCCTCCCCTTCGCGGCCGCCTGCGAGAGAATCGCCGCGGACCTGGGTCTGCCGGCCCTGGCGGCCGCCGACCGGGGCGGCGACGTGCGGGCGGGAAGCCTGGCAAAAGCCCTGGAGCTGCTGCGCGGCGTGCAAGCCGAGGCTTGGAGCGCGGCCCAGCTGGTCGAATACCTGGGCAGGCTGGTGGAGCGCGATGAAAAGCACGACGGCATCTCCGTCCTTTCCGGAGCCCAGCCGGCGGTGCGGGTCATGAACCTGCACAAGGTAAAAGGGCTGGAGGCTCCCGTAGTGTTTCTGGCCGACCCCTCCGGTGAGTTCGACCATCCGGTGACCAGGCATGTAGACCGTTCCGGAAACGCCATCCTGGGTTACCTCGCCATCTACGGCCAGGGCAAGCGGGGCCGCAAGGGCAGGCTGCTGGCGCATCCTGCCGGCTGGGAATCCCTGGCGGAGAGGGAAAAGGGCTTTGAGAAGGCGGAGGCGCTGCGCCTTCGCTACGTGGCCGCGACCCGCGCAGGCGCCGCGACCGTCATCACCCAGAGGGGCAGGCAGAACGCCTCCAACCCCTGGTGCCATTTCGAGCCTTTTCTAACCGAGGGATGCGACCTCCCCGACCCCGGCCCCCAGTCTCCGCCCGAGCCGGTCACGCCGCCACCCACGCCGTTGGAGATCGAGAAGGCGGAGACGGATATGCGTTCCCGCCTGGAGGCGGCGTGGAAACCCACGTACGGCGCACGCCCGCTTAAGGAATACGCCCTCACCCTGGGGGGGGGAGGGTTGCCGGAAGATATCGCGTGGGAGGAGGCAGGCGCGGGGCTGCCCCCGGTACCGCAAGGAGAGCACGGCGTGGAATGGGGGGAGGTCATTCACCTGCTGTTGCAGGCGGCGATGTCGGACCCCGCGGCCGGGCTGGAAAGCCTGGCGGCCGCATCCCTCACCGAGGTCGGGCTTCCGGCCTCCCTCGCGGCGCAGGCGGTGGCGCTAGCGCGCTCCGTTACCGCCTCCGATATATGGCGCAGGGCCCTGGAGAGCGACATGCGGCTTGTAGAGGTCCCCCTGCAGGCCTTGTGGCAGGAGGACTTCGCCGCTCCCACCATCCTGCGCGGGGCTATAGACCTTGTTTTCAGGGAAGAAGGCGGCTGGGTGCTGGTTGATTACAAGACGGACCGCACGGGTAGAGGGGGGCTTGAGAAAGCGGCACGCAGATACGCGCCCCAGGTGCGTCTGTACGCGGAGGCGTGGGAGAAGTGCAGCGGCGAGAAGGTCAAGGAGGCTTTCCTCTATTTCACCAGCGAGGCGGCATTAGTGAAAATACGATAAGGCATCCGTTTATGTCATACTCACTTTGCAACGGCCTGCGACAGATAAGACGGGAATCAAAACGCCCGGAGGGCGTTAACACCGCTTCACGCCCCCGTGATTTCAGGCCTCGTTTGTCCCGGGCGATATAAAGATTAAACCGACGGCGGGAATAATATCCTCGCTCAGACATGGGAGGGTGCCAGATTGAAAGACCTGATCCGCCCGGCCGTTTGCGGGGACGCGCCAGAGTTGGCCGAGCTCATGTACCTGGCGGGCAAGAGCCACGTGGAGACCTCCATCTACGACCTCACGTTCCCGGGCGTCATGGAGGAGAGGCTCTCCAGGCTCGCCGCGCTGTGCACGGCCCAGGCGCGTTCCTGGTATCACTATTCCCATTACCTGGTGAGTGTGGTGGAAGGAAAGGTCGCCGGGTCGCTCTGCGGGTTCAACGAGCGCGAGGCGGGAGGCAGGCTGCTGCGCGACGCCTTCCTGGAGATCGGTGTTGACCGCGACGAGGGCAGGGCTACGTACGAGCGCATGCAGCCTTTCCACCGCGTCAACCCCAGGCATTACGAGGACTCGTGGGTGGTCGAGCACGTCGCCGTCTTCCCGCCATACCGGGGCCGGGGCGTGATCTCAGAACTCCTGCGGGAGATACTCGAAAAAGGACGCGAGCTGGGTTACAGGTGCGCGGAACTCAACATGCTCATCGGCAACGCGCCCGCGATGAGAGCTTACGAGAAGGCCGGCTTCGCGGTGGTGGAGGAGAACACCGACGAGGAGTTCCTGGAGATCTTCGGGAGCCCCGGCATGTCGCGCCTTTACATGGAACTGTAGGGCGCGAAAACAACGCTCACGGGACGCGAGGCAGGCCTCCCGGGGTGTAGAATTATAGGATGAAACCGTGATCCGGGCTTTGACCCACGCTGGAAGGAGGTTGCCTTGAAGAAAACCGCCATCATGCTGGTCCTGACGGCGCTCCTGTCCCTTCTGGTCCTCTACGGCGGCTGCGGCGAAGAGGCAAAGAACGGCGGCTCGGACATCGATGCCGGCAGCGTCGAGTTCGACAAGGGATTCGAGGAGGGGGAAAAGGACGGATACGAGCAGGGGTACGACGACGGGATAAAGGGCGACTACGAAACAGGTGATCCGGAAGAGGCGGACGAGGACGACCCCTACGCCCAGGGCTATAACCAGGGCTGGGTTAAAGGATACGAAGAGGGCTACGAGGATGGCGTCGCAGAGGCTGACAAGACGGATAAGGAGCTGGCCGAGGTGGAGGCGGCCATGCTCGAATTTGTGAAGCAGAACGCCGCTCCCGGCCTGGAGTTCAAGATCGAGAACATAGTCATCCACGGTGACGAGGCGGCCGGTATCGCCGTATGCACCAGCGAAACGCTGGAATCGCCGTTGGTGTTGATGAAAAAAGGCGCCTCCGGATGGAACGCCGTAGACTTCGGCACCGGAATCGAGCCCCCCTCCTGGTATCCCTATTGATGGGGAAAGTACCGACCTGCTGGTCTTATGTCGATTTGGTTACCTCGATGTGTATTTCGTGTTACGAATTCCGTACAGAACTAAACCGTTTTTTCCATTGTGCCGAGACAATGTTTAAACAATTTGTATAGCCTGCAAAAACGAGGGAGGGACGCATGCAAAACAAGCACACGAAAGGCCTCTTCATAAACTCTTCCTACCGTCGAGCCGGTATTCTCAAAACCCTGCTGCAGGGATTGCGGCGCGAGCAGGATACGGAAGAAGCCGGCGACGGCATTTACGAGATCGGCGATAGGGGTTCCTCCTCCGACGAGGATTTCAGATCCCGCATCAGAGACGACAAGACAACATGAAAAAAGCGGCCAGCCTTTGAGATCCCTGTTCCGCCCGCGCATTTTGCAGTAAGTGGTGGGAACCACCGTTTCCGTGTCTTCGAGCGCAGCCTGACATCTATCAACCCCCGCATTGAACCTTTTCTGCCCCAGTCCGTCTTAACCTGCGAAGCGAAAGGATTTGGAGGTCGAATTGGACAAAAGTTACGAGCGAGAGATATACGTAAACCCGGACATGTGCCGGCCCAGCGCGATCAGGTCGATGCTGCCCGTACTCCTCTCGAAGCCTTCCCGGAACGTCGCCACGACCGGAGCGATCTACCTTTTTCGCCGCGAACCAGAAGTGAAGCAACCTCGCTGAGTGTCTTTCAGACCCCGTCCCACCCCCGAGTATCCCCCAAAGATAAAGGGCGGGGTCACTCGCCCGGCCTGCCCCGCATGTATCCTACGCCCTCCTTGATGTCCTCGAGGGCCACCGCCACGTTGTCTGACTCGTTGATCGCCAGTGCGTTGGGCTTCGACTGTTCCAGCATCACTTACTCCCAGCGGAAGAAGCGGATGGAAGCGACAAACGCAATGGCCCCCATGGCCACCAGCACCAGGATATCCAGCCACACGTCCAGCAAGCTCGCAGAGTTGATCATCCCCTCGCGCAGCCCATCGCCCAGGTAGTACAGCGGCAGGCACTGCGCTATAACCTTGAGGGGCGTGGGGACCCATTCCACCGAGAAGAAGATGCCGGAGAGAAACATCATGGGCAGGCCTATTGCCTGCGATGCCAGCCCGGCGCTGCGCATGTTCCTGGTCAGGGAGGCGACGAGAAAGCCCAGGGCCAGGAAGGAAAGGGCGCCCACGATAACCAGCACCGCGATATAAAGGTAATTGCCGTTTATCCTGAGGTTGAAGGCAAAGCTGCCGATAGCCAGCAACAGCACCGTCTGCGCCAGGGTGAAAAGGAGCACCGAGACTATGCCCGCGGCGAGAAAGGTGGGTAAGGACAAGGGGGATACCTTGATGCGGCGCAGTATACCTTTCTCGCGGTAGGAGGCGATCTCCAGGCTGTAACCCGCCAGCCCCCCGAACATCAGCGTCATGGCCAGGATGCCCGGGACCATGAAATCGATATACTCGAAATCCTCGACGTCCTGGGCCGCCTCCTCGCTAACCTCGATCAGTTCCGGCGCTCCGGACATCCCCTGGCCGATCTTCTCCAGGATGCCCCGCAGCGTCGACGAGGTTATCTGGGCGGTTGACATCTCTGACTGGTTGATGACGATAGTCACCTCGCCCTGCTCCCCGGACATCACCCGCTCCCCGAAACCCTCGGGGATGATGATAATGCCGTTACGGTCGCCGTCCTTTAAGGCGGCGCGTTCCTCCTCCTCGCTGCCCGTCTCGACTACGAGGGCATCCTTCATGTTGGGGTCCTCGCTGGTGAAGAACCCTACGATAGCCTGGCTCGCCGGCGAGCCGTCCAGGTCCACCACGCCGATCTGCAGCTTGACCTCGCCGCTGGCGCCGAACACGAAGCCCAGGATGACCATGAGCAACACGGGAAAGAGGAACAGCCAGAAGAGGGCCTCGCGCTGCCTGAGGGTCATCTTGAGATCATAGGCGAAGATCTTGAGGAACTTGCTCATTCCCGAATCCTCCTGCCGGTAATCTTCAGGAAGACGTCCTCCAGGGTGGCCCTCTTCATGTTGATGTCTTCGGCTACGACCCCCTTCTCATAGGCCATGGCCACGATGCCGATGAGGGTCTCCTGGGGCACGGACGTGGTCACCGTGTATTCCCCCTCTTCGGCCTGCAGGCTGACGACGCCGTGCAATCGCTTCACCGTTTCCTCGTCCAGCGGCGGGGTGAGCCGGAAGGTTATGATGCTGTCCGACACGTGTTCGTTGATGAGTTCGTCGGGCGTGCCCAAGGCGATGATGCTTCCGTGGTCCATTACCGCCACGCGGTCGCAAAGGTACTCGGCCTCCTCTATATAGTGGGTGGTGATAACCACCGTCTTGTCCTGGCCGCGCAAGTGCTTCACCATCTCCCAGATGCGGCGCCGGGCCTGGGGATCGAGGCCGGTGGTGGGCTCGTCGAGAAACACGATGCCGGGGTCGTTTACCAGCGCCAGGGCGATGGACAGGCGCTTGTGCTGTCCCCCCGAAAGCTCGTTCACCCGCGCGTCCGTTTTCTCCTGCAGTTCGGCCATGGCCACCACCTCGTCCACGGGGAGGGTGCGGGGATAGAACGCGCTGAAGAGATCGATGGTCTCCCGCACGGTGAGCTCGTCGAAGAAAACGGTAGTCTGGAGCTGGACCCCGATGATCTCCTTCACCGCCCGGGCTTCCCTGCGCACGTCCAGGCCCATGACCTGGATCTCCCCGGAATCCGGCTCGCGCAGGGTCTCCACCATCTCCAGGGTGGTGGTCTTGCCGGCGCCGTTAGGGCCCAGGATGCCGAAGATCTCGTTCTCCCTCACTTCCAGGGTGACACCATCCACGGCCTTGATATCGCCGTAGTATTTCCTCAGGCCCCGTATGGTTATCGACGGCATGATCACATCTCCCATGCAACGTGCCGGTTATCCAAGCATATTATAAAGTAACCGTGCGGCTCCGCCACTCCGGGTACGTATGCACCCCGGGTACGTATGACACGACCCCGCTCAAGCCTCGGCCGACCTCAGGAGATGTCCTGCCGTCAACGGCCAATCCGCCATGTCCTCTCTGAGCCCCGGCGCCTCAAACGTAAACCCTGGTGGAGGGCTTCTCGCGCAAACCGGATAATTTGCCAAAGAACCTGATGGCCGGATGGGCAATCCACATGGGGGCTTCGAAAGCGCCTTCCGGGCAGGAGCGAACGCATTGGTAGCAGTACAGGCATCTGCTATCTTCATCGATCCTCGGAAGGTCGTCCAGCCTTCCCACCGGGCACTTCTTCTGGCAGACCCCGCAGGACGTGCACCTCTCGGGCCTGAACCGTATCCTGGGCCAGAAGTGGTGCATGAACGAGTAGTTGAAAAACGCCGCGTCCAGAGCGCGGTCGAACTTCCCGGGGCGTATTAGAGAGCCGTCGATGCCCGCGGTATCTTCCCGCTCCAGCCCGCGCGCGATCTCCTCTACCCAGCCGCTCAGCATCTCCAGGTCCTCCTCGCCGGGGTGATCCTTCCCCAGGGGTCTTCTGTCCCTGAACATCATGGAGTGGACCGACAGGATCTCGGCGAGCCCGAGAACCCTGTATCCTTTTCCGTCCAGCTCTTTCCAGAGCTGGTAAAGGGCGCTACCGCTGGAGACTTCGCCATAAGTGACGAAAGCAAGCGCCGGCTTCCCCCCGCCCCGGGGTATCGATCTCAGGAAAGACGTCACCGGGTAAGCGGCATGGTCCGCGTAGACCGGGCTCCCCACCAGAAGAAGAGACGACTCGCGTATTGCCCGGTTGACCTCTTCCTCCCCCTCGCGGTATCGCGAGATGTCGAACTCCCGGGCATCGTAGCCCCTGGCCTCGAGCAACGAGCAGATCATGCGGCCGGCTTTGCGCGTGGAGCCGGAGGGCGACAGAAACAAAAAGGCGACGGTGCCGTTGTCCATGCTCGCGACTTCCGGCCTACCCTATGCGCGGAGGGGGGACGAAGACCTCGCGGATCCCGGTCCGTTCCAGAGACATGGCCTCGCTTGGACAGTGATAGGCACAGACTCCGCACCCGATGCACTTGCCATCGTCGATGCGGGCGACGTCATCGACCAGCTCGATGGCCTCCATGGGGCACATATCCACGCACACCCCGCAGCCATTGCACAGCTCCTCATCCGTCACGGCCTTATGCGAGGTGTAGGTCTGCATAGGCGCCGTTC
This sequence comes from uncultured Actinomycetota bacterium, assembly GCA_964462595.1. Taxonomy (GTDB): domain Bacteria; phylum Actinomycetota; class Geothermincolia; order Geothermincolales; family RBG-13-55-18; genus SURF-21. The sequence goes on from CAYWXM010000063.1 coordinate 104,844, forward strand.
CCCGGTAGTAGAGATCAAAGGTGGCACAACAGCACTTGCAGCAGTTGCAGATAGCGAACTCGTCTCTATCCAGGTCGCTTTTCTCGTGGAAGAACTTATGGACCAGGCCCGATTCCTCGCTTTCCTTCAGGATCCTTATGGTCTTTTCCTTGGAGATCTCTTTTCCGAACCCGTAATCTATCATGAACCTGGCCGAGCGCCCGAAAGTCAGGCAGTTCTCCCTTTCGTTCGTCCTCTCACAGGGTTCGCCGAGGAGATCCTTGTGATGCCGGCAGTAGCAGTGGCTTACCGCGAAGGTATCGTATTTATCGACGACTTTATGTGCGTCCTCATAAGGCATGACGCTGTCCAGTTTCATGTCCACTTCGCATTCGACGGGGACCACCCTGGTCATGGGAGGCACGGTCTTGAACGCTTCGATGACGTTGTCATAATTGGCCTGTATCAGCTGCGTGAGTTCCTCGAACATCCTCTCAAAGAGTACCGCGAGCTTTTTTTCCTTTTCGCCCGTCTCTCCCCGCATCATGGTCATCTCGAAAAGGCCGGGGAAGGGCGGCATAAGAGTATACACGTTAATTCCCGCGCTCCTGCTGGTGGTGACCATGAGAGCACCTTTATGCAGCAGCCCGTCCAGCATGGTATCAAGCGACGTGTCGTCCAGGTCGCTGCGCCCCTTTATCTCCTCCATGTTCAATGACGGCTTGTCGAAGATCTGGATAAAGCCGGCTTCCTCCTCGTCCAGGATGGTTTGCAGCAGTTCGAACAGGGTCGCGGTTACGGGCATGGGTATCTGCCCGGCCCTGATCATGGTTTCGGCCGCCTTAGCCCAGACGCTCTCGGACATGTTATACCTCCCTTATGGTGTTGCGCGACGAAATCTATTATAGGGATTTTTCAACCTGCGGTCATAGTCCAAATTGTGCCCATTTTCAGAGTAGATTCTCAGGGCATGTTCTTTATTCTGTCGTTTTCCGTATGTAAGATTGATTGTAGGAATTTAGACTTGGTGGCATTACGTCTTGGGGTAACCGGTATTCATATGGCGATAAATGAAAGGGTAATCAATCATGAAAGTCAAATACGCTACCATGGCCGTTGCGGATATGGATGAGTCAATCAAGTTTTACAAAGAAGTTATGGGACTTGAAATAGAAAGCCAACACAATCCCCGCCCTGGAATAAAAATCACATTATTGAAAGGGGAAGGTGATGGCATGATAGAGCTCATAGAAGATACACAAAATCCCCGGGAAACCGGCCTGTTTTCGGTGGGGATAGAAGTCGAAGATATAAACGCCACAGTGGAAGAACTCAGATCAAAAGGTGCCAAAATCACCAGGGAACACATACCGATAGAAGTTGGGACCCTTGCTTTCTTAGAAGACCCAAACGGAACCCAGATAGCGCTGATCCAACACCACTGACCCCCTTTCGTGTTGCGGGTTTCCGCCTCGCTTATGGAAGAGGGCCGCCTCTTTTAATATACAAAGCAATGAGAGACTCTCAGTTATTCCCCTCCAAGAAACATACAGATTGACCAAAATAATAGGGCCTCTTGCTAGCCAGGTCGGGTTTGTCAGCAATTAAACCTTCTGTATATAGCCAATGCATATATTTCAGTCCATTGATCATCGCCGTTCTATCTAATTGGTTAATGGCAGATAATGCCAAGCTCATCTGCCTCTAAAGGCGCTGTGCTCTGGAAGAAACCTGGTGTAACCTTGCTCCTTCTTCTCCGCCGATATATATCTTAAGCTGCGCTTTTATGGTAAAAGGTTGTCGAATTCATAGGAGCCTGGAAACCGCCGAATTCCCTGCTGTGTCCAGATTGTGCCCGTTTTCTGATAATTGCTTAGCGCCCAGATCCTGATGGAAACCTTTACAAACCTAGCATATATAGCTAATATTATTAACTATAACAGCATGATACGTAAAGGATGATGGAGATGGTTGTCAACGAGTTCCTGGAACGGCACCCGGTGTTCACCCTTACAGAGTTCAAGGCTTTCCTGGATGAGAACGCATCGGTGAACGAGTGGACGCAGCAAAACCTCCTCGCATATTACAAGAAGAAAGGGAGGATACTCGGGGTCAAGCGAGGGCTTTACGCCGTGGTTCCCCTAGGCATGGAGCCGGACAGCTTCCTTCCCGATCCATTCCTTCTTGCGGCCAAGATGGCTGAGGATGCAGTGCTCTCATATCATACGGCCCTTGAATTCTACGGTTCTGCCTATTCCGTACAGAATCGCTTCATATACCTGTCTGGGGTTCAGAAAAAACAATTGCCCTGGAGGGGATACGTTTTTAGGAGAGCCCCTTTCCCGGGAGTCCTGCTCAAGAAGAGGAAAGAGTCGTTCGGTATAAAAACGGAAGACCGGAGGGGTCTGGATGTGAAGGTCACGGGCTTGGAGCGCACCATGGTCGACGTTTTCGACCGGCCCGACCTCGGGGGCGGCTGGGAGGAGATATGGCGCAGCCTGGATTTCGTGGACTATCTGAACCTGGAAGAGGTGGTGAGATACGCCCTGCTCCTCGACAACTCCACGACGGTGGCAAAAGTCGGGTTCTACCTGGAGCAGAACAGGGAACGCCTGATGGTGGACGACTCGCATCTCAATCACCTCAGGAAGAAGATGCCCCTCACCCCCCGCAAAATGGAGCGCACGGGAAGCCAGCCCGGCAAATTCGTGTCCGCCTGGAACCTGGCGGTTCCCAGGCCCGTGTTCGAAAAGGCATGGGAGGAGGTCACATGATCCTTTCCCCGGAAGGGCTTGCGCGGGCAGTGGCCTCGAGCGGCTTCCGCGAGGATTACCTGGAGAAGAGTATCAGGTTGCTGTATCTCCTGGAGGCAATCAAGGACGATCTGTTCCTGAGATCGAGATTGGTATTGAAGGGAGGGACGGCACTGAACCTATTTATCATGGAACTGCCCCGCCTTTCCGTGGACATCGACCTCAATTACATCGGATCTCCGGAAAGGGAAGTCATGCTGGAGGAAAGACCCCTGGTCGAACGCACCTTTCAGGCAATCTGTGGCCGCGAGAGATTCCGGGTGAGGCGTATACCGAGCGATCATGCGGGAGGCAAGTGGTTATTGAGGTTTGATAGCACCCTGGGGAGAGGAAGCTCTCTCGAGCTTGACATCAACTTCCTTCTGAGAATCCCTCTTTGGGATCCAGCTATAATCGATTCTCAAGCCCTGGGTGACCATCAGGTAATTGGCATCGCGGTGCTTGACAAGCACGAGCTGATGGCAGGAAAGGCTGTTGCCCTGCTGTCGCGCAGGGCGGCGCGTGACCTCTTCGATTGCCATGGGTTGCCGAGAGCCCTATCCCTTGACGCTGACAAGCTGCGCCTGACCTTTGTCGTATATGGAGGCATGAGCCGGAGGGATTGGCGCGATGTATCGCTTGACGACATAGGATACGACATCAATGAATTGCATAACGTTCTCCTGCCCACTCTCCGCAAAGATTATGCATCGGAAATCAAGGATGTCAGGTCTTGGGCGGACCGCCTGGTGCTCGAGTGCCGGGAGGAGCTTTCCGCCCTACTGCCCTTGCGAGCGAACGAGGTCGATTTTCTCACGTCTTTGAACGAGGAAGGAGAGATACTTCCAGGGCTGCTGACATCAGACAAAGATCTAGCACGTAAGATCGAGAGGCAACCTGGATTGCTCTGGAAGGCTCAAAATGTCAAGGAATACAGAAGAGCATAATTGCTGAACACAAAACAGACCCCCGCCTTATGTGTTCTCGAGATAGAATTCACTGCGCATCGTGAAGATAATATGATATGGTAATATATGTTAAGCTCATCTAACTCGAAAGACGCTGTGCTTTCTGCGGGGTTGGGATGTCCCGCTTGCCGGATTTGCCGTTCCCTTCAAATACAGCGTATTCAGCAGGACTCTGTTCCCCGGCCCTAATCCTCTACGGCTTCAGGCCTGGTACTGGCTGCGCAACTCGCGCTTGAGTATCTTGCCGATGGAGCTCTTGGGGAGGGTTTCCAGGACGCGCACCTCCCGGGGTTGTTTGAAAGAAGGCAGCCGCTCGCGGCAGAATCCCAGTATCTCGTCGGAGGTCGCCTCGACTCCCGGTTTCAGGGCCACGTAGGCCACGATCTCCTCGCCGTAGGTGGGGTCGGCTATTCCGATGACCGCCGCTTCGGCCACCGCGGGATGGCCGTATATGACCTCCTCTATCTGCATGGGCATGATGTTTTCGCCGCCCTTGATGATGACGTCCTTCTTGCGGTCGGTTATGTAGAGGTACCCGTCCTCGTCGAGGTAACCGATATCGCCCGTATGCAGCCAGCCGCCGCGCAGCGCCTCCTCGGTTTCCCGCGGCAGCTTGTGGTAGCCCTTCATCACGGCCGCTCCCCGTATGACTATCTCGCCGATCTCGCGGGGCGGCAGGGGCTCGTCGTCCTCGCTCACGATGGCTAGCTCCATGTTGGGGTAGGCCTTTCCGATCGCCCCGTCACGCCACTCCTGGCTGGGGCGAAGGATGGCCCCCATCCCGGCCGACTCCGTGAGCCCGTAGAGCTGCCGCATGCCGCAATCGAACTTGGCCATGAACTCCCGCCTCAGCTCGAGCGGCAGCGGCGCGGCCCCCGCGATGCAGTCCTCCAGCGAACTCGTGTCGTACTTATCCGCGTCAGGGTGGTTGAGGATGAGCGAATACATGGTGGGTACGGCGGGGAAGAAATTCACCTTGTACTTCTCGATCAGGCGCAGGCACTCCTCCGGGTCGTACCAGCGCATGAGGATAGCCTTGGTCTCCGCGATCTCGCTGTAGTTGCCGGCGTTCATGGCGCCGACGCCGTAGATGTGGGCCATGGGAAGGCACACCAGCGTGATCTGTGCCCTGGTCACCTCGTTGGCGAGGTAGGCGCTCTCCGCCCCGGCGATGAGGTTCTGGTGGGTGAGCATGACGCCCTTGGGCTTGCCGGTGGTGCCCGAGGTGTACATGAGGATGGCCACGTCGTCGGGGTCACGGTCGACTATCTCCAGATCCGGGGAGGATTCCGCCAGCAGCTTCTCGTAGGAGAGGGTCCTTTCCGAGTCCTCCCCCCCCACCACGATCACGTGGCGCAACCTCTCCAGGCCCTCTGTCGCCTCGAGGATCTTGGCGAGCAGGATGGCATCGGTGATCACCGCCACCGCTTCCGAGTCCTCGAGGATATAGCGGCATTCCTCCGCGGAGAGGACGAAGAGGATGGGCAGTGCCGTGCCCCCTATGCCATAGATGCCCCCGAAGGATTCGAAGACCTGGGGGCAGTTGGACATGGTCACCGCCACCACGTCGTCCTCGCCGATTCCCAGTTTCCGCAATGCGTTTCCCAGGCGGGCTGAGTTCTGCTTCACCTCCACGTTGGTGATCTCGCGCCCCTCAAAGATCATGGATACGTTCTTCCCCACCCGCTCGAGATGCTGTTCAGCGAGCATGCCCACGTTCATGGATCCACCTCCGCTCGATCACCGCAGCGCGATGCTCCCCCCTGTTTTTACCTCACGCCTCCCCGCGTAAAGCGGTGTATTCTTATGTTCCCAATAGTGCTGCGGTTATAAACCTGGGTAGAAAATCAAAAGGCGCTTCCGTTAAAGCCATCTGTCCCTATTAGATGATAACCGATTTGTTTCCATAACGGCAATTTAATTAAACCGTATAGTGTATTAGCGATATCTGTTAGGGCGGCGCCATTTAGGGCTTCTTTACGCATCCACGCCCTCATCGCTCCGCGGCCGGCCAGACCAACTGCACGATTCCTGCGAACTCCCGGCGCCGTTTCCTCTCCAAAGGGACCGCGCATATGGCCGGGCTACGCGGAGCGGGAGGAGAGTATGTTCAGTATGCGCGGGATGGACATCTCCACCTGCAGCTTGCGACCCGCGGATATCTCGGGAGCGAACTCCCTTACCAGGTCCACCTCCTCCTGGGTGGGGGAGGGGAGTTCCTCAACGTCGTCAGCCACCTTCAGCTCCCAGGGGACCTCGGCCTTGACCTCCTCCACGGTGTGGCCGGGGAAAAGCCCGTAGAGATAGATCTCCTTGCTCTCCTCGTCGAAATGAAAGACCCCCATGGTGCTGTACACGACCTTGGGACCGCTTCCCGGCGGGAACCCGGCCCGCTCCCTGGCATCGCCGCCGTCGAGATAGCCGGGAGAGGAAACGTAGTCAACCTTCTCCACGAACTTGCCGCCGCGCATGGTGAGCACGGCCTTGCGGGCGTAGCCGAAGAACTCCGGTGCCCCCCCGGCCCCCATCATGCGCATGCGGAAGTCGTCGTAGTCGCCGAACACGGTGGAGTTCATGTTACCGAAGCGGTCTATCTGCCCCACCCCGAGGAAGGTCACGTCCACCAGGCCGCGGTTGACGATGGTGGTGAAGACATCGACCATGTCGCAGGAATACGCGTATCCCTGCGTACAGGTGGGGTCGGCTATGTGCAGGAGGTTGCGGAAGGGCTTGATGTCCACCATCCCCGCCTCGGTGAGGATGACGCAGTGGGGAGCGTGGGTGGCCTTGGCCAGTACTCCCGCCGCCATGGGGATGCCCTGCCCGATGACCACTATGTCGCCGTCCTCTATCTCCCTGGCGGCGTTGGCCACGATGATCTCGGCCTCGGTGTACTTAACCATCGACAAACCCCCCTTTCTCCTCCAAGACCTGGAGGAATTCGTCCCGGGTCATCTGGAAGTTGAAGCTCACGTCGTTTTCATCCCAGGCGCGGCGCCAGCTCGCGCCGTAATCGGCGGGGGTGCTCAGGTAAGTCCTGGCCTTGAGCTCGTTTAAGTATTTCAAGCCGAAGCGGTCCGCGTAATGCTGCAGGTAAGACTGGCGGTCCTCGGTGCCGTAAACCCATTCGTCCATGAAGGCCTTGCCCCCCTCCTCGCTCATGGTCTGCATGAAGAGGAGGCTGCGGTAGACCATGTCGTAGTCGTAGTAGCCGAGCAGCTCGGAGGGGTGGGCGCCCCAGGGCTCCTCCACCACCGCGCACACCCGGAAGCCCGGGACCACGGTCAGGTCGGGCGAGCTGCGCACGACCTCCTCGTCCACGATCTCCTCGCAGGACACGATGACCCGATCCGAGGCCAAACAAGCCCACTTGCTGTTGATCATCGCCCCCCAGAGCTGGGCGTTGCCGGACTTGTCCGCCCTCTGCACGTGCACCACGGCGACGTCCGGGTTGCGCCCCTTTACCACCACCACCTTCTCCCCGCTGAAGGGGCACTCCACCTCGCCGAACTTCTGGCCCCTGCAGAAAGTCTCCACCCGGCAGACGTCGCTCTCCTTTATCCCCGACATCACGGGCAGGAAGGGGTAGCCCATGGCGCCGGCCTGCAGCATGGCGAGCAGGGTGTAATTGGAATAATCCTCCACTTCCACCTCTCCCCGGCGCAGCGCCCTTTCCAGGACCGTCTCTATGCGCTCGCCGGCTATGCGGAAGTTGTAGGCGATGAGGAGCTTGCTCACGCACTTGCCCATGATCAGAAGGTCCAGCTCGTCTATGCCGCCCTGCTGGAAGACGGTGAGGTCCTTCTTCCCCTGCCGGATGACCTCGTGGATCAGGGCGTAAGGGGTGCCGTAGAGGCAGTTGCCGATGACCATGGAGTCGCCGTCGCCTATGAAGCGCTCCACCGCCTCCTTCGCGGTCATGCGCTTGTCCTCGTCCATCCATTTCCGAAGCATGTCTACCTCCCTCCAAGGCCGAGCAGGTGCGCCGCGTTGCCATACAGCCATTTTTCAAGTACCCCTTCTCTGAGGGGCATCTGCTTTATCTCCTCCACCTGCTCCGGGATGCTCATGCCCATGAACAGCCAGGTGGAGCCGAAAAGGATGCGGTCGCTCAGTATGCTGTTGCCGTATTCCACCAACGGCTCCCAGCCGGTGTTCTGCCGCCCCACGTAGCGGGGGCGCATGGAAGCGAAGTCTATGTACACGTTGGGATGGCGCCAGGCCACCGCCACGAGTTCCGCAGTCCACGGCCACCCCCCGTGGCCGGCTATGAGTTTTAGCTCGGGGAAGTCCAGGGCCACCTGGTCCAGGTAGGAAGGGTGCTCCAGGAACATGGGCAGGGTGGCGAAGCTCACCGACTGGTGCAGCCAAACCGGCACCCCCAGCTCAGCGCATTTGGCGTAGATGGGGTAGAACTTGCGGTGGTCGGCGGGTATCTGCTGCATAAAGGGCCGCATGGTCACGCCGGAGAGGCCCAGCTCCCTGACGCAGCGCTCCACCTCGCGCACCGCGTCCATGCCCTTGTGGGGGTCTATGCCCGCGAAGCAGCGCAGCCGGTCGGGATGGCGGCTCACCACCTCCGCGAAGTAGTCGTTGGAGAGCCCCTTAACACCGGCGACCGTCTCCTCGTCCATGTTGTAGAGAACGGCGACCTCCACGTCCCACTCGTCCAGCGTGGTTATGAACTGCTCCTCCGTCTGCGCCATGGGCTCTATCTTCGGCTCCAGGAAACGGTAGAGTTCTTCCTCGCTCATCTTCTCCTTCGCCCTTGCCAGCTCGTCGGGCGTCATACCCAGCATGGGCGCGACCCGCGGCCCGTAGATCTTCCTCAGGTACTCGGACATCTGGGGCGGAAGGCCGGTTATCTGGTCGATGATGCCTTCCTTGGTCGGCAGATTGCACAGACAGTCGATGATCTTCAAGGCCCCACCTCCACGCGTCTGATACCTACGTTTGACGCCACTACTCGCCGGCAGTGATCTCCACGACAAGGTCGTAGGACTGGTCGTAGAAGCCGGTCCCGGTTATTACCGTATCTCCCGGTTCCTGGTACTGGTCCAGCTCGTCAGTGTAAGCCGGCCATTCCGGGACCCTATCGGCGATGGGGTCCCCACCTTGCGCGAAATTGAACCATTATCCACCACCTTGCGCGACAGCTACCGGTTCACTCTACGCGCAGCGCAACCCGGCGTAGCCGGCGCGGCGCGAAGGCCACGCCATCGGCCAGTTATAAGCCAAGGGTAACGGCGGCTTTGGCGATGCGTACGTCCTGGACCGGCGTCCCGCCGGCCACGCCGATAGAGCCCACGATAACGCCTTCGCCGTCGAATATGGGAAAGCCTCCCGGCACGGGGCAGACCCTCTCGTTCCATCCACCTGTGGGTATGCCCAGGCCGGGCAGCGACTTGACCCCGTAAGCCGAGATATCCGAGCTGGGCATGCGGAAGGCCGCCGCCGTCCAGGCCTTGTCGCGGGCCAGCTCGGCGGAGGGATAGATTGCCCCGTCCATGCGGTAAAAGACCCGCGGCCAGCCCTCGGCATCGCTCAGGCACACGCTCACCGCCAGGCCCATCTCCTCGGCCCTGGCCATGGCCGCCTCCACCACCTTCACGTACCTGTCCAGCCTGCTCTCGAGCGGCGGTTCCTCGGCATCGTACATGGCCGACCAGCAGCGCTGGCTCACGGTATTGTCATCAAGTGCGGAAGGGGTCCCGCTTGTGCCCACACCGCCAATGACCACCATATCCTTGTCGCGGATGGGTATCCCTCCCATGATGGTGGTGAGCCTCCCTTTATGTTTGAACTGCAGCCCCATGCCGTGATGGCCCAGCGGCAGCTGGTCCAGGGGCATGATGGCAGTGCGGGGGTCGGTCATACGGCCCAGCATAAGGGTGGGGGCAAGGAAAGTCGCGGCTGTCCAGGCCTTTTCCACTCCGATATCGAAGGTCGCGGGAGGGGCACCCTCCATGCGGTGCGCGGCTAACATCGCTCCCGCCTTGTCCAGCACCACGATGCTGCAATTCCAGCCGATGAGGTCGGCCGCCACGTGCTCCGCCGCCTGCAGGCCCTTGCGCGCGAGGTACAGGGTCACTACGTCTATATCGCCAACGTTGGTCATGTCTATCCCTCCCCTCGCGGTCCCGGCCAGTCGGCGGTTGCTATGAGGTCCGCTTTGGATTTGAGGACGTTCTTCGCAATGACGTCTCCCGCCTTAACGGGAGGCCTGGCCTCGAGCTCTGCCGTCTCCGCCATGATCGGCGCCAGCAGCGTCTTGAGCACGGGCCGTGAGGTGCGCACCGGCAGCAGCGGGAAAGCCTCGTCCCCTGTGCGCACGGTGGCGGTAAGGGTGCGCACGGGGTTTTCCAGCTCCTTGAGCACGAATTTCTCCCCCTGCTTGCACTGCGCCCCCTTCAGGCCGGTGACGTTGCCTTTCTTGTCCCTGAGCACCGTTACCCGGCATCCCAGCGGGCAGCCGATACAGATGATCGTCTCCTGGCGGGGCGCCATTTCAATCACTCCCCTTTATGTCGCAGTCGATGACCAGTTCGCCCTTGATCCCCGCCTGCTTGAGAGCGGCCCCGTCCAGGTCGATCAGGATCATCTCGCTGGGCCGCACGGAGCGGAAGCGCTTCCTGTACACACCGCCCGCCTTCACCGTCGCGTTCAGCCCGGGCCGGGTGACCCGCATGTGCAGGGTCACATCGCCGGTGCCGGAGATCATCTGGGGCACGACGTACTTGATGTTCCTGCCCGGGACGACCTTCACCCCTTCCGCCGCTTTCAGCTTGCCCTTGTCCGCGAAGAGGGCAGCGGAACGCCCGGCTACCTCCGCCTCGCGGCTCACCCAGTCGACCAGGTCGTGCACCTGCACCACGTTGCCGCCGGCGAAGATACCAGCGACGCTTGTCTGGCGGTTCTGGTCAACAACCGGCCCTCCGGTGACCGCGTCCAGCTCCACCCCCGCCTTGCGCGAGAGCTCGTTTTCCGGTATGAGGCCGGCGGAGATGAGCAGGCAGTCGCAGGGGAAGAACCGCTCCGTGCCGCCTATGGGCTGCCGCTGCTCGTCCACCTTGCTCACCGTCACTCCCTCCACCCTTTCCTCTCCGTGGATGAAGGAGGCGGTGTGCTCGAGCAGCAGGGGAATACCGAAATCGTGCAGGCACTGCACCTCGTTGCGGATAAGCCCGCCGGGCCAGGGCATGATCTCCACCACCGCCTCCACCTTCGCGCCCTCCAGGGTAAGGCGGCGGGCCATGATCATGCCGATATCGCCCGATCCCAGGACCACGTAGCGCGAGCCCGGCATGTACCCCTCGATGTTCACGAACCTCTGGCAGGTACCCGCCGTGAGCACCCCTGACGGCCTGGTTCCGGGGATGCGGAGGGCTCCCCGCGCCCTCTCCCGGCATCCCATGGCCAGGACCACGGCTCCCGGCTTGAACTTCATGTAGCCGTGCCTGTTGCTCGCGGCGGTTATCTCCCGCTTCTCGTTCAGGTCTATGACCATGGTCTCCAGTTGCGTCTCCACCCCCATGTCCATGGCCTTGTCTATGAAGGCCTTCTCGTATTCGGGCCCGGTCAAATCCTGCTCGAAATAGACGAGCCCGAAACCGTTGTGAATGCATTGCGGCAGCAGGCCGCCAAGCTGCTCCGCCCTCTCGATGATGAGCACCTTTTCCGCCCCCTGTTCGCGGGCAGCGATGGCGGCGGCCAGGCCGGCCGGCCCCGCCCCTATAACCGCTACGTCAACTTGCCTAGCCATCCGTGCCCCCTTCCTCCAGTAGCTGCTTGGTTCGCAGGGGCACCTGCGGGGAATCCTTTCCCCGCTTGGTGACCTCGGTCTCCGGTATGCCCAGCTCCCTGGCGATGATGCGGGTCACGCGGGGGCCGCAGAAACCACCCTGGCAGCGGCCGGTACCGGGACGCACCCTGAGCTTTACGCCGTCCAGGGTGGTGGCGCCGCGCTTTATGGCCTCCACTATCTCCCCCTCCGTCACCGTCTCGCAGCGGCAGATAACGTGCCCGTAGCGCGGGTCCTTCTTTATCAGAGCCGCCCTCTCCTTGTCCGAGAGCTCGCTGAAATCGGGTATATCCTCGCGGTAGGGGTTGAACTTCGCGTTCGGCTTCATCTTCAGTCCATCCTTCTCGAGGATGTCCACCACCTCCAAGGCCGCGCCCGGGCTGGCGCTCACTCCAGGGTACCCTATGGTCATATTGATAAAACGTGGCACGCGCTCGGACATGGCCACCTCGCACTCGTGCCACCCGATCTCGAAGTTGCGGAACATGAGGAACCCGCTGAAGGAATTGATGACGTCCTTCTCCGAGATGTCGGGGATGAGCTTGCGTGCGTTCTGGAGCGCCAGCCTGATCATGTGCTCGGTGGTGGAACGGTCGTGACGGCGGTTTATCTGCAGCTGGATGCCGAAAAGCAGGTTGCCCTCCACCGAGGGCACCACTATATTCATATCCCCCGGCTCCTCGGGTATCACCGCCAGGAGGCTATGCGCCAGCTCGGAGCAGTTCCTGTCCAGCACGCCCACGAGGCCCTTGATGGGGAAGAGCACATAGTCGTCCGCATTGACCATGGCGGCAATCCTGTCCACCCACTCGCCTGCAGCGTTGATGACGTAGCGCGCCTTTATCTCCCCCTGGTTCGTCTGCACGGTGAACTCGCTGTGGCCCGCCTCTATGCCGGTCACCTCGGTATCCAGCATCAGCTTGACCCCGTTGGCGGTTGCGTTCTCCATCAGCGCCTGGGTGAGGTAGCAGGGATGCACCACGGCGATCTCGGGATCGTGCAGCCCGCCTTTTATCTCCGGCGAGATATTGGGCTCTTTCTCCTTCAACTCACTATAGGTGTAGTACTTGTCCGACCCCAGGCCCAGGCTCTCGGTGCGTGCGGCCAGCTTGTCCAGCTTCTCCTTCTTCACCTGGTCCCGGATGAGAAGATAGCCCCCCACACGCATGAAAGGGACGTCGAGCTCCTTGCACAGGGGCTCCATGAGCGGCAGGGCCCTCCACAGGAGCTTGGTGCGGTGGTACTCGGGCCGGAACTCCAGTGTGTCCCTGCCCTGGCATACCACACCTACGTTGGCCTTGGTGATACCCCATCCGACGTCGACTTGCTTCTCGACCACGGTAACGTCGGTCTTGTACCTGGATAGCTCCCTGGCCGTTGCCGCGCCGAGAATGCCGGCGCCGATGATGAGGATTTCCGTTTCGAAGGCAGGCATCTTATCATCCCTTTCTCTACGAGATGCTCCATCCCGATGCGTGGGAACGCGGTTTTATCCATATGGATGTTTATATAGACGCTTGCTCAGATTATATTAAAAATGGCATATACGCACAAACCGGCCGGGAAGGCTGAACGGCTTCCCACGCTTTTGTCCGGTGGCCGTTTCAGCGCCCAGGATGCCCGATACCTGCCGCAGCCTTTGCAGCGGAAGGAAGGCCCTTTCGTGCAAGCGCTCGAAGCCTCCAAACCTGTAATATGCCTCGGTCATTTCGGCGATGCCGAAGGACCCAGTCTTGTCTCCCCCATGTCGATGTTATATGGCCTCGCGCCTTTCTTCTTTGCAGCAGATCACGAGCCGATGAAAATAATTTGCATATTGCAAACGTTTCTTTTTTCAAGTATTATTTTTACAGCGATGTTGAGGAGAGGTGGCGAGGCTGAGAGCAGCGGCCATCCAAGCCATGGCTAAACAGTATGGATCATTGCGCCGTCAAGGTGATGGGTATAGAAAGATCGGTGTGTACGATGAGGCATCGAGTTGATATAAAAGGCAGGAAGGCCCTGGTGACAGGGGGTGGAAGCGGCATTGGCTTCGCCATCGCCGCCAGGCTCGCCGCCAAGGGAGCCGTTCCCATCCTCCTGGACATGAGCCGCGATTCCCTGGACAGGTCACTTGCTGAGCTGAGGAGGCGCGGGCACGAGGCATACGGTTACTCGGCCAACGTGACCTCCATGGAAGAACTGCGCCTGGTCAAGGAAGAACTGGATAAGAAAAGCCTCGAGCCCGACATGCTGATCAACTGCGCCGGCATCACCCTCATCGCCCACGTCACCGCCACGGACCACGACGAGTGGAAAAGGATCATCGACGTAAACCTCATGGGCACTATCAACACCATAGAGACTTTCATGCCGGCGATGGCGGAACGGGGTTACGGAAACATCGTCAACATCGGGTCCATAGACGGCATCATCCCGGTACCCGGACAGTCGGCCTACTGCGCGAGCAAGTTCGCCGTGACCGGCCTCACCGAAGTCCTCTACTACGACCTGAAGGGAAACGGCGTGGGCGTTACCCTGGTCTGCCCCGGCTACGTCAGGACGCCGCTGGCGAATATATCGACCATCAAGGACTTTCCCCTGCATTTCAAGGGCGCGCGTCTGGTGGAGAGGTTCCTCGAGCTCTTCGGCGGCTCGCCTCAGAAACTCGCCAACCGCGTTGTGGACGCGGTCTCGCGCAACCAGTTCCTGGTCATCCCCGGCATACCCAGCAAGGTCTTCTATCACTACCACCGCCTGTTCCCCCGTCTCGCCACCCGCTCGGGGCTGGGCGTGGCCAAGTTCTTCGCCTGGTGGCGCAAGAAGGCCCCCAAGCGGGTTTTGCAATCCATCTGAGCGGGTAAGTGGCCTGGCTTGGCCGCAATTTTTCCTTCCTTTCCGGTTTGGGTATGTGATCCATCCAGGAAGTACCGGACCGCGGGAATCTGCCTTTCGACCAGGGCTTCAACTTCATCATTACACCAGGCTGTCTTTACCCGCACATGGCCGGTGGGAGAAAACACCGGCCGTAATGCGCATAGGCCGTCGCCTTTCCGTTCGCCTTGACAGTCGGGGAAAGGCTGCTAGAATAGGGCAACAAACCGACTGGTTGGTCTATTTATGGAGGCATGTATGGGTGGAACGGCGACAGGCGTGTCCAAGGGCGAGAAAACGCGCCGGCGTATCGTCGGCCATGCCACCCTGCTCATGTACGAGAAGGGTTATGCCAGGACCACCATCGACGACGTCATCGCGGCGGCGGGCGTGACCAAGGGCAGTTTCTATTTCCATTTCTCCTCCAAGGAGGAACTGGGGTACGCGGTGATAGAGAACGCCTCGGAGCATATACTCGGCAAATTGAGGGAATCGCTCGACCGCCCGGACCTGACCCCTTACGGGCGCATCGAGGCCATGCTCCAGGGCATACAGAAAATAGTGGAATCCGCTGACTGCTCCCGCGGCTGCATATTGGGAAACCTTGCCCTGGAGACCAGCAACTGCAACGACGGGTTTCGAGAAAGGATCGCCCGGGCTTTCCGGGACTGGTCGCAGCTCATCGCATCGGAGCTGGAGGAGCTGAAACTGGTGGGAGAGCTTCCGCCGTACTTCGACAGCTCGAGGTACGCGGATTTCGCCATCAGCGCCCTGGAGGGCGGGATCATGATCAGCAAGGTCACCCACGATCCCTCTCCCATGCGCAACAGCGTGGCGCTGATCCTCGAGCGGTTCTCAGATCTGGGGAACGCGGCCGCGAGTGCCGTTAAACGAACGCCGGAGCAATAGCTGTAGCAATAATAAACGTAAACGGCGCCTTGGCATTGAAACCGACGCGAAAGGGGAGATTATGCAGGACGAAGTGTATACTGCTCTCGCAGAATACCTGGACAAGATGCCCGCCGGAGCTCCCTCGAGCGATGAATCGCTGGAGATACAACGCATGCTGTTCACCCCAGAAGAGGCGGCGCTGGCGGTGAAGCTTCCTTTTGTGAACACCACCCTGGAGGAGATCTCCGGGACCTCCAGTGTGCCGCATGAGAAGCTCGAGGCAATGCTGGACGTCATGACCTCCAAGGGAAGGAGAAGCTAGATGGAAGACGTTTACGAAAAGCTGAGGGAGCTGCTGGACCGCCATCCTTGCGGTTGTATCGCGGCGCCGGAGATTATCGAGATCCTCAAGATCTTCTTCACCCCGGAGGAGGCCGTGGTCGCACTCGGGCTCGGTTTCCGGCCCTTCAACGTCGAGGACGTGGCGCGCCGCGCCGGTGTGGAGGTGGGCGAAGCGCGCGCGTGCCTGGAATCGCTGGCGGACAAGGCGGCGGTCTTCGAGCGGGAGAAGAACGGCGAACGCGGTTACGCCCTGCTCCCGGTGATGCCGGGCCTCTTCGAGTTCCCCTACATGAAGGGGATGCCCGATGAGACGAGGGAGAGACTGACCCCTTTGTGGAGGGCTTACCTGCCCAAGCTGGGCAAGGTCTTCGGCGCGCCTGATACCAAGTTCTCACGCATCATCCCCATCCAGGAGGAGGTGGGCAGCGACCCCGGCATCCTCCCATACCAGAAGGTCTACGATATGATCGACAAGGCCTCGGTGGTGGGCATAGCCACTTGCGCCTGCCGCGACATGGAGCGCAAGTGCGACGCTCCCCGGGAGGCGTGCATGCTCTTCGACGAGACCTGCACCTACCTGGTGGAAAGGGGCTTCGGCCGCTACATCAGCAAGGAGGAGATGAAGGAGAAACTGCGGGAGTTCGACGAGTACGGCCTGGTGCACCAGATAAACAACGTGCAGGAGCGCCTCACTTTCGTCTGCAACTGCTGCACCTGCTGCTGCGGCCTGCTGCGCATGAGCCTGGAATGGGGCAACCCGCGGGTCTTCGCCACGTCCGGTTTCACCCCCGTTGTCGACGTGGAGCTGTGCACCGGTTGCGGTATCTGCGCCGACGAGAGGTGCCCGGTGCAGGCCATGGAAGTGTTGGACGGACTGGCGGTGGTTGACCGCGGGCGCTGCATAGGTTGCGGCCTCTGCGTCACCGGATGCCCCGAGGGAGCGCTTCGCCTGGTCAGGGAGGAAGAGGTGGTGGAACCGCCCGCCACCACGTCCGAGATGGGCATGAGGATATTGCAGGAACAGGGAAAGCTCGAATCTTTCCTGGAAGTCGTCAAACCGTGACGGGGGTCAGGTCTTGTTTTCTACATCCCATATTATGGTAGCTTATTCAAAATACCAGCATAAAGGAGTTATTTATCGGGTATTCAGATAAAGATACCCGGGTATGCAAAAAACAGGATCTTACCCCATTGACGAAAGGAGTTGAGGATGGCAGAGGACGTTTACGTCAGGTTGCGGGAGTTCATGGACCGTCTGCCGGGAGGGATGCCCGCCACCGATAGCGGGGTGGAGATCAAGCTCCTGCAGAAGTATTTCACCCCCGAGGAAGCAGAGATGGAGATGCACCTGCGGCAATTCCCGGAGCCGGTTGCGGCTATCGCCGCGAGGGCCGCGATGGACGAGGGCGCGGCTGCCGAGATGCTGGAGTCCATGGCCCGGCAGGGGAACATCTTCCGCGTGAGGTCGGGGGGGGAACCCCTGTACATGGCCATGTCGTTCGTGGTCGGCGTCTACGAGTTCCACATCAAGAGCATGGACCGGGAGATGGCCGAGCTGCTGGAGGAATACGTGCCCTACATGACCGGCATGTGGGCGGACCTGAAGACCAAGCAACTGAGGGTGGTCCCGGTGGAGGCGGCGATGGACTCCTCCCGGGAGGTGACCACCTACGACAGCATAAAGGACCTGGTGAAATCGTACGACAACATCGCCGTGGCGGACTGCGTCTGCCGGGTGGAGCAGGGCCTGCTGGGGCGCCTTTGCACGCGCCCCCTGGAGACCTGCCTCATGTTCGGTTTTGCCGCCGACTATTACGTGGAAAACGGCATGGGGCGCAAGATAGACATGGAGGAATGCCTGCAGATATTGGACAGGGCGGAGAAGGCGGCCCTGGTGCTCAGTCCCAGCAATTCCCAGGACGCGGTCAACGTATGCAGCTGCTGCTCGTGCTGCTGCGGGTGGCTGAGGGCCCTCTCCACCTTCGAGCGGCCCGCCGATCACGTCAATTCTTCCTACCAGGCATTTATCGACCCCGACCTGTGCACCGCCTGCGGCACTTGCTTGGAGCGCTGCCAGATCGAGGCGATAATCGAAAGCGACGACTACATGGAGGTGGATACTGCCCGCTGCATAGGCTGCGGATTGTGCGTCCCCACCTGTCCGGCGGACGCGGTGCAGATGGTGCTCAAGGCGGACGCCGGGGTGCCGCCGGCCAACGTGGTGGAGATGAACGTGAGGATAATGCAGGAGCGCGGCCTGGCCTGACGCGGGAGGACCGCTGCACCTGTCATCCTCGTGCGGTTACTTACATCCAGCACGTGTTTACGGGCTAAGATATGGGGGGCGGAGAAAAGGTCGCGGAAGTAATCGTGAGCCAAGAGAGAAAGAGAGTAGAGATGCGCACCGTAGCGGAAATGCTGGGCACCGAACATCCGGTGATCATGGGGGCCATGGGCACCATCTCCAACCCCGAACTCGTGGCCGCCGTCTGCGAGGGGGGCGCGCTGGGCCAGCTGGCGACGGTCGGGATGGACGAGGATAGCCTGCGCAGGGCTATCGCCGAGGTGCGCGAGCTCACTTCCATGCCTTTCGGGGTAAACCTTGTAGCCCGCAATCCACTCTCCCCCGCACTTGTGGAAGTGCTGGCGCAGGAGGGCATAGGAATCGCCACCACTTCCGCCGGATCCCCCTCCGCGCTGGCCCCCCTGCTCAAGCAGAAGGGGATAAAGGTGATCCACGTCGTCCCCTCACCTTCCCTGGCTCTCAAGGCGGCGCAGGCCGGGGTGGATGCCGTGGTGGCCGAGGGTGGAGAATCCGGAGGCGTGCAGGCGCCCCAGGCTATATCTACCCTTACCCTGGTGCCGCACGTGGTCTCGACGGTGGACGTGCCGGTCCTGGCCGCGGGAGGCATACACGACGGCCGCGGTTATGCCGGCGCCATGGCCATGGGTGCGAGGGGCGTGCAGATCGGCACCCGCCTCATGCTCACCGAGGAGTGCCGCATCCACCCCGACGTGAAGCGTGCGCTGCTGGATTCCCAGCCCGGAGGCACCACCGTGCTCTCCATGGGCACGGGAAGCATCAGGGTCCTTGCCAACGACTTCGCGCGCTATCTCGAGGGCCTGCCAGCCGATGAAAGGGCGGCCAGGGTGACCGAGGCCTGGCTGAGTGCTCCCGCCACTTTCATGGACGGAGATATCTCCGGAGGGTTGATTCTGGCCGGCGAGTGCGCCGGAGCCATCCGCGAGATCCTGCCCGCGGGCGAGGTCATACGCCGCATGGTACAGGACGGCGAGCGCATACTGCACTCCCTCCAGGTTCCCAGATAAAGCCCGTGGACATCCAGCCGCCGCCTCGGGGCCGGGATCCATCCCGGCCCGGTTTCTCGCTACTAAGATCCAGCCTCGGGAAATGATCCCGCAAGGCCTCTTCGTCTTCGCGACGCGTTCTTTCCGAGTTCAGGCTATGGGAGCGCCGCTGCGGGCAACCGGCTGGAGCTGCTGTCCCAGGTAAAGGTCGCGGCAGAGAAAACGCCTCTTCTTCCCGCTGGAGGTCTTGGGGAGGCTACCCGCCGGCACCAGCACCACCTCGCGCACCGGCACCCCTATCTCTTCCCTTACCCGGGAGGAAACCGCGAGCGCCGCTTCGCTGGCGGCTTCCGGGCACGACAGGCGCGTTTCCCCCACCAGCACCAGGCGTTCCTTGCCCCGGCGGGTGGAAATCCCGAAGACCACGGCGTTTCCCTTGCGCATACCGCTCACCCGCTCGGCGCAGCGCTCAACATCCTCGGGGAACAGGTTGCGCCCGCCGATGATGACCATGTCCTTTATCCTCCCCACCAGGTACAGCTCGCCCGCGGCGATATAACCAAGGTCCCCGGTGTGCAGGCGGCCGTCCCTCAGGACCCTGGCGGTGGCCTCCTCGTCTTCCCAGTATCCCTGCATGAGCGAGGCCCCGCGCACGCAGACCTCGCCCACCTCTCTTTCGCCCGCCTTGCTGCCGTCCTCCTTGACCACGCTAACCTCCAGGCCCTCCAGGACGCTCCCCAGTGACGCCAGGGCACGCGTACCCTCCCCGCCGGGTTCTGCGGGATGCGCGAAGCCTTCTTCCTCGATGCCCGCGCGGGACACGTGGTCGAACCGGAACTTCTTTCCCGCCTGCGGGAAAGTCACCGCCAGCGTCGCCTCCGCGAGTCCGTATACGGGGTACGGGACATGCTTCTTCAGCCCGCAGGGCTTGCCAGCCTCCACGAACCCGTCCAGCACCTCCGGGTCCACCGGTTCGGCCCCGTTCAAGGCCAGGCGCAGCGATGACAGATCGAGGCCGCTCGGGCTCCCGGACTCGAGCAGGCGCGTGGCGAGGGCATAGGCGAAGTTGGGCCCGCCGGTGATAGTGGCGCGGTAATCGCTTATGGCCTTCATCCACAGCGACGGATCGGAGACGAAACGCTGCGGTGACATCAGCACCAGCGAGGCGCCGGAAGACAGGGCGGTGATGAGGAAGCCTATGAGCCCCATGTCGTGATAAAGGGGCATCCAGGAGACGATGCAATCGTGGTGGCTTATCTTCACCTTGTGGCTAATAGCCCGCACGTTGGCGAGTATATTCGCGTGCGTGAGCCTCACCCCGCGCGGCTCGCTGGTGGATCCGGAGGTGAACTGTATCAGGGCGAGATCTTCGGCGGCGGTGTCGGCCGGATATATCCCGCCGCCCGCGTCGAGATCCTCGCAGGCCACCATCTTCATCCCCACTCCCATCTCGCCTACCATGGGCATCAGGGATTCGGGCAGAGCCAGCAGCTTCGCCCCCACCCTGTGCAGCCGCATGCGGCTCTGCTCGATGAAGGCGTGCGGCTCGATGGCGCGCATGGGCAGGGGCAGGGGCACCGCCACCGCCCCGGCCGCCCAGCAACCCAGGAAGGTGATAACCGTCGCCGGGGTGGTCTGGGCGATAATGCCCACCCGGTCCCCGGGCTCGATTCCCGACATCACCAGCCCGCACGCCGCCCTCTCCGCGGCCTGCACGAGTTCCTGCGGCGTATATGCCTTCTCGCCGTCCTCCTCCAATATGATCAAGCCCCGCTCCGAATGAGACAGGCCTTTTTGAATACCCTGCCAGACGTTTCCCGCGTTTTTCATAGACGTACCTCCCTTTTCCCCGCAACTGCATTACGCTTCTTCACGAAAAAAGCACGAAGAAGCCCCCTTTGCTTGAGAGCGCGATACTTGCCCGCTAACCCCCGGAACGGGCTTTGTAAAATCCTGGGAGCCATTCACCGGCCTCTCTTAACTAAGAGAAACACGCGGGGAAGGGAAGGGTTACAGGCCGATCCTGGCCGCTTCGGCCAGCCTTTTTCACGGCCAGGTAGCGATCGCGGCAGCGCGCCGGGGAAAAACAGGCGGAGCCGTCGCTTACCCCCGCCCGTGTCCGCTGCGCACGGTGCTTCAGCTTCCGGCGCGGCGGGTCATTGCTGGAATCCCTCGGGTATCTCCAGTTCGGCGGTGCCCGCCGAGCACTCCGGCAGCGCGGCGACGAGCTGATGCACCCTTTCGTAGGGAAAGCTCATGAACACCACGTCGGAGGCGAATTTCTGCATGCGCCTCGCCGTCCAGTCCCCGAAGGTCACGTTGGTGCGCCCGGTCACTATAGGGTAGGCGATGGCCGAGTGGCACAGAGACCCGGTGACCTCTATCTGCTGCGGGATCCCGTCCCAGTACTGGTCGAGCCAGATGAGCCTGCAGGTCTGCGCCGCGTTTACCTGAAAGATAACCAGGTCGGGGCGCATTTCCGATTCCGCCACGGGGCCTATGAGGATACGCTCGCTCAATCCCGTGGGGGGTGGGGAGGCCAGCGACTGCATGCGCTGGAAGCTGGTGATGGAGTGGGTCAGCTTCTCCCCCTTGGTGAGAAACCACTGCAGGCCGCGGTAAGCCGGACCGGGAGGGGGCGGGGTGAGGCCGCAGTGCCAGCTGCCGCCGGGGCAGGCGCAGGTCTCCTTGTCTATGACGAACGATTTGCCTTTCGCCGCCAGCCTCAGGGCCTCGCACATCCAGACCCGCCTGCGTTTCCCCGTTTCCACCTCCTCGTTGGTAAAGGTGACCGCCACCGGCTTCCTCTTTATCCCCAGCGCCTCGACCAGTTCGTTTAACTCGCTCCGCCATGGTCCATCCATCTTCACACCTCCAGGTAGTCCAAAAACGCTCAGCAGGCCGTATCCCGCAAGCGGCGGCGCGCCCAGCCTCCCCTCGTAACTGCATCGTCCCTGGCCCTCCGGCCGTCAGTCCGACTCGCCCTGCCACGGTCCGCCCACCGCCACACCTCCAGGTCGCTTAACCATGCCCGACAGGCTGCATCCCGTGGACGTTATCGCCCCTTGCCTCTGCCGTCATGAGACCAGGGATAGTATGTTTCCCCCCGTGATCTTTTCGAGCAGTTCTTCATCCTCGCCGGCCGCCTTGCGTGCTATCCTGAGGGCGTACTTCGGATCGCTCTCCGGCCAGTCAGATCCGTACATGACCCGTTCTCTGCCCGCCACTTTCAAGGCCTCCCTGACCACCCTCAAGGGCTGGAAGGAGGTCTCCAGAAAAATATGCGCGTAACGCCTCGCCAGCTCGATCGCCCTTTCCGGATAGTACAGGCCCGTATGCCCCAGGATGAAGGGGACCTCCCTGAACGCCGTGATCATTTTCTCCAGCCGCCTTATGTCCCCGAAGGAGGCATACCCGTCCCTCGCCACGTAGTAGTCGAATTCCCCGGTATGGGCGATAACCGGCCTGCGGTAGGGGGCGAAGGCCTCCAGGAGGTCGAAAAAGAACCGGTCCTCGGGGGCGATGCGCTGCAGGATGGGGTGTATCTTCAGGCCCTTGCAGCCGCCCTCCATGGCCGCGTGCAGTTCTTTCTCCCAGTCCCCCGAGGGATGAACGCTGGCAAAGGGTATGAGCCGCGGCTCGCCGGCGCATTCCCGCAGGTATTCTTCCCCGTTGGAGAACGGGGCGACGGGAAGCACCACGCTCCGGTCTATGCCGTTTTTATCCATGTAACGCAGGAGGTTCTCTTTGCAGCCCATGGACAGGCGCAGCTGGTTCTCCCTGGCGATGATCTTGCGGGCAGGGCCGGGGGGTTCGCCTCTCCACAGGGGATTGCGAAAACCGAGCAGCTCGTAGTTCCACATGAGCAGCCTGGTCATCCTTTTCCGCCCTGGGTCGGGGGTCACTCCGTAAATGGGGACCTCGAGATGGGCATGGGCGTCGATTACCATAAAACCTCCCCGGCCAGATGCCATGCTCAACGGCATGGCCCGATGTATGCATAGATTATATCCCCGGCGCCTCCATGCGGAACAAGAAGGCCCTGCCGCGGGCGCCGGCCGCCCCACCGCGTTACGCGCCCGTCCCCTGCCGCTCCGGGGCGCACCGGGAAAGGCCAGGCAAGGTCGGGGTGGATCTTCACCGCGAGCAGCGAAAGCCCGGCGGAGGTAGTAGAATCATATCGGCTGCAAGGGGTCCGGCAACCGGCTCCCCCACCTCACGGTTCTGATAGAATAATTCCAGGCGCCCCGCTTGCGGCGCGGGACGCCCGCAAGACCGTCTTCATGGCTGAAAAGGTGGTGTTTATGGACGACGACACCCTGACGATCAGGGAGATCCCCTACGAGGAGCACGTCTTCCTCGAGGAGCCTTTCTACGTCCCCGTGGGCGACGAGGTGGAGACCTTCCGCGCCGCCTACCATGCCAGCCTGCCGGTGAACCTCAAGGGCCCCACGGGCTGCGGCAAGACCCGCTTCCTCGAATACATGTCCTGGTTGCTGGGCAAGGAAGGGGGGTTCGGCCTGCCCCTGATAACCGTCGCCTGCCACGAGGACCTGACCGCCGGGGACCTGGTCGGACGTTACCTGCTGCGCGGCGACGAGACGATATGGGTGGACGGGCCGCTCACCGCGGCGGTGAAGGCGGGCGCCATCTGCTACCTGGACGAGGTGGTGGAAGCCCGCAAGGATACCATGGTGCTCATCCACCCCCTGGCCGACCACAGGCGCATCCTCCCCCTGGAGAAGAAGGGCGGCTTCATGCGCGCCCACCCCCGCTTCCTCCTGGTGGTCTCCTACAACCCTGGATACCAGAGCATGCTCAAGGACCTCAAGATAAGCACCCGCCAGCGCTTTGCGGCCATCGATTTCACCTACCCCGGACCGGCGCTGGAGGCGCGCATCATCGCCGGCGAGGGAGGCATCGGAAAAGACGTGGCCGAAAAGCTGGCGCAGCTGGGAGAGAAGGCGCGCAATCTGGGCGAAAAAGACCTGGAGGAAGGGCCTTCCACCCGACTGCTCATCTACGCCGCACGCCTTATGGCGCAGGGGGTGGAGGCCAGGCGCGCCTGCGAGACGGCGGTGGTCTCGGCGGTCTCCGACGACCCGGTGATGCAGCAGGCCTTGCGCGACCTGGTGGCGGCCGTTTTTCCCTGAGACGGGATCAAGGCAGGTGAGGGTTTGACATCCAATCTCAACCTGGCTATCTACGCCAGTACGCTCCTGCAGGAGCCGGAGGCGAAGGGCCGGTCGGTGGTGACCCTGGAGGAAGTGCAGGCGTCTTTCTCCCTTTTCGGCAAGGGCCTCAGCGATAGATACATGCAGCCGAAACCCCTGGGGGATGCCCCTGCCGTCCTGGCCAACCCGCGCCGCCCCTTCCCCCTCAGCAACGGGAAGGAGATATACCTCCCCCCTTACCTGGACATCTTCGACTCGCGCGATGAGAACTGGATGGTTTACCGCCTCTACACCGCGTCGCAGGCGGGCCAGTGGGAGGCGGGGACCTTCGACCGCCCGCGCGAGGACGAGACCTTTACCCTGCTCGGGCGCCGGACCTGGACGAAGCGGAAGGAGCCCCTGGCCTTCCTGCGCTTTTTCCTGGGGAGTTTTCCCATGCCATTCCTCGCCGCCGACGTCTTTATAACCCTGGAGACGGCCCGCGTGACCGCGGGCATGGCCATGCGTTTCGCCGGGCTGGCAAGAGACCTGGCGTGGTTCCTCGCCCGCCTGGGCCCCAATATCGAGCCCGTGGACCACCGCGCGATGCTCTGGAACCTGTTCTTCGACCTCGTGGCGGCGACCACGGGCGCATCGCCGCAGGGCGGCTATCCCCGGGAGGTGATGGATATGGCCTCCGGGGTGACCGCGCCGGGAGCCCTTCTCAGGCACAGCCTCGACGCCACCCTGAACGTCTATGCCTTCCTGGAGGCTATCCTCAAGTCCTCCCTCGCCCCCGAGGAGCGTATCCTGCTGGAGGGAGCGGACGATTTCTTCGCCGATACCATGCCGGGACTGCGCGGCAACAAGGCCACCCGCTACGGGAGGGAGGAGGACACTGATTCCGGGTTGGTGCCGCCCGAGCTGGCGGAGACCCTGAACCTGGACTTCTATTCCTACCTCCTGCCCTCCGGGGTCGGGGAGTTCCTCATGGAGGACGCGATGGGCAAAAGGCTCGCGGAGGATTCGCAGCGCGACGCTCACGGCAGGGCGAAGGCGGCACGCAGGGAACAACGCGAGGGCGAGATGGAGGCCGGCCAGGAGGAGCAGCGCCTGCTCTACCCGGAATGGGACTACCTTGCGGGCGGCTACCGTCGCGACTGGGCCACCCTTTACGGCATAAGGGCCGGCGAGGGCGGCTCGCAGGATGCCCGGCGCCTGCTCGAGGAGTGGGACGACCTGGTGCGCGAGGTGACCAGGCAGTTCCGCATGCTGCGCCTGCAGGAACGCACCTGGAGAAAACGGCTGGAATGGGGCGAGGAGATCGATATCTCCGCAGCGGTGGAGCGCCAGGTGGCGCTGCGCTGCGGCCTGCCCCCCACGGAGAAGGTGTACATGGAGAAGCGGCGAGTTACGCGCGAGGTGAGCGCGCTCTTCCTCCTCGACCTCTCGGCCTCCACCTCCTCGGAGATTACCGAAGGCAGCCACGCGGGGGAAACGGTGCTTCAGGTCCTGGTGGCCAGCGTGGCCATCATGGCCAGGGCACTGGAGCAGCTCGGGGACCGTTACGGCATCTTCGGCTTCTCGGGATACGGCAGGAAGAGGGTGGAGTTCCTGCGCATAAAGTCTTTCAGCGAGCCCCTGGGCGAGGAGGTATGGCAGCGACTCGGCGGTCTCAAGCCCCTGAAGAGCACGCGCATGGGGACGGCGGTAAGGCACGCCCATCACCTGCTCGACTCCGAGCCCTCGTCACTCAAGATGATGCTCCTGCTCTCGGATGGCTACCCGCAGGACTACGACTACGGCGAGGACCGTACTGACCGCGAATACGGCCTGCGCGACACCGCACAAGCCCTGCGCGAGGCGGAGGCCGATCATATCATCCCCTTCAACCTCACCGTGGACGCCGCCGGCCACGACTACCTGCGCCGCATGTGCCCGCCGCACGGCTACCTGGTGCTGAAAAGCGTGGAGGACCTTCCCGCCGAGCTCCCCAAGGTCTACATGCGCCTGAGAGGAAGCTGACGGCGAGACAACTAATACCTGAAGCAGCGTGATCGTATCTGCGATAAACTATCAATAACACGGAACCGGCGTCTTGGAGAAGGAGGGGTCATAAGATGGCGGAAATAGAGCGTTGCCCCGAATGCGGGGTGCCCCTGCAGACGGTCAACAACCACGTGTGGCTCACGGGAGGCATCATCGTCCAGAACAACGACCGCGAGCACCGCATGGTCATAATGGAATCCGACAACCTCGACCCTTTGTTCAAGGGGATCGAGGATATAATCGGCGTGCCTATCGAGCGCCTGGTCATCGAGACCAAGCGCAGGGCGACCAGGGAATACATCGACCGCCTTATCCCCCCGGAAGTCAAGGACATGATACAGAAACACGAGATGAGCGTGGAGCCGATGATAGGAGCCCTCAACGTGACCAGCGCGGTCATGGGTTACGGCAACACCACCCTGGTCGGCTACCGCTTTGAAAGCGATGACGACGATTTCGTGACCGAACGCATCGTGGAGCCCTATTCCGTTCCCCTGTGGTGCGGTGACCTCACCGGTTCCACCGAGGCTGTGACGGGGATGGATAACGACGTCAGCTACGAGATGGAATCCGCCGATACCGTTGTGGTGACCACGCGCCCGGCGGAACATCCATCCCAGTTCCAGGGAAGGCTGGATATCAAGAGATACGGTTTCGCGCAAACCGGGATCGAGCTGGAAAGATGCCCCGGCTGCGGAGGACCCGCAGCCCTCTCCGCCTACGGGTGGCACGACGAGAGGGGCGTGATCACGAGCAGGGAAACGGGAAGGAGGGTGGCGATGCTGGGACCCGCGTACCAGGATGTCATCTTCGACGAGCTGGAGAGAGAGCTGGGAGAGACCATCCCCAGGGTGATCGTGGAAGCGCAGAGGCGCTTCGTGAAGACGGGTTTCTACAGGGTCAGGGAGCTTCAGGACGTGGAAAGCTTCCGCAGGCAACTGGCCCTCCGGGGGCTCGGAGACCTGCAGCAAATGGAGCTGGGAGAACGCAGCCTGAAGACCACCTTGAAAAACTCGGCCCTGCACCTGATGATCGTCGGGCTCATGCAGGGTTACTTCGAGACGGCGACAGGCTTCGAGTCCGAGGTGGAGTGGGAGATGGGCGATGACGGCACACTCTCGCTGGAGATAACCCGCAAGGGCTGAGCCTCCACGCCCGCCATTCCCGGCATTTTTACACCGCGCTTAACGCTGCGCGTTCTTTCTCAGCACGCTGCCGGGCAGGGCGCCGGAAACGACCTCGCCGCCCTCCACCACCTGGGTGCCGTTTACGATGACGTCGTCCAGGCCGGTGGGAAAGCGTTCCGGGTCGCGGAAGACGGCCCCGGTGCGGAAGTTGTCCGCGTCCATGACCAGCAGGTCGGCGCAATACCCCTCCTTCACCAGGCCGCGCCCGGCTATACCGAAGGATTCAGCAGGCAGCGAGGTGCAGCGCCGCACCGCCTCGGGCAGGTCCAGCAGCTTCTTCTCGTTTACGTAGCGGCCGATGAACTTCGGGTAGCAGCCGTAGAAGAGGTACGACGGCTTGCCCACCCCCATGAGGATGGTGTCGGTGGTGATCATGGTGCGGGGGTCCAGCAGGGCCGGGAAAGTGTAGCGTTCGGTGAAGGCGTCGTCGGGCTCGGACATGGACTCGAACACCAGCACCTGCCCTTCCTCCTCGATGAGGAGGTCGCACATGACGTCGAAGGGGTGCATCCCCCTCTCCTCCGCGATGTCGGTGAACAGGCGCCCCTCCAGGTGCTTGTTCTTCTCGCCGTGCACGGCCATCACGGTCACCGCGTCCCACCCCATCTGGCGCATGATGTTCAGGGACCAGTCGTTCCTGCCCCGATGAGGCCAGGTGGGTTTGCCCTTCTCGATATCCCGCAACATCTCCCTGCGCATCCCCGCGTCGCTGATGCGCTCGAGCACCTTGCTGCGTTCGCCAGTCAGCACCCAGGGCGGGAAGAAGGCCAGCAGGTGGGTGAAGCCGGCGGTGGTGGGCATGATATCCATGGCGATGTCCGCTCCCCCCTGCCGGTTCTTCTCCAGCCTCTTGAGCACCGCGTTCATGGACG
The DNA here is from genome assembly GCA_964462595.1 of uncultured Actinomycetota bacterium. Lineage (GTDB taxonomy): Bacteria > Actinomycetota > Geothermincolia > Geothermincolales > RBG-13-55-18 > SURF-21. The sequence continues at coordinate 133,040 of CAYWXM010000063.1, forward strand.
CGTCCAGTGCGAAATCCGGGGCCAGCCTGAGGGCGGTCTCGGGATGCCTGCACATCCACTTCAGGCCCTTGAGGGCGAGGGGATGCAGCGGACCCGTCCAGGGTACGCTGAAGATATGGGATACCTGCCCCTTTATGCCGTTACGTCGCGCCACCTCGCCCACCTCGTCGATGGCCTTGCCCAGGGTGGACGAGGTATAGGAACGCATGTGGCTGGCATAGACCCCACCGTAACCCGTGAGCGACCCGGCCAGCTCGACCAGCTCTCCGGTATCCGAGAAAAGCCCGGGGAAGTACTGCAGTCCGGTGGAGAGCCCGAAGGCGCCCGCCTCCATGGACTCCTCCAGGGACCTTTTCATCATCCCCATGGCCCCGGCGTCGGAAGGCCTGTCCTCCATGCCCAGAGCCGAGATGCGCAGCAAGCCGTGGGGGACCAGCAGGGCCATGTTCAGAAGCAGGCCCTGCTTCTCGGCATGCTCCATGAACTGCGCCATGCTCTTCCACCGGATGTCGGCGTCGAAGTCCATCTGGGTGAATATCTCCAGGTAGGTCTTCAGGCCCTCGCGGTTCTCATCGGTGACCGGCGCCAGCGACATGCCGCAGTTCCCGCCTACGAAGGTGGTTATGCCCTGCCTGACCAGTGGCTGCAGCAGTTCCGCCGCGTCATCCCGGAACATGGTCAGGTCGGCATGGGAGTGGACGTCAATGAAGCCGGGGCAGACCACGCGCCCCGCAGCGTCGATCCTCTTCGCGGCCTCGCCGTCCTTTAGGTCGCCGACGGCCTCGATCACGTTTCCCCTCACGCCCACGTCGGCGCGGAAAGCCGCTTTCCCCGAGCCGTCGATCACCTTCGCGTTTTCGATGACCAGATCGAACATGCGCATCGCCCCCCTCTCGCATCAAGACCGGCCGCCACAACACCTTGCCCCTCGCCCGCCGCAAAAACGTCTCTCATATATTCAACCACAACCGTCGGGCAGGTGTCTCCCGCCTCGCCCGCTGCCGGCCATCTCCGGCGGTGTTTGAGGATTCCTCCCGGGTGCCCTCGCCGCCCTTTACGAAAAGACCCGGGGCGGGAAAGCCGTCGTCGCCTGGGAATCACCCTATCCCTCCACCATCACCTACACCGTCGAGGCCGGATAAGCGTGCACTGAACCTTACGGTCGGGGCCCTTCCGCGATGCGCGGCAATATGCCCGTTCGTGGCGGACGGGCACGGCTCGTGTCAGGGAGAGGGGCTGCCAGATACGGTGATGGTCTTGACGGCGGGTTTGCCGGGGCTTCGGGCGTCTTCCCCCGCTACTCCAGCGTCGACGTCCGTCCTAAGGTAGAGGAGGACCCGGCCGGGCCGCCCTGGTATCTTTACAACGCGGTAGAGCTCGGCTCCACTCACCTCGTAACCACCCGGCGTAGACGCTGGGGCCTCCACGACCATGCCCGCAAGTTCCATGCCCGTGCCGAGAAAGCTTCCCACCTCCACGCGTGCGCTCCACTCACCCTGGCCCGTCTCCCCGGCTTCCCACCACAATGCGGGCCGTTCCAGCGCATCCAGGTCGGTCTCCCCTCCCGGCACCGAGCCGTCGTAAAAAGGATAGGAGGAGACGCCGTCCAGGTAGGAGAGGGAAACGATATCCCCTCCTTCCACCTCAACCAGGCGGTATCCGGGATAATGGTCGCTCGTCCCTCCCTCGTCGAAATAGACGCAGTTCTGGCAGGAATACACGGTCTCCCCTTCTCCTCCCTCCCAGGGGACGGTCCCGATCTCGTCGACGTGAAGATGACCTCCAAAAACCGCCTCCACCTCGTGACGCGAGGCGGAAGCGAGCAGCGCCTCCCTTCCTTTTCCGCCCCCGGCGAAGAGGTAAAAGGGGAAGCGCAGGATATCGCGGTACGAATAGCCCTTGCCGCCGGAGGTGTAGGGGTCGTGATGAAGCGCCATGACCTTGAGGACCGCATGGTCGTGAGAGGTGAGGTCCTCTTCCAGCCATGCCAGCTCGCCTTCGTAGGTCGCGGGATCGCTTTCGTCCCCGGCGCCCAGCACCTGCCCCTGCCATTTACGCGGCTCCATGTAGAAGAGCTTGTTCATCACCACGCGGTCGTCGAAGGGCCACTGGTAGGTGTCCAGGCAGGTGAAATGGCAATCCCCGACGTCAAAGGAGTAGTACAACGGCCCCAGGTTGTTCTCGTACCATCTTTTACCATCTATCTCGTTCACGTACCCGTCGTGGTTTCCCGGGAGCAGGAACGCGGGTACCTCCAACTGCAGCAGCACCTGGTAGAACCTCTCGTACTCGCTGAGCAGCTCCCCGGGGCGGCGCTGCCCGCGCACGAAATCGCCGAGCATGAGCACGAAATCCGGGCGCACCAGGTTTACCTGCGCGACGGCCTGCTCGAAAAAGAGAGGCTCGCCGTCTTCCGAGATACCCTTGTCCGTCTGGGTGGACAGAAGGGACGAGTTCCCGCGCTCGTGTACGTGGATGTCGGCGAGGGTGATGAAGGTGAGATCCTCGTCGTCTTCCTCTACCACCGCTACCGCGTGGGGCTGCCCGTCCGCGATGCGCTCGCCGGCCACGTCCACCTCCAGGCTCAGGTCGTACAGCTCGGGCGTCGCTTCCTCCGGCAAGCGGAAAGAGACGTGCCACACCCGCTCGCTGCGCCCCTCCGTGCTGCGGTAAGGCCAGCGCTCGGATGCATCCAGGCGCGCATCCGCCAACTCCAGCTCGAAGGAAAGGCCGGCCAGCTCGTCGCGGGAGGCATCCATACGGGCATGCCATCCGGAGGCCTCCTCCATGCGGGCTCTTCCCTCCTCGCCGGCCCAGAGGTCCACCTCCACCACCACGACTTCGCCGGGCACCACCATGGCCGGGTACCCGACGCTGGGCCAGATTATCTCGTTGATGCGAGGCTGGGGGTATTCACCTTCGCTGGGGTAACGGAAAAAGGGCGAGTGCAGAAACGACATCACCGCCCCCGTTATAGCCACGTAAACGAGGACCAGTACGAGGGCTGTTCTCGCCAGTCTCTTGAGGAAAAGGCCCATAGATCTCCGCCGCTTCGCTCTTTCCGCGAACAACGATCTTTCCCGGTCCGATCCGCCGCCCCCGGGTACACGGTCAGATTATATAGGACACGGGGGGCTCTTTCCCCGCGTCACGCAGCGGCGGAGCGAGCGAAGTTCTCGCGATACAAGTGCCCTCCCCGGGTTGCATCGGCAAAAACGCGCCTAGGCGTGCTCCTCCCGGATGCGCAGGGCAACGAAGAATGTCCCCGCGAAAAGAGCCGCCATCAGGACCAGGCCCCAGAAGAAGTCTACGCCGCCCGTAGCCGACTTGATGCCCTCCATGGCCAGGGTCATGACCACGCCGCCGGCGTTGCCCAGGAGCATGAGCATACTGGTGGCAGTGCCGGTGAGGTAAGCGCCGGTGGTCTCTTCCGCGAACGCCAGCAGGACCGGCAGGGCGCTGAGAAGGAAGAAACCAAGGAACCCCCCGACGATGAAGAGCAGCACGGTGCTCTCCAGGGCGCCCACCAGGTAGAGGGTGGGCACGGACACCAGGGCCGCCAGGAGCAGGAAGGGTTTGCGCCGCATGAGCTTGTCGGATATAGCGGGAATGACTATGCAGCCGGCCACACCCGCCACCACCATCACCGCCCCGATGTTACCCGCCGTGGTGGTGCCGATACCCTTGGGCTCCATGATCTTCTCGATCAGCTGCATGAGGCCGACGAAGCAGCCGTTGCCCACGAAGATGATCACGCACAGGATGCGGAAATTGTGCAGGCCGAAGAGCGAGCGCAGACTTTTCATGTTTATGGTCACTTCCTCGCCCAGCGCCTCTTCCTCCGTCCTCTTGGGCGGCTTGGGAGGCTTCGCCTTGCCGAAAAGCGCGAAGATAATGAATCCCGCGAGTGCGGCCAGGCTGTAGATGAGCACCAGCATGCGCAGGGCACCGAGGTCGTTGCCTAATCCTTCCAGGAGCGGCGGCGTGAGGGCCAGGGCCACTATCATCCCGATGAAGAGCGAAAGCGTGCCCAGGCCGTTGGCGAGGGCCGACTCCTCGGTGGAGAACCAGGTGCTGACCATCTTGGTGATGCTGTTGAGCACGAAGGGCTGCCCGATGGATATGCCGATCATACCGATGAGCACCAGCGCGTAGTTGTCCACGAACAGGCGCAGGAAAGAGAAGGCCGCGGTAAGGAAAGCCCCTATCATCACCGCGTAGCGGAAGCCCTTGCGGTCGATGATGAAACCGGCCGGGATGGACACGGGTATATAGATGAGAGGGAACATGGTCGCCAGCAGCACCACCTGGAACTCGCTCACCCCCATGAGGGCCTCGGTATCGGCCGTGATGGGCGCATAGTTCAGCCACATGAGCTGGGTGAGGGCGGCCACGAACATGAAAGCGATGAGCACCACCCAGCGGTAGCGGTAACTTCCGTACTTCTCCCCTTCTTCCATCGTGGCCTCCCTTCACGATGCGGAATCCATGCCTGTACCATCCGGGGCACTTCCCCTGACAGCTATTCAAGAGGTGCTGTTCAGAAACGCAACCACGGCCTGACATTGACGGACTGCAGCCCCTTTCGATAAACCGTACTTAAATAATAATCCAGAAAACGCCACAATGACAGCTTGCATTACTGGTGCTGAACAGTATGTTAATCTGATGTATACACGGGGTGCGGGCAAGGGCGTTCGAACCGGACAGCCCCTACTCGCGATCATCACCGGGATACGCCGCGAGTGAAGCCGGCTGGCGACTTCCATATAAAAAGAGAAGGGCGGGTGTGCCTATACGTGAGGTCCCGGGGCTGAGAATGCAGAAGTGCCGAGTGCGGAATGTTCCGCCTTCCAGGAATATCAGAGACGGGGCCGGGCCTTCTCTATACTGACGGGGGCATGGCGAAACCCGTGCCGGAATCCTCCAGGGAGGCCAGCAGCTCTTTCCAGTCCGCATCCCTTCCCCGGTACAAGGCCTGCATGTAGCCCACGGCGATGGCGATGCGGTTCTCCCCCCGTGCGGACATGCCCAGGACGTCCGCGTAGTAGAAGTCCAGGGTCCGCGCCGAGTAGGTCTCCAGCTCTGCCCGGGAGTAAGTCTCCGACGAGGTGATACCCGGCGTCTCGTCGCGGGCGTAGATGGGCCGGGCCAGGGTGGCGCCAGGGGTGCTCTTCAGATAATCCTCCGCCCACAGGCATTCCCTGCGCACTATCCTCTCTATGATCTGCGAGGCCTCGGGGTTCAGCGGAGGGATCAGGCCTTCCATGCGTGCGTACTTCTCGGTCATCAGGTTCCTGCCTTCTACCCCGGCCAGCTTCAGGTCCCCCAGGTAGCTGGACAGGGTGGTCTCGGACCAGGTGAGGAAGTTGGCGGAGCGGATGATGCGGAACGAGTCCGGGTCCTCCTGGCAGGGTGCGCTTCCTCCCCTGGCGTTCACGGAGGAGAACATGTCCCACTCCATCTCCATTATCTCCGAGATCAGCTCCTCTTTTCTGCCCATATCTTCCCCCCTGGTACTTTCCATCACGCCGTGCTCATAGCCGATCCCTGCCAGCGGCACCCTGCGTCCCGGCCTCAAACACCTGACTAGATGATTATAAACCCTCCGTTAATCCGATCTCTCATTTTCCCCCGCGGCTATCTCCAGCGCTTTCAGCTCCAGCTGCCGGCTGTATTTCTCCCACTGCGATTTCTCTTCGTCGGGGGCGCGCCACAGCTCGAAGTGGCAGGTCTCGGCGCCGGCGGGTATGGTCCGCGTGAAGCGCACCTGCCATTCGGAGAGCATGCCCTTCTCCCGGGCCGCCTCCAGCATCCCCTGCACGAAGTAGCGCTGCACGCGGCAGTCGAAGGCCGCGTAGTAGTCCTGGTGCGGGCACCACAGGATATGGAAGCTCACCTTGTCCTCGGATTCGATACTGGGATCCTCCAGCGAGGCATAGGCGATGCAGTTTATCACGGTGGCGAAGAAACTGGCGAGCTCGGCGTCGCTCATCTCCTGCGGCCTCTCGAAACCCTCCAGCATCTGGCGGCCGACGTCCAGGCCTACCTCGCGGAGGGCTTCGTTCACCACTTCCTGCCCGCGGGCTCCGAACTCCCTTTCGCAGGCCTTGAGGATGCGGATGACCGCCATGGCCTGCATGGTCCCCCAGATCCACAGCACGCCGGGGTCGAAATCTCCCCCGGTCAGCACTTCCTCCCTGAGCCTTTCGAGGCCCCTTGCATAGGGGAAGTTGAACTTGAAATCTTGCCAGGACTCCTCCTGGCGGTGATCGTAGTGAGCCATGGTTTTTCCTCCCTTGTCCCTCAGGGTCAGGTCTCGAATATCGAGTCGCGATCCGTTGAACGGCATGGGTCGCGTATCGGGATCAGGCTTTCACGGTTTTCATATTATACTAAACCGCTCGATATTCGAGACCTGACCCCCTTCCCGCGCTCGATATTCGAGGTTGACCCCGTTTCTGACCGCTATCTGATAGCATATATCCAGTGGGTGGCGCACAGGCATTCGGCGGGAGGCGGCAATGCGTGATCTGAGAAGAAGGCTGGCCTTCAGGTGGGAGGCCATGCAGGTGCGCTTCTCGCGCAAGCGCTTCGGTTTCTGGATACTGTTCAACCTGTGCGCCATCCTGCTCGTAAGCGCCCTGGTGACCTTTATCCTGGAGAGGGGGAAGAACCCGGGCATCCACAGCTACTGGGACGCCCTGTACATGGTTTTCATCACCATAGCCACCGTCGGCTACGGGGATATCACCCCGGTCACCGCCGGGGGGAGGGTAACCATTATCATCACCCTGGTCCTGGGCATCGGCGCCCTCAGCGGCTTCATAAGCCTGATGGCCACCAGGAGGGCGGAGAAGGCTAAAAGGAGGTACAGCGGCTTGGAGAATAAAACCGACAGCAGGGACCATATCGTCGTGTGCGGCTGGAACAGCCGGGGGAGATTCGTCATCGACAGGCTCGAGGACGAGATAAAAAAAGCGCTCGTCCCGGTGGTCCTGCTCTGCGACCTGGAGGAGAACCCCATAGGCGACGAATACATCTTTTTCCTGAGAGGCAACCCGGCAAGCGAGGCGGACCTGCGGCGGGCCAACATCGGTGAGGCCAGGGCGGCCATACTGCTGGCCGACGAGAGCAGGGGAGGGAGCAGCGGTGACGCGGACGCGAGGACGGTGCTCACGGCCCTGACCATCAGGGGCATAAGCCCCGATGTCAAGATGACCGCCGAGGTGCTCGAGCCCGAGAACATCCACCACCTGGAGCTGGCCGGGGTGGGCGAGATACTCGATACCGATTCCTTCCTGGGCAACCTCATCGCCAGGTCGGCCTTGCACTACGGGTTGATCAATACCATCTCCAACATCGTTGCCCGAGAGGGGGACATGCGCACATACACCATACCCGCCATTGGCGAGATCGTGGGACACACCAGGGCGGAGGTGGAATCCCTTTTGCAGAAGGAATACGGAGCATTTCTACTCACCATATCCAGGAGCACGGGGTCCAAACCCCCAGCCAAGGACTATCGCATACAGGACGGCGACTACCTGACGGTCATCGCGGAGAAGAAACCCTTCAGCACCACCGCCTGAACGGCCGGCCTTAACCCCGCCGACGAGGTGGAATATCGCTACGGCCGGGAAGCCGGTTACGATTGCTCCAGCTCGAATAACACCCTCGAACTGTCCACCTGTCCCACCGGATGATAGCCGCAGCCTTGCTGATTCATCCAGGTATGGCCTTGACCGTAATGCAACAGCTCGCCGGACGCTTTCTCCGGGTAGTAATACCGGGCTCTCAATAGAAGAGCTTCGCCAACTCGTACAGCTTCAGGTCGACCTGCTTGGTCCCCGCGAGGGCCTCGCTATACGGCACCGCTTTTACCTCGCCCGCGTGCATGCAGGCCATATGGTCGAACTTGCCATCAACGACCATGTCCACGGCGAATGCGCCCAGCTGGGTGGCCAGCACGCGGTCGAAGACGGTGGGGGGGCCTCCCCTCTGCAGGTGCCCCAGGTGGGTGACGCGGGTCTCGTAGCCCGTCCGCTCCTCGATCTCCGTCGCCAGCCACTCGCCCACTCCTCCCAGCCTCACGTGGCCGAAGGGGTCTTTCTTCTGGTCCTGGACGAACTGTTGCTCTATGCCGGCCGGCTTGGCTCCCTCCGAGACCACGATGATGGAGAAATGCTTGTTCATGTTGTGCCTCTTGTTGATGCGCTCGATCACCTCGTCCAGGGTGAAGGGCACCTCGGGTACGAGGATGGTGTCGGCGCCACCAGCGATGCCGGAGATGAGCGCGATCCACCCTGCATCCCTGCCCATGACCTCCAGGATCATGATACGGTGATGGGAAAAGGCGGTGGTATGCAGCTTGTCCAGGGCATCCATGGCCACCGATACCGCGGTGTCGAACCCTATGGAGTAGTCGGTGCAGGGCAGATCGTTGTCTATGGTCTGGGGGACCCCCACGCACTTGACCCCGTATTCGGCCAAGTGGTGGGCCACCCCGTTGGTGTCCTCGCCCCCTATGGCGATGATGGCGTCTATACCATGCTTGCGCAGGTTTACCACGATGTTTTCCAGCCCGCTCTCCAGCTTGAAGGGGTTGGTGCGCGAGGTCCCCAGTATGGTCCCGCCGCGCTGGATGATGCCGGAGACGGAGCCCATGAACAGCGGCTCCACCTCGTCGTATATCAGGCCTCTCCACCCGCGCTTGATGCCGACGACCTCGTGCCCTCCCGCTATGGACTTGCGTACGACGGCACGTATGGCGGCATTGATGGCTGAGCTGTCTCCCCCTCCGGTCAGTAGAGCGATCCTCATCTCCTCATTCCTCCTTCCACGCTTCAGCCGGTTATGCGTATCCCACTGTAAGCAGCCGCGATCGGGGCGGTCGTAACCATCGCCGCTCCAGGCAGGCATACAATTCCAGAATATCACCGGCCGCCTGGCATAGATACCCAGTCCTACTGCTACGACCCCCCTGGATGCTATAATTCATCCCGCATATCAGGCATTCGATCCGCGAGGGGGGTGAATCGGGATGGCCGGGGCTTCCGGGCCGGTCTTTTCACGATGTCGTGCGGCCATGCTTGCCAGCGCCCTGCTTCTATTCGCCCAGGTCGCCTCCCTGCCGGGGTGCGGGAAGGATTCCGTTTCTCCGGAAGTGGAGTCACTGGTCATGAAGGCACAGGATGCCGGCGGGAACATAGACTCATATCACATGACCATCTCCATGTTCTTCGATGGTCTGGGAAACGGCAGCGTGAAGACGGAGGAGGTGTCCATCGACATCTCGGGGAGCGACATCAGCCTCCAGGACACTTACTTCGATCCCGAAACGGGGGAGGGTACGGTCATCCAGGAGGTCGTCCACGCCGGGGACAGGCAGTGGAGCAGGGACCTCAGCGGCGGCGAATGGGCGGAGGTGGAGGCCACCCTGAGCGAGGAGGTAGTGACCAGCTATACCGCCCACATCTCGGATTACCTCTCCGAGTCCGTCTCGGCCCAAGCCCTGGGAAGCGAGGAGGTAAACGGGGTGCAGGCGACCCGGCTGCGCTTCGAGCTGAGCCTGGTAAACGTTTCCAGCCTGCTCCCAGACATCCCTCAGTCGAGCCTTGAGGACTGCACCGGCGGTCAGGTGGATATCTGGCTTGACGCGGCTGCGTATTACCCGGTGAAGTACGAGATGGTATTCCGCAACGTCGACCTGGGTTCCGGCTACGACAACGTAGACGTGCGCATCAACATAGATATAACCGGGATCAATCAACCCCTGGAGATAACCCCGCCGGTCTGAAGTCAGATTCCATACCTCGGCCCTGGAAGAAGCGCATGGCTTAAGCGGTAAGGTCGGTTAAATATTGAAACGCAGCTGGGAGGTAATGGCGACCGGGGCCAGGATAAATCCTGGCCCTCGGCGCTACGCATCGCCGGCCGCGCAGGTGAGCAAGCACTCAGACTTGACGTTTCGCGCCGGCGGCGCGAAACGCAACACGTGACTCTTGTCGGCGGGTTATGGATCGGGCGGGAGTGGGGCAGATGGGCGGGTTGCCGAACGGGCGAGGGTGAGAACGTCGATCGTTACGTACACGTGCCTGCGCCAGGCCTGACTTCACCAGGACTGGCGCAGGCACCGCCGCGCCGCCCTCCGGGCGCCCGCTGTCGCTTTCGCGATGCAGGCTGTCGAGGCGGAATCTCTTATTCGTTGGCGCTGAGGCCCTGTTCCCAGCGCTCGAATATCTTCCTGATGGCCGCGCGGTGCTCTTCGGAGAGGAGCAGGACGGGCTGGACGTGGGTCTCCTGTTCCAGCGCTGAACGCAGGCCGAGGAGCTGCGAGCGGTTCAACATCCTCTTGGTCTCGGCCAGGGCCCGCGGCGACTTGGTGGCAATGTAGGCCGCCAGCTTCATCACCTCTTCGGATATTTTATCGTGATCTACCACCCTGTTGACCAGGCCTATGCGCAGGGCCTCCTCCGCATCCACGATATCTCCGGTGAAGGCCATCTCCTTGGCCTTGACCAGTCCCACGCGCTCGGCCAGGAAATAGGAGCTTCCCATGTCCGGGGCCGCGGCGATCTTGATGAAACCCATGCTGAACTTGGCCCTCTCCGTGGCGTAAGTCATATCCGAGGCCATGGCCAGGCCCAGCCCGCCCCCGACGGCGAAGCCGTCCACCTCGGTGATCACGGGCTTGGGAGCCTCGTACAGCCTGAGGATGACTTCGCTTACCGCCTCCATGCTCTGGTTGAGAAAAACGGGGTCCAGGTTATCCCCCAGGAGGGTCAGGTCAGCCCCGGAGCAGAAATGCCCGCCCTCGCCGCGCAGGATTATCACGCGCACGTCGTCGTCGTCGAGCACGCGGTTGAGGCCCTCGACCATGGGATATCCCAGCCCCAGGCTGAGGGCGTTCATATCCTGGGGGCGGTTCATGCTGCAGCGCGCGACGCCGTCCCCCACCTCTACGATGAATACCTCGGATTCCACGCTCTTCCTCCCTTGCATACCCAGGTCCGCGATCAGGGACGCCACACCAGCCGTCAGGATCTCAGCGCCTCCACCAGCCTGGCTCGCTTCTTCCCATCGGCCATCATCTCCTTGACCTGTTTCCAGGTAGGAGAGCATTTCTTATACTCCACGCCCACCAGCGCGTGTATCTTCTCGTCGAGTTCCTTCTTCCTCGCCTTGTCCTTCTTGACCTCTTCCAGGTCTATTCCCGCCTCCACCAGGACGTCGGCCATATGCCGGAAATAGCAGGACATCTCGGCCTCCTTTCATCGCCTGGCCGCCGCAGGCATCGCTTCCAGCGTCAAGGGGCAGGGGCGTAGAGCCGGCGAGCTTTCCTTTGTCATGTACTTTAACCGGCCGCGCGCGGCCCGCTTCTATTCAACCACAAAAAACGGTGCATCGCATGGCCCTTATCGTCTATCATGTAATAGCCGTAAACCGAGAAGAGGGAGGGAATCGGACACGGAATGCGAGTAGCTCTTATCTATCCCGATTATTTCGAGTCGGGTTGTATCGAAGGGGAGCCCCAGGGCCGGGTCCACCTGGGAAACGCCTATCTCTCCGCCCTGCTCAAGCAGGAGGGGCACGACGTCTCCTTCCTGCACATCGTGGAGCCCGTAAGCCAGGACGGCTTCCTGGAGTGGCTGTGCGCGCAGGACGTGGGCCTGGTCGCCATTTCCTCCACCACCCTGATGTACTCCAAGGCGCGCCAGATGGCGCGCTGGGCCAAGCAGGAAACCGGCCTTCCGGTGGTGCTGGGAGGCGTGCATCCCACCCTGGACCCGCTGGGCAGCCTCCAGGAAGAGAGCATCGACATGGTATGCGTGGGAGAGGGAGAGACCGCGCTGGTGGAACTGGCCGAGGCGCTGGAAGGCCACGGCGAGGTTGACGAGATCGCCAGCCTCATGGGGCGCTGGCGGGGCAGGGATTTCTCCACCCCCGTGCGGCCCCTCCTGGAGGACCTGGACAGCCTGCCGTTCCCCGACCGTTCCATTTTCGACATGGAGCGCATGGCACCGGACCAGGCGGAGAGGATAACGGTCATGGCCTCCCGGGGATGCCCCTACCGCTGCCGCTACTGCTCCAACCATGCCCAGAAGAGCGCCTACCCCAACTCCAACCGCTACGTGCGCTTCCGCAGCGTGGACAACGTGCTCACCGAGGTTGAGGAGCTGGCCGCCGGCGCCAACGGCGTCGATCACGTACGCTTCGATGACGACATCCTCACCCTTTTCCCCAAATGGTTCGACGAGTTCATCCGGCAATACCGCAGGAGGGTGGACCTCCCGTTCATCTGCAACTCGCGCGCCGACCTCCTGGACGAGGAGAAGATCGCCAAGCTCAAGGAGGCGGGCTGCAAGACCATCTGCATGGGCATCGAGAGCGGAAACCCGTGGCTGAGGAGACACGTCCTGCGGCGCACCATGAGCGACAAGAGGATCCTCGACTCCTTCCGCCTCTGCCGCAAGTACGGCATAGGCACCGTCGCCCTCAACATGATGGGTTTTCCCCAGGAAGATTTCTCCATGGTCCTGGACACCATCAAGCTCAACGGGCGCGCGGAACCGGGCATCACCCAGATAACCGTCTTCTACCCCTTCCCGGGTACCGAGCTCTACTACACCTGTGTCGAGGAAGGGCTTTTCGTCGACGATTACACCGATACCCTTTTCACGCGCCGCTCCGCCCTCAAGCTCGATGGCATCAGCGAGGAGCAGGTGGAGCTGGTGAGCGAATTCTTCACCCCACTCGCCTGGCTCTACCACGAGATCTTCACCCTGCCGGATTCGCTCTCCCGCCCCCTGGAGCGCGCGGCGGACTTCATGCTGTCGAGCGAGCTCATCCCCTACAGGTGGAAGAGGAAGGCGGCGGAGCGTCTGCTGGAGCGTCTTCCCTGGGAATGGTACATGACCACCAAGTACTGAAGCGCCCGTCCGCACCCCTCCCTCCCCGGCGTACATGGAAGAGCCGCACTACCTCCCGCGCAGCGCTATCGAGACCATGAACGAGCTCAGTTCGGCATTGGCCGCTTTCCTCTCCCAGACCAGGAATACCTCGGGGAACCTGGCGGATTCCAGCGAAATCCTTATGCGCATCACCAGTAGCAGCAACGTAACCTTACAGGAGATAACCAAGGCTCTCGTGGACCTGACCTCGAAGGCGGAGGACCAGTTGAACAGCGTATCGGGGGTGGAGAGCGCCACCGAAGAGATACTGGACAACATAAAGCACGTGGAGGAGGCGGCAAGGCTCTCTCTCGACTTCTCGCAACAGGTCATGCTGACCGTCGATCGGGGCAGGACCACCGTAGAGAGGGTTGCGGAGAAAATGGCGGAGATCAGGAGCGCGACGGCCTTTCTCGCCGGCCTTATCAAGAACCTGAACGACAGGTCGGAGGAGATAGGCGTTATTGTCGAGGTCATCGGCTCCATAGCCGATGAGACCAGGCTGCTCGCCCTGAACGCGGCAATAGAGGCGGCGAGAGCGGGCGAGCACGGAAGGGGTTTCTCCATCGTCGCCAGCGAGGTAAGGAGGCTTGCGGACAGCTCCGCGGAAGCGGCAGGACAGGTGGAAGGGCTGATAACCGAGGTAAAGGGTTACGTCGACCAGGCTGCGCAAGCCATGCAGGAGAGCGTCGTCCGCGTGGAGGACGGGACGTCGGTTACCTCGGAAGCGCAGGCGATGCTGGCGGAGATCAGCGATGTCTCCGTGAAGATAGGCCGCTTTATCGACTCCATAAACGAAGCAGCGGGGGCCATGGTCCCCAGCAACGAAAAGATATCCAGCGTCATCAGCACCATAACCCGGCTCTCGGAGGACGTGGCCGCCAACATGCAGGAGGTAGCCGCATCCGTAGAGGAGCAGGCGGGCTCCGTGCAGGAGATAGCGGCGCTCATGCACGAACTGGACACCATGTCCAGGAGCCTGCACGACCTGATATCGATGTACACCCCCTCAATAGATGCCTAGTACGGGTTAAACGCCGACCTGCAGGCTTACATCGGAAAAGAGCGAGGTTGCGTCCCGACTTCCCGCCCGAGACCCTGAAGGCATCCTGTGGAGGCAACGCAACGCGCATAAATGCTGCGATCACGGGTCGGCAATGAACCGAAAGAAAAAGCCGGGATGATCTCCCGGCTCTTGTTTTCTGGTAGCGGGGGGGAGATTCGAACTCCCGACCTTCGGGTTATGAGCCCGACGAGCTACCTGACTGCTCCACCCCGCGTCGATTTTCAACTCTTATATTATACATGCAGAGGCAAGTAATAGAAATGCCGGTTGCCTTCCTCGCGGTTGCGACGGCAGGTGCAGGCGTATGATGGAACGCGTGCAGTCCGCGAAACCCATGCGCTACCGCTGCCTGGCCGGACACGGATGGCCATTGCTCACATGCTTCATACCCGCCACGTGGGCAACCCCGTCACTTTCGAGGCGGCAAGCCCCCGAGAGAGAGGGTGAAGGTGTGATGTCGTTGTCAACAGAAATAACGTACATATAGAATTCTTAGCAGTAAAGGAATTGCGGTAACGGGGAGAGGTGACGAGGTTGAAAAGGCGAAGGGGTGCGATCATCGCGATAACGCTCTCCGTCGCCATCCTGGCCGTTCTGGCCTTCCTGGGCCCTTACATCTACGACCGCCTGCGCCGGAACTCCGCGGAGGCCAACGAGGACACCGCCGAAGTCACCGAGTTCGCACCCCTGACACACGACGAGGTCCTGGGGCCCCCTCTCTCCTTCGAAACCCCCGCTTTCATCCGCATCCCCGCCGTGGGAATAGACGAGGAGGTGCGGGAGGGAAGCGATAACGAGGAGGAGCTGTACACCATCCTCTCCATGGGCCCCGTCCACCTCACCCACACCGGTTTTCCCGGCTGGCCGGGAAATTGCGTCATCTCCGGACACCGCACCACCAAGACCAGGCCCTTCAACCGCCTCGACGAGCTCAAGGCTGGCGATGTCATATTCATACAGAATCCGCGGGGCGTTTACGAATATCGGGTAACCGAACTCCGCTACATAGACCCCAGCGAGAACGTGACCCTTCAGGGCGAGGAAACAATACTCACCCTGACCACCTGCGCACCCGAGGGCGACGCCACCCTGCGCCTCGTCGTACGCGCAAATCTGGCTGGATTCACCCCTGTAGAGGGGATGGGCGAGAGCGGGTAATGCGGGCGCGTGGAATTCAGATGGCTTTTATCTCCAGCTCGAGTATCCGGGGCTCGGGGCTGTGGAAGCTGATGTCCGCCTCCGCATCCTCGACGTATTCAAACATCCCCGCTATGCGGCCGACCAGCCTGGGCACGTAGAACGGGTTTCCTATGGTCATCTCCAGGTAACCCTCTCCGCAATCCAGTTTCAGTACGTTTCCAAACCCCCCCCGCGAAAAGGTATCTCGCCCCGTTCCGGTAAGCACCGTTCCTGGTACGGATGGGGATGCCCTGCAGCCTTTTCAGATGGTATTCCTTGCTTATCCTTATGATGAGCGGAGCGAGCTCCCTGCCGGTCCGCTTCTCCAGTTCCTTCACCATGCCCAGGAAGATATGCCCGGTGGTGAATATGTATCTCAAGTTGTTGTCGCGGCGGTGGATGGTCCCCTCCTTTTCGTCCCACTCCAGCTCGGTCAGGGCTCTCGGTAGCCCGCATTTGGGGCAGGGCTCTCCCTGGTCCCCCTGCGGCGGCAGCATCTTGCCTCCCAGGGACAGCTCCCTCTTCGCGTTCCTCATGTGCCTCATGACCTCCAGGTCCGCCGCGTCGGAATCCCTGCCTGTATGGAATATTATGGTTACTACGTAGTCGTCGCCCTCCCTCTTCCACGCCAGCTCCGAGCCCATCCCTTCGATCAATTCGACAGAACCCTTCATGCCCCAGGCGATGGAGATGATGTCGAAGGGGTGTTTGACCCTTATCACCATCAGCTTACCGTGCTTGTATTCCAATAGCTCGAGTGCGGCGAAACCAAAAAGGGCCAGTTCCGTGACCGTGCGCTTGAACGCAAAGCTCATGGGGAGGTGGCGCATGGCGAGCTTGCGCCATCCGTACATAATCAGGGACTCCAGGTAATCCTGTGTCGCCGCCTGCTGCCCCCGTACCATCAACTCCGACATATTCACGCCCAGAAGTTCCTCGAGCTCCGACCAGACATGGGCATAGTAGTCCGCTTCGAATACGATCATTCGCGAGGTGGGATCGCTGCGCGCGAGGATAACGCCGTTACCGGGCCATATATACCTCTGGGACAACCGGAGCGGGAGGCCGCATTCCGCGCATCTTTTGAGGGTCATCGCGCCTCACCGCCCTTTACGCGGGACGAAAACGGCTTCTTTGGCCTTTCGGCCTGGTCCAACTTGGCTATATCCATGCTATCGTTACGGCTATGGTTGCTCTCCTGAGATCGCGGCCAACTGGTCCAGAATCTGGCTTAACTGGGCGATCTTGCTGCCATAGGTAGCCCAATCGCCGTTGCGCTGAGCGGCCAGGGCTTCGTCGTATATCTGGTTCGCCTGCTGGATAAGTTGCGCGAGGTCGGCCTCGGGCTCGGGCTCGGGCTCGGGCTCGGGTTCCGGCTCCGGCTCCGGCTCCGGCTCGAGCCCGGGTTCGGCGCCGAAAACCGCCTGCAGCGCCTCCTCCAGGGTAGGCCTCATCTCGACGCGGTCGCCGTAACCCACTATCACCCGCTTCAGCTGCGGGATGGCGGGATTGGTGGCCTCCAGGTAGAGCGGCTCGACGAAGATCAGGGATTCCTCGATGGGTATCACCAGGGTGTTGCCTCGAATAACCGTGGAGCCCGACTGGCTCCACAAGGTTATCTGTTCAGAGATCTCCGTCTGCTGGTCCACCAGGGACTCGAACTGCTGGGTGCCATTGACCAGCTTCCCCGGCGGGAAGGTGAAGTTGATAAGAGTGCCGTATCCGGGAAAGTCGCAGCGCGCGGCCACCCAATCCACCATGTTGTCCTTGCCGCGCGGGTTGAAGGGGAGCATGAGCACCATCTCCTCCTCCTCCTCGCCGGGCAGCTTGAGGATGACGTAGTAGGGCGTCACCGGCTGGGACTGGTTGACGTCGTAGGTCTCGGTGGAGACCTCCCATATGTCCTCCTTCTGGTAGAAGGCGTTGATGTCGTTTATATGGTAGGTCTTATAAATCTCCATCTGCGCCGTAAAATAGTCCTCGGGGTAGCGCAGGTGCTCCTTTATATCCTGGGGCATATCCTCCATGGGAGTGAAGAGATCGGGGAAGATCTTGCCGTAGGTGGCCGCTATGGGATCATCCGGGTCCACCAGGTAGTATGTGAGGGTCCCGTCATAGGCGTCGATGACCACCTTCACGGAGTTGCGGATGTAGTTAATCCTCTGGTCGTAAACGTCGAGGTATTCGGAGTAAGGGTAAAGGTCGGTGGTGGTATAGGCATCCAGGATCCACTTCTGGCGCCCTTCATCGGTGATCACCAGGTAGGGGTCGCCGTCCAGGGTAAGGAATGGCGCGACCTCCCTGGCCCTGTCGTTTATGTTGCGCCTGTACATGAGGCGCGAGTCGCTGGTTATGTAACCACTGAAGAGGAAGGTGATGTCCGCGTTGCGGATGGAAAAGGCCAGCCGCTTGAACAAATTGGACACCGGTATGCCGCCCTCGCCCTCGTAATAAGGCTCCACGAGCTTGTTGGTGCTCTCGAGGGGATAATCTATCTCCTCGGCCCCCGAGCGCACCACCACGTAATCCTGGGTCATCTCCCCGTAATACAGTTCGGGCCGCTCTATCTCCACGCCCAGGCCCGCTTCGGATACTGGCGGGATGTCCTTGACGAGCAGGATGGGGTCGCCCTCCGCGTTCAGTTCCTTGGAGGGAGCCATGACCGTTCCGTATCCATGCGTGTAGGAGAGACGCGTATTCTGCCAGGTCTGCGCGTCCTCGCGCAGCTGATCGATGACCAGTTCGCGGCCGGAGAGCATCATCTGCGTGTAGACGCCGTCGAAAACCGTGTAGCGGTCCACGTCGACGTCGTTGAAGTCGTAGAGCTGGCGCAGTTCCTGGCGCTGCACGAATACCTGCGCCAGTTGCCGGGGGTCCCAGAGCCGTATGTTGTCGATGGTGGTTTCGTTAGCCAGTATATCGTCGTAAGTCAGGTCGAAGTTGGCGGGATACTCCTTCACCTCCATCACGGCGTCTTCCCCCTCTTCCTGGATGCGGTAGGCGCCCTGGGTAGACTCGATATTGTAGCCGATATACTCGCTCTCCCTCGACAGCTCCTTGGGCTTGACCACGTAGTTCTGGATGATGGCGGGGTAGAGCGCCCCGGCCAGCAGAGAGATGACCACGATACCCACCACCCCCGCCAGGGGAAGTGTCCACCCCTTGTAGCGTATGTTCAGTATGAACAGGCCGGCGCAAATAAAACACGCCACTATCAATATCCAGTAAGCGGGGATCTGGGCGTGAACGTCGGTGTAGCTGGCCCCGATAACCGTGCCCCGGGGCGAGTACAGCAGGGCCAGCATGTCAAGGCGGAAGCGCCAGGCCTGCACGAGCAGGATGATCCCCGCCAGCACGGAGAGATGCACCTTGACGTGGGTGGCGAAACGCTGGCCCTTGCCGGCGCCGAAATTGATGGCCCCGTAGAGAAAATGCACGGCCGCGGTGAGCAGGAGGATCATGACCAGCGAGGTGAAGAGCCAGCCGGTGAAATAACGCAGGAACGGGAATTCGAAGACGTAGTACCCGATGTCCTTACCGAAGATGGGATCGACCTTGCCGAAGGCGGTATGGTTGAAGAACTTGAGGACGTTCTCCCACTGCCCCGCCGAGGTCCAGCCGACGATGAAGGAGATTAGGACCGACGCGGCGAGCAGGCCGCGGCCGAGCCATTTGCCCGCCTTCTCCCGGAAGTTCGCCAGGGATTCCTCCACGGGGTTCAGTTCTCCGGCCGGTTTCTCGTAACGGGGAGTAAAGCGGCGCGCCAGCCATATATTGCCGTAGAGGATGACGAAAAACAGCAGGCCGAAAGCGAAGAAAAGCCAGATCTGGGTGACGATGCGCTTCCAGAAGACAGACGTGTACCCCACCTCGTCATACCACAGCAGGTCGGTATAGAAGGTCGAGAGCCAGGAGGCGCTGAGAGAGACGATAACGATGACGACGATGATAATGCCCACTATCCACTTGGTGCGGGGCTTTATCTCATCCCATTTCTCCTTGAAACCATCCCCCGGAGCCTTGCCGTCCTTACGGCGGAATATAGAGGGCATCTCGCCCTTGTCTCCACCCCCTCCCCGGAACAGGGAGTCCCATGGGAACTTGTCTTCAGGCACGCTGTCACCCTCCTTTAACGCTTCGGGCCGAACTCCTTACGGATATGCCGCCGTGCTCCGCGGCCCTTCCTCCTGCCAGCCCTGTCCTGTGTCCGTTTTCCTTTCCTATAATACCCCCGGGAATAGTTTCCTGATTAAACGCGTTTTCGCCCGCAGGGGTATGATTCTGCGTGGCCATCGCCCGACCCTTCAGTTCACACCGATCAGTTTCTTGTAGGACTCAACGACCGCTGGAAGCATCTCTCCCGCCATACCCAGGCAGGTCAGATCGGCCTGACCGTCGTGACAGGTAGAGGTGGTGTTGAAAAATATGAGCCTCCCCTTCCTGCGCTTGGTATAGTCGGGCAACGCAGCGGCGGGATAGACCTCGAGGCTGCATCCCACCACGAGCATCAGCTCGGAGGTGGAGGCCAACTCGGCGGCGCGGGAGAGCACCCGGGAGTCCAGCGGCTCTCCGAAGAACACCACGTCCGGCTTGATGGCGGTGTGGTCATCGGGACAGCAGGCGACCTGGTCACCACCGCAGCTCAGTTCCTTCATCTCCTCCAGCGTGAAGACGTGCTGGCATTTCATGCAGTGCCCTGTGCGGTGGGTGCCGTGCAGTTCGAGGACGTCGGTGGAGCCAGCCCTCTGGTGCAGGTGGTCTATGTTCTGCGTGATCACCGCCTGGCATTTGCCCAGCCGCTCCAGTTCGGCCAGGGCCTTGTGTGCCGCGTTGGGCTCGGCGTTCTCGAGCAGGGGGTTCAGCTCCTTGGCCATCTCCCAGAAACGCTCCGGGTGATTGACGAAGGATTCGTATGTCCCGTACAAGAGGGGATCGTACTTGGTCCAAAGCCCACCTGGAGAACGGAAATCGGGGATGCCCGATTCCACCGATATGCCGGCACCGGTAAGCGCCACTACCTGGATCGATTCCAGTATCATCCGCGCGGCGCGCTCTATACAGACCTCATCCACCTGCATTTCCCTGCCTCCGAAAAGCCTTCGTGCGTACGTTCTCGGCATCGCCCACACCATGAGATTATAGCACGTAAAGAAACCCGGTAAATCGAGCCCGGTTTCCAGAGATCGCGCGTCTTTTCTAGGTCCGGGTCTCGAAAGCCGCGTCTCATGCCGGCGATGGCTTACGAGCAAGCCTTTTGCGCAAACGCAGCTCAAGGCCCTCCCTTAAGGCGTTGTTCCTCTGGCGTTATGGCCCCCGTCCCAGGCATCGTGATAAGAGAAGTACATGGAGCGCTCCGCCACGATACCCTGCTCCGATTCCACCCATACCGCGACGTCCTTTTCCGGCCCCACTAACTCGTTCACGTTGATCGTGAAACGCTGCCCTGGGGCCAGGAGCAGGTCCTGGGTCTGGGAGCTCGCGTCTCCGAAGACGTACCTCACCTTCACCGGCGTCTCCACGTCACCCGGGTTGAGCAGGCACAGCCATTCCTCGAAACCGGCGCGCGTGGTGCCCTCGGCGAAAAACCAGGATGTGGAGGGGGCGGGTGCCCCGGCGGAAAGGTGCCCCCCGTTCCACCTGGACCCGTAGTCGAAGTACATGGGGCGCTCGGCGACGATGGGCTGGTCGGAATCTATCCTCACGGCCACGTCCTTATCCGGTCCCACGACTGAGTTGACGTAAACGGTATGCCTCCTCTCGGCGGGAACGGAGACGTAATGTTTCACCTCGTCACCCCCGGCGATATAATAGGTCACCTCCACCCCGGCATCCTCCTCGCCGGGGTTGGCCAGGCACAGCCATTCCTCGAAACCGGCGCGCGTGGTGCCCTCGGCGAAATACCACTTTTCGAGTGCGGCGGGGACTCCGACGGTTATATGGCCGTCGTCCCACATCCCACGATAGGAGAAATACATGGGGCGCTCGGCGACGATGGGCTGGTCGGAATCGACCCAGATGGCCACGTCCTTATCCGGTCCCACGGCCGCGTTGACGCTTACCGTGTAGCGTTTCCAGGCCGGTACGTTAAAGGGCAGGGTCATCGCTTCACCGTCAGAGAAGAGGAAGGTCACCTGGGCCGTAGCGTCTGTCGCGCCGGGATTGGCGAGGCACAGCCATTCCTCGAAACCTGCGCGGGTGGTGCCCTCGGCGAAATACCAGGTATCGCTGGTATCCAGGGCGGGTTCCGTGCAATGTCCGCCTTTCCACGAGTCGTGATAGCAGAAATACATGGGTCGCTCGGCGTAGATCCTCTCCGTGGCGGTCACGGCCAGTGAAACGTCGCGGTCGGAACCTATCTCCGAGTTGACGTAGATATTCATGCGGGCATGGGCGGGGACGTTGTAATAGCGGATGCGGTTCGCGCCGTCGGCCACCATGTAGGTGACGGTGGCGGTATGCTGCTCGTCGTAGGGGTTATAAAGGGTCAGCCATTCCTCGAAACCTGCGCGGGTGGTGCCCTCGGCGAAATAGCATGGAATGGCCGCGGGCTGCTCGTAAACCGTGAACTCGAAAGGCTCGCTCTCCCCGTAGATGTTGGTCACCACCACGGGTCCGGTGGTCGCTTCCTCCGGCACGATGGCCACTATGTAATTGTCGCTCCAGAGTATCGCCTGTCCCGCATCGATGCCATTGAAGGTCACCGTGCTGAAAAACGGCACCTGCAGGGCCCCGAAATCGGCGCCGTAGATCGCAACCGGCATGCCCCTCCAGGAGGCGGCGGGAAATATGCTCTCGATCACCGGCACCTGCCCTGTCACCTGGGCTTCGGCGAGTGGAGCCGCCGCCAGCAGCAGCGCGGCCAGCAGGACAGCGACCGGGATGACTCTGACCCAACGCATCTCATACCTCCAGGCTCGTTCCCAGGTTATCCACTAAGGCGGTGGGCCGAGTCGCCTCGACTCAGCCTCGATCGCCTGACCCGCTCCTTACTGCTGATGCCGCCGCGGCAGCGGTATCCCGAGTAATATATCACGGATGCGGCTTCTATTATAACCGCGTGAGGGAGGGCGGGATCGCGATGGTCTTGAACTCGATTTGAATACCGAAAGGGCGGCCCCGAGGGACCGCCCTCGTATCGTTCTTTCCGTTTGCGGGTTATTGCTGCGCGGCGCCGGTGCCCGTCTGCTCCTCCAGGACCATGAGCCCGGTAGCCGTCTCGAACAGGGGGTCGCTTTCGTTGGGGAGGCTTCCGGCCTCCACGACTACGCCGATGTCCTTCACGAACCACATGTATCCGATCCGGGTGAACTGCTCCCCGTTGGTAGAAGAAGTCAGGCTGGCCTTCATCATGAGAGCGTCGAAGGTACCCGCCGGCAGGGTTATCTCGCCCTCGGCGACCACCTCGTAGCTCCCAGAATCTGAAACCTCGTTTATGCCGCCGCCCTCTGCATAGTATGCGTCAATCGAGCCGGTGACGCCGACGCTCAGTGGGAAGGTGACGAGGACCTCGGGAACTGACATAGTCTTATCGCTGGGGCTGCGGTAATGTATTATCTCCTTTTTCGGGTGTTCCGACTGTCCCATTTCGAACCATTCCCAGGTCTCGCCCCAGTGCAGCCACCTCTTCTGGGCGGCGTCGTTGCTGCGGTAACCGTAACCCTCTATCCTGTGCCCTCCCGATCCGATGACCAGGAAGTGCACCGCGTAGGTCGCCTGTGGGAATTGGGCCGCGTCCGGCGCCTCGTGTATCCCGACCACCTCCTCGACGTACTTATAAGGCGTGGTCATGTTGAAGTACCAGGGACCCTTAAGATCGAAGTAAACGGGGTTCATGTCGCTTAGGGCCTCTACCGTGTAATAGTAAGAGCTTGCGTAGTTGATCCGGCTGATACTGGTCGAGTACAGGAAGGCGGCATCCCAGTAGCCGAGCCAGCCCGTCCCGAAGATATTGCCGTGGATATCGTTCATGTAATCGTTCGAGCCCACCGCCCGGCGGCACATCGCTTCCTTCCGCAAATCCGGCCTTCAGGGTATTGCCGGTCAGCGGGAGGCTCCGAACGGCCCACAGACGCCGGCTCAACCGGCAGAATAGCCATAAGGTATTAAGCCGCCATAATACGATAATATAATGGAAGACGGAACGAGGGGGTCGTATGCAGGGAAGGATACTCTTCATAGACGACGAGCCCGAGATCCTCAAGGCTGTGAAGTTTTATCTCGAGGACGAGGATTTCGAGGTGCACATCGCCGAGGAAGGAAACCGCGCGATAGAGCTGGCGGAGGCCATCCAGCCCGACCTGATCATCCTCGACGTCATGATGCCGGTGATGGACGGCATCCAGGTATGCCGCCTGCTGCGCTCGCGCACCCGCACCCGCCTCATCCCCATAATCTTCCTTACCGCCCGCGAGTCCGTCGAGGACAAGATAAAAGGTTTAGAGGAGGGGGGCGTCGATTACATCACCAAGCCCTTCAACAACCAGGAACTCATGGCCAGGGTCAAGGCCCATATCAGGAGCAGCAGGGAGGAGCTTTCCTCGCACCCCGTGACCGGTTTGCCCGGGGCGCCTTCCGTCGAGCGTGAGGTCATCCGCCGCCTGCATGAGGGACAGGTCTTCGCCACCGTCTTCGTGGGCATCGAGCATTTTCGTGAGTACCGCGAGGCTTACGGCATAAGCCGCGGGGACAGGTTGTTGCTCTTCGTCTCCCGGATCCTCGAGGACGCGGTTACGGACTCCCGGGAGGAGATGGTCTTCCTGGGCCAGCCCTCCTATGAGGAGTTCTCGCTCCTCTGCCCCTGCGAAATGGCACGTCCTCTGGGCGATAAAGTCATCGCGCGCTTCGACGAGGAACGTATCGAACACTATCTCGAACAGCACCGGCAACTGGGGGAGCTTACCTACTTCGATTACCGCGGCGAGCTCATCCATGCTCCCTTCGTATACCTGGTCCTGGGCGGGGTCTGTAATGCCCGCCATTTCTACTCCACCTACAACGCCATCTCGGAACGGGGTGCCCAGGCGTTGCTGAAAGCGCGCGCGCAGGGGAAAAGCGCCTGCGTCATCGAGGAGTGATCCCCTTGGCCGGCGAACTGATACTGGTCGTGGACGACGAGCCCAACATCATAGAACTGGCCCGCCTGTACCTGGAAAAGGAAGGGTTCCGGGTCGCGGAAGCCGGCGGCGGCGAGGAAGCCTTGCGCCTCTTCGGGGAGATGAGCCCCGCCCTCGTGGTCCTGGACATCATGATCCCGGAACCGGACGGCTGGGAGGTGTGCAGGCGCATCCGCTCCCGCTCGTCCCTGCCCATCATCATGCTCACCGCGCGGGAAGACGAGGTGGACAAGGTGGTGGGGCTGGAGTTGGGCGCGGACGATTACCTGACCAAGCCATTCAGCCCGCGCGAGCTGGTGGCCAGGGTCAAAGCGGTGCTGCGCCGCGCCCGCCCCGCGCTGGAATCCCAGGAGATGCTGCACCTGGGCGACCTGGTCATCGACGCCTCGCGGCGGCAGGTCACGCAGGGGGAGAAAGAGATCGATCTCACCCCCCGGGAGTTCGACCTCCTTTATACCCTAGCCCTCAACCGGGTCATCGTCATGAGCCGCGAGCGCCGGCTGGAAAGGGTGTGGGGCTCGGCCTGCTGCGCTACCTGGTCATCGCCGGCGGAGCGGCCCTGCTGCTCTCCATCCTGCTCGCCCTTTATCTCGGCAACTACGTGCTCAAACCCCTGCGAAACCTCAGCCGGGGCGCATGGGAGCTCGCCCACGGCAACCTGGACAGCCGGGTGGAAGTGACGGGAAAAGACGAGATCTCCGAGCTGTCCCACTATTTCAACTACATGGCGGAGCGCATCCAGGCCAGCTCCCAGCTGCAGAAGGACTTCGTGGCCAACGTCTCCCACGAAATCCGTACCCCCCTCACCTCCATCGAGGGTTTCTCACAGGCCCTCCTGGACGACATGGTGGAGACGGAGGAGGACAGGCGCCGTTACCTGGCTATCATCAGCGAGGAGACCGGGCGCCTGAAGAGGGTCCTGGAACAACTCCTGGCCCTTTCCCGCATAGACGCCGGGGCCTGGGTGCTGCATCCCGCGCCTCTGGCTGTCCCGGAGTACATAGAGGCCCTGCGGGAAAAATTTCTTCCCCAGGCCCGGGAGAAGGGCATCGAGCTGAAGGCCGAGTCGCGCCCCGGCATACCCCGCATCGAGACGGACCGCGATACGCTGGAACAGGTGATGCACAACCTGGTGGACAACGCCATAAAATTCACCCCGCACGGGGGCGAGGTGATCATCTCCGCCGACCCCCTGCCCGCCGGGGGAACGCGCCTGCAGGTGAGGGACAACGGGCAGGGCATCCCCCCCGAGGAACAGGAGCACGTCTTCGAGCGCTTCGCGCGCGTGGAGCGCTCGCGCTCGCAGCGTTACGGCGGGGCGGGGCTTGGCCTCGCCGTGGGAAGAGAGTTGCTGAACCTGCTGGGAGGGAAGATAACGGTGTGGAGCCAGCCCGGTATGGGCACCGCCTTCACGGTGGAACTGCCGCCCAGGCTCCCGTAAGGGGCCGAGCACCGTTCAGGTGGCCGCATGGATACTTCCGGCGTACTCAGCATCATCACTTACGCCCATGCTCGCGCTTTCGGGAAGGTAGAACATGTAGTCCAGCTCCGAGTTGCTGTACTTATCCTTCAGGCTCTCCCTTACCGGATCAGTTATTATCTCCGGGGCATCGATCCATCCCGGAGGGGGTGATGCCTTGATAACGGACGCGCGAAATATCATGATAACCAGATACGCGCCCGCGATTATCAAGGCTATGACTATACAAGGCATGGCGGTGCCATCGGCCTAATCGACGTCAGTGACCGGGCTGCAGCGTTGGATGCATAATATTGCTGACGTATGTGAACATGAACGTTTCGGGAGGTGCCGCACCGTGCCCGAGCTGCCGGAAGTGGAGATAATACGCAGGCAACTGGAGAAGGAGCTCGCGGGAGCCCGCATCGCGGGGTGCGAGGTCGGGCTCCCCCGCCTGGTCACCTATCCGACCCCGCTCGGCTATCGCCGCGGTCTCAAGGGGCGCAGGATAGAGAGTGTGGGGCGAAGGGGGAAGTACCTGCTCCTCGAGCTGGACAATGGGCGGGAGCTGGTGCTGCACCTGGGTATGACCGGATCCCTGGTCCTGTCCTCCCCTAAAAGTGAGCGTCCGCGCCATACTCATATCGTTTTCCACCTCCATGACGGCAGGGACCTTCTCTACGTGGACCCGCGCACCTTCGGGGAGACGGCGCTGCTGCGGCGGGGCGACCGCAGCCCCCTGCGCGGCCTTGACAACATCGGCCCCGAACCGCTGGATGAGGGCTTCACCTGCGATCGCCTGGCCGCCTCCCTCCACGGCAGATGCCGGGTTAAATCCGCCTTACTCGACCAGTCCCGCATCGCCGGCATAGGCAACATATACGCGGACGAATCCCTGCACCGCGCCTGCGTAAGCCCCCTGCGCCGCCTCGAGGAACTCTCACCCGGAGACATCGAACGCCTGCACGACGCGGTGCGCGAGGTGCTCTCGGAGGCCATATCCCGCGGAGGTTCCTCCATAAGCGATTACGTCAACCTGCGCGGGGAGAGGGGAGACTTCCAGGAAGACCACCGCGTTTACGGCCGTGAGGGCCAGAGCTGCCCCGAATGCGGCGCCACCATACGCCGCGTGATCATCTCCGGCCGCAGCTCTTACTATTGCCCGAGGTGTCAGCGGTAATACAGCTAAGTCCTAACACGCGAAAGCACACGTGCCAGGCCTGGACAGAACCTCCATTCCGCCGCAGGAACACTCAACCTTCTACTGGTTTTCTCCAGGCGTTGGGACACCGTCGCGTCACCCTCCGGGTGCCGCTGTCGCTTACGCGATGCAGGCTTTCGGGCGTAGTGGTCAGAGATAAAATAGAGAGGGGCCGGGCGAATGCCTGGCCCCTCGTTTCTCTTGTTCGTTTACCACGAGCCGTAACCGATGGAGCAGGAGCCTCCGGCTTTCCTGGAGCCGTCGAGCGGGTCCACGTAGGTGAAGTACATCGCCCTCTCCACCACCACGCCTCCGCAGTGGGCCGCCGCCATGTCGGCGGCGCTGGCGGACACGCGCGTGGACACGTCCATGGCCTCCAGCCCGGGCACGTCGTCGACCTTGATGGTCTTGCGGGTCATGGCGTCGATCTCGTATATCTCCTCTATGGGATCTCTGCTAGGGGTCATGTAGGTGAAGGTCAGCTTCTGCTTAAAGTCGTAGGGGTTCATGACGCACACGTAGGTGTCGAACCCGCCCCCGGTGTAGCCCTCGGCCAGGAACCAGTTGGGGAAGACCTGCGAAGCACCGATGGAGGTGGCGCCGTCGCTGGCCGCATCGCTGCCTACGTTCCCCCGCCAGGCGGGGGCAGGGTATTTTCCTCATCCTCGCTGTCGTCCGTTTCCTGCGCTTGACGGGCGTCAGCTCTTGCGATCTCCCTCTCTGCTGCCGCCAGGGCCTTGTCCAGCTCCGGGTCGTCCGTTCCCGCGAGTAATTCCACCAGCCTGCGCTTGAGTTCTCTTTCCTGCATATCCTTCAGCACCTGGGCGATAGTCCCCACGCTCCCTATCTCCGCGAGGCGGCGGATAACACGGCCTGCTTCCGGGTTCTCGCCTCCCTTGCGCATGTCCTCCACCAGCCTCTCCACGATGCTTCCTTCCTCGAGGGCCTGGGCCGCAGCCTCGCGCGCGAAGCGGTCCTCATCCCAGAGCATCTCGACGAGAGGTCCCTCGCCGGTCTCTCCCATCTCCCGCAAGGCCGCCGCGGTATTGCTTCGCACCCACCATTCACCGTCACGCAACGCGGGCGCGATACTGTCAGTGTCTTCTTCATCTCCGATACTGCCCAGCGCCTTGACCGCCTGGGCCCGCACCTCCCATGCCGGATCTTCAAGAGCCCGCAGCAGGGCGGGGCGGGCCGCTCGATTCCGCATCCTGCCCAGGGAGTCGGCCGCCCTTGCCCTTACGTTAACGTCCTCGTCCTCCAGGGCTCGCTCCAGGTATTCGGCTTCCTGGTCCCCCGCCACACGCCCCATGATCTCAGCCGCGAAAGCACGGCGCGAAGGGTCTTCGTCCCGCAACAAGTCCACTAGCAAGCGGCGCGATTTATCCCCCGCTTTCTCTACCACCTCGGAGACTTTTTCCTGCGACCAGCGGTCGCCGCTGCCAAGGGCATCGAGCATAAGTTCCAGGGATTCCCCGGTCCCGATCCTGCCCAGCGCGAAAAGCGCCGCCTCGCGCACCTCCGGCTTGGGATCCCCAAGCAGTTCCGCCAATCCGGGCACAGCCCGGGGATCGCCTATCCTGCCTAAACGGCGCGCCGCGTCGCTGCGCCTGGACTTCGAGCGCGAACCAAACTGTCGCATACGTTCGCCCGCGAAGCCCGAGATCCTGTAAAGCTCCATGATGTCCTGCTTAAGCCCCGGCGTCCCTTCGTCCGCCATGCGCAGCAGCACTTCCTCCAGGGCCTCGGGATCGGGGTCGGGGAGCAGCGTATTCAGCATGATTTCCGGGGAGAGTTTCTGCAGGGCTGAGTATACGATGGTCTCGTAGCTCCGCATCGTTTCCAGCCTGCGAGCCTTGGCATATACCTTGAGAATGCGCAGCAACATGTATATGGCGAAGGCGGCCAACAGAACGACTAGGGCCAGAAGGATAACAAACAGCACGGTTCCCATCGTTTATCCCATATCCTCAGGCTTTCCATAGAGAGCAGCCATTTTGTTATTATAAGTCCTGGCGTAAGCGGTTGACAGGATGGCCGCCGCCGCAGATCACTTGTGGAACGTAGAGAGCCCGGGAGGATAATCCGTGTTCGTGCTGGATTCCCATACCCACATGTTCACCCAGGCGGTGCGGGAACACCCGGGTGAGGTCGAGGATGCGGAATTCACGTTCAAGCTCATGTTCGCCCAGGGCAAGTCGCGCATGACCTGCCCCGAGACCATGCTGGCCGAGATGGACGCGGCAGGGGTGGATATGGCGGTGCTGTGCCCCTTTCCCTGGATGACCCTGGGGCGATGCATAGATAACAACGATTACATCCTGGAGGTGGCGGCATCGTGGCCGGACCGCTTCATTCCCTTCGCGATCACCAATCCCGGGTTGGGTAAAAAGGCGATCGTCGAGGCGCGGAGATGCCTGGAGGCGGGAGCCCGCGGCCTGGGGGAACTGCACGCCATGCCGCAGGGGTTCGACGTCTGCGACCCGGAGGTGATGTCGCCCCTGGTCGATCTGGCCGTCGAATACGGCGTGCCGGTTATGATCCACGTCAACGAGCCGGTGGGCCACGATTACCCCGGGAAAGGCCCGGTGTCGCCGGAGATCATCTACCGCTTCCTGCTGGCATATCCAGAACTCAAGCTCATCCTTCCCCATTGGGGTGGCGGACTTCCTTTCTACGAGCTCATGCCGGAGGTGGCGGCGGTGTGCGCCAACGTCTTCTACGATTCCGCGGCATCGCCCTTCCTTTACCGCAGCGATATCTACCGCCTGGCGTCCTCAGCCTGCGGTGCTCACAAGATCTTCTTCGCCACCGACTTCCCCCTGCTGCCATACGAGCGCACCCTGGCCGATGCCCACGCCGGTATAGGCCACGCCGAACTGGAGGCGGACATCATGGGGGGGAACGCGGCGCGACTCCTGGGCATCGAAATACCCTAGAACCCGTTTCGGCCGCCTTTCATCAAGAGGTTCACGACACCGCCCGTAAAAGCATGGATACAGGCGGGGGACTGCGCCTTGGGAACCGGCCCGCGGCTTTAACCTGCCACGGGCGGGAAGGAATGGCGCCCCCTGGGAGTGAATATAGAGAAAAACGCGAGGAAAGGAGCACGAAGACATGGCCTCGAAGCCAAGGAAACGCCTTCGCCCGTTATTAACCATCCTGGTCGCGTCCCTGGCTCTTTTCTCTGCCCTGCTTCCCCTGGCGGGATGCACGGCCACCAGCGCCTCGACCGCCGAAGCAGAGCCCGCCCCAGAGCCGGAGAGACCACCCGTCAATCCCCTGACCGGCGAAGAGGTAGCCTCCTGGGACCTGGTCACGCGCAGGCCGCTGGCGGTGAAAGTGGAAAACGACGCCCAGGCGAGACCCCAGAGCGGCATCGTGGACGCCGATCTCGTCTACGAGGAACTCGTGGAGGGCGGTATCACCCGTTTCATCTGCGTATATCTCTCCAGGGAAGCGAGCTCCATCGGTCCCACCAGAAGTGCCCGGCCCTCGGACATAGACATAACCTTCTTCCTCAATCCCCTGCTAATCTGCAGCGGTGGATCCAGCAGCGTCATGTCCATGATCCAGGCGTCGGGGATGATGTACATAGAGGAGGACGATACGCATTTCTGGAGGGAACGCACCCGCCGCGCCCCCCATAACCTCTACACCAGCACCGCCCTGCTCCGCCAGTACCTTCTGGAAAGGGGCGATGCCTTCGACTCCCTCCTCGACAGCGGCCTATATTTTGCGGAACCACAGGAAGAGGCGGAGGAAGAAGAGCCTGTGCCCGCCGCCGGCGCCGGTGAGGAGGTCGCGGGCGAAGAGGGAACGGCCCAGGGAAAGAGCGTTATGGTCGCCAAAGCCACCACCATAAACGTCGCCTACAAGGCGGCCATGTGCGCCGCCTCCTATCAGTACGATGCCTCCGTGGGCAAGTACCTCCATTCCATCCAGGGAGCGCCCCATAACGACCTCACGACCGGGGCCAGGGTGGCCCCGCGCAACGTGATAATCCAGTACGTGACCGTCACCAACAGCGGCCTGAGGGACGTAACCGGGGCGGCGGTTCCCGTATCGCAGGTGACCGGGAGCGGGAAATGCCTCGTGTTCACGGGCGGCGAGGTCTACCACGCCACCTGGCAAAAAGGCAGCCGTTCCGTGCCCACCACCTTCAGCGACGAGAACGGCAACCCGGTGCCCCTGCGGCCCGGCCAGACCTGGATCCACCTCATCAGCGAGGACATCCCCGTCACCTACCAGTAGGGTAAGCGGGCTCGCGAATCCGGCCTTGTTTATTGTGGACGCGTATGATCCTGGCCTTCGCTGCCGGCCGAGGCGATTTCTCCTTTGCTAGGGAAGGATTTCTCCCGAGCGGACGAGTACGGGCAGCTCCGCGAGGCTGGTGATCACCGTGCAGTCCGGGTTGGAGGACCATTCCCATCGATCGAGCAGTACGGGCCGGATGCCCGCGGAACGCGCTCCCAGCACGTCGGCATAATAATGGTCCCCCACGTGCATGGCCGCCTCCGCCTCCACGCCTACCCTGCCCAGGGCACTGCGGAATATCGATTCCTGCGGCTTGATGCGACCCAGGTTGGCCGAGCTTATCACGAAGTCCAGGTAACCGCTGAGCCCGAGGTGGTGGCAGAGGGCGGGGAGGCGTACGTCCCAATTGGATACTATCCCCATATGCATGCCCATGGCTTGAAGTTCACGCATGGCGGGGAGCACGTCCGGAAAGAGCGTCCAGCGCTCACCCCTCCCGAACTCGTCGTAGATGCGGCGGCCCATGGTCGCGTAGTCCTCTACCCCGACCTCGGCCATGGCCAGGGCGTACATCTCGCTCCACATCGCCGAGGCCTTTTCCTCTGAGGCCCAGAAGGTGTCGTCCGACCAGTACCGCTCCTCGTAGTAACGTTCCGCGATCTCCAGGCCGCGCCGCACGTCCCCCAGCGAGGTCCGGTACCCACGCCCCGCCAGCACCTCCA
The DNA here is from genome assembly GCA_964462595.1 of uncultured Actinomycetota bacterium. Classification (GTDB taxonomy): domain Bacteria; phylum Actinomycetota; class Geothermincolia; order Geothermincolales; family RBG-13-55-18; genus SURF-21. Next base: position 164,990 of record CAYWXM010000063.1, read on the forward strand.
CGCACACCTCCTCCACGGAAGGATGCGGCTGGAGCAAAGTGTTGCCGGCGTCGAAAAAGACCGCCTTTACTTCGGGCTGCAAGCTCTTCACCTCCAGGGGAATTGTATCAGCTGGAGAAGACCACGCACCCCGAGGAGCGTCGGGGATGACACTCTCAACTCCTGCACCCGCTTTTACGTCCGAGTTATCACAGCCTGCAAAACGTGCTAATATTGACCGAAAATCGGTCCCTGGCGAAGCGGCAGAATGCCGGGAAAACGGAAAGAGTGCAGATGATCCGCAAGCTCGCCCCCGTATCGATACACATCAGACACTGGCTGCTGACAACCGGCGGGCCATGGTATTCAAGCATACCGGTATGGCTGCGCACGTTCTTCATCGCCATGATCCCCATACTCGAGCTTCGCGGCGCCATCCCCTTGGCACATAACGTGTGGGGCATGCCCCTGTGGGAAACATACATCTGGGCGGTACTGGGAAACCTGCTCCCCGTCCCCTTCATCCTCCTGTTCCTGGAGCCGGTCTCGAACTGGCTCAGGCGTCACTCAAACCTTATGGACCGCTTTTTCATCTGGCTCTTCGCCCGCACCAGGAAAAAACACGGTAAAACCTTCGAAAAATGGAGGTACCTGGCGCTCTGTCTTTTTGTGGCCATACCCCTGCCGGGAACAGGAGCCTGGACGGGCGCCCTGGCGGCCTTCGTGTTCAACGTGCCCTTCTGGCCTGCCTTTACGGCGATTTTCTTCGGCGTGCTCCTGGCCGGTGCTGCGGTGTCGGTAGTCATCCTCTATTTCGAGACCTTCCCCTTGTGGTTGACCCTTATCTCCGCCGGCCTTATGGCGGCCGTGCTTGCGGGAGTATGGCTCAAAGGCAGGCGGGAGAGGGCCGTGACAAAACCCGGGCCAGAGCCGGACGGAATCGAGGCGTAGAAGTGAGAGGGCGACGGGGCAGGTATGCTCGAACCTTCCCGATCAGGACAGCACGTTCATCTCGTTATGGGTTGTCCTGAACTCGAGGCTTCAGGCAGCGGACCCCATGCATATACAATAGACCCATGAGAAACAAACCCAGGAGAGCCAGGCTGGCGGCATCGGTGGCGGCAGGAAAAGCCGCGACCCAGCTCTCGCGCCGCCTGGGCACGGGGGCGGGCTCCAACTTCCCCGGCAAGGTAGTGCTGCGCCTGCACCCCGACGCCCCCGAGGAGATGGTCTCCTCCCTCACGGGCGGATGCGTCCTGGTGAGCGGCACCAACGGCAAGACCACCTCCTCCAACCTGCTGGCGGGGATGATGCGCGCAGGCGGTATGCGCCCCGTACATAACCGCGTAGGCGCCAACCTCATGACCGGCATAACCGCCGCGCTGGCCCAGGCATCCAACCGCAGCGGAAGGCCCAGGGGAGACATAGGCCTCTTCGAGGTGGATGAAGCCACCCTGCCTGCCGCGGTAAAGCGCCTGAAGCCCCGCCTGGTCATCATCACCAACCTCTTCCGCGATCAGCTCGACCGCTATGGCGAGCTGGAATCGCTGTCGCGCAGGATGGACGCGGCCCTCTCCGACCTCGACGAGAAAGCATGTGTGCTCCTCAACGCCGACGATTCCCTGGTGGCCTCCCTGGGCCGGGACAGCGCCGCCCGCATCCTTTTTTACGGCATCGAATACACGGAGGTCGCCGAGTCCGGGTTGCGCCACGCCGCGGACTCCAAGCATTGCCGGGAATGCGGCTCGCCCCTGGAGTTCGAGGCGAATTATTACGGCCACATGGGCAAATACTACTGCCCGGGTTGCGGCGCCTCCCGGCCCGAAGTTGATTTTGCCGCGAAGTACATAGAGCTCTCGGGGACCATGGGCTCGCGGGTGATCCTGTCCACTCCCCTGTGGGATACCGAGGTCTTCCTCGGCCTGCCCGGCCTCTATAACGTCCACAACCTGCTTGCTGCCGCCGGGGGAGCCCAGCTGCTCGGCCTGCCCCAACAAGCCGTGGAGAGAGGCGTGGAGGGGTACAGCACCGCCTTCGGCCGGAGCGAGCGCATTCCAGTCGAGGGGCGTACCGTTTTCCTCGTCCTCTCCAAGAACCCCACCGGTTTCAACGAGGTAATCCGCACCCTTCGGGGAGAGGGCACGGGGCTTGCCGTGCTCGCCGCCTTAAACGACCGCATCGCCGACGGACGTGACGTCTCCTGGATATGGGATGTCGATTTCGAGGAGCTGGCGCCACTGGCACGCTACCTGGTGGCCACCGGTACCCGCGCCCGCGACATAGCCTTGCGCATGAAATACGCCGGCCTCGACCCTTCCGCAATCCGGGTGGAACCGGGCATCAGGAACGCCCTGCGCGCCGTCCTGGACGGAGCCCGTGAGGGCGAAACGGTGTACGCGCTGACCACTTACACCGCCACACTGGAATTGCGCCGCCTGCTTACCCGCATGGGCGCCGCACCCGGCCTGTGGAAGGAAGGATGAGCGCATGGGCACGCCGGAACTGCGCATCTGCCACCTCTATCCCGAGCTGATGAACATCTACGGCGACCGCGGAAATATCATCACCCTGGCGCAGCGCTGCCGCTGGCGGAGCTACGGCGTACGGGTCACGCCCGTGAGCCTCGGCGAAAGCCTGGATGCCGACGAGCACGACCTCTATTTCATCGGAGGCGGCCAGGACCGCGAGCAGATACTGGTGTGCGAGGATCTCAGCCGGGAAAAGGGCGGCGCCCTGCGCCGTGCGGTCGAGGACGGAGCGGCCCTGCTCTCCATCTGCGGGGGTTACCAGCTCCTGGGCCGCTATTTCCGTACCTGCACCGGAGAGGACCTTCCCGGCATATCCCTCTTCGACGTGAAAACGGTGGGCGGAGAGACGCGTTTCATCGGCAACGTGGCGGTCAATTGCTCGCTGGAAGGGGTTCAGGTCACGCTCGTGGGATTCGAAAATCACTCCGGGCGCACCCACCTGGGGGCCGATGCCAGACCGCTGGGTACGGTACTGAAGGGTTACGGCAACAACGGCGAGGATGCGCAGGAAGGCTGCGTTTACCGTCACGCCATAGGCACCTACCTTCACGGCTCCATACTCCCCAAGAACCCCCAGCTGGCGGACTGGCTCATCCTGCGTGCCCTGCGCCGTCGCTACGGCATCGAGGCTCTGCCCGCTCTGGACGATTCCATGGAAGACGCCGCCCACCGCGCCGCCATGCAACTCATAACGCGGGAAAAACGGCGGAGCCGTATACGCAGAAAACAACCGTGAACGTATCGCCGACGCTCGATATCACGATATCGTAAGAGGCTGCCTATCCGGCGCGCCCTTCTTCTATTATGCGGGAATCGCAATCGGGTAGAATATCCCAGATAACGATGTATCCGCTGACCGGCTGGCTGATACCGGAACCCATCACGGCAACAGAGAGGAGCTAACGCGATGCGCTACCTGATCATAGGAAACGGCGGGGCCGGGCTGCGCGCCGCCCAGACCATCCGCAAGCGCGATCCAGAAGGCAGGATAACCATGGTGGACGAGGAGCGTTATCCCTGTTATTACCGTATGAGGCTGCCGGATTACATCAGCGGGCGGAAAAAACGCGATGCCGTCTTCGTGGTAAAGGAGGGCTTCTACGAGGAGAACGGCATCGAGCTGATGCGGGAGGACGGCGTAGTCTCGCTGCGTCCCGACCAACGCGAGGTGGACCTGAAAAAGGGCGGCACCCTCGCCTTTGACCGTCTGCTCATCGCCGCCGGAGCGAGGCCTCGCCAGCTCACCTGCCCGGGCTACAGGCTTGACGGCGTCGTCTACCTGCGCACTCTCGACCAGGCCGAGGATATCATCAGGCGCAGCAGGAAGGCGAAAAGCGCCGTAGCCCTGGGAGGAGGCCTGCTGGGGGTGGAGATGGCCCGCGCCTTCAACGAGCTCGAGCTGACCACCCATTACCTTATCCGCGAGGACCGTTTCTGGCCCCAGATGCTCGATGCCGCCGGCTCGTCGCTGGTGGAAAAGGTACTGGAGGAAAAGGGGGTCATCCTGCACAAGCAGGAAGGCATCGAGAATATGCTCGGGGAAGAAAGGCTTGCCGGGGTGAGCACCACCTCCGGTCAGGAGATAGACGCGGACATGGCGGGAATTGCTATCGGGGTGGTATCCAACCTGGAATTCCTGGAGGGAAGCGGCATCGAGACCGACCGCGGGGTGATCGTGGACGAACGCCTGCGAACGGGCAAGCCCGATATCTACGCCGCCGGAGACATCGCGCAGGCTCTTGACGTAGCCAGCGGAGAGCATCGCCTGGTCACCTCCTGGCTTAATACCCAGCGCCAGGGGGAGATCGCGGGAACCAACATGAGCGGCGGGGATTCCGCCCTGGAGGGTATCGTCCCCTACAACGTCATCGTCATCTACGGCCTGCCCGTAGCCTCCCTGGGCCAGGATCTACCCACCGACCAGGAGGGATACGAGGTCCAGACGGGCGATTACCCCAGAGACGGCCTGTATCGCAAGCTGGTCCTCTCGGGCGGGGTACTGGTCGGGGCCACGCTTATCGGCGACATCGGCGAGGCGCAGGCCATCGAGTCACTGATAAAGACGAGGGCGGATCTGTCTACCTGGCGCGACTGCCTCTTCGAGCCGGGTTTCGACGCCAGGAGACTCCTGGAGGAACTGAAGTCCCGGGACTAGCGCGGCAAGCGGTTCAGGAGAAAACGGCCGGGGCAGGCTTCAGCCCTTCCTGCTCCGCGGCGCGGTCTAGCCCCATGAGTTCGGTCACTATATTATCGAGGGGCAGCATAGCCCCCCCGCTCTTCTCGCGCAGGTCAACCGTCTTTATATAGTTTCCGCACTTCTTGCAGTATTGCACCCTGTAAGACCTTTCATCCTGCGGGTAGAAATACTCCAGCGAACCCTCCTCGCTGTCCCTGCAGAAAGGGCACGAAGCCCGCTTGACGTTCCAGAGCGAATGGCAGAGGCTGCACTCCAGCATCCATCTTCCGCCACCGGCCTCGTAGACTCCCATCAGGGGGTTGCCCCCGCAGATCGGGCAGTATCCCCGCAGCCAAAGCGAGTGGTCTATCCTGCCCTCCAGGGAAGCGGCGCATTTCCTCAGGAAAGGAGCCAGGCTCTCCCATACGATCCCCTCTACCGGGATCCCCGATACGCCCTCCGCGCCGGGCAGATCCTCCAGGCGCCCCTGGCCCGCGAGGACCATCTTCCTTATCTTCTCTATCCTCTCCCTGTCCTGCCCCATCCAGGAGAGGAATTCCTTGCTGCTGCGACCGCCCAACGCGCCCCTCTCCTCCATGGCGGCGCATATCTCACCCGCGACGCGCAGCAGATCGCGCGGCGGTATCTCCAGCTCGAGAACATCGAGTATGGGCTTGCCTTCCCTGAGACGGCCATCGACGTCCACGTGCGAGAGGTCGATCGCGCATTCTACTTCGTCGAGGGCTTTCTGCTGCACCTCCATTATGGCGCCGTAGAATCCCAGGGAGTCAGAGTACTGGGGAAATCTACCTCTGTACTTCTCGACAGCCGCGCGAACTCCCGAAACGCCGGGATCTTCGGTTTCGACCTTTATCGTCATGATCCCTTTCCCTCGTATAAGCCCCGACCCACGCTTCCGCGTCCCCGAAAGCGCCAGCCGGGGCGTGCTTGCCGCTACGTTCCCTCATCTCCCGGGGCGAACCGAAAGATAGGGGCTCACGCCGCTGCGCAGCCCCCATCCGGTGGTCTCTATAACGTGGCGGTTAAGACGCCGAAGGTACCTCTCCGAACTTGCGCCGTACGAGCAGCCGGTTGAGCAGGGGCGTGAAAGCGTTCCCTATGAGTATGGAATATGCCACGGCTCCCGTGGTTCCTGAGTACAGCCGGATAAGGACGACGAGAACGCCTATCAGTACTCCGTAGATAAGCTGCGCATGTCTCGAGTCAGGGCTGGTGACCCAGTCGGTGGCCATGAAGAACGATCCCAGCATCAGTCCGCCTGCAAGTATCATGTACAGCGGGTCCTCGCCCAGGATGGCCGAGAGGATGAACACGGTGGCCAGGATGGCAGTCGGGATTTGCCAGGTAATATGGCCCTTGTAAAGCAGGTAAGCGGCACCCACCAGTATGGCCAGGACCGACACCTCTCCCAGGGCTCCACCGGCGTTTCCGAGGAACAGTTCCCAGTAACCCGGGGCAGGTCCCGCCAGCGACGAGGCCCGGATATAGGTCAGCGGTGTAGCCGAGGTGACGCCGCTGATGCTGCCCAGGTTGTAGGAGATGGGCTGCCACAATCCAGACAGGAAAGAGGTGATCAGGAAACCGAGCAAAGCAGGGTTGAAGAGGTTGAACCCCAGCCCCCCCATCAGTTCCTTGACTATAGCCACGGCTATAAATGTCCCGATCATCACGTACCAGAAGGGAAGCGTCGGCGGTATCAGCAGGGCCAGCAGCACGCCGGTCACGATAGCGCTGCAATCCCCGATATGGGCTTTCTTGCGCATGATGGCGCGCATCAACAGCTCGCTGAGAACGGCAGTCACCACCGCCGCGGCGATGTTGACCACCGCGTAAAGCCGGAAGAAGCCTATGGACACGGCGACAACCGGAATAAGGGCGATAAGCACGTCCCGCATGGCGCCGGACACATCATCCCTGCTCTTCAGATGAGGTGGCGCCGTGACCTTAAAATCGTTTTGTGCCACTAAGCTCCTCCTTTCATTTCTTGGCGGCGGCGGCTATCTCCGCCTTCGCGATTCTTACATATCCTACATGGGGTATGCGCGAGGGGCATACGAAAGAGCAGCAACCGCACTCGAAGCAATCTCGCGCTCCGAGTTTGTCCGCCTCTTCATACTGTCCCTTTTTTATGGCCTTGATCAGCAGGTTGGGCATGAGGAACATCGGGCAGGCATCGACGCACTTGTCGCACCCCACGCACTGCCTCTCCTCTTCCTCCGGCACCACTTCCTCGGTCAGCACGACGATGCCGCTGGTGCCCTTGATCACCGATGCCGAAAGGTCCTTCTGGGCAAAACCGGTCATCGGCCCTCCCATTATCACCTTGGAGGGAGCGCCGGCGAACCCCCCGCACTGCTCGATGATGAACGAGATGGGGGTGCCGATCTTGACCATGAGGTTCTTGGGCTCCTTTATGCCCGGTCCGGTTACCGTCATCACCCTCTCTATCACCGGCTTCCCCAACCTTGCCGCCTCGTAGAGGGCGACCGCCGTCCCGGTGTTCTGCACCAGGGCGCCGACCTCGCTGGGGAGCTTCCCGGGCGGCACCTTGCGCCCGGTCAGCGCCTCTATGAGCATCTTCTCATTGCCCTGCGGGTATTTCACCTCCAGGACCCTGACCTCGATCCCGGGATTCGCGGCGGCCGCCGCTTTCATGGTGTCCACGGCGTCCATCTTGTTGGCCTCTATGCCTATGACGGCCTTGGTGGCTCCCACCGCCTTCATCATCAATTCGGTGCCGCCCACTATCTCCGCCGCCTTCTCCAGCATCAGGCGATGGTCGCAGGTCAGGAAGGGTTCGCATTCGCAGCCGTTCAATATCACCACGTCGATAGGCTTGTCGGCGGGCGGTGCCAGCTTGACGCTGGTCGGAAAAGCGGCTCCTCCCAGGCCGACCAGCCCCGCCTCCTTGGCGATCTTGCGTATGGCGTCCGCATCCAGCGTGTCGACATCGTTGACCTTGTCCCACTTCGACGGCTGCTCGGAGTCCACGTCTATTATCACCATGTTCACCGGCCTGCCGGCGAAATTTATCCTTTCCTCTATGGCCTTGACCGTGCCCGAAACGCTGGCATGCACGGGCGCGGATACGAAGGCATCGCTCTCTCCTATCTTCTGGCCAGCCTCCACGTGGTCACCCACGGCAACAGTCGGAGCATTGGGTGCGCCCACATGCTGCGCCAGTGGTATTATCACCTCGTCCGGAAGCGGTATCGTCACCATGGCCTTGTGCGCGGTGCCTTCTTTCTGGTAAGGAGGATGGATACCGCCTCGGAATGTATCAAGTTTCACCTGGTTACCTCCCACTTCTCATCAACTCCCATTTAAGCGCGCCACCCATCACACCTTGGGGTGTGCTTCCTCGAATTTCCTTTCCATGCCCCGGTTGCGGGCGTTGATGACGCCGTTTATCATCAGGGCCAGCGCAACTCCGCCGAGGGCATAGGCGCCGTACGGGCTGGAAAGCGCGTTGCGGATCTGCACGCCCAGGGGGATGGACGGATCGGCGGGCAGGCGGTAGGCCTCCGGCTCGTCCGCCAGCACGTAGAGCCAGCGCAGGCCCCCCAGCTCGTCTTTGCCGTACAGGCGCGCCTTGGAGAAACCGGCATCCTTGAGCTCCGCGACCCGCTCCTCCGCGGCCTTTATGAGATCTTCCCGGTCACCGAACTGCAATGCTCCGGTGGCGCAGGCTTTTACGCACGCCGGAAGCATGTCCACGTCGTTGGTCAAGCGGTCCATGCACAGGGTGCAGCGGAACATGCTCTTCTCTTCCTGGTCGTATCCAGGCACGTCGAAGGGGCAGGCGACCCGGCACCAGTTGCAGCCTATGCACTTGTCGGGATCGGTCTCCACCCTGGTGATGATGCTGCCATCGCTCAACTTGTATTCCTTGTGTACGGTGGCCTTCGGGGGGCAGACCTCGACGCAGGCGGCGTCCTTGCAGTGCATGCACTGGTGCTTGGTGAACATCCAGCGCACTTCCCCGTTATCCAGCTTCTCGTTGAAGAGGATGCGCATGAAAGTATGGGCGCCGAGTTCCGGCGGGTTCTCGTAGCTGCCCGTGAAGGAGGTCTCGACCGCAGGGTTCTGGTTCCACTGCTTGCAGGCGACCTGGCAACCCCGGCAGGCTATGCACTTGGTCGCGTCGTAGAGTATGGCCTTCTCTTTAGCCATTTAAGTCACCTCCCTCAAGCCTTCCTGACGTTCACCAGGAACGCCTTGTATTCCGGGATAAACGAATCGGGGTCCACGATGTGGGCGGTCAGCTGGTTCGCCGAATAGGCGTCCCCATTGTTGCCCCCGGTGCGCAGCCCCGTGTAGCCGAAGCACCAGGGCATGTAGACCGTCTCGACTTCCTTGCCCCCTACCTTCAGTGTCTGTATGCGCTCGGTGACGCAGGCCCTGCACTTGACCTCCCCGCGGGCGCTTTTCACTATCACCTTGTCTCCGTTGGAGATGCCCTCCTTCTCGGCCAGGGCCCGGCTCAACTCCACGAACATCTCCGGCATCATCTCGCAAGCCCAGGGCAGGTTGCGGGTCATCTGCCCCGCCTGCCAGTGCTCGGATACCCTGCCGGTGGTGGCCACTACGGGATACTCGGAAGAGCCCGTCTCCGCCAGCTCGTTAAGCTCCGAATCCCAGATGACGGCCACGGGATTGTATTGCTGTGAACTCATGGCGTTCTCGACCGGGCTCTCCACCGGCTCGTAATGCTCCGGTAGCGGCCCGTCCGCGAGCCCCGAGGGCACGAACATGCGGCCCTTCCCGTAAGGGAGCATGAGGAACGGGAAGTTGGCCGAGGTCTGCGGGGGCACCGCGGCGCCGGTGGCCGCGTCCTTGGCGCTGAAGTCGGGGTTGTCGTTGGCGACCCACTTCGACCCGTCCCATTTGACCAGCGCCTTGTCCGGATTCCACGGATTCCCCGCCGCGTCGGCCGAACAGCGGTTATAGAATATGCGGCGGTTAACCGGCCATGAGAACGACCACTGCGGGTACAGGCCGAGTTCGCTCGGGTCCTCCATGCCGGTCCTCTTTGAGAGGTTGCCTTCCTCCGGGAATACGCCCGAGTAGGCCCACAACGCGCATGCGGTCGATCCATCGTCCGCGAGCTTGCTCATGTTCACTATCTGTTTCTTGTCCGACCAGGTGAAGCCGTTGATGAGCCTGAGGACCTCCTCTGGATCCGGCTCGTCGCCGTAGGGCCAGTAGAGTTCGGTGATCGCCCCGCGCACGGGAGCGGATTCGTCGTCCTCGTAAAGCTCCTTGACCTTCTTGTAGATCTTGTCCAGCATCCACAGGTCGCTTTTCGCCTCGCCCGGCGGATCGATCGCCTTGAAACGCCACTGTATCCACTTCCCGCTGTTGGTGGTCGTCCCCTCCTTCTCGGTGGAAGAGGCGGAGGGGAGCAGGAACACCTCGGTGTTTATATCGCCTGCGTCGGCACCCGGCCGCTTCCAGAAGTTCGAGGTCTCCGTTTCCCACAGGTCCGACACCACCAGCCACTCCAGCTTGTCCAAGGCGTTGCGCTCCGCTTCCGCGTTGGGACCTCCCACGGCCGGGTTCTGCCCGAAGCACAGCAATCCTTTGATGTTGCCCGCGAGCATCTGCTCGAACATGGTCACGTGGCTGTAGCTCTTGCCGTTCTTGGTCTTGGGCAGGTACTGGTAAGCGAACTCGCTCTCCGCCGTCGCGTTGTCGCCCCAGTAGGCCTTGAGCAGGCTTACTATATATTTCTTGGTGGCCTTCCAGCCGCTGTTGCCGGCCGTCTTCAGCTTGTCCTCGACGTATTTGTCCAGGGTGGGGTGCTTGCTGCTGTTGGGCGTGGGCAGGGAAGTCGGCAGCTGGTTCCAGACCAGGGCGTTCATCGCCCCGCCCATGCCGTTGCCGGCGCCGGCCATGGCGTTTACGCCTCCGCCGGCGACCCCGATATTCCCGAGCAGGAGCTGCAGTATATCGAAGGCCCTTATCATCTGGGAGGAATGGCTGTGCTGAGTTATCCCCACGCTGTAGAAGAGGACCCCCGATTTCTTCGCGTCACCGGTGGCGCAGTAGGTCTTGGCTATCTCGATGAATTTTTCCTCCGAGATGCCCGTGACCTCGGCCACCATCCTCGAAGTGTACCTCTCGAAGTGCTTCTTCAGCAGCTGGAAGACGCAGTTGGGGTCGCTCAGGGTCGGGTCGGTGAGGGGGTTTCCGTCGGGACCTTTCTGATAGCCCCAGCTCGCCGCGTCGTATTTTTTCTTCTCGGAGTTGAACCCGGAGAAAAGGCCGGAATCGGCGTCGAAGTCGAAATCCGGGCTGATGAGATAGGGCGCATCGGTATAGGCCTTCACGTAATCCGTCTGCACCAGGTCGTTCTGGAGCGCGTAATTCACCAGGCCGCCGAAGAACGCCGAGTCGGTTCCCGGCCTGATCTGCGCGAAGAGGTCGGCGCGGGAGGCGCTGCGGGTGAAGCGCGGGTCGACCACAATCACCTTGGCCCCGCTCTCCTGGGCTTCGTTTATCCACCTCCAGGAAACGGGGCTGGTCTCCGCGTTGTTGGCGCCGCAGACCATGATGCAGTCCGAGTTCTTCATGTCGATCCAGTGATTGGTCATGGGTCCGCGCCCGAAGGTCGCGCCATTGGCCGCCACGGAGGGCGTCTGGCACAGCCTGCCCGAGAACTCGCGATACACCAGGCCCAGGGCTCGCCCCAGCTGGCCAAACAGGCATTGCTCCTCGTTGAGGAGAAGCGTGCTGCCCAGGCAGGCGATGGCCTCGGTGCGGTTGCAGGTAAGTTCATCGCCGGTTGACTCGTCCTTTTCCGTCTCGATGAAGGTCTCGTCGCGGGTCTTCTTTATCCTCTCCGCGATCATCGCGACGGTCTCGTCCCAGGACATCTCCTTCCATTCACTTGCTCCAGCCGCGCGGTACATGGGCTTGGCGAGACGCCTGTCGCTGTTGGCTATCTCGTAGACCATCGAGCCCTTGCTGCACAGACCGCCGCGGCTTATGGGGTGGTCCGGGTTTCCCTCGACGTTTACGATCTTACCTTCCTCGGTGGACACCAGGAGGCCACAGCTCACGCCGCAATACTGGCAAGTAGTCCTCGTCTCCTTGCCCCGGGTGATCCTTAACTCCTGCTGCGCACCGTAGGAGGGAAGGTTGAAGCCGAGGGCGGCCATCGCCCCTGCCGTAAGCCCGAATCCGGACGTCCTCAGGAATTCTCTTCTAGTAATCCCCATACTTCCTCCTCACGTCATTAAAGTCAGCCAGAAAGACACGCCAGCATCTATCTCGGGGTTAAAACTGGCGGCTTTCACCTCCCACACGGACAAAAGGGTGATTATCTATGGAAAGGGCGATCCCGGCGCGGATCATACCCTGAAAGCGCGGAGCGAGGGGATTTCCCGTGGGGGGAGGAAATCCCCTCCGCGATAGTTTACCTGTTACGTTTCCTGTTGCCATATAGACCTGTCTTGTCGGCAGCGACCAAAATCGGCGCTTAACTAACAAGATTAGCAATTTATAATATACTTAATTACAAAATTAAGTTTTTTATTATAGTATTATGTGGCTCGTGTCAAGTTTAACCGTCAAATGAAGCCCCTGCAGCGGCACGAATGTTCGAAGGCGGGGCCACTGTTCGCGAAAGAGGGAAGAGATGGACAAGAGGGTCCTCGAAAACCTGGAATGGCTTCAGAAACGCTTGAACGTCTGCAAGGCGATCGCCAATCCGACCCGTTTGAGCATCCTGGACCTTTTGAGGGACGGGGAAAAATGCGTATGCGAACTCCTCCCCCTCCTGGGCATGGAGCAATCGAACATATCCCAGCACCTGAATATCCTGAGGAGCGCGGGGATCCTGACCTCCAGAAGAAACGGGCAGCACGTTCTGTACAAGGTGAGAAACCCTAAGGTATTCGACCTCATGGACTCGCTCGACAGCCTGCTCGTCGATGAGTTGGAGCAGGCGAGCAATCTCCTGAAGAAAAAGGGCGCGCTTTAAAGAAGCAGGTATGGACGCTTTATGAAAACCCGTGGCTTACCCGGCTGCCCAGAGGGCACGAGGCGTGGATCTTCACCAACCGAGAGGCGTTTCCGCGTCGGTGATTATATTTATCAGATCGCTGACCGTGGTGGTATCGGGATCGATGTCACATTGGCTGATGCATCTTCTGATCAGATAGAGCAGGAAGTCGAGTGTAGGATTTTCCATTTTCCATACCCCCAATCCACGAACCCATCGGCTTCTCATGCGTTATTAGCATATTCCCATAAATCATACTAAAATATGATTTAAATCATAGGTACGATAGCAGCAATCGGACTTCAAGGTTCAGGCGAAACGAGAGGTGGTACAGATGCAGAACGGTTCCAAGGCAGATTTCTCCATCGTGTCGTGCGGCTCATTGCGCATGGAGCTCAACTACCTCAAGGAAGAGGGCTTCCTCGACGATCGCAAGATCTACTACACGACCCCGGGACTGCACGAACTTAACAGGGAGCTGGAGATCCAACTCGTCAGGCAGATCAAGAAGGCGGGCGAGAACTCGGAGGGCATAATCGTGCTCTACGGGGACAGGTGCTTTGTAGATTCAGCCGACTACTTCCGCAGCATCGACGTGGTGATAAAAGAACAGGGAGTGCAGGCCTGCAGGGTCAAGGCCCATAACTGCATAGATATGCTGGTTTCGGAGGACGAACGGGAAGAGATCGCCGCAGGCAGGAGGGTGTACTGGCTGATCCCCGGCTGGGTAGAGTACAGGAAAAACGTCTTCCTGGAATGGGATGCGGGAAAAGCCAACGAGACCTTCCCCTCCAACGATACGGCCATCCTCCTGGACGCCATCGGTTATTACGACAGGCTCGCTGAGGAGCATCCCGAGAAACTGCTCGAGTTCTCGGACTGGATGGGCATCGGCCTGGAGCCTTACCCCATACCCCTGGACCGCTTCAAGGGCATGCTGTCATCGTGTCTCCAGACATTGGGCGTGGGTGTCAACGCCTGAAAGCGAGGCGGAATCAAGGCCTTTCGATGCTGCCGGCGATACGCGAAAACCATCGCCTGCGGGAGGTTGAAAAAGGTATTCATAGCTTTAGCCGATAGCATTGCCTTGTACTTATCACTGTGGTATAGATTATTGCGGGGTTTTCATGGATAACCCCACTGAGAAAGCATAGAGCAAAGGAGGATTCCGAATGGGAGAGCCAAGCGACAAGAGGCCTGTTTTCGATGCCGACGAGTGCACCGGTTGCGGGCTGTGCGTGGACGAATGCCCCAACGATGCCATCGACTTGAACGATGACGACGTGGCCTTCGTTGCCAGGCCCGAAGACTGCGATGGCTGCGGCACTTGTGCCGAGGAGTGCCCCTCCGAAGCCATCACCATGGAATAAGTCCGAGGGAATCAAGCCAGGGGAGCCCGGGCTCCCCTTTTACTTCCGGGGGAAAAATGGCAGATAAGAAGGGTGACGCCTCTAAAGTCAACATCTTCTGGAAGATTCCCATGTTCGAGTTCCTCGAGGCCGAGGAGCTCGATCGTCTCTATTCCCTTTGCAACACCGAACGTTTCTCCAAGGGGGATTACGTCTTCCTGGAGTGCGACCAACCCCGCAACCTCTACATGGTGGTCAAGGGCGAGGTGAAACTCCTCAAGCAGACGGAGGACGGTCGTGAGACCATCGTCGAGATGGCCTACCCGGGCGAGATCTTCGGCGAGGAGGCCATCTTCGATGGGCAGCCATATCCCATGACCGCACAAGCCCTGGACGACCTGGAGCTTCTGTCCATAACCCGTACCGACTTCTTCACCTTCATGCGCGACAACCCCGATCTGGCCCTGGAGATCATCACCGAGCTGGGGGCCCGTCTGCGCGAGGCGCAGAACACCATCCGCGCCCTGGCCATGGAGAGGGTCGAGTGGCGCATAGCCCGCATCCTCCTCATGCTCTCGCGCAAGGCGGGGAACGTGGAGCAAGACGGGGTGAGCATAGACCTGCCGTTGACGCGGCAGGACATCGCCGACATGGCCGCAACTACCGTCGAAACCACTATCCGCGTGCTCTCCAACTTCAAGAAGCTGGGCATACTGGACACAGATAAGGGAAAGATCATCCTGCGTGACAAGGAGCACCTGGAGGAGATGGTGAGCGAGGGTTGTACGTATTTCTGAGCGGGCGTTCGCGCGGCATCACCTCATCAGCGTATTGTAAACCTTTCCCCTGGCGCCTGCCTGATCGAGGTCATGGCGCGCGCAGATCATGGGCATATCATAATAAATAACGTCTCCATCCTGTCGGATGGTAAAGAAGAGGGGGCTCTAGAATGGCCGAGGTAAAGATATATTCCACACCCCACTGCCCGTACTGCCGCATGGCCAAGGATTTCCTTGAGGAGGAGGGCGTCGATTTCACGGTGGTGGACGTCTCCAAGGACGAAAGGTCGGCGCAGGAGATGATGGATAGAAGCGGCCAGATGGGCGTTCCCGTCATGGAGCTGGATAAGGTTATCATCGTGGGCTTCGACCGGGACGCTTACCGTAAGGCCCTGGTCGATGCCGGGATCCTGGCCAAGGCAGCGAAATAGACCAGATGACAGGCACGCGAATAGACCCCGGAAACGCGCCATCCATGTCCGGATCTGGCAGCGTCCTCGGCCTCGAGAAGCCCCTGCTTACCACGGCCATGGGTATCCTTCCCCACCGCGATCCTGAAAGGGCCCTTGACCTTGCCTTTTCCCTGGACATACCCTTCTGGCCGCAGTTGCCCAACCTCTCCTTCTCGGAGGATACCTACGTGCAGACGGTATCGGGTTTGCCCGGCGTCGAGGTGGACTACGAGGGGTTGAGGATAATCTTCGACGAGGATGGCTTTTATGCCGGCCTGGAGGACTACCTGTCCCTCGACCCCATGAGCGATCTCTTCTCGGTCACCCCCGGAGAATCGGCCACCTACGGCGGCTTCCTCGAACGGGCCCGCGGTGATTTCCCCGCACTGCGGGGGCAATTCATGGGACCCATCTCCCTGTGCCTCATGGTCAAGGATAGCGAGAACAAGCCCGTCATCTACCGTGACGACGCGCGCGAGGTGATCATCAACCACGTCGCCAACAAGGTGAACCGCCACCTCGCCGACCTGCGCGCCATAAACCCCCGCTCCTTCGTCTGGGTTGACGAGCCGGGGCTGGAGTTCCTCTTCACCGGCATCGCCGGCTATACCTCCGAGAGCGCCAGGGCAGACCTGGCCCTCTTCCTCTCGCTGCTGCAGGGGCCGCGGGGGGTGCATCTCTGCGGCAACCCCGACTGGGATTTCCTCCTCGAGTCGGAGGTGGACCTCATCTCTCTCGACGCCTATAACAACCACGACATCCTCGCCGGTTACCGCTCCGGCATCGCCCGCCTCCTGGAGCGCGGCGGGAGCATCGCCTGGGGAGCGGTCCCGACTCACACGTATCTTCTCGAGGCCGAAAACCCCCGCAGCCTTGCTGACCGCCTGAAGACGCTATGGAAAAGCCTTGAAGAACAGGGTCTGAGCATGGATTTTATCACCAGACGATCTCTCATAACCCCCGCCACATGCTGCCTCGTCAACCCCGACCTCACGGCTACG
This sequence comes from uncultured Actinomycetota bacterium, assembly GCA_964462595.1. Taxonomy (GTDB): domain Bacteria; phylum Actinomycetota; class Geothermincolia; order Geothermincolales; family RBG-13-55-18; genus SURF-21. The sequence goes on from CAYWXM010000063.1 coordinate 181,283, forward strand.
GTCGAGCGGGCTTTCGCTCTGCTCAAGGAGCTTCAGGGCTTCCTGATCTGAAAAACGAGCCCTGTCTTAAACGTGTCAGGTAAAAACCCGACGCCGTCGCGGCAACGGGATCGAGGTCCTTGTTTACCGCAACTGCCATACATGCGATCAGTGCCGTGATTGCAGATGACGGTAACCTGTCCAGGCGCTGGCACCGCCGCGCCGAATGACCAGCCGTTGCAATGCGATACTCCACAGGGCTCTACGCGACGCAGTCGCCTGCCCGCAAAACGGTTTATCGCTTCGCTTCAGATATGGCTTTCGCCTGTGCGACTTAACCTGTAGAAAGCGACACGATAAACTGCTTCCCGGCAATATGTTTATTCTTATATATTAAGCGGGAGATGAAAGCGAGGCGTCTGTGCGAGCGATTACGGAAGAGGCCTATAAGCAACTCGAGAAGGCGTTGGGCGAAAGCAACGTGTCCCGCGAGCCGGCGGTGCTGGATGCCTACGCCTGGCAGCCTTTCCTCAACGAGGACCCCGAGCTGTGGACGGCCCGCCCGGCGGCGGTGGTCCTCCCCGCCTCCACGGAGGAGGTGCGGGAAGTGGTGAGGATATGCAACCGCCACGAGCTCAAGTTCAAGGCGCTGTGCACGGGATGGGGAGTGCACGCCGGGCCCACCACGGAGGGCGTGGTCCAGGTGGACCTGCGGCGCATGGACCGCATCCTGGAGATAGACGAGAAGAACATGATCGCCGTGGTGGAGCCCTACGTGAGCGGGGCGCAACTGCAGGCGGAGGCCATGAAGCGAGGGCTCAACACCCACCTCATCGGGGCTGGCCCGGTTTGCTCGCCCCTGGCCAGCGCCACTTCCATGCACGGCGTGGGCCACGACGGGATCTACATGAGCTACAGCCCCCGCAACGTGCTGGGAGTGGAGTGGGTGCTCCCCGACGGCGAGCTGCTGCGCCTCGGCGCCCCCGGCTCGGGAGCGGGGTGGTTCTCCGGCGACGGCCCCGGCCCTTCCCTGCGCGGCATCATGCGCGGCGCCTCGGGCGCCTTCGGGGGCCTGGGGGTCTTCACGAAGTGCGCCCTCAAGCTGTTCAACTGGCCCGGGCCGGCAGTGATGGAAGCCGAAGGGATGGTGTTCGATTCGGTGGTGGAGCAGCCCGAGAACCTGCGCTTTTATGGCTGCGTGTTCAACCGGGAGCAGGACTTCGCCGACGCCATGTACGAGCTGGGCGAGGCCGAGATCGGGTACCTTTGCCTGCGCATCACCATGGGGTCTTTTCCCATGGCCATAGCCCCCAAGCTCTACCGCAAGATCATGAGGACGCGGAATTTAAGGAGCATCGTCTACGATGTCCTGAGATACCCCTTCACCATCCTGCTGGTGGGCGACTCCATGGCGGAGCTCGAATACCAGGAGGCGGTGCTCAGGCGCATCGTCGACGGACATAATGGCATCGTCCTCGACATGCAGGCATCCCCGCTGGCCCCCATGCTCCCCCTGAACCTCATCCGCGCCAGCCTCATCCCCGCGGCCTTCCGCCTCGGGGGCACCTTCTGCACCAACCTGGACGAGAACGACGCCCTGGACTCCCAGATGCCTTGGGCGGATGCCATAGCCGAGATGAAGAAACCCTGGATAGAGAAGGGGGCCATCCTGGACGACGGCGCCGAGAACCCCTATTTCGTCCCCTACGAGAACAACACCTGGGCCCACTGCGAGGTGGTGCACATGTACAGCGTGCACGAGGAAAAGAGCCTGGAAGCACTGAAGCCCATCGCCTTTCTCTCCACCCTGGAGGCCATAGAACGCTGCATGACCCCCCTCTCGGTGCTCACCCCCGAGGTACGCAAGGCCCTGAGCCCGCTCGCGGGCGGTTTCAACCGTTGGCAGAAAAAGATATCTGCCTGCTTTGACCCCGGCCAGGCCGCGGATTCAGGCCTGTATACGGCGGAGCGGGACTTCGAGACGGAGAACGTCGACGCGAAGAAGGTCATGCGCTTCCGGGAACTCGCCGAACGGTTGCGCTGGACCGAGGACGGCCCCCCGGAGTGATGCAACGATCTAACCAATCGTGTATCGCTCCAGGATTGCCGCAGCCTGATCGAGAAACGCAATCAGAGCTTCCGTGTGTTCCGCGCCCTTGAGCCTTGCGGGGTCCGGAAACGGAATACGGGAGAGAGGTTGCCCCGCCCTCCTCAACATCGGGATTACTTCAACGGCGAGGTCGCGCATCCTCTCGGCCGCGAGAAAAACGTTCTCGTAGGTCTCCTGCCGTGTCCACCGATCGGACATGACCATATCGAAGGCGCGGAGGACGTCTCCCCAGATAAAAAAGGCCGGCCTCTTCTTTCCGAGCCCCAGTGAAGCGGCCACCTTCTCCCGGTCTATCCAGTAATAAGCGTTCCCGCGTCCTCCTTCCTTATGCGCTATCCCCGCACTTACAAGGTCCTCGAGTACGCCGTACACGCTCCCCTGGCGGTATTTGATCCTGGAGGCGATCCCATTGGAACTTCCACCCTCGTTCGTCAGCAGCCAGGTCATGACGTCCGCGCGGGCCCCGGCCCCATAGTAGTCCCTGAGGCGGAGCATGAGATTGGCGGGGTTGCCCAGGTCCGGCTTTCCCGAGTGACGGCGTATCCGGGGGCTCCCCCGCAGCAGCTTCCATTCCAGAAATACTACGTCCGCCTGCTTGTGCCCATCGTTATAACGACCTTTTTCGCGCCGGAACAGCTCCTCCGCTTCCGATCCCCGCAATGCATTTCGAGCTTCCTTCCTCACGCCGGGGAAGATGTCTTTCCCGGTGTCGCCCGCTACATAATCCAGGACCGCGCCGAGCGCCCTGCGGGTATCGGCCTCGAAAGCGCGAGAGATCCGCTTGAGCCGCCATGCCTTCAACAGTCCGTGGTTGACTAGTGTCCAGTCCATGGCCTCGTCGAAGATCCTCGCATCCTCCCTTCCGAACGCACAGGTGCCGACCACCAGCGCCTCGGGATCGATCACCGACCCGCGGCATGGCTCTGCCGCCACGTAAGCCCCCAATGCGGACCATTGGCTCCATATGATCTCGTTAATCTTCTCCGACAAGCTCTCCTGCCAGTTTTCCATAACCCAGTTCCTCCAGAACCGCCGCGATCTCCGGCAACCTTTCCCTGGCCTGTTCAAGGCACCACTCGGCGGCCGCCCTCGCCTCCGTTTCAGAAACCTTCATCTTGACAAGGTCGCCCATATCGGGCTCGCCCCGGTCGATGGCCGCCCACATCTTCAGGCAGACCATGTGCTCCCGTGAGCAGAGGCGCACGGTGAGCCGTTCCCCGAAGTGCTTCACCTCCGCCCTTGCGATGATGTCCGGGGGCAGTTCCGTATCGTCGTGCAGGATGGTGGCAGCGGTACTGAACCAGTGCCTGCCCTCGCCGAAGAGGTTCCCGACCCTCTCCACAGCTGCGGTGAACTCGCCGCTCATGAGCGGCTTCCGGAGCACCAGTGAACCCCCCTCCTCCTCCACCATGCCGAGCCCGTCTATATCCCTCGTCGGCCTCTCGATAACACCCTGCATGAGCAGAACCATGGCGCCGCAGATGACGACGTCCACCGGGTCCACTTCCTGCTGGTCCAGTACGGCCCCCAACGCCGACAGCATGGTCTCCGCCTTGAGGTGATCCATCTCCGCCGCTCCTGAATGTTATTACTAATATTAGTAACAGTTAACGATATTATTATTAACTATAATACCCTTATGGGTCAAGCCATCATGTAAAGATCTCGTCATTGCAGCGATTACGGTTCAAACGAAAAGGTACCCTTACTTCTTCTTCGCTTTACCCTCGTTCTCGGCGATGCGCGCTCTTACAAGCTTCCTCACCAGCAACGCCGGGAGGGGGTGTTCCGGGGAGAAATGGATAGTGCCGCCGCTGACCTCGTAACCTTTTAAATCAGCGGCCCTGGCTTTCACCAGGTCCGGGCTCATGACGTAGAAGCTCAGGAAGCCCTTCTGCGCCGCGAAGCCCACGAGGTCGCCTTGGTGTTTATAGACTGGGATCTGATATTTTAAAGACTCCACGGCCTGTGGGGCCGCCGCCTTTATCGCCGCGCGCAGGCTCTCGAGCGACGGTCGCGCTCCTTCCGGAACGCTTGCCAGGTAATCGTCGACGTCCCGTGGCGGCTTACCCTTGCCCGTCCCCTTTCCCGTGCGAGGTCTTTTACCGCTTTTCTCCCGGATTTCCATCCACCCCCCCATATAACGCGATGAGCTTTTCTCCTACTAACGATACACGTCACTACTTGCGGGTACAATATATTTGTAGAGCGGGGTGTCAACCAGTAAAACCCCCGGGGAAATCGGTAGATGGAGGAAAGACATGCCCCTGGACAAGATACGTAAGCGGGATGGATCCGTGGTCCCGTTCGAGCCGGAAAAGATCGCGGCTGCCATCCGAAAGGCCATCGAGGCGGCGGGCGAGGGAGAAACATCACGGGCGGATGGACTCACGCAAGAGGTCACGGCCAAGCTGGAAGAAGGCTTCGCCGGCGAGATCCCCACCGTGGAGCAGGTACAGGACCTGGTGGAGGAGGCGCTCATCGAGCAGGGGCTCCCCCGCACCGCCAAGTCATATATCCTCTACCGCGAGCACCGGGCGGAGATACGCCGCACCAAGGATTTTATCGGCGTCAAGGACGAGCTCAAGCTCACCGTGAACGCCGTCAACGTGCTCAAGAAGCGCTACCTCCTCAAGGACGAGCGCGGCCAGGTTACGGAGACCCCCGACGCCATGTTCCACCGGGTGGCCGGGGCGGTGGCACGGGCGGACCTCGCCTACGACCCTCAGGCGGATATCGCCGCCCTGGAGGAGGATTTCTACCGCCTCATGGTATCGCTGGATTTTCTGCCCAACTCCCCCACCCTGATGAACGCGGGGACCGGCGTAGGGCAGCTCTCCGCCTGTTTCGTAATTCCCGTGGAGGATTCCATTCCCGGCATATTCGACGCAGTGAAAGACATGGCGCTGGTGCATAAATCCGGGGGCGGCACCGGTTTTTCCTTCTCGCGCCTGCGCCCCCAGGGCGACGTGGTGCAATCGACCATGGGTATGGCCTCGGGCCCCCTCACCTTCATGCGCATCTTCGACGTCACCACTGAGGTGATCCGGCAGGGGGGCAGGAGACGCGGCGCCAACATGGGCATACTGCGCTGCGACCATCCCGATATCCTGGACTTCATCACCGCCAAGGACCAGGACGGTTTCCTGTCCAATTTCAACCTTTCGGTGGGCATAACGGACGAGTTCATGGAGGCGCTGAAGAAGGACGACGTATATTTCCTGCGCAACCCCCGCAGCGGGGCCATAACCGGCAGCCTGCATGCCCGCGACGTCTTCAACCTTATCGTCACCCAGGCCTGGCGTACCGGAGACCCGGGCCTCGTATTCCTGGATACCATCAACCGCCATAACCCCACCCCCCACCTGGGAGACATCGAATCCACCAACCCCTGCGGGGAGCAGCCGCTGCTGCCCTGGGAGAGCTGCAACCTGGGTTCGATCAATCTCAAGAACATGGTCAAAGACGGGCAATGGGACCGGCAGAGATTATCGGGCACCGTCCACACAGCCGTGCACTTCCTCGACAACATAATCGATATCAACCGCTGGCCGCTCGAGGAGACGAAGCTTATGACCCTGGGCAATCGCAAAATCGGGCTGGGGGTGATGGGCCTGGCCGACGCCCTTCTGCTGATGGGAATGCCCTACAATTCCGAGGAAGGCCTGCGGGCCGCCGAGGAGGCCGCCGCCATCCTGGAGGAGGAATCCCACCGCGCCAGCGGGGAGCTGGCCGCGCGGCGGGGCGTTTTCCCCAACTACGAGGGCTCGGTCTGGGAGGCCAGGGGCATCCCCATGCGCAATGCGACTACGGTGACCATCGCCCCCACGGGCACCATCAGCATCATCGCGGGGTGCTCCTCGGGCATAGAGCCCCTCTTCGCTATATCGTTCGTACGCAACGTCATCGAGGGCACCCAGCTCATGGAGATAAATCCCATCTTCGAGGAAACGGCGAAAAGGCTCGGCTTCTTCAGCAACGACCTCATGATGGATATCGCCCGCAGCGGTACCCTGCAGCACGCGGCCGGCATCGACGATGAGGTGAAGCGCGTCTTCGTCACCGCCTTCGACATCTCACCCGAGTGGCATGTACGCATGCAGGCGGCATTCCAGGCGCACTGCGAAAACGCCGTCTCCAAGACCATCAATTTCGCCTCCGATGCCTCCATAGACGACATCGAGGAAGCCTACAAGCTGGCCTACGAACTGGGATGCAAGGGTATCACCGTCTACCGTTACGGCAGCAAGAAAGAGCAGGTGCTGTACCTGGGGAGCGACTCCCTGATGCGCCTGCTGGAGAGGCCGGAATACACCATGGCCGAGGCCGAATATGCCGGGGGTTGCCCCACCCCGCTGTGCTTCTTCTAGCAGGAGAAGGCGGGAAGCGTAATCGTGCGCCTGCTCATCGCTTACTGCGGAGGACCTATTCCGGTAAAGAGAGCTAATTTCACCGTGACCTTCGAGGACACCTTCGCCCAGCGCTTCCTGCGCCATATGGTCAACGACGAGGGCTACTGCAACGGCTGCGGGGTGCTCTGCGACCACTGCCGCGATACCTATGGGATCGATTTCTCGGGCGACATAGTGGGAATCTTGCAATTCCCGTCCGTTCTGCCCTATTACCTGGACGACCCACTGGAGCTGATCGGGCCGGAGCTGCCGCCGCACGACGCCACCGTGCTCATCAACGTCCACCAGGAGATATTGCTGACTTTTCCTGAAGTTGCGGCGAGGGCTGGCTCGCGGGTGATCATCGCGCCCTCGGAGGCCCCCAACTGGGTCAGCCGCTGGGTGAGGGGCCAGGTGAAGAAAATCTGCCGTGAGCTGGACGTGGGTTGCGCTTTTCCCAAACCCTTCTGCTCCCTTACCCCGGGAATACACCCGGCGGTGGACGAGTTCATGGATTATTTCCGCATCGGCTACCCTAAAATAACCCTCGAACTGGGCGACGGCTATATAAGGGATGCCAAGGTGGTGCGCAGCGCCCCCTGCGGCAACACATATTACGTCGCTTTCAACCTGAAAGGCGCCCCGCTGGATGCGGCGGTGGCCGAGGTGGTGGCCAAGTACTGGCACAGCTTCCCCTGTGTCGCCTCCATGGAGATCGACCGCGAGCTGGGAGAGACCATCCTGCATATGGGCGGTTTCATACATTACCAGGCGGTGCAGGAGGCCCTGGCCGAGGTGGGTATAGGGGTGGAGCTGCCCACGGCTCCGGCCATGGCACGCATCCCCTCGCGATGAAAGGCCGCGTGCCGCCGCTTCCACGTGCCGCCGGGGTTTGCGGCGGAAGGAGTAGCTCGCGTGGGCGAAGAACATGTAAAACGGGCATATAAGGGCTCCGTGCAGCGAGTTATCCCCACAAACGACAATATGAAACGGGTGCATCCCGGCCGCCGGCGGAAACGGCGCCGAAGCTAGCACAGCGATCGCAGGGCTCAATAGGGTGAAGGGTGCTACCGACATATAATATTAGTGATTGGTACGTGCCGATGAACGAGGGACGGAGCAGATGGCAGACAAGAAGATACTGGTCGCCGACGACGACCCCCATATACGCCGCCTCATCGCCGAATTGCTCATGGCGGAGGGGTATAAGACTCTCCTTGCCGAAGACGGCGAAGAGGCCCTGCGCATCTGCCGCGAGGAGCACCCAGACCTCATGATCCTGGACATCATCATGCCCAAGATGGACGGCATGGAGGTCTGCCGCCGCCTGCGCGACGAGACGGCTGCCCCCATCGTCTTCCTGACCGCCAAGGACGATATCACGGATCTGGTGAGCGGGCTGGCTATCGGCGGCGACGATTACATCACCAAGCCCTTCAAGGGGGCGGAGCTCATCGCCCGCATCAAGGCCGCCCTGCGCCGCTCGGACATGGTGCGTGATTCCACCGAGAAGGAGGAATACGTATCCATCGGCGGCCTGGAGATCGACCGCAAGCGGCGTGAGATATCCCTGGACGGAAAGCCGGTGGATCTCACCCAGACCGAGTTCGACCTGCTGTGGTTGCTTGCGAGCCACCGCGGCACCGTGTATTCGCGCAAGGACATCGTCAAGGCCCTGTGGGGTTACGAGGACCCCGGCATATCGCGCACCATCGACACGCACGTGGCTCGCCTGCGCAAAAAGATCGAGTCCGATTCCTCCAGCCCCGAGTTCATCAAGACGGTGACCGGCGTGGGCTACAAGTTCTTCTAGTACAAGGGGTCACCTTTAGTGACCCAAGTCAAGGGTAAACCTCCCTTGACCCCTCTCAGGAGGGGTTTATCGCTTTCCTATTGCCTTGGGAGGACGCCTCCGAACTAACATCTCCCCTTCATACATGGCGTTCGCCCCGGTCTTGTGTGCCATGCGGACCCGACTAAACCGCTGGTTCGCTTTGCGGATCTCTCAACCAGTCACCTTTATGAGCATCTACCGCCCCGGGGGCGGGGTGTGCTATGGAATGTTGGGGCTTGAGTGCCGGGGCCTATCCAGGCCTTGGTCCTTGGCCCCCGGGGGGCCGGGACATGACCCCTTAAGAGACTTGTCCGGCAACCCGGTCCGCTCGGGTGAGTAGGGTGCGAACCGCCGGGGAGGGCAATCATCGCCTCCGCGGCATCCCGCCCAAGCGGGCCGTCAAGCCCGTCTCTGCGCTACATGGTTATCGTCGTATACGCTCCCGTCTCTCCACATCGCCAGCATGGTCGCGAGTATCTTGCGCTGTACCGTAAGCCTGGCGTGATCGTGACTACCGCCTCTCGCCAGGGCCTCCGCGTAAGTGCGCTTGAAGCGGTTGTCCCCGCCCGAGTTCATGGCCGCCTGGAACGCCTTGCGCGAGATATCCTTGAGGGCCCCGTGGCCGGCCGGGTCCAGGTGTTCCCGTTTGAGCGTCTTGCCCGCGCTCACGCAGCGGGTCACCCCCAGGCGGGAGAAGCGCGTGAGCTCGGAGCGGTGCCCGAAGCGGCGCGGGTCCTTCACGTAGGCGCAGAAGACCGCGGCCACATAAGGTCCCACCCCCGGTATCTCCTGCAGGGCCCCGACCGGCGTGATGCCGCGACCCAGGCGCATGAAACGCGCCCGGGCATCCGCCTGCCTGGCGCAGAGGAAGTCCAGGATCTCGTAGTCGGCCTCCAGGATGTCTCTTACAACCGGGCTCTCTACCAGGGAGAGGACCTCCTGCCTTCCCCGCACCCCGTAGGCCCTGTCCCCCTGCCACAGGATGCCCTGCCGGCGCAGCTTGGCCTTGAGCCGGTTCTTCTGCCTGGTCACGTCCCCCCGCAGCTTCTCATAGGCCTTCACCGCCAGGTGGAGTTCCTCCATGCTGCGGTCATAGGCATGCCAGACGGGGAAGTAGGTCCCGAGCCTGGCTATCTCCGCCAGCTTGCGGGAGTCGATCTTGTCGTCCTTGCGCGAGTCGCGGTAGATCCAGAGGTTGCGTCTGGGGTCCGCTACCACAACCTCCCCGACGTGGGGCAGCAGAACCTTTCTTGCCCATGGTGCGATGTCGCACTCCTCCATGAGCACCAGGGCCTCGTCCTCCAGGCCCTGCGCCAGGGAGATGAGGTCGGTCTCCGTTGTCTTGAACTTGCGATGAGTTTTGATCTTGCCACCCTCGTCTGCGATCGCCACCCAGCAATCGCTTGCCCCCAGTTCCAGACCGACATACACTTTACTCATGGGACGCCTCCTTTCAATTAGGCACCAGTATGACCCACCTAATTGTTCGGAGGTGTCCGTTCACTATCATTCCAGGTCTTGTTTTTTGCATACTCCGGTATGTAATACATATATTACCATATATTAACCCTTTATCCAGGTCTTTTACATTTCCCTGCGCATTACAGTTACGCAAGAATCAAGACCTGGCACCATACACGGTTCTTGCCTAAAAAAGAGGGTGTCGCATACCATGCCCCCGTCGAACTCTTCTAGGGAGTCAAGGCCAGGATGCTGTATTGCATCATCCGGGGCCGTAAGATTCCACGGGTCCATGCGGGACGGGCGCTTACCACCCGACTGTCCAGGCGCCGTACTTCTCGCGGGGTTTAAATGAAGCGGCCGTTTTGTTAATATTTCTTATTGCAGCGGGCGTTTAGCTCAGCGGGAGAGCGCTGCCTTCACACGGCAGAGGTCATGGGTTCAAATCCCTTAACGCCCACCAATCACCAGGGCCCTTGTGGGCCCTTTGTTCATCTCATATCCCAGGGGATAACAAGTGGGGCAAGGTCTTCCAAGGGCCTTAACGCCCACCAGAGCAATAGAAGCCGGGCATCCCGCCCGGCTTTATCTTAGTCTCGATAAACGTTTCTCCTGTGGCCGATACGCAGAACCAGTATCCCATCTACGGTCTTGGCGTATATAATCCTGTAATCGCCGATCCTGTATCTGTATAGACCCTGGAATGTTCCGCTCAGGGCGACACCCTTATCGAAATCCTTCGCCAGATCTCCTTCTATCCTGTTTAAGATCTTCTTCGCCTCGGATTTATCTATCTTCTTGAGATCCTTCTCGACGGAGGCTTTGTATACTACCCTATAGCCCAAGCCTGCTCCTTAGTTCCGAGCTGCTTATCAGCTCATCGTCCTTGTCCAGGAGCCGGTCGAGAGCCACGCGGTAATCGCCATACTCCGCTATATAGGTCATAATGGCCTCGTTGATAAGGAAGGTCCTGGATCGCTCCGTCGCCTTGGACAGCGCTTCCAGGTCCCTCAATACCTGTTCATCAAGCCTGATGGAGATCGCCTTGGTCATCTTATACCTCCGATTTCGGTATGTATTCTATGTATGGTATTGTATCACATGTATGCTAATTATATCTACTGATATCATTCTATTCTCTGGCGGTGACATCCATATATGTAAGTATATAAATAAGGTTCTAACTGCCGCAGGCGGTAACTTGCCCCGCTCCCTCGAGTTATCACAAGGGGGGAAGGTCTTCCAGGGGCATTAACGTCCACCAAAGCAGTAGAAGCCGGGCCTTGTGCCAGGCTTAATCTGCTCGTCACCGCCGACAAGCAGCTTCAGCAGTTATGCCATGAAGTGGGCTGCTATTTTGATACTCCTGTACGAGATTGACTTGGTATCAAATAAAGTTATAATTATGTTATAACTATAAGGAGTTAGCACAATGATAAAGAGACTGCAGAAAGTGGGAAACAGCAACGCCCTGATACTGGACCTGCCGATCATGGAGATGGTCGGGCTTGAAGAGGGCAAGGAAGTCCAGCTGACGGTGAGCAACGGGTCGATAATCATCACCCCGGTAAGCCCTCGACGGGTGGATCCGGAGGAACTCGAGCGCCACCTGGACCGCATCGTGGGTAAACGCGGGAAGATGCTCAAGGAACTGGCCGATTCGTGAGCACGGAACCCGTGTTCCTTTCGTGCGAGAACATACTGTCGATTCATGCACGCATGATAGCTGAGTTCGGCGGGGCTGGGAACGTAGCGGATCGCGGAATGCTTGAAAGCGCGGCCGCGCTGCCAACCGCCTCCTTCGCGGGAGAGTTTCTGCATAAGAGCCTTCCCGCCATGGCGGCGGCGTATCTTTTTCATATCTGCAAGAATCACCCGTTCACCGACGGCAACAAGCGTACGGCGGTCGTAGCCGCCGAGATATTCTTGAATATCAACGGCGTGCAGCTCGATGTATCGAACGAGGATCTGAAAGAACTTTGCCTCGGGGTTGCAGCGGGAGAGATCTCCAAAAAAGAAGCTGTTATCTTTTTCGAGAGATGCGCTTCGGGCTGAAAAACTAAGCACCACGCGTATTCGGTACAACCATCATTGCTTAACCGGCCTCTCCCATTCATGGGTCAAGGGAAGGGAGGAACGTCGATACCCACGAGGCCATGCCGGTTATCTTAAGCGCCGCTTCTTTCACCTCTTCCAGGTCGCCGTCGCCCCACATCACCATCCTGTTCATCTGGAAGTTGAAATCAGCATCGGGGTGGAGCTCAAAGGTGCCCGCTTTGAAGTCCGGGCCCTCGACCTCCATTTCCAATCAGCCCTCGCCGGTGCTTCTATGGGAACCATCCGGCTGCGGCGTCTCGGTTCACGTCTCTCCGCCCTCGCCGCACAGCCTGGAGATGGCTACGCGCACCTCTTCCATGAGGTCCTCCTTGTTTTCGAGGGTGTAGTCAGAGGCCTCGATGGGAGCGCCTATCTCGATCCTCACCTTCTGGCCCAGGACGAGGCCCAGGGTCTTCGGCGGCAGCACATTTTCGGAGCCCTGGACTCCCATGGGGATGATGGTGGCCCCGGACTCGATGGCCATGACGAAGCCGCCTTTCTTGAAGGGTCCCATGCGGGTGGTGCGCGAACGTGTCCCCTCGGGGGCGATCCAGAGCACGATGCCGCTCTCCATCTTGGCCCGGGCGGCGGCGAGGTCCTTTTTCGCCTGCTCGAAGTCACTACGATCGATGGCGATGAATTCCCCCGCCGTCATCCCCCGGCCCCAGAGGGGCACCTTGAAAAGCTCCTTCTTGGTGAGCATGCGAACGCTGCCGGGAATGGCGAGTACGCTCAGCGGGATGTCGTAGTGGCTGCGGTGGTTGCCCATGACGATGTAACGCTTGCCGGGGTCGATCGTGGTGTGGTGTGGATCGATGACTTCGTAATCTATCCCGACGGCGTCGACCAGTTCGCGGGCCCACCACCTGAGCCACTTATCTCCATACCATCTCGGATAGCCTCCCCTGAGATTGACCTTGTACAGGACTATTAGAGTGATGCGTAGTGTGGCATAAACGGTCACCAAGATAATGCGCAGTTTCTGAAGAACGGTTGCCTTCATCCAACACCCTCCCTTGTTCCTCCCGCCGGCACGCTCAATTCTGCTTTAAAAACACTGCGTAGCGCAAGCGCCGGCTCCCGTCTCCCGCGCATATCCCATCCTGAAACAGGGAAAACGACGGGGTGGTATTTCCATATCCGCCACTCTCATACTGCAAGGTTGATCATGCCTTCGGCCACAATCCTGTTCCCCAGGCCAGGGAGAGGATATCCGCCTCGTCCAGGCGGTGCCCCTCGAGGACGCGGGACGCGGAGCGGTTCAACTCGTGGGGGAGAGAGAAGGATGCCAATACCACCTGGCCTTTTTCCAGTGCCACGTGGCAGCAGAGCTCCCCTTCGGCGCTCTCGCAGCGCCCGAACCCCTCGCCCCTGCCGGCGCGGCCCCTCTTGACCATCAGGGGGGTGTCGGGAAGGTCTTCCAGGATACGACGCATCACCTCGAGCGACGAGGCTATCTCGCCCGTCCTTATCCACAGCATGCGGCGAAGCATGCCGTATCTCTCGCTTGCTTCGGCGTTCCTCCACCCCACGATGGCGTAAACTCCCGGCTCCTCTTTTCTCGTATCCCGATCGAGGCCGGACGCCCTGGCCAGGGGCCCTGTCCAGGCGCGGCTTTCCGCCTCTCCCACAATACGGCCGAGTCTTTTCTCCACCCATCCCGGCACGGGAAGCGAGGTGGCACGGGGGGAGTCCTTTTCCCAGCTGTCTGCGATTGACGCGATCTTCTCCACCGTTGCCGCCGCCCCCTCCAAGGGAAAGTCCTCCCTGATCCCCCCGGGGACGACCCAACCTCTGCCCGCGGGTTCACCCAGCCATTCGTCCAGAACATCCCGCAGCCCGCCCTGCATGTCACCGCACCTGGCGGCTATACGCTGCCTTCCCAGGATCGAGGCGGCGGCGCCTATCCACTCCAGGTGATCCTGCACCCTGGCCGACTCCAGCAGCACCGCGCGCAGGGCGATCGCCGCATCGGGCACCTTCATCCCACGCGCATCTTCCATGGCCTGGACGAACGACAAGGACAGCGCTATCCCCCTCTTCCCTCCTTCTGTTGCCAGAGCAGCGGGGGCCTTCGCGGCTTTGGTCCTGAACAGGACTCCCTGGGGATAATCCCTGCACGCTTCTCTCACCCGCTGGACTATACCCCCCTCGACCTCAAGGTTGAGGCAGGCTCGAGACAACACGGCCCGAGCGCCGTGCTTTCCGAGCCCCCCGTCTTTCTCCACCCCCAGCAGCTCGCTCCAGCGGGATGCAGATGGAAAATACTTCGCCGCCTCGCCTAAAACGCTCTTCCCCCCTCCCGCTCTCAAGTGCAGGGTCTCTCCTTCCGCATGATTCGAGAAATGCAGGGTCTCTCCGGCGCCCGGTACCATATCCGCCATCATGAGGCGCAGCCCCCGGTCGGCCAGGAACTCCATGCGTGCGCCGTGGTCCCCGCCAACATCCTCCAGCCACACCCGCCGGGTAAGCTCGAGCCGTGACCAGTCGTTACCCTCGGGGGGCAGGAGATCCATCTGCCCTTTCGGTTTACTGCTGTCTTTATCGTCCACGAATGATCCCATTACACGCTTCCATGCAACATGCGCCTACTCGATGCCAAGAAAAACCATGACCGCTATCCATGCCAGGTACAGCAGAACCTCTACGCATACCACCGCCACCCGATACCTGCTCCTGTCCAGCAGCCGAGATGAGGAGGTCTTCGCGCTCGCCAGAAGCGGCAGCGAGCGGCCTGCGGATCTTCTCTCCTCGCCGCTATCCCCCCCCCGCCGCGTCCAGGCATATGACAGGATAGCGGCCAGACCTCCGCAGATGAGAACGGCCCATCCCAGCGTCGTCCAGGAAGTAAAAGGAACCTCCAGGGGCAGGCCGTACTCGCGCATGAAAAGATCCACGATGGTGCCCGGGTAAAGCCCCGTGGCGGCACAGCATGCGGCCAGGAGAACGGCTGCGGGAGCCGCCGTCTGCACCAGCACCTCCTGCTCTCCGTTCCGCGGCAGGAAAAGCGCCACGGCGCCCGCGATCAATGCCGAGGCGAACAGGAGGGGGATGGCGGCTAAAAAGACGATCGTCTTCCCTCCCGTAAAACCGCCCGACAGGGCCTCGAACCCCATCCACAGGGTCGCGAAACCGGCCAGCGGCGGCAAGCCCATAAGCGAGGCACCACCCACCACCCCTGCCCAGTCCATCCCGAGTGCTCCCTCGCTTCCCAGCTCCACCAGGGCCAGCGCGGGTATCCCCGCCCACAGGGCGAGCCTCGCCGCCGCCGTGGCCGCCTGCCCTCCCGGGGCGGCGACCAGGGCTATGCCAGCCGCTACGGCGGCACAAAGTAATCCCCAGCTCTCATCTCTGCCCGAGGTATAGAGCAGCTCCCGCGCTATCTCCACCAGGGTCACCGCGGCGATACCCAGGCATACCCAGACCCACAACCCCTCCCAGACGAAGAACAGGCGGCTGACTGCGAATAGCAGGTAGGTCCCGAGGGTGAGGTCCACGGCCAGGAGGTGGAACAGGCGCAGCTCCTTTCCTCCCCGAGACATGCCGCTCATCCATCGCTGCAGGGGAAAGCAGGCCAGGCGCATCAGGGCCGCCGCAAGCAGGAGAGCGCAGGCCGCCGCGGGCATACCCGCGGGCTCCAGGGGCGTCGCGGGAAAAAACAGCCCTCGCGTCGGGTCGGAGAGGTAGAGGAACATCACCCCCAGCGCCAGGCAGAAGTCCGCCAACAGCGGGGGAAAAAGGGACGGGAGAAGGCGCGCCGCCCCTTTTCCCCTTAACACAGTGGCAGCCACCATGCTCGAGGTGGCGACGGCGAACATCCCGACCATAAGGAATAGGTGCTGGCTGAGCAGGGCCGCGAGCGCGGCGGCGAGTCCGATACAGGCCAGGGCCAGCGCGGCGTTCCCGCCCTTTCCCCCAGGCCTCTTTCTCTGCGCCGCCCAGAGGAGCAGGGGTGAGAATATCGCCAGCGGCATGAAGAAGGATATATTGCCCGGAGAGACGGCGAGTTGCCACAGCGAAAAGGAATCCGGACCCACATGGTGGTCCCAGAAGCGATATATCAGGACGGCCAGCATCGGTACGGACAGGGTATAAAGCGCCAGGGCGGCCCACCCGAGGCGGCGAAAGCGCATGGCGGCCAGAAAGACGAGACCCGCCGCGGCCGCGGAGAGGGGCAGGGCGGGAATCAGGAATACTGCTTTCATGGGCCGCCATTACCCCCGGTTAACGTGTGGACCTCGCGCATGTTCAGCCCCACGATCCATTTATGATGGCTGCCGCGAATGCGAGAGCAGCGGACAGCATCGCCACGAGCATGGCGGACCATTGCAGCCTCCTTGCGAAGACACGGCCTCGCCCCTCCATCCAGGCCCGTGCCACGCAGAGCAGCGCTACCGCGCCCAGGACCGCCGCCGCCCACAGCAGCGTCCCCGCACCTCCCTCCCATGGATACCCCAGGAAGAGGACCAGGCCGAGGAGGACGCTTGCCGCCTTATGCGATCCCTCGATCGCGCCGGCATGAAAGGATGCGGGTGAGTACGCTCTTCCTGCGCCGTAGCTTTTCGCGTAGGCAGGGCGGCCCAGCAGGAACATGAGATAGGCCAGCCCGGCGCACGACAGTGAGGCGACGATGATCGCGAAGCCTGTGCCGCTCCACAGCTGCGCGGCGTAGGGCGCGCCCTCTCCCCGAAGCGTCTCGAGCTGCGGGGAGAGGGCGCCGGGAAAACGGAGGGATACACTTAAAACGACAAACATCAGGGTGGCCATCCTGCACAGCGCCTCGCGCAGGAACAGGGGAACGTACAGGCTTTGTTCCGCTCCACGCGCGGCCACGAGATAGATGGGGAGAACCTCGACCGCCGAGAACAGCAGGAGCAGCGCGAACAGATCTCCCCTGACGCCGACCACCATGACTCCGGCCACCCCCATGGCGGCCAGGGTAGCCGCGAGGGCCGTGAGTTCCCCCGCGGTAGACGTGTTTCTCCCCGCTTCGCCCAATGCCACCTCGCGCGGTGACGGCCCCGCTCCCCCAAAAAAGGCCGCCTGGAGCCAGCCCTCCGTGTAAAGTAGAAGGCCGCCGCAGCCGGCCATGAAGAGAAGTCCTGGGAAAAACAGGAACTTGAGTATTTCCAGACCCAGCTGCATCGACACCACCTGTCCCGCCTGCTTACATCGCTACCTATCATAGTCCAACGTCGACCCGATTGCATCGCGGCAGCGAACGCGCCTTCAGCGGTATAACGTTTCCCGGTTCCCGCGAACCTTTCACTACCAGACGACCAGCCCCGGGAACTCCGTACCGCTTGCAGCTGAGGCGGGAGAAGTCTCCCAAGCGGGCGGATCCAAAGACGGAGAAGTAACGTGAGCTCCCGTACACCTCCTGCCTCAGGGAGACTTCCCGAGCACTGGATAATGGTTATTCTTTCTCCATCTGTGCTGCCCCTGGCCCGAGAACTACCGGGTCGGTCGCAGCGAGCGCGCAAGTAACGGCTTCTTCTTATAGTGAGGAAGCAAGCGCAGCCGAGCGAGGCCGTTACCCGGAGGCTCGGGCCGGTAAAGCACCCGGGGCGAGGATCGTTACCCCCGGGCTCGGGAAACAAAACATTGTATAATCTGCCCATGAGGATAATCTGCGAAAACCCGTATGATTTCCGCCTGTCCTGGCGCATGCACTCGGCCTTCTCGGGCCGCAGCGCTTCGCGCGAAGGGTCGCTCGCCATGTGGTGGGAAGACAGGCCGACCTCCATATTCCTCAAACAGACGGACCAGGACCCGCCGGTCATAGAGCTCATCGCGGACCCCATGCCCAGGCAGACCAGGCGCTTCCAGCAGAGTATGCGAACGGCCCTGAATGCGGACCTGCAATTGGAGCCCTTTTACAGCAAGCTGCGCAAGGATAAGGCGCTCCGCCCCATAATAAACTCGCTGATCGGGCTCAAGCCATTTCGCCCCGTCGATATCTTTCAGATGTTCTTGATCGCCGTCACCGAACAGCAGATATCCATGAAAGCAGCACGGGGGATCAGGGAACGCCTGCTGTCTTCGTTCGGCACCCCGGCCGGTAAATTGACGGCCTTTCCCCGACCCCGGGACATAGCCTCACTCGAGGTGGGTGAACTGCGCGCATGCGGGTTGTCACAGCGCAAGGCGGAGAGCCTCATCGAACTGGCGGAAAAGATAGGCACAGGAGAGATAGACACGGCATCCTGGTACGGCATGCCCGGCGAAGAGCTCAAGGAGCTGCTGCGTGGTTACCGGGGAATCGGCGAATGGACGGCGGAGTATATCCTGGTCAGGGGCCTGGGACGCGTGGACGTAGTGCCGGCCTCCGATCTGGGCATACGCCGGGTAGTGGGGCATTACCTGGGTGGAGGCAGGGAACTGTCGGCTCAAGACGTGCGTGATATGCTCGAGCCCTGGGCCCCCTGGCGAGGTCTTACCGCATTCTACCTGCTGGCCCACTACCGCATGATCCATATGGGGCTGGACCAGGCGCAGTGACCGTCTTCCTGCTCGACCCGCAGATAATAGAAGCCCCCGCCCTCGAGATCATCGTCCGTGAAATCGAATACCACCTCCCCCATCCCCGCCGCCGACCAGGCGACGGTATAGCCCCTCGCGTCGTGGCGCAGCAGCTCCGCTTTCCTGATAGGGGCGGTGCCGATCACCCTGCCGTGCAGGCGCGGGCTACCCGGGCAGAGATATTCGCTTCCCATGGGCAGGCCATCGGCGAAGAAATCGAGCAAGATGCGCTTTCCGGTGGTGCCGTAAACCCTGCGATTCCACAGTGACCTCCACAATGCCTGCGGCGTGAGCTCGTTCGCCTGGACCGCCGTGAGCCCGCCCGGATAGATATCTATGGGATGGAACCTCTCGTCCACGGCGTAATCGTGGCGGTCGCTGCCGGCGATGATACCCAGGCGCAGCCCCGACGCCAGGGCTTCCTGCACGTAGTTGCCGTAGCCCGGGCGGCTGCGGTCCTCGCGCAGGAAACGGGGGAACCATCCACGAGGGTCGCCGTGGGTGATGGGAAAAGGCCCACCGTAGCTTTCCGAGTCTCCGTGCATACTATAGATCTCCACCAGGCGCTGCCGTTCGTTTTCCGGGTCTCCCCATGTATAGGCCTCCGGGATCTTCATGCGCAGGAACTTGAGCCAGTTCAGCAGCGGCAGGAATACCTTTCTCCACGCGGTGTGATGGGGGATGATCATGGCCTCGTGCTCCCGCAGCCGCTCTTCCAGCTTCTGCAGCGTATCGCTCTCGGGATCCACGAAACTATATAGATGCGGGTTCGGCTCGTCGGGCGCGAAGAAAATGCCGCGGTGGCCCTGCCTGTGATCGGACCATTCATAGCCCAGAAAGGTCACGAAGCGGCCGGGCTCGTTGTAGCTCTCCTGCAGGTTTCTTATCAACGTCCATTCGTCTTCACGCCCTGAGGGCTCGATCTTGTCCATGGTATCGTGGGTGGTGATGGCCGCGAAATCCAGCCCCAGCGTATCCCGGGCCTCCGGGTAGAAGCGGTTGGGGTCCAGGCAGCCGTCGCACAGTGCCGTATGCACGTGGATGTCCCCCCAGAAAAGACGCGCATCTCCTCCATAGGTCACCGGGTTGCTCTCCCCCGCAATGCCCTTGCCGGTGGCTCCCACGCGGTACACGCCGGGATCCGAAACCCGGCACGTTACCTGCACGACCCCTCCGTCCCGGGGGCGGAATTCAACGCTGTACGGGCTCTCCAGACCCGGTGCCGGCACGAGCTCTACCCCCCCGGTATAAGTCGGGTCAACATCTCCTCGCTTATCGACCGCCCTGATAACCAGACGTCCCTCACCTTGCGGGGAGAATGAAGAGAGAACCAGGTCCAGGGCTGCGGCTTCGCCCCCGACCGCTTCCAGGACGGGATTGTCGGCGATAAGCCTGTAAAGTCCCGTGCTTCTTTCGTCGACCTCGATCGCGATATCGACGCGGCTGGGATGGGCGGGCGAAGACCATCCCCTGCTTCCGTAACGGGTATCGCCCAGGTGGACGATTATCTCGTCCCCCTCCTGCAGGCGGTCATCGCGAACGCGTATGCGTATCTTTCTCAGTTCCATGTAAAGGTAGAAGACGTCCAGGGGTTCCAGTTTCACGCCTCTCCAGCGCAAGAACTCCCGCCCCAGAAGACGAAATACGGCCCGCAGGGGGAAGAAGCCCTGGGAAACCACCTCCAGGCGCGCGCCGCCCGCGCTTTTCAGCTCGCAGTTGTAGTAATTCGCAAACCGGGGGTGCAGGTTCTGCCTGGGGCCCCAGCCGTCGGCATAGAGATAGTTCTGGCGCCTGCCTTCGGGCCCGAAATCCACGAGGCGGCAGAAATTGATCTTTATGCCGCCGTCCTCCGATATACCACCCGGACCGCAACGGAAGCGCAGGTTGACAGACTGCGTGCCTCCTCCAGCCCTGAGCAGTGAAGGATAGACTTCGGCTTCACCGGGCGCAATCTCCCTGGATGGCCTCGGCTTCTTTCCCGGACGGAAGAACTCGGGTTCATAAAGGTAGTCCAGGATCCCGAACGCCACCGCTCCCGCGGCGGTTCCGGCTGCCGCCAGCGCAGCGGCAAGCACCCCCCTGGCGTATCTGCGTATGCGGCTTTTCCCTGTGTTTTTCGTTTTCATCAAACCTCTCCCTTTCTGGATCAATCGATAATTGTATCACCCAGGGGGACTATTGACAGATCGCAGGTAAAAAACTCGCCGCGTACACCCCGTCTCGCGCGGACGAGCGTGTGGATAAAAGCAATCTGCACACCCGATAAAGTAAAGGGGGGTTCGATGTCGAAATGATAAGTATACGGTGATGTCTGATACTCAGGAGGGTGGCAATGACCGGGATGCAACTTTGTGCTTCTTGTAACGTTCCCAGGCTGATCAGTGAGGTCTTTACATGGGAGGATAGCGGCATCATCTCCATATCCTATTCGCCCGGAGCGCGCATGGTTTTTTACGAGTCGGTAAACATCGACAACATCTTCCACGGCGTGGAGGAACTGGTAGGCGTGCCGATAGAGCACATCGTGATGGAGAGGAAACGTCGCGACACCAGGAGGTTCATGGAAAGGGTATTCGCGGAAGAGACGAAGATACTGTCGTCCATACTCGGAGAGAGTCTGGTGGATAAGGTCTCGGCGGTGGAGCAGGGGAGACGCCGGGAGATCCTCGACCTCGGAGATGCCGTAAACTCCCGTGCGACAAGCATAGGGATGATTTATGGGTATGGTGATATAAGATTCAGCGATTTATGGGACCTGTGGGATACCTTTCCCTGGCGCACTCAGATCATCCGCAACCCCTACTCGGTCATCTTCTTCTCCGCGGACATGCTCGCCACCGTGGAGGCGTTCGAACAGAGGGACATGGGGGTAAAATACGAGAAGGTGGGGGACGAGATCTACCTCCTGGCGGTCCATCCCGGAGAACACCCCATAGAGCTCAAGGAGCGTTTGAAGAGGAAGAGCTACGGGATCAAGGCCGGAGACATTAAGCATGAGAGCTGCCCCGCCTGTGGTATTCCCATCGACGTCGCCCGCTGCATGTGGAACCTGGAGGAAGGAACGATCATCGACCCCATAACCAGGAGGAGGATGGCCTTCTTCGACCCCGCTGCCATGGACACGGTTTTCGATGACCTGGAGGCGGAGCTGGGGGAATCCGTTCCGGCAGCTATCATCGAGGCCCAGAGGCGTTACGGCAAGATGAGCATGAGCGCCGAAAACTGGAAAAGGAGCGGCTACGACTTCAAGAACTGGGCCGCGCTGCGCGGTCTGGGTAATATTACCGGTTTCAAGGCCGACCAAAAGAGCCTCACGCTCACCCTGGAGAACCCCAGCATGCACCTTGCCCTGGTGGGGATGGCCCAGGCACTGTACGAGCTGGCCTGGGGCGCAGATCGTTCGACCCCGGAGTGGCACCGCACCGATGACGGGGATCTGATCATCAACGTGACTTTCTAACTCCACATCGGGGGTCAGGCCTCCACACCGGGGGTCACGTTTCCTTTTGCTTACGATTACCATCGATCTGGGATAACGGAAACTGAGGTCCATATAAACCCCGGACCCCTTACTCTCTCGCATAAGTATGTGCTTCTCAGGTAATGGGAATTGGAACCAGCATAGCGGGCATAAATACTGGCCCACAGCGCATGCGCATCGCTCGCCCCCCGGCAGGTGGGAGAGTGCTCGGTCTTGACGTTTCGCGCCTGAGGCGCGAAACGCAACACGTGAGCACTGTCAGCGGGTTATGGATCGAGCGGGAGTGGGCAGACGGGCGGGGATGATTCAGCGGGCGAGGTTCATGCCGGAGACGGCGAAGTCCCCCAGGAGGGATGCCCGTGTCACCACTCCCTCCCCGTAGCGGTCCCGCAGGGCGTCCAGGGCCGCGGTGAGTTTTTCCTCGCGCGGGTCCAGGCAATCCCAGATGGTCACCTGCCTGCCCTCTTCCCGGCGGCGCAGTTGCGACACGGAGACCCCCACCGTGGTCACGGACTCCTTCCAAAGCCCGGAGGAGGCCTCCCGCCGCAGCATCTCGCGCGCCGCCGCGTAGATGGGAGAGGGGAGGTCGCTGTATTCCTCCAGCGTCCTGGCGCGGGCATAGCCCATGCCGTAGCCCACGCGCAGGCGCAGGGTTACCGTCCTGCCCAGGTAGCCGTCCCGCCGCATGCGGCGGGTGACGGCGTCGACCAGGCCCAGCAGGGTGTTCTCCAGGTATTCCAGGTCGCCCGTGCCGCCGCGCATGGAAAGGCTGTGGCCGAAGGACTTGACCTCGTGGTGCTCGCCGCTGCGCACCACCGGGCTGTCGTCCTGCCCCCAGGCCGCCCTCCACAGCAGCCTCCCGACGACCCCGAACTTCCACTCCATCACCTCCCGCGGCGTGCGGGCCAGATCGCCTATGGTCTCGATGCCCATGGCCCGGAAGTTGCGGCGCATGCGCCTGCCCACCCCCACCAGTTTGTCCACTTCCATGGGGGCGAGGATCTGCGGGAGCTGCTCGGGCGTGACCAGGGTCAGCCCGTCCGGCTTCTGGAACTCCGAGGCCATCTTGGCCACCAGCTTGTTGGGGCCTATGCCCACGGAAGCGGAGAGCCCCAGCTCGCGGCGGATGTCTTCCTTCATCCCCCTCCCCACCTCCAGCGCCGCCTCCCAGCGTTCCCTTCCCGGGGGACGAGACTGCAGGGAGGCGGTGAGGTCAGCGAAGGCCTCGTCTATGGAGAAGACCTCCACGCGGTGGGAACGCCGCTCGCAGATGTTCACGATGCGCCGGGCATTGTCCAGGTACTTGGGGATGTCGGCATGGACGAAGCAGGCGTGCGGGCAGCGCTTGCGCGCCTCCCAGACCGACATGCCCGCCTTTATCCCCCACGAGCGTGCCTCGTAGGAAGCGGTGGCCACCACGCCGTGGGAGCAGAAATCGCTGGAGGTGTGACAGACGACGAGGGGGCGGCCGCGGTAGAGCGGGACGTCCCTCTGTTCCACGGAAGCGAAATAGGCGTCCATGTCCAGGTGCAGCACGCAGCGCCCTTCCCCCGCCGGCTTTCCCTGGTCGGCGGAGCGCAGCAGGCCGTGCATCACGTACTGGGTCATCTTCCGGGCCACCTATCCCTCGCCGTGCACCCTCACCAGGCTCCAGTTCATGCCCTCGGTGGAGAAACGCAGCTCGTAAACCTCGGGGTTGTCGCTCATCACCGAATAATAGAGTTCCAGGTAACGCCCTTTGGGGGCACGGTATGTCCCCAGCACGCGGCGTATGTCGTACCTGCGGCCGCGCCACAGGAAAGCTGTGGGGCGCAGCCTGCCGCTGCGGAAGACCGCCGATACGTCCACCGGCTCCTCTATCGTGGTAACCATCCCGCTCGCCTTTCCATCCCGCTCCCGCATCCGAAGGGAAGCGAGGAGGGCTTGCGCCCTCCTTGTTCTCCGTCTCTCGGTTTTTATCGCGCCTCAAACACCCGTCCTATCGCCCTCTGCATGGGGGCCGCGAAAATCAAACCCTGTCGCGCAGCAGGGACACCACCCTTCCGGACAGCCTCACCTCCGCCTCGCCTTTTTCCACCCGCAAGGTAGGATACGCGGGGTTGGAGGCCTCCAGCTCCACTCCCCCCCTGCGGCGCCGCAGGCGTTTCACGGTGGCCTCACCGTCCACCAGCGCCACCACCACCTCGCCGTCCAGCGCGTCCGGTCCGGGCTCTACCACCACCAGGTCACCGTCGCGGATGCCGTCGCCGATCATGCTGTCCCCCCTCACGCGCAGGAGAAAACGCCCCTCTCCTCCCCAGCGGGCGGGAACCGGCACCCATTCCTCCACCTCCTCCGAGGCATGGCGTAGAGGGCCTGCGGGAACCTCCCCCACCAGGGGGAGATAGGCCGCCGCGGCGCGCAGGCTGTCCCGTACCTGGATTGCCCGCGCCCCGGGAGCGCGTGAGATAAAGCCCTTCTTCTCCAGGGCCTCCAGGTGGCGCAGAGCGCCCCGGGTGGATGACAGACCGAGGGCGTCGCATATCTCCCGGATACTGGGCGGGTACCCTCTCCGCTCCAGCGCCTCCAGCACGAGATCGAGCACCTCCTCCTGTCTGGGCGTGAGACCTTCCATGCCCTTATCACCTCCACGGCCCTATTATAGTAAACATTTGTTTAATAGTAAACATCCGTTTACTATATATATTATGGGGTGGGGACATGGACGGGCGGGTCAAGCATCGGGGCGCTGGGTGGTAGGTAATGGCGACTGTTGTCAGGTCTTGGCCTTTCGCGCCTGCGGCGCAAAAAGCAAGACGCTGACCCCACCCTACGGGAAAAAGAGCGGGCGGGGCCTGGCAGACGGAGGGGGTTATGGAGCGGGGGGTTGGGGGGCAGGTTTTAAAGGTTTGTCATGGGGGTAGATAACTGTTGGAGCTGGTCGTTTATAGCCAGGCTCTGAATAGTGTCTTTTTCGTAGGAAACATACGGAGGTGAAAAATGACGCGGGGACCTCATGGCCATGAGTTAACGAGTGTCGAAATACTGAGGGTTCTCTGCCCGACTTGCGGCAATCGCGTTACCATCGAACCAGGACAAGACAAGGCAAAATGCAGCAAGTGTGGAACGATAGTCAAGCGTCCGAAGTCCGCACAATAGTCAACGGCGCTTGGGAGATCGATTATATTGTACGGTGGGTCAATAATGGACAGTGATGAAAGAGCGGGTACGGAACTCGACATCACCGTAGAGGGCTTGGGCGCCTTTTCGCTCGTTGAGCTCTCCGGTGAGGTTGACGTATACAGCGCCCCAAAACTTCGCGAAACCATCAAGGATCTGGTTGATGAGGGGAAGTATAACCTCATCGTGGATCTGGAAAACGTGGCTTTCCTGGATAGTACCGGCCTGGGAGTGCTTGTGGGTGGCCTGAAGAGGGTAAAGCATCACGATGGTGAACTCGGGATAATCTGCAGCCAGGAAAAGATCCTGCGCATCTTCCGCATTACGGGCCTCACCAAGGTCTTCCCCATCTATCACTCCCGGGATGAACTACTCGCGCAAGCTGAGGAGGCGTGACTTTGCCAGGCGACGAAGGAACGGCTTTCGAGTTGGAGATACCCGCAAAGGCACAGTACGTGGGGCTTGCACGGCTGTTGGCGAGTTCCATAGCTCGCCGTATGCGCTTCGCCGAGGAGAGCATCGACGACCTCAAGATAGCCATCTCAGAGATGTGCACCAACGCCATCATCCATACCGGCAACGGCAAGGGAGATAAGGCGCCGATACTGGTCCGTTTCCTGGCCGGCGATGGTTTCTTGACCATCGAGGTGAGGGATGAAGGGCCGGGCTTCGATCCCAGCCTGATCCTCAACAGGGAACGCACCGATCTTCTGGGCAAGGGATTCGGGATACCGCTTATAAGAAGCCTGGTGGACGTCTTCGAGTGCGACTCGCATCCCAAGAGCGGCACTATTATCAGCATCACCAAATACCTAGACGACGAGAACGAGGCGATTTGAGGGCACCCCCCGAGACCCACCTGAAGCGAGATCCAGGGCTATGAAAGAGGATTATTACGGCCGCCTGCGAAGGAACATGGTCAAACACCAGATAGCCGCGCGGGGTGTGCAAGATCCCCGCGTCCTGGAGGCCATGTCGCGAGTGCCAAGACATCTATTCGTGCCCTCTAACATGTCCGACCGGGCTTACGACGACTCCCCCCTCCCCATCGGCGAGGGGCAGACGATCAGCCAGCCTTACATGGTGGCCTGGATGACCGAGCTCCTGGAGATCGGGGAAAAAGATACGGTGCTGGAGGTAGGGACCGGTTCCGGCTACCAGGCCGCCATCCTCTGCGAACTCGCGACCCGGGCGGTCTCCATCGAAAAATATCCCGAGCTGGCCGAGGCTGCTTCCCAGCGGCTGCATTCCCTCGGGTACGGCAATATCGATATCCACGTCGGCGATGGCACCATGGGCTGGCCGCAACAGGCCCCGTACGACGGCATTATCGTCACTGCCGGCGCTCCATCCGTCCCCAATCCCCTCCTGGAACAACTCGCTGACGGAGGAAAGCTGGTAATACCGGTAGGGCCGCCCGGGATGCAGGTGCTCACCCTGATCAGGCGCAAGGGAAACGAGTATGTCGCGAGCGAGGAGGGCACCTGCGTGTTCGTGCCGCTGGTCGGAAAATTTGGTTGGGGGCACGGAAGGCCCGCATGAAGCGCTCCACCCACGCCAGTAGGTAGAGACGTCACAGAGAGAAGCTGGGGAAGCAGGGGACCGCTCTTAACCTTGAGCTGGCTGTCGTAGCCGAGACCTCGCCTGTACCGATCGATACCGCGCGCATTCAGGACGCTCCCGGGTGATATAATCTTCGCATGCGCGATTTAACCGTAGTATTGCCGACGTATAACGAACGCGAGAATATCGAGCGGATCGTGGAGGCCATACTCGACCAACCCCTGGACCACGGCGTTCTGATCGTGGACGATAACTCCCCGGACGGCACCGGCGACATCGCCGATCGCCTGGCTGCATCGGACGAGCGCATAGAGGTGCTTCACCGCCCGGGAAAGGAGGGGCTCGGCACCGCATACCGGGCCGGTTTCCGCTACGCCCTGGAGCGCGGCGCCCAGTATTGCTTCGAGATAGACGCCGACTTCTCCCACAATCCCGACGACCTGCCGCGCCTCTACGAGGCGGCCCGCGGGGCTGACGCCGCCGTTGGCTCCCGCTATGTCAAGGGAGGGGGTGCCCCCGATTGGAGTTTCTTTCGCTGGCTGATCAGCCGTGGCGGCAACCTCTACACCAAGATCGTGGCACACACCAGAACTGTGGACACTACCTCGGGTTTCCGCTGCTATTCACGCCGCGTGCTCGAGGCCATCCCCCTGGACCGCGTTACTTCCCAGGGTTACGCGTTCCAGATCGAGATGACCTTCGTGGCCGAGTCCTTGGGATTTAGCGTAGTGGAGGTACCCATCATCTTCGTAGACCGCAAGGGCGGCGAGTCGAAGATGGATTCCGCGATATTCTGGGAGGGGCTTCGCGTGGTATGGGGCCTGCGGCGCAAGTACAGGGACCTGCGACCGATAAGCCCCCGATAAGACCCCGAGAGCTCCCGTCCTTTTATCATCTCCATGTTAGGTATTCCGCGGAGAACAAGGCACTGGGCGGAAGCATGGCCGGGGTTAAATCCGGTCAGGCCTTCTCCCCGTTGATGTTGTTCGAATAGAGGCGTACGTTGTTGGGGCCCACGGCCCGGGCGGCGGCCAGGGCTGCCAGGCCCTTGTCCATGAGACCCTGGTCGTTATCGGAGTTGGCGGGAAAGGATGCCACCCCAACACAGGCCGTGAGTCTGTCGACCTCTTTCTTCTCGCGAGACGGGAAGGGGTATTCCTCGATGACCTTGCGGATGCGCTCCGCGAGCCGCATGGCCCCCAGGCGCCTGGTCTCGGGCAGGAGTACCGCGAACAGGTTATCCCCGAAACGGGCGGGCGTATCCACCTCCCGGGTGTTGCGCAAGACGATATTACCCAGGTCGGAGAGGATAAAATCCCCCATGTAGCGTCCGTTGCGTCCGATATACCCCTCGTAATCATCAACCCGGAAGAACAAAAGGCAGACGTTGAGGCTGTAGCGCCGGGCGCGGCTTACCTCCCGCGCTAACTGGTGCTGGAAATAATTCCGGTTGAACAACCCGCTGGCCACGTCCCTCACCGCGTTGGTTTCAAGCTCGGAATAGAGGCGCGAGATGAGCACGGCCAATCCGGCCTGATCCGCTATAAGGGTAAGGAGCGGCATCCTGACCATATCGAAGTCCCCTTTTATCCGCCCCAGTGCGAGAATACCTATCACCCTCCCCTCCGCTCGCAGGGGTAGAGCCAGGAGCCTCTCGATCCCGCTCCCCTCGAGGTAGAGATATTCCTCCAGCTCCTCGTCCAGCTCGGCTTGCTGCGCCATCCCGGTATCGAAGGTACTGCCGCATAAAGACCCACCCGTGCCCAGCCCTCGCCCGACCAACTGCTTGGCTCCCCTGCCCCTTGCGAGGACTACGTCCAACTCGTCCAGGACGTCCCCGGGCATGAGGACCATGCCGAGCTCCGCCCCGCATATGGCCATGCCCCTGTCCAGCAGGTGCGTCAGCTTGGGCATGGGGTCAGAATATGCTTCCACGACGTTCACGCCCGCGTATATGGAGGCTATCTCCCGCAGTTCATCTTCTTGTGGCGCAGCGGCCATGTTTGAGGCGGGAAGCATCGCCAGCAGGTTTGCCACGGGGGAATCATCCTGCACGTAGACCACCTGGCACTTGGAGGGAACGCCTTTCAGCTCACCCACTTCCCCGGCAACCAGCAGAAAATCGGGAGAGCCTTCGCGCAACAGATCCTTGCGGGCCGAGAACAGCGGGGGAGGCGGTGAGGATGGGGGCCAGTGCGGCGGAAGCTCCTTGCCCAGGATGCCCGTGATCTCTACCTGCGAGGAGGAAAGAATGCTTACCAGCCGGGCGCAGGCATCGTTGAACCCTATAAAGGAGATACGCGCGCCTCTATCCATCTATCCCCCCCATATCAGGTCCGCAGGCTCCTGTGTCTCTGCGATTATTTTAATGTATATACCGCACACATGGAAAGAAATGTTTTCCCGGTGCGCATCAGCGGCGCGCAGAGGCCTCGCGGTGATCCCTGTCCACCACGTCTATGGGGTAAGGCAATTCCGCACCTTCCGGTATCTTGTGGATGTACTTGCGGCGGAACTCGGGGTCCTGCATGCGGCATCTCATGGTCTTGCGGTCGTACTCGGGATGCAGTTTCATGCGGTGCCAGATATCCCAGAGCGACTCCTCCTTGACGTTGCCAAAGTGCAGCGGGGTGAAATCGCAGGGAGTCACGAAGCCGTTATGGGTGATGTGTATCTGCCATTTCACTCCAAAACAACCCATGATGTGCGGGTCGTTCACGTGGCACATGAGGCAGACCCGGGGGCCGCTGAAATCTTTCCACTGCTCTTCCTGGATGGTCCTGAAGACCTCCCTCTCGGAATCGCTCAGGATGAGCTCGTCCTGCTTTATGCACTTGCCCGTGGGGACGAGGTCGAACACGGTAAGCTCCTTTACCCCCAGCTCGCGGCACAGGTCCAGGAACTTGTGGTGGTAATCCTTGGCGATGTTCTCGTGGCTCATGTAGGTGGAGATACCCACGGCCATGCCGCGGGATACCGCCCTTTCAATCCCCTCGATGACGCGGTCGTAGAGGCCGGGCACCCCCCTGAGCCTGTCGTGCTCCTCCGGATACGGGCTGTCCAGGCTGACGAAAAGGGTATCGCAGCCGGCCTCGGAGAGCCTGTCCAGGTTTTCCTCGGTGAGCAGGGAACCGTTGGTGAAGATGTCGGCCACGCAGTCGTTTTCCACTATCCTGCGTATGAGCACATCGAGGTCCGGGCGCATGAGGGGCTCCCCGCCGGTGATGATGATATCGGTGATGCCCAGTTCCGCGCACTGGTCGATAACGTCGCACCACTGCCCCGTGGTCAGGTTCCCCTCGCTGCTGCGCCGGAAGGCGCTGCAGTGCACGCAATGCGCGTTGCACTCGTGGGTCACGGCTATGGTAACCGCGTGCGGCCCCCACTCCCTGCCCAGCCCGCGGTCGATGATGTTGCGGTAGAACCTCTCGTAGGCCTGCGATTTCACCGGGGGGAGATGATAGGAGAACCTGTCCGGCCGCGCGAACTTGATGAAGGGCATGTGGGGCCCGATGGTCTTCAGGATCCAGCCGCCCGCCACCATGAATATGGGGAAAGTGGGAGGTCCAAAGGCCTGGTAGAAATTCCGGCGTGCCTTCCTGGTGAGTTTCGGTCCGCCTTTCCCGCTGCCGTTTTGCGACATTTTGCTGCACCTCTTCCGCTTACGTTGCTTCGTTACGTATTCCTTCACAGACCAGGACCATTTTATACCATCACTCGGCATGTACATGAAAACCCATTAATAGATAGTTTAAAAATACTATAAAGTCATATTAAATACCCATTCTGCCAATAGCTGCGGCTGCCACTAAAGAGCCCCGTACCACGGCGGATTTATGAATGACCATTTCGAAAAGACACGTGAAGGGTATATCCGGCCAGCGGGTTATCAGCCCTCGACACCGCCGTTCCCGGCTTCAGCTCCGTCCACTTTCTCTTCCTTCTCCAGTTCTCTGCCGCCGCTGATGATGCGGGGCAGCGTGGTGACCAGGAATATAAGGAATCCAACGACCAGTAATATGAGCACGACCATCTTGGAGGTCACGAATTCCAGGGACAGGGCTATGCCGGTGAGCACCGCCGTCCAGAGGTAGATTATCAGCACCGCCTGCCGTTGCGAGTGGCCGATATACAAGAGCCGGTGATGGATATGCTCTTTATCGGCATAGTGGAAAGGCCTGCCTTTCAAGGCCCGCCTGAGGATGGCCAGCCCGGTGTCGAGGATGGGAACGGCCAGGATAATGATGGGGGTGAACAGGGTGGCAACCGCGGTGCGCTTCAGGATACCCTGGATGCTTATGGCGCCGAGTATGAAGCCCAGAAACTGCGCTCCCGAATCTCCCATGAATATGCTGGCGGGGTGGAAATTATAGCGCAGGAAGCCCAGGCAGGCCCCGCCCACCGAGGCCGAGATGACCATGGCCTGCAGGGTGTTGGGGTCGCCGCCTACACGAGATCCGTAGTAGAAGAAAGCGACCGCCGAGATGAAGGCGATGCCCGCCGCCAGCCCGTCCAGGCCATCGATGAGGTTGATGATGTTGGTGAAGGCGACCATCCATACCACGGTGAGCAGAATGGAGAGTATGGGGCTCGCGGTAAGGTCGATGACGTTTCCCCGCGGAAGCGCGACACTGCTTATCTCTACCCCGAAGGACACCAGGATCAGTGCCCCCATGACCTGGCCCGCAAGCTTCATCCATGGAGAGAGGTAGCGCATATCGTCGATGGCCCCCATTACGGAAATAAATATCGCAGCCAGCATGATTCCCAGCAACTGGTAGGAAGACAAGGCGTCGACCATGCCTTGGGGCTTGGCCAGGCTAGAGGAATACGTGACCAGCACCTTGCACAGGAGGATGGAGATGACCACTGAGAGCAGGATGGCGATCCCGCCCAGTGAGGGGGTCGGGCTCTCGTGCACTTTGCGGTCTTGGGGCATATCGATCGCGCCCAGCCATAACGCGATGCGGCGGGCTATGGGGGTAAGAAGGAGCACCAGTACCAGGGAAACCACGAAGGCCAGGATATATATCAAGTCGAGTCCTCCCCGTCGACGAGATGTATAAGCTCCAGATTTGCCTCCTGCGCCATCTCGTCCGCCAGCTCGTCGTCATATCCCTCGGAGTATCCCTCCGCGTAATAAACGCGGCACAGGCCCGCATTGATGATCATCTTGGTGCAGAGTATGCACGGCTTGTGAGTGCAGAACAGGGTGCCTCCCCTCACGGCGGTGCCGTGCATCGCCGCCTGAATGATGGCGTTCTGCTCGGCATGAAGGCCCCGGCAAAGCTCCTGCCTCTCACCCGGGGCGATGCCCAGCCTGTCGCGCAGGCAGCCCACCTCCTCGCAGTGGGGTAAGCCCGACGGCGCGCCGTTATAACCGGTCGAGACGATGCGTTTCTCGAGGACTATTATGCAG
Organism: uncultured Actinomycetota bacterium; assembly: GCA_964462595.1. Classification (GTDB taxonomy): domain Bacteria; phylum Actinomycetota; class Geothermincolia; order Geothermincolales; family RBG-13-55-18; genus SURF-21. The sequence goes on from CAYWXM010000063.1 coordinate 213,299, forward strand.
CCCACCTGGCGGCGCAGGCAGGTGGAGCGCGTGGCGACCTGCCTGGCTATGGACATGAAGTATCTTTCCCAACTCGGCCTGCTCATGGCGTATCTCCCGGCCTCGCTGCCGCAAGGGCGCTCTTACAGATCGGGGTAAAGAGGAAATCCCGCCAGGAGCTCGCCCACTCTTTCCCTCACCCGGCGCATGACTTCCTCCGATCCCATGTCCTCGATCACCATGGTTATGAGGTCCGCGATCTCGACCATCTCCGCCTCCCGCATGCCCCGCGTGGTTACAGCCGGCGTGCCGAGGCGGATGCCGCTGGTGACGGCCGGTGGTTTGTCGTCGAAGGGGATGTTGTTCTTGTTGGCGGTGATCTTCACCGCGTCCAGCGCAAGCTCCACCTCGCTGCCGGTGAGCCCGAGGGGTCGCAGGTCGATCAGCAGAAGGTGGGTATCCGTGCCCCCGGATATCAGGCGCATGCCCCGTTCCTGCAGGGCACCCGCCAACGCCCTGGAGTTGCTGACTATCTGGCGAGAATATTCCGCGAATTCCGGCCGCGAGGCCTCCAGCAGCGCCACCGCCTTGGCCGCGATGATATGCATGAGCGGCCCTCCTTGTACGCCGGGAAAAACGGCATGGTCGAGACCCGGGGCGTAACTCTCGCGGCAGAGGACCATGCCCCCACGCGGACCGCGCAGGGTCTTGTGGGTGGTAGTGGTAACGAAGTCGGCGTGGGGTACCGGGTCGGTATGGACTTTACCCGCCACCAGCCCCGCAAAGTGCGCCATGTCCACCATGAGCATGGCTCCCACCTCGTCGGCCACGGCGCGGAAAGACGCGAAGTCGATATCGCGGGGATACGAGCTTCCCCCCGCTACGATAAGCTTGGGGTGGCACTCCCTGGCGATCGCCGCTATCTCCTCGAAGTCCAGCATTTCGGTCTCACGGTTTAATCCGTAAAATCGCGCGTTGTAGAGGACGCCGCTGATGTTGGCGGAAACGCCATGCGTCAGGTGGCCCCCCGCGGTTTTTTCCATAGCCAGGAGGGTATCGCCAGGTTCAAGGGCGCAGAAATACACCGCCGTGTTCGCCTGGGCTCCGGCGTGGGGCTGGACATTGGCATGCTCGGCCTCGAAGAGAGCCTTGGCACGCATTACGGCGAGCTCCTCGGCGACGTCCACGAACTCGCAGCCACCGTACCACCTGTGACCGGGATATCCCTCGGCGTACTTATTGGTCAACACGGTGCCCGCTGTTTCCAGCACGGCCCGGGAGGGAAAGTTCTCCGAGGCTATCAGCTCTATCTTGTGGCGCAGCCGCTGCAATTCGTCGCGGACCACCTGCGCTATCTCGGGATCAACTCGGGCTATCTCGTCAATACCGCTCATGTGCCCATTCCTCCGTGTCGCCTTTCGACCTCCGCCAGTTTATCCAGCCTGCGGGAGTGTCGCCCTCCCTCGAACCGCGTCTCCATCCAGGTGCGTACGATCTCCTCCGCCAGGCCGGGCCCGACGACTCTCGCGCCCAGGGCCAGTAAGTTTGCGTCGTTGTGCAGGCGGCTGTATCGGGCCGTGTAGAGGTCGTTACACAGCGCCGCCCTCACTCCCGGCAGTATGTTTGCGGTCATGGTCATCCCTATTCCGGTGCCGCAGATGGCGATACCTCTTTCCGCCTCGCCCGAGGCCACGCGCAGGGCCACCCTTTCGCCGAAATCCGGCCAATCGCACGACTCATCCGAATAAGTGCCTTCGTCCAGCACCTCGTGTCCCGCCTGCTCCAGACATGCAGTGACGACATCCTTGAGGATGAAGCCGGCATGATCACATCCAAGGGCTACTTTCATTACGCTCCCCCACTCCCATGCAGCTTCCAGCCAAGCGGCTTTACACATCCAGATCCTGTTATCCTCATTCCACCGCCTCCGGACGCCCCAAAAGGGCTCGCAGGACGTCGTCGAGGGAACTCTCGATGTCCTCGGCCACCTCCAGGTAGACCCTCAGAGAGCTACCGATGGGGTCAATTATATCAGAGCCCTGCGGCTGGATATCGGTCATGAAGTCGACCCCCGAGGCCGGCTTGTTCAAGATCGCAAAGACCTCGTTAATGCGGGCTCGCGCCTCGCTCTCCGCCCGCACCGTCTCCTCCCCGAGCCGCGCGGTTATCAAGCCAGACATGGATGCGATGTGCTTGAGGGTCGTGCTCTTTTTCAGGGCTTGCGGATCCAGCCGACCGATGTTGAGCAGGTGCTCCCTGGCCATGGCCAGCACCACGTCTGCTTTGAGCAGCAAGCCCGGTGTCAGCTCCGCCGCACGGTGTGGCTCAAGATCGATACCCCAGAGGTCCATGGCCTGCACCGCGGTAGAGGTGGCGGGGTTGCCCTCTATGGCCGAGGTTCCAGCCGAATGCACCCAGGTACAAACGGCCAGTTCAGGGTAGCCTTCCATCAACCTGGATTGGAAGAGTGCTTCCGCCATGGGGCTGCGGCACAGGTTTCCCGTGCAAACGAAGAGGATGTCAAGCAGTTCAATCCCTCCCTTTTGGTCTCGAGGCAATACGCGGCTGTGGCTCCCTTTCTCCCTCCTTCACCAGGGCACGTCTCAGTTCTTCATCGGATGTCTCGCCTTGTCTCAGGATCTTTATCCCGCCTCCCCGTATCTCCGCCACGGTAGATGATTTCCCGGAGCCGCACTTCCCGCCGTCCACCGCCAGTTCCGCCGAGCTCAACAATACCGCATCTATATCCTCGAAGGAATCCGGAGCTTGCCGTCCGGCCAGGTTCGCGCTGGTCACCGCAAGGGTGCCGCTGACGGCAAGCAGACGCAGAAGGAAAGGATTGTCAGGTATGCGTATTCCGATTGTATCCGAAGCGGGCGCCACGTTTTCTTTCCAGGGAATATCCCTTGTCTTCACCACCAGGGTCAAGGGTCCCGGCCATAGAGAGCCCAGGCGGTAGAGTGTCTCGCGCTGCTCCTGGGTTGCAAGTCCCGCCGCTTCCTCCACGCTGGAAACCATGACCACGATGGATTTTTCCGCCTCCCTGGCCTTGGCCGCAAACAGCGCCTCCACGGCGCCCGGGATATCCGCGCGGGCCGCCAGCCCGTACACGGTGTCCGTGGGCAGGACTAGGAGTTTGCCCGCGGCGAGCGCGGCCGCACATCTTTGCAGCATCGAATCCGCTTCTGCGTCCTGAAAACGTAATATCTCCACCATATGAGTATTATATCCGCATGTATGCCCGTCATTCCGACTTTCGCGCTGGAGATAATGGAGGAGTTGAGGCCACGAGCGTTAAATAATCTATATAATGTCGATGCTGGTCAGTGACGATAATCAATAGTTAGAGAAGTTATTTTGCATTGACCCGGGTGTGTTCAGGCATGGATGAAGAAAATAAACAGGACGCAGGAGTGCCGCAGGACGGCGAAGCGGGAGAGGAACTGGCGCGCAAGGCGGTGGAGCTTCTCATCGCACTCAACGCCGCCACCATCAACATACACATGTACCCGCCTACCAGCGATATGATCGCTGCATCGGTGGAGACCGCCTACGCGCGCATGGATCCGCTGCTGGCCCAGACAGGCAAGCTCACCCTCGGGGAGGCGGATAACCTGCTCCTGGTGAACGGGGAGAAGCTGCACGACCGCGACCAGGTGAGGCCGCCGGTACTTTCCTTCCTCGACAGCCTGCGCCGCAGGGATATCTACAGCGTCACCTTCTCGGTAGGCATGGAGCAGGAGGAATTCCTCAAATTCCTGTACATCATGGCCAAGGAGCCGGAGGAGCTGCGGCATATAGGGGGGATGGCCGAGGAGGTGAGCAGGCAGGGTTGCTCCCATATCCTGGTAAACGAGAAGCGTTTCGTTTCGGTGGCCGACGACGAGGTTATCGCCACCGAAACACTCGAAGAAGCCAGGGAAGGGGAGGCGCGTTTCAAGGAGGAGGAGCTTCTCCGCCTCAATGAAAAGCTCAAGGACGAGAGGTTCGTGAATTACATCACCGGGAAGGAGATCCGGGCGAACACAGGCGAGGATACCATCAGGGATATCATGAGCAACCCGCCCCGCCTGGGTCTGCTGCTGCGCCAGGCGGTAAGGGAGATCGTGGTGGAAGAAGAGGATCCCGAGAAGGCGCTGGACATCGTCTGCTCCACCCTGGAGAAGACGGCTGTCCTGCTCGATGAGATCGGGGACGAAGAGCTGCGGCGCATGGACGCGGAGGAGATCGCCAAAGCCGCCGCCTTCCTGGAGCCGTCCGAGCTCAAGGGCTTCCTCCTGATGGAGAAACCGGAGCGCCTGAAGGAACTGGAGATGCGCAAGAATATTCTGGATATCCTGCGCGAGAACAAGGCGCTCGATCTCCTCGAGAGCACCATCCGCGAGCACGAATCCCTGCAGAGGATGGTGGACGATCCGGAAGCGGCCTTCTCTCCCGAGCAGGAATTACGCTACGGATCACTCTCCGCGCTCATAGACGAGATCTACCAGGCCTCGGTGGGTAAACCCTGGGAATCCCGGGTCAGCGACCGTATCTTCCAGGCGGACATGTGGAAGAAGATCATCAACGGGGCCAGCGAGAAGGGCGACGCCGGGTCCAGCACGCTCGTGTACCAGATCAGCAACATGCTGGTGAACGAAGGCCTGGTCCTGGACATAGACGAGCTGACCGCCGACATCACCATCGACGAGAATATCCCCCGCCTGCTGCAGAAGCTCTACCGCGCCCGGCGCCACGACACGGTGCTGAAGCTGGTCGAGAGCCTCCTGGATAACCTGGAGGACATGAGCCCCGAGATCCGTCTGAAAACGGCCGAGACCCTGCGCAACATCCCGGCCGCCCTGGAGATGAGCAAGCGGCTGCAGGAGTTCCCGGTGGCATACGAGATGAAGGACCGCCTGCTGGAGCGGCTGGAACGGGAACGGGAGTTGAGCGAGGTATATACCACCCTGTCCGCATCCCTGGCCAGCCTGGCCTCCACCTTCATCCTTTCCAAGGACTACGATACCGCCCTGGAGATCATCGACACCTTCTGGCGCCATAACAGCGCCGAGGATACGCGCAAACCGGAACAGAGGCGCATAGCCCTGGAGGCGGTGGCAACTGTGGCCAACGACGAGGTGCTCGACAGCCTGGCCGAGATCCTGCGCGAGGGCGATATACAGACCATAACAGAAGTGGCCGAGATCCTCATCAAGTTCGAGGATAAATCGGTACAGCCCCTCATCCAGGTGCTCAAGGACAGTGACGACCTGCTGGTTAAGCGCGTGACCTTCGAAGCCCTGGAGAACATCGGGAAAGACGCTATCCTCACCCTTATAAACGACCTCGAGAAGTATAACCCCTGGCACATGTACCGCAATATTATCTCCATCCTGGCGGAGATAGGTAACCGTTCCATTATCCAATCCCTGGCACGTTTCATAAAGCACCAGAACCCTGAGGTGCGCCGGGAGACCATCAAAGCCCTTTCAAAGATCCGCACCCCGGAGACGATCTCCCTCCTGGTCGACGCCCTGAACGACCGGGACGAACAGGTGCAGAAGGAGGCCTGCATCGGCCTGGGGCGCATGCGGGACGTCTCCACCGCTCCCGTCCTCATGGACGTGGTAAAAATCCCACGCAGCTTCAAAAAAGCGCGTCACCGCACCAATGCGGTCAAGGCCGCGGCGCTGTGGGCTCTGGGGGAGATCGGGGACTACTCCTCCATACCTTACTGCCGGGGAGTGCTGCAGAAACGCCAGCTATTTCCCTTCCTGGGCAAGGGAAATAGCGAACTGCGCGCCGCCGCTGCCCTTGCCCTGGGAAGAATAGGCAGCGACGAATGCAGCGACATACTCAGGCAGTTCAGCAACGACAGGAGCGACGTCGTGCGGCGCGCGGTCGTGGAAGCGCTGAGGAACATCCAACGGAGAAGAGTCGCGGCAGCCGGCGAGGATAAGCAGGACGAGGTTCCAGAGCTGGCCGTTGATGCCCGGAAGATACTCCCTTAGCGAAAACGCATTCGTACATATATGGTTCAGAAGAACGAATAGACCCGCATTTCGCCAACTACTCACCCTTTCATAGCCAGGGCAGCTTCGCGCCGACCTCCGCTTGCGCTTTCGGTACTGCACGTGGCATGTCATGCCGTCGCTCAGCATATCGGGGCGGAGGAAACTCTGAAACTAAGGCGGCGCCTCTGCATGCGCGATGCAGGCTAAAGGAGGGTCGCCAGGAATCGCTTTTTAGAGGCCTTTATGGAGGTGTGGAGCCAACCATCGCGCTTGACTGCCATAGTCCCCTCCACGTCGTTCCAGTAACCGGGGGTCACGGCAGGGCCTCTGATGATGAGTTCGCCTTCCTTACCGCGTCCCTGAGCGCCATACGGCTCTTGCGCTACCTCCAGGCGGTTGGGTGGAATAGCAAAGCCGGGGCATCTCTCCGGCCACGTGAACGGGCCAAATGCGGGTTTTAAAGCAAGCAGCGTCGCCCTACCCCCCGCGTCGTAAGCTTCGACGAATGCTGCGGGAATGCCGGACGGCTGTGTTCGGGCGGCTGAAAACGCACGGAACCTCTCCCTTACGCTTCCTGGAAGCGGCTGGCCACAGGAGAGCCAGAGGCGGAGGGAGGAGAGGTCGCACTCGGCGCCTACCGCAGCGAGCATGTCCGGGTATGTTGCGGAGCCAGCCATGAACGCTGCGGGCCTGAACCTTTCCAGGGCCTCCAGGATGTCTTCAGTCCTCCCCGCAGGCAGGAATCTCATGCGCAGACCCATGCACAGCCCGAGTACCGCCGCTCCTATGCCACACGCGGACCGCAAGCCCATGGCATGGATGCAGAGGTCTCCCGGGCGGGAAGGCAGGAGCGGAAACGCCCTGATCTGTGGACCCAGCAGGCCCTGATTGGTTATCATTACGGCTCTCAGGGACCCTTCCTCCATTTCGGTGTGGAGAAGGGCGACGACGTTGCTCGGCTTCAACGTGTAGGGGATAAAGAAACCGGACGACCTGCTCATGGCCTCGTCCAGGGAAAGGAAGCCCCGAGGGACATGCGAGAGCGGCCCCGAAACCGCGATCCGCTCTACCCCGGACATGCTCTCCGCCAGGTCTGGCCTCTCCGCCAATAGCCTGCCATCCACCACGGCCAGCGAAGCCCCGCAGCCCTCGGCGCGAGCCCGCATCTCTTCCGCGGACAGTCCCGCGTCGAGGGGAACGGCGATCCCCCCCGCCTTGATCAAGGACACCGCTACGAGTATGGATTCACACCCGCCTGGACCTGCGACCAGCACCCGTTCCCCCTTTTTCAGGTCCAGGTCGCGGATGAGCGCCTCCGCCGCGAGGTTCGTAAAGCGGAGGCACTCGCGGCAGCTTATCCTGGCTGACGGGAAAAGTCGGTAGCCCAGCGGCTCCGCCAGGTCAAGGACCTCGCGGTCTCCGTAAACATGGCACAGGTTCTCGAATAGGTTGGACATGGTGAGCAGGCGCCGCATGGCCAACCGGGTTCTCTCCAGCATAACCGCTATTCTGGTATCCACGGAGGCTTCAGTCAACCTCTCCACGGCGGATAGAAACCGCGCCCTCGCCCGTGTGATCGCTATCCGGGCCGCCCGCCCGCCGTAGCGGCGTGGCGAAACGGGCCGGTGGGGGGAATAATATAGAGCTGAAAAGTAACGTGCAGAGAAAACCGCTAGGCTCGAGGAGGTACCTGAAATGCGTTCAATGCTCGAGGGAGTCCGGGTCATCGATTTCACCAATACCGTGGCCGGGCCGGGATGCACCTTTTTTCTTGCGGACATGGGAGCAGAGGTGATCAAGGTCGAGCGTCCCGGCCTGGGCGACGAAGCCCGCCTCTACCCTCCTTACAAGGACGGCGTATCCGCATCCTTCGCGGTGCTCAACCGCGGCAAGCGCGGCGTGGTGTTCGACCTCAAGGACCCGCGAGGCGTGGAACTCTTCAAGGAGCTCGTGGCGGTCTCGGACGTGCTGGTGGAGAACTACCGGGCGGGGGTGATGAAGAAGCTGGGCCTGGACTACGAAAACCTCAAGGAGGTCAATCCCAGGCTGGTCATGTGCTCCATCTCCGGCTACGGGCAGTACGGGCCCCTCTCCGAACTGCCCGCATACGATGCGGTGATACAGGCCATGAGCGGCCTGATGAGCACCACCGGTTTCCCCGACGGGCCTCCCACGCGCGCCGGCACCCTCATTGTGGATATCTCCACCGCTTTCTACGCCGCCTATGGCATCTGCGCCGCCCTGTTCGCGCGGGAGCGCAGCGGGGAAGGTGAGTTCCTGGACGTCTCCATGTACGACGTGGCCATCAACCTGCTGGAGGCCAAGTTCGTGGACTACACCGTCAGCGGCAATATCCCCCAGCGAACCGGCAACCGCTACCCTTACGTCACCCCCTTCGATGCCTTCGCAACCAAGGACGGTTACGTGATGCTCATATGCATCGGGGACCAGCCGTTCCGCAACCTTTGCAATGCCATGGGAAAGCCTGAGCTGGCCGAAGACGAGCGTTTCGCCGACCTCATGGCACGTAACAGCAACGAGCCCGAGTTGAAGAAGATCATTGAGGACTGGGCCTCCGGGTTCACCAACGCCGAGATCTGGGAACTGATGCAGGAACACGGCGTTCCCGGCGCGCCCGTCAACGACGTCAAGTCCGTGGTGGAGAACCCTCATACGGCGGCACGCGGCATGCTGGTGGACCTGGAACAGCCCGGCGCGGGGGCCATAACCATCTTCGGTTCGGCCATGAAGGCGCTGGGTAGCGAGATCAGGCCGCGCGGCCCTGCACCCTCACTGGGGCAGGACAACCGCTGGTTCCTGGAGACGGTTCTGGGAAAAGACGCCGCACAGGTGGAGGACATCCTGGCCTCCGGCGCCATGGGCTGAAAACAAGAGCCAGGTCTTGTTTTTTTGACATACCGGAGTACGCGTTACTGGAATAGCCCAGTCCAGAAGGGGTAATATCGTAGAGTCTTTCGCTGCATACCGGAGTATGCAAAAAACAAGACCTGACCCCGTTGATGGAGGCGTGTAGTGCGCAGGCTGGTCTTCTACGGCGACGATATCATGCAGGTCGAGCTGCCGGACCGTACGAGCATCGTCGAGGCGCCGCCTTCCTTACCGCCCCTGGACGATTACGCGGGAGCGGTGAGGAAGTCGCTGCGCGACCCCCTGGGCTGCCCCGCCCTGGCCGAGCTTGTCGGCCCGGGGTCGCGGGTGACCATCGCCTTCGACGACCCGTGCCTTCCCCTGCCCCCCGTCTTCCGGGACCCACGCGGGCTGGCCATAGAGGCGGTGCTGGAGGAGCTTTTCTCCCTGGGAGTGGAGCGGGAGAGGATAGACCTGGTCTGCGCCGTAGGCCTGCACCGCAAATGGACGGAGCGAGAGCTGAAACATCTCCTGGGCAGGCGGGTATGGGCAGTGATGGGACCGTCCCACATCGCCAACCACGATGCCGAGGACCCGGTGGGAATCGTGGACCTGGGTAGCAGTGATGGCGGGTACGCGGTCGAGGTAAATAAAAAAATGCTGCAATCCGATCTCACCATCTACGTCAACGTCAATTGGACGAGCATGAACGGGGGCTGGAAATCGTATATGGTCGGCCTGGGCACATACCGTTCCATAACCGCTCACCATAACACCTCCACCCTCATCGGCGGCGGCACGGTCATGGACCCCGAGAGCGATTTCCATGCCATCCTGCGCTCCCAGGGCAGGCACCTGGCGCGGCACGCGAAGATGATGAGCGTGGAGACGGTGCTCAACAACCGCGTATGGCCGGGGCCCCTGGACGCTTATCTCTCGCTGTCGAGGGAGAAGGTGCCGCTTCCGTTCAAGCTCTCGCGCCGTCTTCCACAGGGGGTAAAGTCTAAAGTATCGTCGGCGCTGCGCAGCGCCTACGCGCCCATCTCCGTGCACGCGGGCCACCCGGAGGCGGTGCACAAAAAAACCCTCGCAGCCCTCTTCCGCCAGCAGAACGTGCGCGTGCACGGGCAGAGCGACGCCCTCTTCCTCGCCCTCCCCAATATCAGCCCCTACGCGGCCTTCTCGCGCATAAACCCCCTGCTGGCCGTGAACTCGGCCCTGGGTTACGTCTTCAACATGCACATGCGCGCGCCCGCGGTGCGCGAGGGGGGCGTGCTGGTGCTGATGCAGCCCTTCCTGCCCGGTTTTCACCAGCGCCATCACCTGCCTTACATCGAGTTCTACGAGAAGGTGCTGCCCGAGACCAGGGACCCGCGGGAGATGGAGATCCGCTTCGAGGAGGACTTCGCGGACCGCAGGGAATACATCGAGGCCTACCGCGATCGATTTGCTTACCACGGCGTCCACCCATTCTACGTCTGGTACTGGGGCGGGCTGGCCCTGCGCCACCTCGAGCGCGTGATCGTGGTGGGCGCCGCAAGCAGGGATGTGGTGGAGCGACTGGGCTTCGAGCACGCGGGTTCGCTGCGCGAGGCCTGGGCTATGGCCAGCGAGAGTCTGGGCGCGGATTTCTCCATAAACCATCTCTCCGTTCCGCCCGTCTTCGCCACCGAGTTCGTGGCGGGGTCCTGAACTGCGTTTCCCGGTCAATCGCATCTTTTTCGCGCCTCGGGCATTATCAGGCACTCCCCCCTCCGGCCTCTCTAACCACGTCTCGAAATGCTTTGGGCGGCTTAAATCGACATTGCGTCGAAATATTGCGCCGTGTTAACATACACTTCGAAATCGGATGTCTGCGCAAGCAACAGGGGGTATAAGATGGCCGGGAAAAAAGGCAGGAGCAAAAAAAGCTTCGACCGCTTCTTGAAGCTCTACAAGTACAAGGACGCCGTCTTCAAGTTGAGCAACTATCCCATCCTCAAACAGTTGGGCCACAAGGCCCTGGACGTCGATAACTTGACCCTGACCTACATACCCATTTATGAAAACATGGTGCTTCCCGAGGGGACGGCAGCGCCCATGTCCATAATCGAGCACTGAGCCACGCCGTATCAGTGACTGCCCTCTGCAAGCTCGCAGGCCTTTATCTCTACGTTCATTGCCATGGTCGATGCGTCATCGCAAGAGCTGGATGGTTGCTTCTTCTCCGATCTCCAGCCGTCCCACGCTCTCGGGCAGCATCGCCAGGGCGTTGCCGAGCACCATGGAGCTCAGGATACCGCTCCCCTGGGGGCCAGTGGCACGCGCGTGATAAGCCCCGTCGCGCCACTCGGCGATAACCCGCACGAACTCGGCCCTTCCCGTCTTCCTCCCCAGTGGCGAGTCGAGGACAGCGGTCACCACGGGACGCATAAGCTGTCGGCAACCCATCATCTTTTTCAGTGCCGGCCGCACGAACTGCTCGAAGGACACCATCACCGAGACAGGGTTACCCGGCAGCCCGAAGAGGGGCTTTCCTCCAATATGCCCGAAGGCCTGGGGCTTGCCGGGCCGCATGGATACCTTCCAGAAATTCATGTCGCCCAGCTTCTCCAGGACGTCCTTGACCATGTCGTAATCGCCCATGGAGACCCCGCCGCTGGTGATGAAGAGGTCCACGCGTTCGAGATTGTCGAGGATGATGCGCTCCAGCAGATCCGCCTCGTCCCTCACCGTCCCCAGCCGGAGCGGTTCCCCTCCCGCCTCCAGCACCATGCCATACATGGTATAGCTGTTGGAGTCCCTTATCTTGCCCGGCGCGAGCTCCTCGTCGACTCCCACGAGCTCGTCGCCGGTGGCGATTATGCCCACCACCGCGCGCCGGAAGCATGACACGCGTGAGTAACCGAGGCTGGCCAGCATACCCAGCTCCGCGGGGCCGATGTAGGTACCCGCTTCCAGCACGGTCTGCCCCGCCTTGACGTCTTCACCGGCCTTGCGCACGTGGTATCCCCTTTCAAGTGCTTCCATGATCAAGACCGAGTCTCCATCCACCCGCGTGGATTCCACCGGTATCACCGTGTCCGCGCCGCCTGGCATGGGCGCCCCGGTCATGATGCGCAAGGCCTGCATCTCCCCCACCACGGCATCGGTGGTATATCCCGCCGGCAGGTCACCCAGGACTTCCAGCCTGACGGGATTATCGGGCGACGCGGATGCGACGTCCCTGGCTATCACGGCATATCCGTCCATGGCCGTGTTATCGAAAGGAGGGATGTCGTTCGAAGAAACGGCATCGCGCGCCAGGCTGAGCCCCAGGGAATCCAGGAGCGGCAACTCGACCTCCTCCAGCCTGGTTATGGAATCGAGCACGTGTTTTCTTGCCTCGTCCACCGTCAACATCGCCCGTTACCTCCGTACTTCTTCCTGAACTTGTTTATTCCCCCGCCGGGCTCCAGGCTCCCGGGTCAAGTAAAGCCCTCGCATCCTCAGAGAGCATGTAGTCGATGAACTCCAGCGCTCCCTCCAGGTTGGTGTCCGGATAGGTAAAGACGCTCACCGCCGCCGCGCGGTATGTATCCTCGAGCAGCACGTCTCCCTGCACCAGTACCTCCAGGTCGAGTTCCCCGTCAAGCCTCTCGTAGGTGCTGCGGTCTGCGAGCGTGTACGCCCCCTCCCGCGATGCCTGCCGCAACGCCTCCTCCGTATCGGCATCCGTGGGCAGCAACCACCCCCCGGTTGTATCCGCTCCGACGGCCTCGAGGAAATAAGCTTCCCTGAAAGCGGTGCCCGATCCATCGTATCGCAGTACGAATCCCTTTTTCGTTTCGGCTATCTTCTTGAAAGCCTCGAGGGCTTTATCCATGTCCCTTATGCCGGCTGGATCGCCAGGGGGTCCCAGGATGACGAAATCTCCGCTCATGATATCCTGACCGCCCTCGAGGTATCCCAGTTCCTCCAATTCCGCCCCTGCTTCCGGTATGTGCGTCAGGATGAGATCGCACTCGCCATATCTTGCCATGGCAAAAGCCTCCTCGTCCGGTACGATCAGCAGCTCCACCCGCGCTCCCTTCCCGGACTGGAAATCCTCCACCCAGGCCTGCAATAAACCGCTTTTATCCAGATCGTTAGTTGCGGCCAGGACCAGGGGCGGATCGTCGCTCCCGCAAGCGGTGATCATTGCCGGAAGCAACAGCAGTATGGCAGCCGCCGCAAGCGCCATACGTGCCGTAAGGTTTATTTTTTTCATGAAGACATTCTATCCCAAATCTTTCACCCCGGAACATCATGAAACCTCGTTTTATGCTCGGGCAGCCCTGTTGCTGTAGTGACCCCACCGCGAGGCCGGGAAGGGAGCCTTGAAACCGTGCCGGCTGCGGAGCTTTTTTCTCGACCATATCTTCCTCCGCTTCGAACTCGCTGATATTTAGATTATCTTCTATTCTCTGGAATCTCGACCTGTTCGATCCGTGAGAGGTGCCATGCGGCGCCGTTGTCCCGCTACGCGTTTCCGATGACCAGGACGGCGATAGAATGAGGGGGCAGGGAAAGCCCCAACCGCGGACCGGTCACCTGTAGTCCGCTCTCCTCTAGCCGCACCTCACGGTCGGTCGGCGAGGAGGACGTCAGCGCGCTGAGTTTTGCCCACAGCGCTGTGAAGCCCGTTACCTCCACGTCCAAGGCCATCTCCTGATGCAGATGCCGGTTCACCATGAAGACCGCCACCCGGTCCTTCCCCGTCGAAAGGGTGGCGGAGACGTCGAGATAGGGCACCTTGTCCAAGAACGGGATCTGTCCCAGGGAAGGAGTGCAATAGGTATCCGACTCCACCTCGGTCGGCGCCAGGAACCCGCCCGCCTCACGCGCAAACAACAGGAACGGATGGTAAATAGCGTTGAGCTTAACCTCGTTCTCCGCGACGAGGATGAGCCCGAGGACGTTGACCAACTGCGCTATGTTTGCCATCTCCACGATATGAGCGTTGCGGTGCAGCGCGTTGAGGATGCCCGCGACGGCCAGGGCTTCACGCATGGTGAAGACCGCACGGTAGATCTGGGTCGGTTTCCACCACAGGTTCCATTCGTCCAGGGCCAGGCGAACGTGTGAATCCGGGCCCAGAGAGTGCCGCAGGGTGTCCTCCGTCCAGGATATACGCCTCTCCACCTCGGCTCCTGCCCCCACCATAGCGTAATAGACCCCCTCGGGGTCCTGCCGCTCCCGCCGCAGGTAGGATAGGAAACGCTCGAATCCGGGCAGATAGGCGTGGAAAGAGAGTAGATCGGCCTCCTCACCTATGGCCTCGAGGACGATGCGGTTCCATTCCGGCACGAAGCTGCCGTCGGTGCCCACCACCATGGTTCGGACCTGCGGGTCCGCATCCAGCATGGCCCTCCGGAACTCGAGGTAACGCCGCGCGTATGCGGCGGGACCGCTGTGCCCCAGGGCCCAGAACCCGTATTGCTCGTTTCCCACTCCCCACCAGGGCACGCGTCCCGCGCAGTAGCGGACCCAATCCGCCGCTTCCGCGGGTGTGCCCGTGGCCAGGTTCACGTTGATCAGTGGCTCCGCTCTGACCTCGTGGCAGAGGGAGATAAACTCGTCCGTTCCGAAGCTGTTGGGGTCCCTGGGGCCCATGAGGGGGCCGAAGCGCCGCCAATAGCGGTTGGGCTTTACCGGCCTGAGTTCGGGAGGACCGATACCGTCCTTCCAGTGATATCCATCCGCGAAGAGGCCGCCCGGCCAGCGGATCACGGTCGGATGCAGCGCGGCCAGCGCCTCCTTGACTTCCGGGTTGACCTCCCACCCGCTGCCCTTACGCCGCAAAAGGCCGCCGTAGATGCATTTACCCAGGTTCTCGATGAAATGCCCATAGAGCAGCGGGCTGATGGCCTGCCCCGCCTCGCCCGCCTTCAGTAAGACTCTCGCCTTCATCTCCCCCCTTTTTGAGCTGACCGGAGATGCCTTTCCACGGCAACCTTAGACTGTTATTTCTCAAATACACCTCCCAGATATCATGGTTCTACCCCCCAACAGAAAGATCGAAACGTCCACGAACCCGGTTTCCTCCTTTCCCCATGATGCTCCCACCCGACATGACATGAAAAGCGCCCTCCGGAGCGATATACGGGGAAGCGAAGCCGGCGTCGGCCCGGAACTCGAGTTTCTTGCCCGTATCTGTGCTGACCCCAGCCCGAGAACTACCGGGTCGGTCGCAGCGAGCCCGGGCATTAGGGTGGCTGATCAGGATAGACAACGCCCGGGTGTCGACTATATAAAAACCACTTCCCGAGACCCTGCGCCTGGTAATAAACGCCAAATCTGCGCTGCCACTTGCCCGAGAACCGGGGGTCGGTCCGAAGCGACCTTCGCGAGCAGTGTGCTCGAGAGGATGAATTGCCCGGGATATGCACCCTGCGAGTGCTGAGCGAGGACCGTTACCCCCGGCCTCGGGCCTCTAAAGCACCTGGCTCGATTACGCACCCCGGTCTCGGGAACAAAAAACCGCCCCCAGCCCGGTGAACTACCAGGTCGGTCGCAGCGCGCCTGGGCATAAGAGTGGCTAATGGGAAGAAATAGCGCCCGGGTGTCGACTATATAAAAACCACTTCCCGAGCTCCGGTCACGGTCGTTAGCCATTCGTCTGCGCTGCCCCCAGCCCGAGAACTACCGGGTCGGTCGCAGCGAGCGCGCAAGCAATGGTTTCTTCTTATGTTGAGACGGCAAGCGCAGCCGAGCGAGGCCGTTACCCGGAGGCTCGGGCCGTAAAAGCACCCGTAGCAAGGACCGCTACCCCGGGTCTCGGGAACCGACGTAAGGCAAGACGTGGATGGACGTTGCCTTGATAACCGCCGTCACCCCGCGGCCGGCCTCAATGCCCATTTCCTCGCGCGAGGCGATGGTGATGTAGGCGACCAGTGGGAACCCGCAATCCAGGTCCACCTTAACCAATGCCCCCAGGGCCCGCACGTCCTTAACCCGTGCGGGCAACCGGTTGCGCGCGGAACCGGCATCCCCGGAATCGTCCAGCAGCACCACTTCCTCGGGGTGGATGAGGACCTTTACGCGGGAGCCCGTGGGCTCCTCGCAGAGGGCCTCTATCATTACTCCCGCCACTTCGATGTCGGAAATGCCTTCCCGGCAAGCCGCCACCTCGCCTTCCAGCAGGTTTTCCGCTCCCAGGAACTCCGCCACCTCCTCGCTTACCGGCCGTCCGAAGACCTCGGTCGGCTTCCCGACCTGCTGAAGCTTTCCATGCAGCAGCACAGCCAGCTTATCGGCTATCTCCAGCACCTCGTGGTAATCGTGGGTGACGTAGACAGCGGTAATCCCCATCTCCTTTACCAGGCGGGAGATATCCGCGCGCAGGGATTTACGTGCGGGGACGTCCAGAGACGCCAGCGGCTCGTCCATGAGCAAGAGGCGGGGCTCCAGCACCATCGCCCTGCCCAGGGTGACCTTCTGGGCCTCCCCGCCGGACAGGGTCATGGCATCTCGCTCGGCCAGTTCCTCTATGTCCAGGCGCCCCAGCATCTCCTGCACCTTCCTTCCCCTCTCCTCTCCCGGCAGGCGGCGCATCTTGAGCCCGTAGGCAATATTAGCGCGGACCGTGCGCTTGAACAGCAGCGGCTCCTGGAAGATCATGGCCATCTCGCGGGAGATCTCTTTCCTCTCCTGCCGGCCCATGCCGGAAAGGGTAGCCCCGTTCCAGAAGGTCAATTCCCCCGCGGTTGGTTTTTCGAGCAGGTTCACAATACGCAGCAGGGTACTCTTGCCGGAGCCGTTGGGACCGATCACCGCGAGTATTTCGCCCTCGTCGAGTTCCAGCCTTGCGACGTCCAGGACCTGCCTCCCTTCGTAGAAATGCCTCAATCCCTCCACGCTGAGGAAAACGCTCAAGACGAAGCCTCCTTGCCGCGGCGGGACATCAGGTTGCGGGCTACCCGCGCCGGGTGGCTGAGCAGGGTTCCCTGCTGGATGAGGGTCATCACCCAGACCAGGAGGACGGTGATACCCAGAAGGATGATGCCCAGGGCGATGGCCGAAGTGCTGTTTCCCTTGCTGACCTCCAGGACGGTCGCCGTGGTCAGGGTACGGGTATATGGCTCTCCTCCCAGGAGGAGATTCCCTCCCACCATCATCGCCGCGCCCACCTCAGATATTATGCCGCCGAAGCCGGCGATCACCGCCGCCACCAGCGAGAGACGGCTCTCCCGCATCAGGGTCATGGTTGTGCGTATCTCCCCCGCTCCCAGGGATCTCGATTGCAGCCTGAGTTTCGGATTTACGTTCTGCATGGCGGCCATGGTTATGCCCGCGATCAGGGGCATGGCCAGCACGATCTCAGCCGTTACGATCGCCTTGGGGGTATAGAGCCAGCCAAGGAACCCCAGGGGTCCTCTCCTTTTCAGGAAGAGGTATACGAAAAGGCCGACCACCACCGGCGGCAGTCCCATGCCCGCGTTGACCAGGGTGACCATTAACTTGCGGCCGCGAAAGCGATAGAGCGCCAGAACGGACCCCAGGGGGATCCCGATGATCATCCCGAAAAAGGTGGCGATAGCGCAAATATACAGGGTGAAGAGGGTGATCCTCATAACATAAGGGTCGAAACTGCCGATAAGCTTCAGGGCCTCGACGAAACCTTCCCAGATATCTCCCATATCCCATGCCACCTCCCGGAAGTATCCAGCGTCGTCGGAAAGCAGCCCCGGCGTCTCCGCCGGGGCCAAATCATCCACATATATTCTAACCCGGATCAGAGGGCATCGGGGAAGAACAAGGGCTGGCCATATTCCTCCACGCCAAAGGTGTTGAGGAATTCCTGCGCTTCCTTCGAGACGCAGAAGTCGTTGAACGCCCGGGCTCCCTCGTCGTTCACGTCCGGCCATCTCTCCGGATTCACGTTCATCACGTGGTAGTTGTTGAACAGGATCGGGTCGCCCTCGGAGACTATCTCCAGTTCCAGGTCGTCCTCCATGCTGAGGTAAGTGCCGCGGTCGGTGAGAGTATAGGCCCTTTCCTCCGACGCTATGCGCAGGGTATCCCCCATGCCCTTGCCGCTCTCCACGTACCATGCTCCCTGGGGAGTGATACCGGCCGCCTTCCAGATACCGAGTTCCTTGGTATGGGTGCCCGAATCGTCTCCGCGGGATATGAACTTGGACTGCGTGGTGGATATGGCGGTGAACGCTTCCTCCGTCGACACGGCCTCCTTTACCCCGGCGGGGTCGGAAGCCGGCCCGATGAATATGAAGTCGTTGTGCATGACCGCATTGCGGTCGACGGCGAAACCCTCGGCCACCATCTCCTCCTCGGCGGCGGGGCTGTGCACCAGCAAGACGTCGCATTCCCCGTTATACCCCATCTCCATGGCTGCGCCGCTGCCCACGGCGATTACCTTCACGGAATAGGGGTTTTCCTCCTCGAACATGGGCACCCATTCATCGAGAAGACCCGAGTCCTGGGTGCTGGTGGTAGTGGCCAGGATAAGCTCGGCTCTCTCGACCTGCTCAGCCTCTTTATCCCCGCACCCCGCCATCATCGCGACAAAGGCCAGCGCCAGAACCAGCCCCGTAAAAAGTACTCCCCCTTTTTTCATTTTAGATTCGTCTCCTTTCCTTACGGCACCTGCCGCATCCCCGAACGCGTGGGCTTTTCCCGGCCATGCCCACAGGACGATGCAGACGCTATCACAAACGACAAAACCCACCCGCGGGTGGGCATCATACGATAATTCTGCCACCCCCTTTCCAAACGCGGGAGGCGTGACGGTTTCCCCTCACACCCTATCGGCCCATATCCATAGCCTCGCAGCCTTAGGAACGGGGCTCGGAGGTCCCATACTCACGTGTTTCGGTTTTCAAGGTACGCTATACTGACTCCGACGCGGGCTCAGAAGCAACCCAGCGAGCATTTCACGATCTTTATATCCTGCACGTTGGCGGCTTTCCCCACCTCCGCGGGAGGGACATTCATATCCTTTGCCAGCTTCAGCGCTACCGCGCAGGCTATTCGTCCTTCCTTCGACTTGGACCTTACGGCCTGCTTCAGCTCCTCGTCTATCTCGGTCGACATGAGATCACCTCCCACCTTGCCCGCCACCCGGGAGAGGATTACCCTCAAGGCTCTCTCTCTCCCCATTTCCGAAACGACAACCGTCTTGGCATCGGGGTTCATCTTCCTTATCTCACGCTCCAGCGCAAGGATATCCGTGCCCGAAAGCCGGCTTCCCCCGTTCACCATCACGGTGTGGGCCTTCTTGATGGCGTCGAATGCCGAGGGTTTGAACCCGTCGAAAGTGTCCCCCATGATAAAGACGGCGTATGCGGGCTCGAGATAATCGAGCACGCTGTTGCCCTCTACCACGACCACCGGGGCTTTGAGGCGGGGTATTGTCTTCTCGATATCCTTCTCCATATCGCGCGCCGTGGTGCGGACCCAGAAAACCGGGGAGGCCCCGGCCTCCAGCATCCTGGCCGTATCGGTGCCCGTGGCAGCATCTACCTCTTCCACAACCGGCTCGCCCGGGGGGCGCTCCGCGTGGACCGTGACCTTCATAGCGGCGCAACTGCTGCAGTGGCTTATGAGGTAAGCGGCAAGGGAACTCTTGCCGATGTCTTTATTGGCCCCGGAAATGGAGATAACCCTGGGCATATCGAACCCGGAGAACCCGGCATCCGGTGTGGGCGAACCATGCACTCTCTGCAAACCCCTCTCCTTTCCAAGCACGGGAGGCACGGTCGTTTCCAACCGTACCCTGTCGGCCAGCCGCCTTAGCTTTCGCCTTAGGCGGTCCGGCTCGGAGAGCACTTATACAGGCACTTTCCTGCGGATGAAGGGATTATAAACCCCTTAGAGCAAGGTTTTCAAGGATACGAGAAGGCGCTGCAGGGGCCGTACGGGAGGTATAGGGGATGAACGTACACGCGCCTTGGGATAAAATATAGATTGCTCGTGATAGGGATCCGCGGTATTGAGATCTCATGGACCTTTTTATTTTGAGCCAGCAAAAGGGACGTCCAGATGGGCAACGGGGAGAAAACACGGGAACAGCTGCTGGAGGAACTCGAAGCGTTGCGCTTCCGCGTGAGCGAGCTGGAAGACGCCGAAAAAGAGCTGCGGCGAGTAAAGAAAGCCCTCGAGATGGGCACGGAAGCCCTGAACCTGGTGCTCGAGAACTCCAATGATATACTGGCTGTCGTGAGGTTGGACGGAACCATCGGCTATGTCAGCCCTTCGGTGGAGAAGATTACCGGGTACCGGCCCGAGGAAGTGCTCGGGGTATATGCATTCGACCTCATCCACCCGGACGATTTCGACCATATCCTCAAGGTTTTCACCCCCGCGCTGCAGATACCGGGAGAGACGATAAACCTGGAGTTCCGTTACCGTCATGCGGACGGTTCGTGGTATACCATGGAAGCGCAGGGTATAAACATGGTCGAGAACCCCACGGTGTCCGCCCTGGTGCTCACGGCGCGGGATATAACCAACCGCAAGTCCATCGAAGAGAGGCTGCAACGCAGCGAGAGCTATTACCGCTCTCTTATCCGCAATGCAGCGGACATGATCTCAGTTATTGACGCCGACCTCAGGTTCCGCTGGGGCAGCCGCTCCAGCGCGAAGATCACCGGATACACGCCCGCGACCATCTACGGGAAGGGTTTTCTCGATTTCACGCATCCGGATGAGTACGAAGCCGTCCGTGACGCCCTGGGTTTCGTAGTCCGGAACCCGGGCGTTTTGAAAACCATCGAGTGCTTTTTCAGGCACGCCGACGGCTCTTACCACTTCCACTCCATCATATTCACCAGCCTGCTCGACGATCCAGCGGTACAGGGCATCATCATCAATTCCCGCGACATCAGCGAGCGCAGGCAGATGGAGGAAAAACTTCTGTCCATCAATCGCGAGCTGGATTCCTTTGCGGCCACCGTGTCCCACGACCTGCGCACGCCCCTTTCCCTTATCGAGGGTTACGCGCAACTCATGCGGGCCGAAGACAGCACGGAGGAGGAAAAAGAAGCCCATTTAAAGAGCATCATCGCCGCCGCAAAGCGCATGGACGAGCTCACCGAGTCTCTGCTGCAATATGCACAGGCGGGCCAGCCAGCGGGAGCCGTGGCTCCCATCGAACCCCTGGATGTCATAAGCGATGTACTCTTCGAACACTCCAGCGATATCGAAGACAGCGGCATAGAGGTCATCCTGGGCAACGAATTCCCCGTTATCATGGTCGACCGCTTCAAGCTTCGCCAGGTTTTTACCAATCTCGTGGACAACGCGGCCAAGTATCTCTCCGGCATCTCTCAACCGCGCATAGAGATCGCCGCACAGGCCGATGGAAACATGGCCACCTTTTACGTGCGCGACAACGGCCCCGGCCTAGATCCCGAGGTGAAAGAAGAGGTATTCCTGCCCTTCAAACGCATCGCTTCCTCTACGTCGCCGGGACTGGGTATAGGGCTTTCCACCGTGAAAAGGGCGGTAAAGGCCTGGGGAGGGAGTGTCTGGGTCGAGTCGGAGCCGGGAGAGGGAGCGACCTTCTTTTTCACCGCACCACTGGTACGAGACTAGCGCCAGAGCGGGGCCCGATTCACCCGCGATTCGGATATCGATCAGACGGAGTGGACGGTGCGAGATACTATCTCGTCCTTGGCCGCTTCGGGGAGGTCATCGAAATAGGCGCAGTAACCAGAAACCCTTACCACCAGGCCCGGGTACTTGCCGGGGTTGCGCCGCGCATCATCCAGCAGCTCCTGATCCAGGACGTTGAACTGCACCTGCATCCCGCCCTGTTCGAAGTACCCACGCATCAGCGCGGCCAGGTTTGCAGCTCCCTCTTCACCGGACAGGTTGCGCGGATCGAAACGGAGGTTCACCGCACAGCCGTTGGGCATCAGCCTGGAGTCCACCCTGATCACCGACTGCAAGAGAGCGGTGGGGCCGAGACGGTCACAACCGTTGGCCGGGCCGAGGCTGGACGCGAACGGCTCACCTTTCTTCCTGCCGCTGGGGAGAGCTCCCACCATCCGGCCGAAGGCGACGTGGCAGGTCACGGAGTAGAAACCGGGGACGTAGCGGCCTCCCCTGGTGTTGTGGTGACGTGACAGGGCGGCGTGGAAGATATGCGCCACCAGGTCCGCGTACTCGTCCGCGGCGGGGATGTCGTTGCCGAATTTGGGGCAGTTCACGAGCTCCGCCCGTACCCGCTCGTGTCCTCGGAAATCGGCTTTCAAGGCTTCGATTACCTCCCCCAGCCCGTACTTGCCTCTTGAAAACACCAGGCTGTCCAGAGCGGACAGGGAATCCGCCACATCCGCTATTCCCACCCCCTGGATACCGCTGGAGTTATACCTGGCGCCTCCTTCGGTGAGGTCCAATCCGGACTCAAGGCAACCCTCGACAAGCATGGAAGAGAGCGGGGTCGGATGGTAATCACGGTTCCCCGCCTCAACCACCCTGAAGTCGCCGACCATCCTGTCAACCATGAACTCCACCTGCTGCCGAAAGGCCCCGACCACCGCATCCATATCCCGGAAGGTCAAAGGGTCCGGGGTGGGCGCTCCCACCCTCGAGCCATGCCCGAAGCGCTTTCCGCGGTTCAAGGCCATCTCAAGACACATGGGCAGGTTGAACAAAGCGGCATCGGTAGATAGAAAGCTGTCCCCCGGCAAGGCAAGCTCCACGCAGCCGACCACGCCGTAGTTCCTGGCCTCCTCGACCGGGTAACCGTGGTAGACGAGCGAGGCCACTGCTGCCTCGTCCCCGAAGACGGCGGGCACACCGTTTCCCCTGCGGGCGACGTCCGCCACGCGCAGGAGGTACTCGTCGGGTGAACCCGCATGCACGCGCGCCTGGTAATTGGGGTCCCGCAACCCCGCCTCCTCCATGACGTCGAGGAAAAGGTACGTGAGATCGTTGGTGGCGTCTTTGCCCTCGCGGTCGGTGCCGCCCACGATGGCCGCCTGAACCACCAGGTATCCGCCGTGGTACTGGCTTATCCGCTCAGAGAGGAGGAAAACGTGTTCGGTGGCCTTGGCGGTAAAGGAGAGAAGCAGGTCCTTCGCCTCCTCGCGCGTCAGGCGCCCGGCATCGATATCCATCTTGTAATAGGGATAGAGATACTGGTCGACGCGCCCGAAAGATACGGCGGAATTAAGGCTCTCCAGGCTCACCGCCAGATGCGTCAACCACAGCGCCTGCAGGGCTTCCTGCAGGCTCTCCGCTGGCTCCGCGGGCACCTTTCGGCATACCTTCGCGATATTTTCCAGTTCGAGCTTGCGAGCCGTGTCCCGTTCATCCCTGGCCAGCCTGTCGGCTTCCTCGGCCAAGCGCCCGGAGAATATCAACAGGCCTTCGCAGGCGATGCGGACGGCATCGTAAAGCGGCCCCTCCCTGTCTCTAACCGACGCAATGTATCCTTTTACCCCCAGCCTGATCATATTCTCATAGCCGGGGAGGAAGTGCCCGATGCCCCCGGCCTCGTTGATGAGATAGTACGCGGGCTTGAGCTGCTCGCGTACGTAACGCAGCAGGTGCCTGCGGTCCTCGAAAGCGCGGAAATTCATGTTGCGCGTCAGCCAGTAGGGTATCACCTTGAGCAACAGCTTCATCCTGTCCGCCCAGGAGATGAGCAGTGGCGTGGTTTTTCTGCGCCCGATCCACAGCAGGTCCTCGCTCATGAAAACCCCGGCTAGCTCCGGCTGTATGATGGCCGATACGCGCCTCGAGCCCACGTTGCCCACGATAAGCTCGTCGGGGTATATATTCACGGATTTGTTGGCGAGGATATGGCGAAGGGCCTTCGCCTTGCGCACGATCATGAGATCAGAAGGGTCATCATGCCGTTTGAAGAACTCGGTGACCAGCAGAGCCCTCTCGGGGCACAGATATACCGGCGCACCGAGCAACTCCTGCCTGACGCGCCGGAAACGCTCGCTCTCCCCCACCACATTATTGATCTCCAGCATTTCCCTGATTATATCAAACGCACGACAGTGTGCATCGCGGAAGCGACAGCGTCGCCCGCAGGGCGGCGCGGCGGTGCCAGCGCCTGGATGCTTCCGAGCGTTTAGGCCTGGCACGTGTGATCTGCGCACCGGCTGCATCGCGTAAGCGAAAGCCGCTTACCTTATCAAGCCTTACCTGGCTGAGGTCGATTAAACATAGCGAAGTGGGCTGAAATGAATCCAGGGAGATCAATTGCACAACCGGAAGAGGGCGTTGGAAGAAGAGCTGACCGCTGCGTCTAGGAGATTGCTGTCCAAGGCATCCCTTTCAGCTATAACCATACCCGTGATCGTGCTCGCCCTTTTTTCCCTGACCATCTTCAGGTTCAGCTCACGCCAGTATCTGGCTTTCATCATCTCTCTCGCCGCGGTGGTCGTACCCCTCATTTTCGTATTAGCTTTCACCTATATGGCCAGGCAGAAGCGCCTCTTGCAGCACCTTGGAGCCTGGTATGAACGGGGAAGAGACCCCGGATCGCAGGAGGACCGCGCCCTGGCCGTGCGGCTGCAGAAGGAGATAGATTCCTCGAGTTCGGAGCACGCCCTTTTCGTGGGCATGGGCATCCTCCTCAGCATCGCTCTCAGCGTCCTCATCTTCGGCAGATACGCCGATTTTAACTCCTATACTTCGCTCGCCTATATCTCTCTCGGGGTGCTGCTGGCTCTTACCGATTACGTGATAACCCTCTTTATCTCCCACCGCGAGATGCGCCCCGTTCTGCGCCTGTTCCTGTCTGACTGCAGTGGTTTCGGTTTCCACGCCGCAGCAGGCTTTGGCCGGCACCTGGCCACATTAACCCTGGTTATCCTGGTTCTCGTCCTCGGTATCACCTGGATTGCATCCTCCTATATATCGAGCGACATGTTGAGGGCGAAGATGGAGGAACGGGGGCGGGACAACGTCCTCCTGCTGGTGAGCCGGCTGGACCCCCTGCTGGAGGAGGATGCTTCCCGTCGCGAGCTCGAGGAGGTCGCGGATGGACTTGCCTTGAGCGATGGGGAGCAGCTGGTAGTGTACGACGAGCGCGGAGACGAGGTTTTCGCGTTCTCCCGGGGATCGGTGAGCGACAATGCCTGGGGGCAACTGATAGAGCCGGCGAAAGGCGACATCGAGGATGCCGTCAGCCGTTTCGAGCAGGCGGGCAACCGGGAGTACCTGATCACCGCCACCCCGCTCTCCCTCAACGAGGGCTGGACGGCGTGGCGGCTTGACTTGCCCGATGTCTCATTCTATGCCCTGTGGCGTTTGAGCCCGACCATGCTCCTCCTGCTCGCCATAGGGTTGGGGATCGCCGGATACCTCACCCTGCTCATGGCCCATAACATCGCGGACCCCATAAAGAGGCTGGTGAAGACCTGCCGTGTGGTCGCCACCGGAGACCTCGCAGTAGAGGTGCCCGTGGACTCCCTGGACGATTTCGGCGAGCTTTCCGGCTCCTACTCCGAGATGTTGCGCTCATTGCGCGAAATCAGCAGCGAGCTGCGAGAGACCTCCGGTGAGGTCAGCGAGGGAGCGATAAGCATCGTCGCCGTTTCCGAACAGATCATGGCCGCCATAGAGGAATTGAACGCACTGGTACAGGACCTCTCGGGGCAGATCGAGCACGAGGTGGACCAGATTAAAAACGTCGAGGAGATCATGTCCAGCGTGGTTGAAACCATATCCATGTCGCACGCCAAGGCCAGCCAGAGTTTCGAGGTCAGCCAGGATGCCGAGAAGCTGGTCAAAGAGGGGAGGGAGCACGCTCACGACGCGGTGGAGAAGATCGCCGATTTCAAAGACATACTGGACGAATCCATGGATGCCATCCTCTCGCTGGGCGAGAGTTCCCAGAAGATAGGCACCATAGTGGAAATAATAACCCGCATCGCGGACCAGACCAACCTCCTGGCCTTGAACGCCGCCATAGAAGCGGCCAGGGTGCCGGAGTTCGGCAAGGGGTTCGCGGTGGTCGCGGGCGAGGTCAAGAAACTGGCCCAGGAGGCAGCCGGCTCCGCGCAGCGCATAAACGACCTGGTGCGGATCATCCAGAAGGACGTGGACACGGCCAAGGACCTCATGGAAAAGGGCACCATGAGTATGTACGTCGGCATGGAGACGGTGGAACGCACCGATAACTCCCTGTTGTCCATCTCCGAGGTCGTCAACAGCATGGCCAGGATGGTAAACTCCATAGCCGATGCCTCTTCGCGCGAGCTCGACGAGAGCGAGAAACTCGCCGGTTCGCTGAGCTCCATGAAAAACCAGGTCGAGGACACGGCGCAGGCTTACGAGGAGATAGGGGCCTCCACGGAAGAACAGACGGCGGTCACGACGGAACTGGCCGGAACGGCCGAAAGGCTCTCGGAGATCGCCGAAAAACTGCAGGAGATGGTCGCTCACTTCAAGACCTCGTGAGATGCAACGAGTTCGATTCCCGCCGGAACGACGTGAAATCGCGTCTTCTGCTGAACCCATACCCGGCAAATAATCACGGATTTGCGGGTCGATGTCGCTCGATGCAATCCACGACGCAGGTTTGAAAGCGGGCAGGCGCTCAACCCACGGACAATTCCAGGATGTTCATGTCTTCGTAGTCTTCGCGTTCGCCAAGCACGAGGGACTCCTCGCTCGACGCCTCAAACAGCCCCCACACCCTGCCTGCCATAATTGGGCCATAGAACGGGTTGACGACCTGCAGCCTGTAGCTTTTCCCCGATCTCACCAGGTTCACGGCTTCACGTGGCGCACGGGTTCCATCCCCCTCAACCACGACAACGTACACTCATAACAAGGATGTTTGGTTCTTTATCGACAAGTAGCGCTTTTCCATTAACATGTATGGCCAGAGAAATGAAAACCGGGTGGATCCCACATCCGGATTGCATATCAGCAGAGCAACATATAATGGCCTTCAGGCGCGAAAAAACAGCCGGTTTAGCGGCTTTATACACATCAGGCGCTTACGGGCGGGCGTCGTTCCGCCCAGGGTCGAGCCCCCTCCAGTTGCGCCGCCAGGCGGAACAGGGTCGCTTCGTCGCCAAACCTGGCGATGAATTGTGTCCCTACGGGAAGGCCGTTCTCGTTCCAATACAGCGGCACGCTCATGGCCGGCTGCCCGGTGATGTTGCAGACGGGGGTGAAGGGCACGAACGCGGCCGCGCGGATTATACCGTACATGGGGTTGTCCGGAGGCGATTCGAAGGTCCCCAGGGGCTGAGGGGGCTCCGCCAGCGTGGGAGTCAGCCAGAGGTCGTATCCTTCCATCTGCCTGGCCAGGTCGCGTGTAAGTGCTTGCAGCCCGGTCACCGCCGCGAGGTAGGCGGCGGCGCTTATACCCCTGCCCATCTCTATCAAAGCCCAGGTGAGCGGCTCAAAATTCTCAGCGGCAGGTTCATGACCAGTAAGCGAGGTCAGGGAGTCGGCCGTCCATGCCTGCGCCGCCGCCCACAGGGTCATGAACAGCGGGGTCAAGCGCTCCACGTCTATCTGCAGCCCCTTCTCTTCTACCTCGTGCCCCAACTCCGCGCAGAGCCCGGCAGCATCCTCCACCGCTTTTACGCAATCCGCGTGTACTCCGATCCCCTGGGCCTCGCTGGTAAACCCGATGCGCAGACTGCCGGGGTCGGCCCCGACCTCCTCGAGGAAAGGCCGCTCCGGAGGCGGAGCCCAGTAGGGATCTCCCAGGTCCGGACCGGAGGTGGCATCTAGCAGGGCGGCGCTGTCCCTCACGGAGCGCGTAACGGCATGTTCGGCTATGATACCGCTCACGGCATCCCCCAGCGCCGGTCCCATGGGGTTGCGCGCGCGGGTAGGCTTGAGCCCGAACAGGCCGCAGCAAGAGGCGGGGATGCGGATAGAGCCGCCCCCGTCGTTGGCGTGGGCCATGGCGACCATCCCGGAAGCAACCGCCGCCGCCGAGCCGCCGCTGGACCCACCGGTGGTTTTTCCCGTATCCCAGGGGTTACGGGAAGGGCCGAAAAGGTGAGGCTCGGTGGTGGGAAGGATGCCGAACTCGGGAGCGTTGGTCTTTCCCAGGATTATCAACCCCGCTTTTTTATGCCTGGCCACGAGTTCGCTGTCGAATCCCGGGACACAGTCGCGCGCAAACGCGGATCCCCAGCACATGCGCACCCCCCCATAGGCGGCCAGGATGTCCTTCAAGAGAAAGGGCACCCCCGGGAAAGGACCTTGCCGCAGCTCGCGCGAGGCCTCCTCGCGCGCCAGATCGTACATGGGGGTTATCACCGCGTTCAGTTCGGGGTTCAGCCTGTCGATGCGCTCGATGGCCGCCTCCACCAGTTCTATGGCCTTTACCTGCCCGGAACGTACCAGTTCCGCCTGCGCCGTCGCGTCGATAAATGCGGTCTCCTCCGTGATACCCATGGCCCCCTCCCTTATCATCCTCAGCGGTAATCCTCATATACGATAACTCTACACTTCTGCAGTGCGGCAATAAACCCTGTCAAACCGCGATGGCGGCGTTTGTAAGCGTAGGGCTCTAAAGGATTGTGGCCCTTGCTGCGTGTATAATATAGTGAAGCCGAAAACTGTTCGCATGGTCGGTAAAAGCCCGGCTGGAACTCTAGCGAAGGAGAAATCTTATGTTCTGCTCCAATTGCGGGAAGGAGATACCGGACGACAGTGAGTTCTGCGCCTTCTGCGGGGCTGCCCAGGTTGCTGCCGCACCGGCAGCCGTGGAGTCAGCCGGACCACCACCTGCCGCGGAGCCGCCATCCCCTCCTCCCGGTGGCGCCATGCCGCCTGCAGGCACCGGCGGCCCGCCGACGCAATACGGCCCTCCAGCGGCAAAGAAATCGCCCCTCCCGTGGATACTGGGTATCGT
Source organism: uncultured Actinomycetota bacterium (assembly GCA_964462595.1). GTDB lineage: Bacteria > Actinomycetota > Geothermincolia > Geothermincolales > RBG-13-55-18 > SURF-21. Next base: position 241,958 of record CAYWXM010000063.1, read on the forward strand.
GGGGTTACTTGTGGTAGCGGCCGTCGTGGTACTCCTGCTCGGTTTCGCGGTTGGACCGAAGTGGTTCGCCGGCGATGACGACGGGGGGGACGGCAAACCGGCGGAGAACCCCGAGGCGACCGTCGAGGCTTTTTTCGGTTCACTGGTGGAGCAGGACGCCAAGATGCTCATAGAGACCATGGAGCCCGATTTCGTCGACGAACTCAAGGATGCCCTGGGCGACGATTATGTCGACCTGATGCAAGAGTACTTCTTCGCTTATTTCCCAGAGGACCTGGAGATAGATATCAAGAAGATGGACAGCGAGATCATGGGAGACGAGGCCGAGGTCACCATAGAAGAGGGCACCATAAGCTACACCGACGAATACGGGGATAAGTTCGACGAGGACGTCTCGAGCGCGGATATGGATGCCTTCGAGCTGGTAAAGGTGGACGGCAAATGGTACCTGTCCGAGGACACCCTGGTCGAGATGGGCTTCGGCTTCAGCGACCTCGAGGGCTACGAGGACTTGGACTTCGAGGATATGGACTTCGAGGACGGCACGAGCGAAGGGGACATGGAAGGCCTGGTCGAGCTGCCCGTGGATTCCGAGGATGAGGTCCTGACTATCCTCTTCGAGGACGAGGAGATATGGGACTGGTACACGGAGACCGACTGGCCTTCATACGATATCACCGAGGAGGGCGACCGCTGGGTCGTCTATCTCTACGAGTATGACGAGAACGACAACGAGGTAGCTTACGGTTTCTTCGAGGTGGATAAGGAAACCGGGGAACTCTTCATGATAACGAACGAATAGCAGGCTGTTAGGCCGACTCCTCCTGCAAGGAGCATCGACCCTGCAGCATGCTCGCCGACTCCCTGATGATGCGGGAGACGTGCATCTGAGATATCTTTAGCTCGCGGGCTATTTTCGTCTGCGTCCATCCCTCGTTCAGGCGCAATTTCATGACCTGGTGGTGGCGAGCTGGCAGACTGGCCAGGGCTTTGTTCATGTCCAGCTCCCTCTCGACCTCATCGAAGGCCGGGTCGCAGGCGCCCACGAACAGGCTCAACGGCGCTTCGTCCTGCCCCTCACTGCAGCTGCTGTCCAGGGAAAATACGCTTGTGTTATGCTGGGCCGCCAGGGCCTCGATGATCTCCTCTTCGTTTACCTCGAGTTCCGCCGCCAGTCTCGCGATACCCGGCTCCCTGCCCTCCTCCTCCATGATCCTCCGCGTTTCCAGGTTTATTCGCTGGCGCAGGTCACGCAACGGCCGGGGAAGACGGATTATCTCCAGGTGATCCCGGTAATGCTTCTTAAGCTCGCCCTCAATGGTCGGGTAAGCGAAGGTGATAAAGGAAACGCCCCTCGCTGGATCGAACCTTCTCAAGGCCTTCATGAGCCCGAGAGCGGCCAGCTGATAGGCGTCCTCGTAAGGAAGGCGGTCTGAGTGATACTTATGGGCGAAGCGGTGCAGCAGGTCCTCATAGCGGGCAAAGAAGCTCTCCTTCGCCTCCGCATCGTCCTCGCAGTTAATACGTTCCAGAAGGTCGACCTCAACCGTACTCAAGCCCTTTCTCTCCATGTGCCTCGCACCTCCTTGACCCACAGACCTGACGATCCCTCGTTCTCTAGCTTCCGCTACGCCCACACTCCAGGGTCTTCACCGCTAAAAAGGGGCCCGCAAGGGGCGCGTCGTTAACCGGGTAAGCTGGCGGGGGATATATGCTTCTTTCCTCATCTCCATGGTCCTCTCGGGATCTGCATGCAGCCGTCCGGAACGCCCACACCGGGAGCAGAAATACGCTCCCCTGCTCATCTTGCTGCCGCACAGAGGACAGGCCGTTACCGCCTTGGAAAGTAGCACGCCCAGCTCCTTTTTTTCTCTCATCTGACACCCCTTGCGCGGGTCCCTGGTTCCTGTGTAAAAGGATATAGGCAAGCAATATGGGGTGGTATCGGCGCTGTTCTTCTTTCAGTGTGGGATTGGGGCGTTACCACTTGTCGGTGTTATTCCTACAAAGGTCGGGTTTCAAAAAATGCTGCCGCTCCGGGGTGACCTGATCCGCATCAGAGGGCGATTCATGCCCTGGACCAAGTCCATTAATTGACAAGCCCGTTCTTTACCGCGTAGTAAGTGAGTTCCGCGTTGTTCTCCATCTCCATCTTTTCCAGAACACGGGAGCGGTAGGTGCTTACCGTCTTCACGCTGAGACAGAGTTCCTCGGCGATCTCCTTGAGGCGTTTGCCCGAGGCAAGCATGCACATCACCTGGTACTCGCGGTCAGAAAGGTTCTCGTGCGGCATCTTCTCGTAGTCGCTCCCGACCACGGCGGCCAGCTTCTCGGCCATGGAGGGGCTCACGTATCTTCCCCCGGCAACTACCTTTCTCACCGCGTTGGCCAGTTCCTCCGAGGCGCTGTCCTTGTTCATGTAACCCGCGGCCCCGGCCTTGAGGACGCGAAGAGCGTACTGGTCTTCTGGGTGCATGGAGAGTATGAGCACCGGCAGGTCAGGCTCGATGGCTTTTACGTCCTTCAGCGCCTCCAGGCCGCTGCGATCCGGCAGGGTGATGTCCAGGACCACTATATCCCATCGCTCTTTTTTCACCAGGTCCAGCATCTTCGAGGCGGTTTCAGCTTCCACTGCCACCGCGATATCCGGTTCCTCGGCCAGTATCTGCAGGAGGCCTTTCCTGACCACGGGATGGTCATCTACGATCAATACCCTCATTAACCGTCATCCCCCCTCTGGATTTTCGTCCCCTCCGAACCAAAGACTATGATAATGCAAGCCCTCTACCGTCGCCACCAGCCCGAGATCCGGGGGCCGGTCACAACCACCCAGCTAAAGAGAAACGCGAGATGGGCGCATTCGGTGGCTAGTGGATGACTCCCCGGTCCGGGCGTCGCCTGTAAATAGAAGAGCCATGTATATCCTTCGACAGAGTTATCCACCAGGTATAACGGAGGGAGCGCAATCGTATTTCAGGTTCGAGGCGCCTTTTCTGCCTCGAGCAGGATGTTGCCCCTCGGCCGGAGGTGTACAGACTGATGGGGCCCCGTATCCCAACGGGAAGGTACGTCATCGCTTAAGCATGCGCACGGCTGGCCAGGTAAAATCGACTTGAAGTAAGCACTCGATTTCCTATATAAAAGACTGGAGGGTTCGCAGGAACGCATCCATCTATCATCCCAGCTCAAAATGCAGAAACCCGGCCGGAGGGCCCGGCTTTTCTGGTCACTTCACCTCCCGGGCCCAGGGGCCTCGCGTGCAAGAGATACATCGTTTTCCGGGACAGGAGGGGTAAAACATGGAAGAGAAGCTCTGGCATAAGTCCTACGCCGAAGGAGTCCCTTGGAGCATCGACTATGAGAAACTGACGGTATCGGAGGGGCTGGCCCGCTCGGCGAAGGAATTCCCCGACCAGGTCGCCATCAGCTACATGGGCAAGAAGATCACCTACAGGCAACTGGACGCCATGGTCAACCGCTTCGCTAGGGCGCTGATGGACCTGGGGATCGGTGAGGGGGACAAGGTCGCGACCATCATGCCCAACATCCCCCAGATGATCATCGCCAACATGGCCGCCTTCCGCATCGGCGCGGTGGTGGTACTCAACAACCCCCTATACACCGAGAGGGAGCTGCAATACCAGCTGGACGACTCGGACTCCAAGATAGCCATCACCCTGACCTTGCTCGTGCCCCGCATAGAGAAGATAATGCCCAATACGAAGGTGGAAAAGGTCATAGGTTGCCAGATCAGCACCTACCTGCCCTTCCCCAAGAAACAGCTCTTTCCTTACGTGCGCAAGGAGATGTACAAGAAGATCGAGCCCACGGACAAGGTGCTCCGCTTCGAGGATCTCATATCCAAGTACTCGCCGGACCGCGTGGAGGACAAGGGCAAGTGGGACGAGCTGTCCACCATCATCTACACCGGCGGCACCACCGGGTTGAGCAAGGGCGTCATGCTCAGCCATAAGAACATCAGCGTCAACGTGCAGCAGTTCGCCGCATGGTTCCCGGACCTGGACAGGGGAGGAATATCACTGGTGGGGACCTTCCCCGTATTCCACGCCGCCGGCTTTACGGCAGTCCAGAACTTCTTTATCTGGCAGGCCTGGGAACACTGCATGATACCGCGCCCGGAGCCCAAGGGAGTGTTGGAGATACTCAAGAAGGACAAACCCGACTACCTTCCCGGAGTCCCCACCATCTTCGTGGGCCTGCTTGCCGATCCGGAGTTCCGGAAGATGGACCTCTCCTTCATCAAGGGCTTTTTCTCCGGCGCAGCCCCCCTGGCGGCGGACACCATACGCGACCTGAAGGAGCTTACCGGGGCCACTATCCTGGAAGTCTATGGCCAGTCCGAGACCACCCCCATAGCCACCGTAACCCCCTGGGGAGGCACGATAAAGCCGGGCACGGTGGGCATACCGGTTTCGGACACCGACATCAAGATCGTGGACCTGGACACGGGAACGAAGGAACTCCCGCAGGGAGAAGTGGGGGAGATCATCATTTACGGGCCCCAGAACATGATGGGCTACTACAAGAAGCCGCAAGAGACCGCTGAAGCCCTGCGGGACGGCTGGATCTATACCAGCGACATAGGGTTTTTCGACGAAGACGGCTACCTCACCGTGGTCGACCGCAAGAAAGACATGATCATCGCAGGGGGCTACAACATCTATCCCCTGGAGATCGACAACGTCCTCTTCGACCACCCCAAGATCCTCGAGGCCTGCGCGGTGGGCGTTCCGGACCAGTACCGCGGCGAGACGGTCAAGGCATTCATCGTCATAAAGGAGGGCGAAACCCTCGCCGAGGAGGAGGTCATCGCTTACTGCAGGGAAAACCTTGCTGCTTACAAGATCCCCAAGAACATAGAGTTCGTGAGCGAGCTGCCCAAGAGCACGGTAGGAAAGATCCTCCGCCGCGAGCTGCGTGACCAGGAGCTGAAGAAAACCGAAACCTAACAGTTAATGGGGTCAGGTCTTGTTTTTTGAGCGATATCCTGGCTGCAAGGTTTGCTGAAAACCTTATTAATACAGGATATGCGGGTTCGATTATTTCTACATACCCGAGTATGCAAAAAACAAGACCTGACCCCCGTCTCTTCATTCGTATTTGTCGATGAGGTTGGCGCAGATGATGCCGGAGCCGATGACCACCGGCACACCGCCCCCGGGATGGGTGGAGTTGCCCGCCAGGTATAGCCCCTTGATGCTCTTGGACCTGGCCGCGGGACGGAAGGCCGCCGGTCCGTCATGGTGTTGGCGGGGCGGCCAACAAGACGGCACGCTCGAGCGTTCTGCCTCCGGTCCCACCACCGCCCATCTCAGCTTTTCACCTTCGCTATCTTCCCGCCTCCCCGCTTTGCTAAAACCCGGCAAACCGTAATCTCCTGATGCGGCCATCGCCTGACCGCTTACCATCTGCCCCGCGCCCCGGGGACATGCCGTCGTTACCCTGGCCCGACAGGGGCGCCGCGCCGGTGCCGGGCCTCAGGTAACGTAGAAACACCTCTCCAAGCGGGGCAGCGGTTTAATGCCGTTTGAGGATTATCGCAATCGCTTTCCGCCATCAGCGTCCTCAAACAGGATAACAGCCTACTGCAGATTCCTTTCTTCTCAAATGGCAACAAGGTTTTAAGATCTATCAGCCATCACTTTCCATATAATGCCGCCGAGGAGAAGCAAGGCACCGACGATTATTACGATCAGGGGTATCCACAGCCTGACCAGGTTCAGCAAACCGCGCGTGTCCTTGCTGCTCTGGATTGCATCGCTCACAGAGTCAGAAGTCTGGACATAATTGTTTTTAAGGATTCTCTGGGGCTCAGCTTCCATTAATTCCGCCTGCAGAGACGCGAGTTGCTCGAGGGCGGGGCCCATAACGGGGTCCTGCTGATATTTCATAAGAATCGAGAACAACCCCATCAGGCTGCTGTAGTCGGGTTGCATGGACAGGAGGTCATTGTTCATGTACAGGTCCACCATCGAACCGGTTTTAGGATCCACGGAGGCTTTTGCATTCCAGTCCCAGTAATAATCGAGCGGGATGGGCTGGGCTGTGGCCTCCACGAGGGCCTGCTGGTCCTCGGGAGAAAGCACCTGGGAGGCCAGGACCATGAGGCCGTCGACATCCACTCCCAGGGCGGAGAGCTGGGACGCGAGCTGGTCGAAGGTCAACTCCTGTGGCAGGCCCAGCACCTCGAGGTAAGGTTCCCATACCGGCTCTTTCTCGAAGCCAACTTCGAAATTGTATACCTGAAGCCCCTCCTTCTCTTCCTCATCAATATAGGTTGTATCGATGGCGGCGTTGACCTCGTTCTTCCACAAAGGATAATCTCCCTCCCTGGAAATATCGAAGGGGAGGACGGGGAAGTAGGCTCCCGAACGGTCAACCTTGATGCTTTCATCCCAGGCATACGCCCGTTCATCAGCCACATTCTTCATGTTATTGCGATCCAGGGTATATACGAAGGTTCGGGGTTCCTGTTTAACCCCGCCAATGATAAGCGTGTCGGTCTCCTTAAGGACCGCGGTGGAAGAATCGTATTCATCGTCGAGAGACACGATGTTTCGCTCTACCTCGTAAGGCTGGACAATCTCCTCCCCCTCCGGAAGAGGTTGGCTGGTGTTGGGATCGACATACCAGGTCATCTCTCCCTCATACAGGGGGGTTACGTCTATATCCCCCGGCACTTTCAACAAGGCGTTCAATCCCAGGGTCCACCAGAGGATTGCCGCAAGTATAAAGATTACCCCCAGAACGATCGTTGCCGCTTTCAATACCTTCTTCACTTTGTCCCCCTCCCAGGTTTGACCAGGCCGAAAATAAGCATCATCCGGCCTTTAACGACCAGTCGATCCAGCATGCTAGATCACTTACCGTGCTTCTTTCCCTGAAGCGCTGTATCATCATCAACTCCCGAGCCATTTACATTGAGCGTAGCGCCGGCGGGGCGAGTAAGGTCTTGCCTTCGCCAGGCGATGATGAAACGCTTCCTCGACTTGTCCAGCTGCGCGATCTTGAAGGCTAAACCCGCTGGCACCCCCCCGCAGGTTCAATGGCTCGAATACCTTCATAATCCCACCATCTCCTGTCTCTGCGTTTTCTATGTCGTGTATCTTCACCTCCTTTCCCAGTCGGGTCTTGATCTGAACCCATTGACTATCGCCCGAGATAACTTCTACCGCGTACACCAAACGCCTAAGACCTGACCCCCGTCACTTCATTCATATTTGTCGATGAGGTTGGCGCATATAAGGCCGGAAGCCACCACCAGCGGCACCCCTCCACCTGGATGGGTTGAGTTCCCGGCCAGGTAGAGCCCCTTGATGGACCTGGACCTGGCCGACGGCCTGAACATGATGGTGGAGGCGAGGTCCTGCTGCAGGTCGTAGATGGACCCCTCGGGCAGCAGCAACCGCCTCTCGAAGTCCAGGGGCGTGGCGCAGTCCACGAACTTGACGTGGTCCGAAAGTCCCGGCACCGCGTTGCGGGAGAGGTCCTCTATGGTCTTCTCGATGAAGGCCTGCTTTTCCCGGTCCCAGTCGGTTCCCTCCAGGTTGTAGAAACATTCCGGTATTATACTCAAGATGTGGTGCCCTTCCGGCGCCAGCGAAGGGTCCTCGTGGGTAGGCCAGCATATGAGGCCGGTGGTCTGCTCCGGCAGCACCCCCTTCTGAACGTTGTTCCACCAGTAGTCATTCATGTGCTGCAGTGGGAAAGCGACCACACCGTGATGCGCCGTAAGTGGCGGCTCGTAGTCCACGCCGAGGTAGAGCATGGTCACCGACTTGGAGTAGCCGTAGCTCTTGATACCGTAACGCGCCAGCCAGGGCAGGTTCTCCTCCCCGATCATGTCCAGGTAGAGGGTCTTGGCGTTGATGTTGGAAATCACCAGGTCGGAGGTGATCTCGGTGCCGTCCGAAAGCATGACCCCTCTCACGCGGCGGTCGCCGACAAGTACCTTCTTCACCAGCGTGTCCGTGCGTACCTCCATGCCGTGCCGCTCTCCAACGCGTTTGAAGGCGGCCGGGATCTGTATCATGCCGCCCCGCGGGTACCAGATTCCTTCGTGCTCGGAATAGGGGATAGTGGCGTACAGCCCCGCGGTCAGCTCCGGAGGCAGGCCCACGTAGAGGGACTGATAGGACATGGTTGACTGTATCTCCTCGCTCTTGAAGTATTTCGTGACCACATCCTGGTAGCTCTTGGCAAAGAGCGGGGCATACTTCAGAAGCCCGGGGGTCTTGCCTACCAGCCTCGCCATGTCGGTGAGGGAAGACGCCGGGTTCACGAAAAACCCCTTCATGGCGATATCGGTCAGTCCTTTGAAATACTCCGCGAACTTGAACCAGTTCCTGCCGTCCTCCGCCGAATAGCGGGAGATGACCTCGCCCGTGCCCTCGACGGATACGGGATAGGTGATGCGCCCGCCGTCCGGGAGCACGAACTCCATCATGGGATCGCACGGGATGAGGTCCACCTCTTCCTGGAAGCTTGTGCCCAGCAGCTCGAAGGCCAGCTCGATGGGTTGTATCTCCTCCACGATGGAGGCACCGACATCGAAGTGGTACCCCTCCCTCTCGTAGGTCGAGCAGCATCCACCTATGATGTCGCTCTGCTCCAGCACCAGCACCCGGCGCCCCCGGCGCGCGCAGATAGATCCGGCGGTCAAACCTCCGACTCCAGCTCCGATTACTATTACGTCGTAGTCTGCCATGATTCAACATCTCCTTCCTGGGAGTTCGGGTATCGCCTGGTGCACATCACGCTACCCTAGCTTAAACCCTTCCACCCATTCGCCCGGGCGAGCGCTCCGCATCAACGCCCGATACAGGCACGAGAAAACAAGGCCCGTGCCCTATGCGTAATAACGTCCGGGCAGGTAAGGGGCCTGCTTTGCAAGGTGGATGATGAAGCGTTTCTTTGACTCTTCCAGTTGCGTGAACTGGTAGGCCAGCCCCGCCACCAGTGCCAGCAGGACCAGACGCTTGAGCAGTTTCATGATTCCGCCTCCTTTGGTTTCACCGTTTTCTTTCTCGGACATTTCTATCTCCTATCAAGTACTCGACCGGCTTGCGCGGTCATACCATGGAAACGTACACGTGCCAGGCCTGCACATTCGGAAATGTTCAGGCGCTGGACACCGCCGCGCCGCCCTTCGGGCGTCGCTGTCGCTTTCGCGATGCATACTGTCGAAACGTTATTCATAAGTAGA
>CAYWXM010000064.1:0-39736 GCA_964462595.1 uncultured Actinomycetota bacterium
CACTCCTTTCTCCTGTTTGTTTAGCTTCACTCAGGAATAATTGAGTGGTCTCTCCTCTTTTTCCTTCTAAGACCTGCCTACGAAAGAATTACAGCAACGGAAGACCGTGCGTCGCGATGCAAACCGCGGAGGTATGTGCGCAGACGTAGGGGGTTATGGAGCATGCGTAGTGGCGTGATATCTTTGGTGCAGCAGGGCTTAGAGAGGAGGAAGGCATGGAGATCGAGGGATTCCAGGAACTGATGGCACGCATTTACCTCGAAAGGGACCGGCGCAGGGGAACGTGGGGGACTTTTGGCTGGCTGGTAGAGGAAATGGGCGAGCTTTCACGCGCCGTGCGAGCCGAGGACCGCGAATCGATGCGGGAGGAATTCGCCGACGCCTTAGCATGGCTGGCCAGCCTGGCGAACCTGTGCGGAATCGGCCTGGGCGATGCGGTTTCCAAGTATGCCCAGGGCTGCCCGAAGTGCGGCATGATACCCTGTTCCTGCCCCGAACAATCCGCGGTTAAGGCGCAGGGCGCGTAGCATACCCGTCGCAGCGGTGGATGGCCTTCACGGCCTCCGCGTTGTCGCCGCGGAAGATGGCCGCAAACACGCCTTTTTCTACCCGGAGGGGGAGCGCTCGGGGAGTTTTCACGCTTTGAGAGGATGTCTTGCACGCTGGCAAGGCGGGAATCAATAAGACGGGCAAACTACCCGGCTCAAGCTACGGAGGCAACGTCCACCAGGAGGTCGCCATCCTCCGTTACCTCCCATTCGACCTCGCTTTCGCTGCCGGTCACCAGCTCGTATATCCCCTGTACCAGGCCTACCAGCACCAGGTCCAGGCAGGGGTTCTCGATGCGGAAATGCAGGCCGTTGTTTCCCCACTCGATCTCCCTCATGTTGCCCATCCCACGCAGGGCGAGAGCTTCGCGCAGGCTATCCTCCGACCTCGCCTCATCGATTGAATAGAAGCCGCCGCGCACGATGCGGCGCTGGGCTTTCACAACCACCCGGGGTATGGACTCCCCCAGTTCCTTTTCCAGTTCCTCGATGATGGAATCCAGGGCCATTCGTGCTCCCGGGTGAAGCGCCGGGATACACCGCAAACCGGACACATCTTCATCCCTGCTATGAGATAGCCGCCTCCTCCATATCTTGCTGCGCCAGTTAAATAAACCCTGAGACCTGCTTTATTCCAGATATCGACCCCTGGTATCCATACTTAATATATCGCCGGGGATCTAGTAGTAGATCCACTCGAAACGCGAGCGGCGGTCCGCCCAATCCACCGCCCGCTGCAGCAGCGGGCGGCGCACTTTCCACGGCAGCCTATCCCATGTAAACAGGGTATCCAGGGATCTGACCAATAACCCTGCTGCCTTGCCGCTCTCGTACAGGCGGGAGTACAGCTCCGCCAGGGGGTAGTACTTCTCCTTGGCGAAAATGTAGGCGGGCTCGCGGAAAGAGGGGCTGTCGAGCGCGCTGCGCCCGTCGAAGATGGTATCCACGTGCCGGCCGGATAGATACCCTTTCTCCTCGCAATAACCGTAGAGGCGGGTATTGGGATAGGGATGATAGGTGGAGACCTGCATGCAATGTGGGCGCGCCATCGCGTTCAGCTTGATGGAATCCAGAAGGGCGGGAAGATCCTCGTCCGGCAGAGAGGTCATGTTGGTGGAAACGGTCTTTATGCCGTACTGCCGGCACAGGCGGAAGGCGCGTACTATGCTCTCGTTGGACATGCGGCGGTTGAGCACCTTTTCCCTTATCTCCTCGTTGCCGCTCTCGATACCCATGCATATCACCGAGCATCCCGCCTCCGCGAAAAGCTTGACCGTCTCCTCGTCGAGCACGTTCACGCGGGAGTTACAGATGAAGGGCAGGTCCACCTCGCCGCGGTAGCGCAACGCGAGCTCACGGAACCACCTCGGGTCCTGGGTGAGGATATCGTCGTCGAAACGTATGTAGCGCAGCTCCCGTTCCGTATCCGCCTCTATGATCCCGCGTATCTCGCGCATGACGTTGTCCACGCTGCGGAAGCGCACGTACTTGCCGCGGTTCGGGTAGATGCTCCGCTGCACGTGGTTGGAGCAATAGCTGCAGCTGTAAGGGCACCCCCGCGAGGCCATGAGCGTCCCGCGCTCGTGCTGCTGGGCACAGAAGTTCTCCGGGTCGAAGATGTCCCGGTCGGGAAAGGGGAGGGTATCCAGGTCCTCCACCAGCGGCCGCACCGGGTTGCGCCTGATCCCGCCACCCGTACGCACCCACAGCGAGGCGATGCTCGATGGGTCCCGCCCTTCCTCCAGGGCGGAGCAAAGCTCCGCCAGGGTTTCCTCCCCCTCTCCCAGGCATATAGCGTCGAGCGGTGCGTCCTCCATAGCCCCCTCGGGATCGATGGTCGGATGGGCTCCGCCTCCTACGGCAAATATATCCATGTCTGACTTGATCCACTCCAGCCACTTGCGTACGTGGGGGAACATGTGGGTGGTGCTGGAAACGGCCAACAGGTCGGGCGATTCCCTAGCTATGCGCTCCAGCAACTCCTCGCGCCCGATCGGCCGCACGAGGTGGATAAGCGACGTGCGGTGCCCCTCGCGCTTGAGATAGGCGGAGAGGTAGGCGATACCAAGGTATATGCGGCCTTCGGGGAGAAATCGCTCCTCGTCGTACTGGAAGAAATCAGGATATAAAAAAGTGACCTTCAGGCCCAAGGGGTCCTCCTCAGACTGGATAATCTGAACGCCTGCAATTCATCAGGAAACGACCCATCTTATCCCCCAGCCTCCTGGATCTGGAGGTGGTGAAAAGCAGGGGGTTCACTGTATATGGATTATTGCCGTAACGGATGGCCAGGGTACCCAGGTAGAAATAGCGCCTGTAGTACCACTCCAGGATGCGGGGGTAATTGTCCAGGATGTTACGGTCAGCGCTTTGCATGGCGGCAGCCAGGGTCTCCCCCGCCCAGCGGCCGCTCTCCAGGGCGTAGGTGATCCCCTCGCCGCTTATGGGGTTGGTGAGGGATGCCGCGTCACCCACCAGCAAGACGTTGGCCCTGCGGGGAACGGAACCGCCCATGCCCACCCGCAGCGTAGCGCCGCGTAACTTTCCCAGCGGCTCGGCTTCCCGCAGCTTGGCCGCGGCATGACGGGTATGAGTAATGAAATCATCGAAGACGCGGTTGAGGTTGATCCTGCGCTTGCGGCGCGCGTAGAGCATGAATCCAACCCCCACGTTGGCCATTTCTTCATCCACGGGGAAAATCCAACCGCAGCTGGGCGAGATGGCGTCCTCGGGATATATTTCCAGGTAGTCGGATATGCCATGCACCCCGGTCATGTAACAGCGCACCGACACCCCGAGATACAGGGGATCATCGCGAAGAAGCCCCAGCTCCCTGCCGACGCAGGAGAACGGCCCGTCCGCTCCCACAATGAAGCGGGCCAGGAGCTCACGCCTCTCACCCCCACGCTCCGCCACCACCCCGGAGAAGGACCCGCCTTCCCCGGGAAGCACACCGGTCACCTTGCAGCCCTGCATGACCTCCGCGCCCAGTGCCTGTGCCTTATCCAGGAGAATGGCATCGAGCTCACGCCGCGGGATGACATAGCCATGGTCGGGATAGCGGCTACCCATGGGGTAGCGCACCTCGGTAAGCCCTCCACGAGTGGCGTAGAAACGGATGCCCCGGGTGCGTTTGAAGCGGCCCTGCAATTGCTCGCGCAGGCCCAGGCGATAGAGGGCGTGCACCGCGCGCGGCGCTATACCATCGCCGCATATCTTATCCCGCGGGAACACCTCCTTGTCCAGCAACAGGACGTGGTAACCCCTCTCCGCCATACTGCAGGCGGTGGAGCTGCCGGCGGGGCCGGCGCCGACGATTATCGCGTCGTATCCCTCTTTCATGGCGTCGATTATAGCACGGTCGATTCGCCGGCCCGGTTATCTCGCCCTTCAAACGATAACTACGCCCGCGCTTGAGCGGCAACAGGGGTTTGCCCCCCATGATAACCAGAAAGGTAAAGCCTCGGGCCATAAACAGCCCGTGGATGCTAACGCCGGAGAGCCGGTCCCGCTCAGGGAGACTGGCCTACGAATATGCGCACGTCGTAGCCGGCATCCACCATCGCCCCCGGCAGCGGCACCTGGTCTATCACCCTGCCCACCTCGTCGGGGTCGGTGGTGTCCTGGGAGATGATGGTGTAACTCAAACCGGCGTCGGTGAGGATCTCCTTGGCGTCTTCCTCCAGTTCTCCCCTCACGTCGGGAACTTCGACCGCCGCCGGACCCGTGCTTACCCAGATGGTGACGACGCTGCCCTCCAACGCTTTCTGGTTGGCGAGCGGGCTCTGGCGGATGATCTCCCCCTCCGGGACTTCCGAGGTCGCTTCCTCCCTCACCTCCACCTGGAACCCGGCTTCTGAGAGCAATTCCTCCGCGTCATCTTGCGTCTCCCCCACCACGTCCGGCACCGCTATCTTTTTCTGTTCCACGCCTACCTGCAGCTTGACGCTGGTATTCGGCGATATCAGCCGCCCCCCAGCAGGCTCCTGCGAGATGACGGTGTTCGCCTCCTCCTCGTCCTCTACAGGCACGTTCTGTATCTCGATAACCGAGATGCCCAGCTCCTTCAAGGCATTCTCGGCCTCCTCGCGAGTCAGGCCCTCGACATCGGGCATCTTCAATTCACGCGTCACGCTTACGTTGACCTTCTCGCCCCTGGGGAGCATGGTTCCCCATTCCGGATCCTGGGAAATAACAATATCCGCTTTTTCGTCTTCCTCCTCGATATACTGTTCTTTTACCTCGCCCAGCTGCAGCCCCAATCCCTCCAGGGTGCTTGCAGCCTGCTGCTCGCTCATCCCCTGCAGGTTCGGCACCTCGACACTCCCCCCACCGTTTCCCAGCACCAGGGCCAGCACTACACCCAGCACGATAAGCACCACGACGACCGCCGCCACTATCCAGGGCCACCTGCGTCCCGATCCGGCAATGGGTGCTGCGGCCGCCGCGCCGGCATAGGAGGCCGGGGGCAGAACGGGAGTCGCGGAAACCGGCATTCCCTCAAGAAAACGGAGCAGGTCGGCCTTCATCTCCTGCGCGTTCTGAAAACGGTTGGCCGGGTTTTTAGACATCGCTTTCATCACGATCGCCTCGAGGGTGGCGGGGATCTCGGGATCGATGACCGAGGGGGGCGTGGGATCCTCCCGCACCTGTTTATAAGTAACGGTCACCGGGTTGGGATCGTCGAACGGCACCTGCCCCGTGAGCATCTCGTAAAGGACGACGCCCATGGAGTAGATATCAGAACGCCCGTCCACGGCCAATCCCTGGGCTTGCTCCGGCGAGATATACTGCGGCGTCCCCATGACCATCCCGGTTTCCGTGATCCCCCCTCCGCTGCCTTCTCGTGCTATCCCGAAATCCATGACTTTTACCTGCCCGATGTCGGTGATGAAGATGTTATGGGGCTTGATGTCCCGGTGCACCAGGTTGCTGCGGTGGGCGAATTGCATCGCCGCGCATACCTCGGCGGCTATTTCCGCCGCCCTCTCGGGAAGCAGCCGGCCTTCGGCGCGCAGGATCTCTTTGAGGTCTCTTCCCTCCACGTATTCCATGACGATGTAATATAGATCGGCCTCGTTTCCCCAGTCGTATATATTCACGATATTAGGATGATTGAGGTTGGCCGCGGACTGTGCTTCCTGGCGGAATCTCTGGATGTATGCCGGGTCGGCCGCGTATTGTGCATGCAGGACCTTGACCGCCACTTCCCTGTTCAGAAAGAGGTCGTCGGCGAGATAGACTTCGGCCATTCCCCCGCTGCCGAGTTTTTCCTTCAGGCGGTACCGTTCGTTGAAGACCTTACCCAGCATCGAACCCCCTTTATCACGAACAGGCTGATCTCGTTTTCGGTAAACCTCTAATTCCCATGCTTCGCACTGGTTCCAAGCCCGTAATGCATCCCGGGCAGTTTCCCATCCCTGTAAATCGACCACATTATCAGGTCATTCGTATTCTTCAATAATCCCCGCTCCAACTCCTTCCACGCCGGCAGGCGTTCTCTTACAGAGATTATTTGAAGCACTGCGCACGGGTATGGTTCCCAGGCCCAGCTGCAAGAACCTTTAAGGGCTGGTGGATTTCCTGTTGACGACCAGGTTCACGAAATCGCCGCTGGAGAGCTTGGTCCCATATGGGGGATCGGTCTCCACCACGCGGTTTTCACTGTATCCCGGCACCTCGCGATAGGCCACTTCCCCCACTTCGAAACCACGGCTCTCCAGCACCAGGCGTGCGTCATCAAGGCTCAGGCCTATGAGGTTTGGAACGGTCAGGGGGCCCAGGCTTTCAAGGACCCTGATCACGGTCTTTTCCTCCACCATCACCCCCACCTCGGGATCCTGCGAGATGATGTAGGCCGCCTTGACCTCGGAGTCGTGTTCCTGCCCTACTACCAGCAGCCCGAGGTCGCGTTCGCTCGCCACCTTCGCCGCCTCCTCGGTGCTCATGTTGACCAGGTTGGGAACCTCCACCTTGCTCTCGCCAATGATCGAGGAAAGGATCCAGACGGCCAGGAAGATAGCGGCCACGGCAAGAAATACGACACCCACCCAGACCTGCCAGCGCTTGAGGCGCGGGATGGTTATACGGGAAGGAACGGCAGCCTCGGTTTCCGGTATGCCGGCTGGCGCCTCCACCGGTGCCAGCTGCGGGATGGTCACCATGGGCTGCAGCTCTCTCAGGGAAGTGATGACCTCGTGCAACATACTCTCCGAAGAGGGAAACCCGCCGCTTCCAGAACTGGCGAGACAACTGCTGACCACTTGTTTGACCCGGTCCGGGACCTGCGCATCCCATTTCAGTTTACCGCTCCTGATATCCTCCAACGCCTCGTTCTTGCTCCTGCCTGTCAGGGAGCGGTAGAGGAGATAGCCCAGATCCTGGATGTCTCTCCTCACGTCCTGTGAAAGCGGGTGAAAACTGGCAGTTGTTCCCAGCAGGGTCGGGAATCCCGCACCGATGGCCTTGGCCTTGCGCCCCGGAAATATGAACACGTGCCTTTCGTCCAGCGAGCCATGGGCTATGCCCTGTTCGTGCAGGTACATGAGCATCTTACCCATCTCCATGGCAAAATACAGCGCCCCCGCCGGCTTCATCTTCCTGCCCGATTCGAGCATTTCGTTGAGGGTTTTTTCCTCGACCATCTCCATGACTGCGAAAGGTCGCCCCTCCTCGAGACCGTAATCGGACACCTCGACCAGGGACGGGTGGTGCAAGCGGGTAGCGCGGTGGGCCGCGGAGCGGAAAGCATCGCAGAAATCCCGGTCGGACAAGAGATGCGGGAGAGGCAGCTTAACGGCTACCTCCTCCTCCTCGAGGAAATCATAAGCCCTGAAGACCTCTACCGTACGCCCGACGGCGATCCTCTCGTCGAGCCGGTATCTTCTCCTCAGTACCTTGCCCCTCCAGTCCATCAGCCGGTCCATCAATCCTCCCGTCTGGCGATCCGGATCAACCCTGTTGCTATTCTAATGCATGCTGGAGCGTGCGAGACAATGGCATAGGTATATCTTGGGGTCAGGCAAAATTATTTGCAACTTCGGCGGCATCCGCTGCACCCCTTTATACAGTCTCGGATTTCCGATGGTCGAAAAACTGCTAAAATAGGTTATGTCGGCTCCGAAAAATGTTGGCGGCAATGGCTAGTCATCGACGGGCAACGAATCGATCTGGTACGGCAGGCAGAGGCAGGGAGATACCTGTCCTGAGAAAGGGGGAGTAATGAACGACACTTACGCGGAGAAACCATGGCTAAAGAACTACGACGATCAAGTTCCGCCCACCCTCGAGTACGAGGAGAAGACCTTCGCCGAGAAGTTCAGGGAGACCGTGGAAAAGTACCCTGACAAGACCGCGCTTATCTACATGGGCAAGAATATCTCCTACCGTCAGCTGGACAACTATTCCAACCAGCTGGCTTCCTACCTGATCAAGATAGGCGTCAAGCCAGACGACGTCGTAGGATTGTGCATGCCGAACATACCGGCGAATTATATAAGCATTGTCGCGGTGCAGAAGGCGGGAGCGGTATCCACCGGCCTCAGCCCCCTGCTCACCCCCGCCGAGATGGAGCACCAGATCAACGACTCGAACACCAAGGTGGTCATCACCGTGGACCTGCTCTTCGGCAGCGTGGCACAGGTGTCGGAAAAAACCGGGTTTACCACCGTGATCTACTCCGAGATAGCGGATTTCCTCCCCGGGATCAAAAGGGTGCTGGGTAAGGCGTTGAAAAAGATCCCCACCGCCGAAGTGCAGCCTCTGAAGGGGAAGAAGGTGATCCGCTTCATGGACGCCCTCAAGGGTATGCCCACCGGGCGCGTCGAGGTGAAGCGTGACTTCGACGATCTCCTCTTCCTCATGTATACGGGAGGGACAACGGGGCCTGCCAAGGGAGCCATGCTCACCCAGCGCGGCTACATGTCCAACCGGCTGCAGACTCTCACCTGGCTCGACCTCAAACCGGATACGGTAGCCCTTTCCGCCTTCCCGCTCTTCCACATCGCGGGACTCGCCCTGGGCGGATTCTCCATGACCAACGGCGCCACCCAGATCTGCGTGCCCAACCCCAGGGACACGCACTTCCTCATCGAGTGCCTGGAAAAGCACAAGCCGAATATCGTGGTTAACGTGCCCACCGTTTTCTTCGAGCTCATCAAGAAGGAGGAGTTCAAGGCCCTCGACAAGAGCAACCTCAGGTTCTGCCTGAGCGCTGCGGCGCCCTTCCCGCCCGAGAACATCAAGGAGCTGGAGAGCGTAATAGGTGAGAACAACTTCATCGAGCTCTACGGCATGACCGAGACATCCCCGGTTACCTGCTGTAACCCACGTTACGGGAAGAAAAAGCCCTCCTCCATAGGCATGCCTCTATCGGATACGGAGTTCAAGCTGATCGATCCGGAAACGGGGCAGCCGGCGGCGCCGGGCGAGCCCGGAGAGATAGCGGTACGGGGGCCGCAGCTCATGAAGGGCTACTACAAGCAGCCCGAGGAGACGGCCAATGCCGTCCGGGACGGCTGGATGTACACGGGAGACGTAGCCCGCATGGATGAGGACGGTTATTTCTACATCGTCGACCGCGTGAAGGACATGGTCATCGTATCCGGGTTCAAGGTCTTCACCCGCGAGCTCGACGACGTCCTGGTAAAGCACCCCGACGTGGAGATGGCCGCCACTATCGGCTTCCCCGATCCGGAGAGGCCGGGCTCGGAGCGCGTCGCGGCCGCCATCGTGCTCAAGCCGGGGGTGGAGAAGAGCGACGCCGAGAAGGAAAAGATCTTCCAGTATCTGCGGGACAACGTAGCGCCCTACAAGGTGCCCAAGGTCATCGAGTTCATGGACCAGCTCCCCACCAGTGGCGTGGGTAAGATCCTCAAGCGGGAACTAAAGGACATCATCAAGGGAGAGTAGATAAGGCGAGGCGGGTTATCGCCACGCAGGTATACGGCATACGACACGGCCGCGGCAGACTGCCGCGGCCGTCTTTTATTTGAGGGCGGCCTCGATGACGTCACGGGCTACGGGCGCCGCGACGCTCCCCCCGCCACCCCCGCTGTTCTCCAGTACGACCGCGACGACCAGGGTGGGGTTTTCCGCCGGCGCGATGGCGATAAACCAGACGTGGGGTTCCTTCCCCTCCACCTCTGCTGTTCCCGTTTTCCCGGCCACGGTGATCCCGGACACGGCCGCCGCGGCACCCGTGCCGCGCTCGACCACGTCGACCATCATGCTCAGCACTTCCAGCGCCGTCCCGGCGGAAATCGGCTCCCTCCACGTCCCGGCGTCGAAGCGCTCCAGGATCTCGTCCTCCCGGCGCACGTCCTTCATGAGATGGGGGAGCATGATCTTTCCGCCGTTGGCGATGGAGCAGCCAGCCAGGCAGAGCTGCAGCGGTGTCATGAGCAGCTCGCCCTGCCCCGCACCCGTCCACGCCAGTTCCACGTCGTCCATTTCCCCCGCCTGGGGTATATGGGCGGCAGCCACGCCCGGGTAGTCCAGGGGCGGAACGCCGTTCATCCCGAAGCGTTGCGCGTAATCCACCAGGACATCTCCCCGCATTGCCAGGGCTAGCTGCGCGAAGTAAGTGTTGACGGAGAAGGCAAGGGCATCGTCCATGTTCAGCACTCCTGAAGGCGAGCCGGAGTAATTCACCACGCTGGATCCGTCAACGTAAAGCTCGCTGGGGCAGTCATACGTAGTGCTCACCGGGATTCCCGAATCGACGCCTGCAGCGGCCGTGATCACCTTGAAACTCGAGCCGGGTGTGAATAACCCCATGCTGGCGCGGTTGAGCAGCGGACTCGCGGGGTCCTGTGTATAAGAGCGCATGACCGCGTCCGCCGCCAGGTTTCCTTCCGCATCCAGCGCCTGGCTCACCAGGGCGTTGGGATCGAAGTTGGGCCAGGAATACATGGCCAGGATGGCTCCTGTCTTGGGATCCATGGCCATCACGGCGCCCTTGCGCTGGCCCAGGGACTCGGCAGCCACCGCCTGCAGCTCCGAGTCCATGGTCAGGGTGATATCGTTGCCCCGCTCCAGGTCAGAGGTCATTTCCTCCACCCACCCCCGTGTCGGTTTCCTGCCCAGCAGGTAGTCGTTGTAATATGCCTCCAGACCGGACCTGCCGAACTGGGGGCTGTCGTAACCTATGACGTGGGAAAGGAGGCTGCCGCCGGGGTAACTCCGCCGGTATTCGAACGGACCCTCCGTCTGCATGCTCTCCGCCACCACGAATCCATCCGCGGTTATGATCCTGCCGCGGGCGATGCCGTATTCCTCGATAAGGCGGCGCGTATTGGCGGGGTTCTCCACCAGATCATCCTGGCCGAATACCTGCAGGTAACTCAAGTTCAGCACCAGCACCATGGCCAGTACGATAAAGACGATGCCGAGTTTCCTGATGCTGTCCTGCAACCTAGCTACCTCCCCGCAAGTCCCTCGGTACCGGCACTGCCATCGTCCGCTTTCTGCCGGACGGTATGCCGCTGCGATAAGATATCACCTCTTGCAGGCCCGCCCACCTTTCGCTTTTTTTTCGATAACTCCCTCTCCGGCGCGGATATACAGAACAGAAGCCCAATGAGCAGGAAGTTGCTGACCAGCGAGCTGCCACCGTAGCTGATGAAGGGCAGCGTAATGCCCGTGAGCGGCACCAGGCGGGTGTCCCCTCCCATGATGATGAACGATTGCAGGGCGATAATGGCGGTCAGGCCTACGGCCAGGAGTTTCCCGAAATCGTCCTCGCAGTGCAGGGCGAGATAAAGGCTCCTGGCCACCAGCAACAGGTAGATAAGGGCCAGGGCCACGGCACCGAACAGCCCCAGCTCCTCCCCGACGGCGGCGTAGATGAAGTCCGTCTCCACGAAGGGGATGATATCGGGATAGCCCCGCCCCAACCCGGTCCCGGATAGACCTCCCTCGGAGAAGGCGAAGAGCGATTGCGCTATCTGATAGCTCTCGTTTTCTATGGTTTCCGGGTTCAAGGGGTCCAGCCAGGCATCCACCCTCTGCTGCACGTGGGAAAAGGCGAAAAACGTGATCGTCGCCCCCAAGACGAACAGGAGTACGCCAACCAGCACGAAGGAAAACTTTCCCGTGGCCACGTAGAGCACGGCAAGAAATATCCCGAAAAAAAGCAGCGAGGAGCCGAGATCCCTCTGGAAGATGAGGAGAAGCAGGGATATGGCCCACATGGTCAGGAGGGGACCCAGGTCACGCAGGCGCGGCAGGTTGAGGCCGCCGATCGAGCGCCCGGCACTCGCGATCAGCTCCTTCTTATCCGCCAGGTAGGCGGCGAAAAATATCGCCAGCAGGATCTTCGCCAGTTCGGAAGGCTGGAAGCGCAACGGCCCCAGGACTATCCACAGGCGCGCCCCGTTTACCTCGTTGCCCAGGACCATGGTGGACACCAGAAGGACCAGCCCCGTCAACGCCAGGGTGTAGCGGTACCTGGCGAGAACCCGATAATCCTTGAGGGCCGCCACCACGACCAGCATCGCCGCCAGCCCCACGCCCAGCCAGATCAACTGCAGCCTCGCCATGTGCTCATTGAGGCGGAAAAGCACGGTCAAACCCAGGTAGCACAGGGTCGCCACCAGGGGCAGGAATACGGGGTCCGCGCCGGGCCGGAAAAAGCGCAATACCACGTGGGCGACGAAGAACATGCCCACCATGAGCAGTGGATAGACGGCATTACCCGCAACGACGCGCTCCTCCCTCGCCAGGTCCAGCGAGATCCATCCCACGAAGGGGATCACCGCGGCCGCGAACAGCAGCCCCAGTTCTTTCGCGCGTGGCTTCATCTTCAAGGCAGATACACTCCGTTTTCGGCGTCCTGCGCCGCTTATAAGGCCTCGGCGGGCGCGTCTCTACCCTCCGCCGAAAAGCCTCCTCCAGCGGGGTTTTCTCTTCCCGCCCCCCGGGGTTATCTCGGCCGCCGCCTCGGGACCCAGGTCGATCACTATCGCGGTGATATTGTCCACACCGCCTCTTTCGTTCGCCGCGTCCACCAGCATGCGACATCGTCGCTCGGGTCCCGATCGCGAGGACATGATAGTTTCCAGCTCCCTGTCTTCCAGCAAGCCGGACAGCCCGTCACTGCACAGGAGCAGCCTGTCACCGGGAACGATGTCCACGACATCCAGGTCCACCTCGACCTGCTCGGAAACACCGAGGGCGCGAAGGATCACGTTCCTCTGGGGGTGGACGCGCGCCTCCTTCCGTGAGAGGTGGCCTTCGTCGACCATGCGCTCCACCAGTGAATGATCCCTGGTCAGAAGGCGCAGCTGCCCTTCCCTCCAGATATAGGCACGGCTGTCCCCGACATGTCCCAGGTAAAGACCTTTCTCGACCAGCACGGAGGTGAAGGTGGTGCCCATTCCTTCCAGTACGGGGTCTTCCCTCGCCATGCGGTAAAGGGCTGCGTTTGCGGCCTGGATCCCGTCGCGAAAGCGCTCCAGGGGGGCTGCACCGCGGTTCTCTTTCTCGAAGCGCAGAAACACGTCGATAGCGGACGCGCTGGCCACCTCGCCCGCACGGTGGCCGCCCATGCCGTCGGCTACGACGAAGACGCGCCCGTCGGCATGGTAGCTGTCCTCGTTGTTCTCCCTCACCTTTCCCGTTTCCGAAAGAGCCGCGTAACGCAAAGCCTACCTCCTGAACTCCAGCACCGTACGCCCGACCTTGACGCGGTCACCGCTCCTCAGCTCGGTAGGGTAATGGATGCGCCTTCCGTTGACATAGGTTCCGTTGGTGCTGCCGAGATCCTCCACGTAGTACCTGCCTTCCACCTGGTATATCTTGGAATGTTGGTTGGAGGCGAACTCGTCTTCTATAGATACCGCACATTCAGGGGCGCGGCCGACCACTACTTCCCCCCTCAGGTCCCAGCTTGCCTGCTTTCTGCGCCCCGTTTCCCCCTCCACCACCAGTCGCGCCTTGCGCCCGCCGCGTGGCGTTTTCGCGGAAACCCGCTCCACGGCAGGGCGTACGGGCATGGGTTTGAGCTCGAGGTAAACCGTCCTCAGCACCAGGAATACGAACAGATATATCAGTGCCAGGAAAACGAACCTCAACGCTATATAGGCCAGCTCAGGCAATGCGCACCCTTTCTTTCACCCGCTATCCGGCCGGTCCCGGTCCGGCCTCGAAAACCACCTTCGAGCGTCGCGAGGCAGGCTGCCTCCCCGTAAGGGGGACGCAACCGCCGAATCTCTTTCAGCGCTTGCGTGGGCCAGTGATGAGCCCGAAGCGCATCTCGGTACCGCCCACGACAAGCGTATCGCCGTCCTCGAGCAACCTTTCGCTTATCCTGCGCCCCTGCACCATGGTGCCGTTGGTGCTCCCGAGATCCCTGATAATATAACCGGACGGGGTACGCTCTATCTCGGCGTGAAAACGCGATGCCAGCGGATCGGACAGCACCAGGACGTTCTCCTCGGCCCTTCCGACCCCGGTTCGAGCCATATCGAGATCGAAGCTTATCCCGGCCTTCTCTCCCTTGAGTACGGTCAGAATCCCGAGGCGGCTCTCTGCCTGTGCCCGTTGCCTGCCCGCCTCCACCCTCTCCGTGGGCGGCTGGGTCGTCGTGGGCTCATCCAGGGACGCGACTATCGAGAACTCCCCCTCCTGCATTGATCCATCGAGTTCGAACTCCACGCGCGGCCTCGTGGTCAGATGGTAATCCTTCTGGTTGGCCTGGGTGATGACCAGGGTCTCCATTTCCGTCGCCAGGTTGCCCACAACCCCAGACAGGCGCTCGTAATCCCGGGGGCCGAGGTGCACGACAAAGCGGTTGGGAGCCAGCACGCCGCTTACTCCCAGCATCTTTGCGTCCTCGAGTTCCCTTACCAGGCGGCGGGCTATCTCCAGTGGATGCACGCCGCTCCTGAAAGCCTTGGCAAAAGGCTCCTCGAACAGCTTTTCCAGTCGCTTCTCGAACTTACGCAGCGGTCTCATCATTCCATCTCCGCTATGGTGCTCTCGATGTCGGAGATGCGGCCGGGGTATCTCGACGCCTCGAACACGGCCAGCAGGAAAGATATCCCGTAGAGCACGGCGCTACGGATGAAATCCCCCGTGAAGAGATAGTAGAGATTGGCCAGTACCGAGGACAGGCTCGTGCCCACACCCAGCAGTCCGAAAACCCCTTCCGCATACGACCAGCCCTTCTGTTTCTCCCCTATATGCGGGAACAATCTCCACAGCCTGCGATAGAGGAACAGGCTGAAAAAAGCCCATAAGGCCACGCCGGCGGCGGCCAGGCAGACCGTGACGATGTTCAGCGTTCCCGCCGTCATTTCGGCCCGCTCTATCGCCCACGGTGACAGGAACAGGGCGGCGGTAAAAGCCAGGAGAACTGCTGGTATGCCGAAAGCGATGAGGCAGAACCTCTTGAAAACTACCTTCACTTCCCTGCTCATAGTCATTTCCTGCGGCTCCTCTTGACTGGAATGGGTGCGGCGGGTTCTGCTCAAATGCATTATACCAGCCGCCATCCTCTGTTAAAAACGTCGCGGGCGCTGCCGATAACTTACAATGTCCGGAGGCTGCATCGGCGGATGGGGTTATGTATCCCATGGCTATCAGGTTATATACTGAAGTTATAGAAGCCGCGGAGTAGAGGAAAAGAGATCGAATACTAGAAGTATTGAGGGAGTAATCCCGATCGACAGCTTGGAGGTGGCCGTAATGGAATGTCCTTTCCACCCTGGAAACGAAGCCATCACCGTCTGCGTGCAGTGCGGAAATCCGATATGTCCGCTTTGTGCCTCGGAGACCAATCAGATACATCTCTGTCTCAACTGCTACCACGCGCGCGTGGAAGATCTCTCCGCCGGTCTGAGCAGCGCATCGGTCATGCTCGCAAAGGAACGCCAGAAAGGGGAGGCTAAAGCGCTTATATCACGCAAGAAGAAAAAGAAGGCGGCGAAGTCCGCGCCCGAGGCGGCGGCGCCGGCCGAACAGCTGATAGCTCCGCCCCAGGAGGCGCTGAGCAAGAAGGAACTGGCGCGCATGCAGAAGGAGGAGGCCAAGCGCCTCAAGGAAGAGGAGAAGGCCGCCAAGAAGGCGGCGAAGTCCGCGCCCGAGGCGGCGGCCGTACCGCCGGTTCCCGAGCCGGCGCCTTTCTTCGAACCCGCCCCTGAAGCGTCTGAGTATATCCCGCCGGTGGAAGCCGCGCCGCTGTTCGAAACGATGCCGGCGCCCGAAGAACCAGTCATGCCCGAGGCGGCGCCTTTCGAAACCGCGCCTCCACCAGCATCTCAACCCCTGTCGGAGATGCCACCGCCTGGATATCCGTCAGAACCTCCAAGCGGGGGAGTCAGGATACCGAGCCTGGACGAGCGGCTGGAGCCCTTGCCCCCCAAGGAAGAGGAAGGTGAGATCGGGTTTCCTCCGGGACTGGAGCCTCCGGAAGGGTTTTTCGACTAAGTGCTTATCGTAGCCCGAGCCCGGGCAGCGGTTTATACGCGTGACATCCGGACGGGCTAACAGCCTTTTCCGGCCGCATGCCAGGAGATGCGCTCCGCTGTTGCACAAACCGGTCAGAATATAACCAGCAAACCCGGGCAAATACCGATGACCTCCATAGCCATCTCGAATCTCTCGGATCTATCCGGTTCCTTGCTCTTTACTTTCTCAGCCTGGCGCGCCAGCGATCCAGCTGGCTAGCCCAGGGGCTGTAACGGTTGCCATGCAGTGAGGCGCCCTGCAGCGAGGCCAGGAAATCGGCTGGGGTCGAGAAGTCCTCCATTTCCGTGTACAGCAGCCCGACGTGAGCGGCCTTATGGGCATCGCTTCCCGCTGTTGCCGGCATGTTGTGCTTGGAAGCGAAGCGCCGTGCGCTGCTGTTCGCCAGCCACCACCGCGGCTTTCCGTTCAAGGCCTCTATGGCATCGATCTCGGGCAGCAATTCCTCGAGACGGCTCGCCCTCATCCTCTTCACCTTGACGATATCGAAAGGATGCGGTATCAACACCAACCCACCCTGCTCGTGGATACGCCGCATGGTTTCGGGCGCGGTAAGTCCCGGCGGCACTTCCTCGTTCAGAAAAAGGCCTATGATCTCGCCTTCCGCCGAGCGGATCTCCGATCCGGGCACGATAATCAGGCCGGGCAGCTCCGAGGCGAACTCGAGGCCTCCGCGCAGGCAATCATGGTCGGTTACGGCCACCCCGGCCAGCCCCCTCTCGCGGCAAACCGCCTCCAGCTCCGCGGGTTCTATGGTGCTGTCGAAGGAGTACGTGGTATGCACGTGGAGATCGATCTTTATCCTCAAGCGATCACCCCTCAACGGTATTCCTCGGGAACCAGGCACGCGCCCTCTATTGACGACACCAATTCCTTCAGCTTCTCCTCATCCAGCAGGTAGACGCTGGCGCTTCCCGCTGACCCGGTGCGGCCGGGGGCCACCCCTCCCTGGACATCAACCACGGGGAAAGATGCGAATCCTCGCGCCAGGCTGATCACATCGTCCGAGGTAAGATTGGTCTCCAGGGGTGCAAGGGCAACGGGCAGGAACCAGGCCGCGCCCGGTTCCGCCGCCAGTTCCTTCCCTTTGTAGAGGATCTGCAGGAGCAGCCTTTGCTGTTGCCTCACTCTCTCCAGGTCCGACTGTGGATAATCCCTCGACCTGGCCATGATCAAGGCCGACTTTCCGTCGAGCACCTGGTTGCCCGACGGCACTATGCCGAGCTTGGGATCCATTATGGGCTCGCCCAAGGTGACCTGCACGCCCCCGAAAAGGTCGACCAGCCAGGTGAACTCGTCGAAATCCACCGCGACGTAGTTGCGGATGTCCATGCCGGTCACCTGCTCGACCGTCTGCACGGCGAGCTCCATTCCGCCCACCTGATAGGCCTCGTTTATCTTGGACCTGCCATAGCCGGGGATGCTCACGTAGCTGTCCCTGGGTATCGAGAGCAGGCATGCCTTTCTTCTTTCCTCGTCGATATGGGCGACGATAATGGCGTCGCTTCTCTCGTTGCCTTCCTCGGGACGGTCGAGGCCGTGATCCAAGCCGAGGATAAGGACGTTGAAGGGCTGGCCGCTTACGGGTTGCGCCTCGGGCAGCAGCGGGGGTTCTTCCACTCCGGGGAAGGCGGCGGGTTCGGCCGAGGCGTCTACATCATCGCTCGACCATCCCCAGGGGTCCACGAGCATCACGGCGCAGGCGGTGGCGGCCATCAAGGCCAGGACAAGAGCGGTGATCCTGAACGCGGCTTTCCTGCGCAAGCGACCTCCTCGAGAGAATATCCCGCTTCTTTTTTCTTATAGAGACGTCCATTATCCTTCCTGCTGTTCCTGCGGATTGTACCACCACCTTCGAAGGTTTGCATCATCAGCGAACGCCGCTTAGCCGCGTAGTGAGGCCATTACCCGGAGCGCCCAGCCAACATACGCTTTTCTTTATCATGCCGCCGCGTCCTGTGTATAATTACCCCAATCCGAGACAACGGAAGGAATCCTTTGGTCTGGTTGCTGGATCTCGACTATACCATCTTCACCTGGATAAACGGGCTGGCCGGTTGGAACGGCCTGCTGGACGGGTTCATGAAGGTTTTCTGCAACGATCACCTCGTTCCCTTCACGCTCGGTTTCATGCTGGTGGTCATGGCCCTGCACGGACGCCACCGCGGCCAGGACCGCGATAACCTGGCCGCGGTGGCGCGCCTGTTCATATCCGTAGCCGTGGCCTCCGCCTTATTACAGCTGGCGGTGACGCTGATTCATCGCCCCCGTCCCTTCGTGGACCACGAGGTGAACCTGCTCTTCTACCGTCCCACGGATTGGTCTTTTCCCAGCAACCCCGCGACCGCCACCTTCACCTTTTTCTTCTCGGCCGTGTTTTCAGACCGGAAATTCGGGTGGTGGTTTCTTCCCCCTGCCCTGCTCATGTCCTTCGCCCGTATATTCTGCGGCGTGCACTACCCCGGGGACGTTCTCGCCGGTATCCTCGTTGCGGCCGCCAGTGCCTACCTCGTGCACCGTGTCGATTTCCTGAGCCGGCCACTCGTAGCCATCGTAAACAGCGTCGAGAGCCACGTAAGGGCCTCTTTGAGTATGAGGGAATGAGCCATGGAGGAAATATTTTACGAGGACATCCTGGATACCTTTCTCTTCTGCTTCATCGTATCGGCGGGCATCATCCAGATCATGGTGGCGAGAAGGGGGTGGCACGGGCTCAGCCTTTATGGCGGGCGCCTGCGGCCCAAGGTCAATTATTTAATGGGCGCGGTCCTGATCTTCTTCGGCTATGCCTGGTATTTCAATGATCCCCTGCACCGCAACGTGCGCAACATCGAGGCCTTCATGAGCCTGGTATGCCTCGTTCTGGGTATAGTCGCAGCCGGAGCGGCCACCGCATTCCTTGCATCCGCGGCTGAAGCCCTGCGGCGCCGCTTCGGGCGCGGGAGGGACGGGAGGAGGAAAGTCGCCCTCATGGAAAGGATCGACATACCCGGAGGTACGGCTCTCCTGTCAACGTCGTGGGGGGAGCGGGGGGAAAACATGGTGGTGGTGGTCGAGCCCGGCAAGGGTGCGGAGAACCTCGCGCGCAGTATCTTCGCGGCGCTGCCTGAAGGGCACGGCATGCTCAGCCTGCATCCCCACCGCAATGTCTACGACACGGGAGACCAGGCCTCCCTGGTGGATGGGACAAGCAACATGCTCGCCCGGGCCGCGGAAGAAAGTGGAGTAACGCTTGCCGGAGAGAATTTCATCGGCCTGGGCTGGGGAGGAAATACGCTCAGTCTGCTCGTCGGGCACATGGAGAGCGAGTATCACCCGCGCAAGCTGCTGGTGGTCGCGCCGGTTATGCCGGACTGCGAGCGTGGTTTCGCGGGCGACGCCCTGCTGTCCGACACCCCCCTCGACATAATGGCGACGCTCTCTGCGCACAGACCCTGGAAAGGTGATGATTCCGGCAGGATAATACGCGCGTGGTTGCTGGTCCTCGCGGTCTGCGTGGTCCTGGCAACCGCGGTGACCGTGGGCTTCGACGTGAGGTGGAAGCTGTTCTCGGGTCCCATGGTAGGGCTGCTCCTCTCGCTTTGGGTGACCTACTTCCTCATCAGGTGGCGGGGGGCCGGCGATGCCGTCGGCTGGGAGAAGGGGATGGTTTCCCGGCTCTGCGGCACGACCTGGAAAAACGATGCCGAGGCCCTGACTTTGGTGCTGGTTTCGGGGGTTCCAGACGAACCGGCCGGTCCGGCCTTGCCGGAATCCATGCGCCTCGAGTTGTGGGAGGATGTCCTGAGGGGTAAATTCATATTGGACGAGGGAACCCCTGGGCGCCTTTCGGCTCTAATATGGGTGGAGAAGCCGGGGAACGAGGACTGACCGGCCGCGCGGGTTGTTGCGCCGGCTGAAGGCGAGGGACCTGATGAAAGGCAGTTACGGCGATGGTGCGGCCTTGGTTTTTAAAGCGTTGCTCTGCCTGGTTTTCTCGGTCGTTTCGATCTTCTTCGTCGTCCAGTTATACAGGGGAGCGCGCGGGGCGACCGGGAGCCCGTCAACCTCTCGCGCCGGGGAATCCGAAACGGCCCTGGGCGAAACCATCCACGGTTCCCTTAAAGACCTTCTCGACAAACTGGCCGACTCGCGCACATTCTCGCTTAAACCCCTGTGGGAACTACAGGTGAACGGGGATGTCTTCCTGGAGGAGGAAGGGGGAATCCTCTACCTTACTTCCAGCCCGGGGCAGGTAATGGCCGTGGATGCAGCTTCGGGAAACATACTCTGGAGCCTGGACCTGGGAGCCTGGGTCTCGGCGCCCCCCGCGGCGAAGGCCGGCCTGGTATACGTGGGAGCGACCGACCACGTGATGTATGCCCTGGATGCCGGGAGCGGCGCGCTCCTCTGGTATTATTCCTCCCAGGGAGAAATACTGGCCCAGCCGGTGGTCGACGGCGACATGGTCTTCTTCACCGCCGATAATGACTCGGTCTACGACCTCGTCCACCGCCTCTATACCCTGGACGCCCGCAGCGGGACTCTCCAGTGGATATACGACACGGAGAGTTGGACGCCTGCGCCACCCGCCGTGGGAGCGGATGCCGTGTATCTCGGCGGCTACCGGCGCGAGGTCTACGCCCTGGATAAAAACACGGGCACCGAGCTGTGGTCTTTCAAGGCCCCGAACATCGTCTTCTCCTCGCCCCAGATCATGGCAGAGCAAGTGCTTTTCACCTGCATAGACGGCTGGGTATATGCCCTGGACGCGGCGAGCGGCGTTGCCTCATGGTCGAGAAAACTCCCCGGTTTCGTATGGCTGGCTCCGCCCGACGGCTCCGGCAGACTATGCGCCTGTTCGCACGGGAACACCCTTACCGCCATGGCGCTGGACAGCGGCGAGGAGCTGTGGACTTTCAGCAACGGCGACCTTCTCTCCTGTACGACCCTGGCAAAAAAGGATACGATATGCGCCTTCAACGCGGAAGGCAAAGCCTACCTGATAGACGCCGCGGAAGGTGAACCCCTGGGTATCCTGAGTACACCGTATGCTTTTGCCGCCGCGCCCCTGCTGGTCGATGGACGCATCTATGCCGGTTCCCCCGACGGCTTCATCCGCGCATACGCGCTCCCGGACGAGATGCGGTGAGGCCGTGCGAAAGGGATCGGGCCGGACTGTATCTGTGCTGGCATCACCCGCGGGAAGAGCCGCGCGGTTGAAGGCCTGGTCCGAGTCTCTCACTTCCGAGTTCGGTTACCTGGGCATGATCAGCATGACCGTCTTCCTCTACCTGGTCATCGCCTTGCTGTCCTTGGCCCCAGATGGCACTATCGGCAAGCTTTCCCCCATCCACGAAGCCGCGCAGAGAAACGCCTATCTCGTGAATATCCTGGACCTGACGGGAATAAACAAAGCAACCCACATGCAGCTCGTGGTGCTCTCCATAGTCGTGCTGGTCCTGCTCCTGGTCGCCTATGCCTGGGCCGTGCTCATCTTCCGCCGCCGCCAGGACAAGGGGCTTTTTCCCATCCTTGCCCTGACCCTGTTGCTGTGCCTTCTGCTCGTGGTCATACCTCCCCTGGTGAGCAAGGACGTCTTCTCCAACATCTTTTACGCCAAAATAGCCGCTCATTATCACGATAATCCCTATATCGCAACCCCGCAGCACTTCTCCGGAGACCAGCTCATGGTCTACGTCAGCCTCAACTGGAAGAACACCGCCATCGTCTACGGGCCCCTGCATACTTATTTCTCGATGCTCCTCAATTTCGCGGCGGGAGAGGGGATAACCGCCAACATCATGGTCTTCAAGGGCGCCATGGCCCTCTTCCACGTCGCCAACATCATCCTGGTATGGTTTATCCTCGGGCTCATAGCCCCCAGGCGGAGGCGCTTCGGGACCATGCTTTACGCCTGGAATCCCATCGCCCTGACCATAGGCGTGGGCGGTGGGCATAACGACGTTATGATGATGACCCTGGTGCTCCTCGCTGTTTACCTCCTCCTGAAGGAGAAAAAATGGGCGGGCTTCATCTGTATCTGCCTCTCCGTGCTTATCAAATACATAAGCATCATCCTGGTCATCGCCCTGGTCGTTTACCTGGTGTCCAGGAAAAGCGGGCTCGCGGCGCGGGCGCGGGAACTGGCCCTCTGCGTGGCGGTCTTCCTGCTTATATCCGTGTTGCTGTTTCTCCCCTTCTGGGCAGGCCTGCAGATGTTCAGCTCCACTCTGCGCAACCTGCAATTGAATAATTATTCCAGCATCGGCGGCCTCCTCTCCGCCGCATTCGGTTTTGTCTTCGAATACCTGATACGCCTGCCGGCCACCGTTGCTTCGACCCTGGGCAGCGTGCTCAGCAAGCTCCTGCTGCTTCCCGTTTTCCTGGCTACCCTGTGGATTGCGCCCCGTCGCGTGCGCGGATGGAGGGATATTCCCGACTGTTTCTTCTGGATCACCCTGGTATACCTGGTTACCACCAGCTATTACATGCCCTGGTATTTCCTCTGGCTGCTGCCCTTTATCTCCCTGCGCCCCTGGGACCGCGTATCCAGGTGGAGCCTGGCCGTGGGCACCGCCACCATCCCCCTGGGCACCGACATCCACCCCTACTGATCCGTCTGTGCTGCCACCAAGCCCGAGAACCGGGGGTCGATCCGAAGCCATTCGGGCATAGAAGCTGCTAAATGGAAAGAACCACGCCCGGGTGTCGCCTGTATAAAAACCACTTCCCGAGAACCGGCCTCCGGTAATAGGCGACCCATCTGCGCTACCCCCAGCCCGAGAACTATGGGGTCGGTCGGAGCGGAGCGTATAGAGCGGAGCGAGACCGTTACCCCAAGGCTCGGGCTGGTAAAGCACCTCGTTCGATTACCGCACCCAGGTCTCGGGAACAAAAAGGGTTATCCCCGGCCGGAGATCATCACGTTCTCGATGCCTACCGTGGGCGCCCCCAGGCTCCCCTCGAAGGGAAGGAAGCGCAGGTCCTCCCCCATCGCCACGATATCGCGCAGGAAATCCAGCGCCTTCCCCGCCAGGGTGATCTCCCGCAGGGGCCGGGTCGGCTTACCGTTCTCCACCAGCAGCCCCAGAGCTCCGAGAGACACCTCGCCAGAGACAGGGTTGGCCCCTGCGTGAACCCCTATCAACTGCAGCACCAGGACGCCATCGCCTACCTGCTTGCAGATGTCGGAGCGGACGCCGTTGCCCGGCAGAAGGAACATGTTGCTCGCCCCGACCCTCGGACGGTCCCGGAAGCTCCCGCGGCTGGCATTGCCGGTACTCGCCGTCCCCGCCCGGGAAGCGGTGTAGGTGTTATGAAGATAGCCGCGCAGCACTCCCGCCTGGATAAGTTCCTTGCGCTGCGAAGGTACACCCTCGTCGTCAAAAGGTGCGGTCGAGGGCGCCCCTGCCAGCAACCCGTCGTCGATCAGCGTGACCATGGGGTTAGCGATGGCCTCCCCGACCTTGCCCGCCAGGAACGAACGTCCCTTGAGCACCGCCTCGGCGGAGAGCGCAGACGCCAGCATGCCCAGGAACTCCGCTGCCACGAAGCTGTCCAGGATAAGGGTGGTGCGCCGTGAAGCCATGCTTCGAGAGCCCAGCAGGCATACGGTGCGTTCGGATGCGTCCTCCGCCACCCGCGCGAGGTCGAGGCTTGAGGGCTTCACGCCGAGGTCGAAGGAGAACCCGGTCTGGTATTCGTCCCCATCGCGTGCGATAGGGAACACATAACAGTAACAGTCGGAAGAGGCGTAGGAACCGGATACTCCCGCACTGCTGGCCACCGCTACCTGCGCCACCGTATCGGCATACACGGCCGTCTCCACCTGGGAGATACGCGGGTCACTCGACAGGGTGAGTCTTTCCAGCTCTAATGCCATCTCCACTTTCTTGTTCGAGTCCACCTCCTCGATCTCCGGATCGTAAATCCCCAGCTCGTTCCCCGAATATTCCAGTCTCTCCGGAAGCACATTGTGCTCGTCAGGAGTGCTGAAACGGGAATTGGCAGCCGCCTCGTCGATCGCCCTGGCGACGTCCTCCCACTCCAAGCCAGTGCAATAAGAATAGCCAAGGCATCCTTCCCGAAGCGCTCTTACACCCACGCCCCTGCTGTGGGAATAGCGCAGCCCCTCCACCTCGCCGCCGAAGGCCTTGACGGTAATGCCGCGATGCTCCTGAGCGAAGATCTCCAATCCTACTCCCGCACCCACCAGTGAGCGCCCGCGCTCCACCCATTGCATGGCTAACGCCTGAAGATCCGTGGCCTGTTCCATCTACATCACCTCCGTGGTTCCCCCGACGACCAGTTCGCGCACGCGCAGGGTGGGCTGTCCCGTACAAACCGGCACCGCCTGCCCATCCTTGCCGCACATACCAGTGTCGAAGTCCAGGTCGTCGGCCACGGCATCGATGTCAGCGATCACGCGTGGACCGTTGCCTATCAGAGTGGCTCCTTTCACCGGCTCTGCCACCTTTCCATCCCGGATCATGTAGCCCTCGGTGACGGCGAATATGAAATCGCCGGTCACCGGGTTTACCTCTCCTCCTCCCAGCTTTAACGCATACAGCCCCAGGGGAGTATCGGCTATGATCTCGTCTTTTTTCGCTTTCCCGATCTCGATGTAGGTATTGGTCATGCGGGGGATGGGCACGAAACGGTAGGACTGCCTCCTCCCGTTGCCCGTAGCCGCGACCCCATCCCGCATGGATCGTTTGCGGTCGTTGATGAAACCGCACAGCACCCCTTCCTCTATCAGGGGAGTACGCGCCGCTTTCACGCCCTCATCGTCGTAGGAAAAGGACCCCCAGCGATTGGTGAGTGTGGCGTCGTCGTAAGCGTTCACGAGAGGCGAGGCCACTTTCTCACCCATCTTCCCCATAAAAACGGAGGCTTTCTTGTATACCGCGTCCGCCTCCAGGCTGTGGCCACAGGCCTCGTGGAAGAGCACTCCGCCGGTGCCGTTGGCGATGACCACGGCCATCGGTCCGGAAGGAGCGGACTTCGCATCCAGCATGGTCAAAGCCTGCAAGGCCGCCGCTTTACCTGTTTCCTCCGGCGGGAAGAGCCGGAAGAGTTCGTATCCCGCCAGCATACCTGGGGTCTCGTGGCCGGTCTGGATCTCACCGTCTTTCGCCGCGACCACCTGCACCACCATACGTACGCGTACCCGCGAGTCGCGGACTATCTCCCCCAGTGAATTAGCGATCAGCAGCTCCTGCCTGCTGTCCCCGAGGGCGACAACCACCTGTACGACGTGCACTCCCGACTCGCGCGCCGCCTGGTCGGCCCTGCGCAACAACTCGATCTTCTCCTCGCGCGGATAGGCATCGACTTCAATTTCTACCGGGTGTTCATGTAACCTGGGAAGGGAAAGCAGGGGTTTCTCCAGGTCTATAGACACCGTTCCCCCTCCGCGGGAAGCCGCGGCGGCGGCGCGGGCCGTCTCCAGCAGCGAGGCCTCGGTGATATCGTTGGTATAAGCGTAGGCCACGGATTCTCCCCGTATAACGCGTACCCCGGCGCCGATCTCGTTACCGGAACTGTTGTCCTCTACCTTTCCCTCTTCCAGGCGCAGGTTGTAACCGCGCCTCCTCTCCGCGAAGAGGTCCGCGAAATCGCCCCCTTTCGATAGGGCTTCCTTGAGTACCTGGCGTGCGACTGTCTCGTCTATCATCTGGTAGATTCACCTCCCAATCCGTGATCCAGGGTAAGCTCGAACACGATTACGGAACCGCCCCCGGGCCTCCGGTAAGCGTGCTTACAAGCAGCATGAACAGGAGTATCCTGCCGCGTACCCCAGAGAAGATTCTCCTCAATGGATCGATCCCGTCTTTTGAGCTCACCGTTACGTTACCCTTTTGCCGGGCTCTTATATTATAGGATATAGAGACCTTGCGGCATTTGTCTTGGAATGGTGGTTCCGCGACGAGTACCGGTTGCGCGACGACGTCTACCGTATCCCGGGATCTGCGAACTGCACCCCGTGCATCTCCAGCCCGGGGAACTTCTTTCGTTTATCTTTCTCAGGCGACAGCCTGGTTCCCCAGACAGGCGGGTTTCATACAGCATGGCTGATCCCGGGCGGCGCTTTGATCCATGCGACGCAGGCTATCGAGCGTGATTGCGCAGACGAATGTTTTCTCGCCCTAGGCTTTTTTGGCGAGCTTTTTTCCCAGTTCTTCCAGGCGGGCCACGTCCTCCTCGCTGGCCTCCGGCCCCTTCCACAGGCTCAAGGGAGCACCGGCCTTGAAAGCTACGCCGCGCAGCACCTTTGCCTTCCTGCGCTTCAGCAGTTTCTTCATGCGGCGCAGCGTGGCCTTCCCCCTGAAGCCCGAGTAGGAGCTGAAGGTAGTGGCGGTCTTTCCTTTGAGAGCTTTCTTATCCAGGCCGCGCAGGAACTTCTTCACCACGCGTGCCGGCCTGGCCCCCCGGGTCGGGCTTCCCACGGCGATCATGGAATAATCTGAGAGTTCACCGGGATCAGCCTCCGAGATGCGCTTCACGGTGGTATTGACTTTACGCGACTCCAACCCCCTGGCGACGGCATCGGCTGCGCTGGCCGTATGGCCGGTCTTGGTGTGATATAGCACCAGGGCTTTCTTTTTCCTGCCGAACATCTTCCGCTCCTTTCCCGTAAAAGCAGATCCTCGTACCCTTACGTGTTCCCCGTTTTCACTTCGTTGAAAGAACACCACTATCTTTTATAACCGCTTGTTATGAGCGTGAAACACAGCCTATCCTATCGCTCCAGGGGGAGGGAGAAAGCGACCACCGCACCCAGCCCTTTCTCGTCCTCGAGCCAGACCTTGCCCCCATGGGCTTCCACGAAGGTACGCACGATGTAGAGCCCGAGCCCCAGTCCGCGTTCCATCCCCTCCGCCTTGCTCTGGATATACTTCTCGAACAGCCGGTCCCTGTTCTGCAGCGGCATGCCAGGCCCCATATCCTTTACCCGTACCACGGCCTCGCCATCCATGACGTCGCCGGTGATTATCACCTGTGAATCCGGGGGGGTGAAACGAAAGGCGTTGTCCACCAGGTTGATCACCACCTGTTTAACCTTATCCCAGTCCACTTCGACCTCCAGGTGGCTGACCGACGTGACAAGGCGTATGGTGCGTGCGCCGGGAGCCATGGCCATCTCCCTGGTCACGTCGGAGAGCATGGTCACCAGGTCACCCCGCTGCCGATGCAGTAAGAGACGCTCTGATTCGATGCGGCTCATGCCCAGGACGTTCTCGACCATGTGGTTGAGCCGGTTGCATTCCCGCAGCACGTGATCTATGCACTCCAGTTTGCGCGCCTCTTCCATCTTGTTCCAGTGGTCCTTGAGGGCCGCGGCATAACTGTAGATGACCGTCAGCGGTGACCTGAGCTCGTGGCCGACCACGCCCACCAGTTCCGTCTTCAGGGTATCCAGCTCGCGCAGGCGCCGGTTGGCCTCCTCGAGGAGAAGATTCCTCTCGTGAAGGTCACGTTCCATCTGTCTCGCCCCGGTAACATCCCTGGCGATGACGAGGGCTATGTTGTTCTCTCCCCGCAGGCGCGTGGCGGTGACCTGCATGATCAGCGGCTTGGTCCCGGGCTTCGAGATGGTGACTTCCATGTAACGGATCTTCTCTCCCGCCATGCCCTTGACCACGGCCTCTGCCACCTTCGCCTGGTCCTCTGGCGTAAGGAAATCCTGGTATCCCTTCCCGAGCAGGTCTTTGACCTGGAAACCCCCGATGTTTTCGGCCTCCGTGGACACGGCCAGCACGTTGCCTTCCCCGTCAACGGTGAAGAGTATGTCGAAGCTCGATTCCATGAGCCTGCGGAAGCCTTTCTCGGCCATCTCCAGCTTCCGCTCCCTCAGGCCCAACTCCTCGAGGGCGTGCATGTGTTCACGGCGCTCGCGCAGAAACCCGCTCGCCAGGATGTCGTACGCGAAGAAGACCTCGAAGGCCAGCATGCCGTAGGTATGGATATGCCATGATCCCAGATCGAGAAGCAGGGTTATGATGTGGATACCGGCTCCGATGGCAATGGACAGCGTGCCCAGCACGGCCCATATCATTTCCGGGCTTCTCTCCCTCAGGTAGGCCCTGATGGTCAGCGCCACTATCCCGCTCACACCCACCATGTAGTTGATGGCGAAGCAGACCTGGTAAACGGTGTTGTTTCGAAGCGAGCCCAGAAAAGGGGGGACGGCAAGGAGCAGCGCGGGAACGTACATGACCGACCACAGCAGGCGCGGCTCGTTTATCCCGCGATAGGTGTATGACACGACGAAATGCCAGGCAAAGGCAACGGTTATTGCGCCCAAGGCCCATCCCGCGGAGTCTACCCAGGCAGCCGTGGTCAATTCGGGATCGGCGAACTCGAAGCCCTTCCACAACGCCAGGGCCAGGCAGAGGAAACCGAACAGCCTGCCGCTCCGCTCGTGCCGGTGAGTCGCGAGAACGATAGCCCCGAGGATCAGGGACCCTATCGTTACGAAGATCTCGAGCATGTTCGGGAAGGTGACCGGCAAAGACACGGCACTCATCCTCCCACAATAACGTTCAAACCGCCATCTCCGATTATTCTACCTGATAAAGCAGCACTGGGCTCGCCTCCAGGCATAAGGGTAGCCAAAGAAAGCTGCCCCGCCCGGGTGTCGCCTATATAAAAGACACTTCCCGAGATCCGGCGTCCGGCAATAAGCGAACCATCTGCGCTGCCCCCAGCCCGAGAATTGGGGGTCGATCCGAAGCCAATCCGGGCATAGAAGCGGCAAGATGGTATAGATCACGCCCGGGTGTCGCCTATACAAAAGACACTTCCCGAGATCCGGCGTCCGGTAATAAGCGAACCATCTGCGCTGCCCCTGGCCCGAGAACTATGGGGTCGGTCGGAGCGGAGCGTATAGAGCGGAGCGAGACCGTTACCCCAAGGCTCGGGCCGGAAAAGCGCCTCGTTCGATCACGGCAACCCGGTCTCGGGAACAAAAAACTGCCCCCAGCCCGGGGAACTACCGGGTCGGTCGCAGCGGAGCGTGTACAGCGGAGCGAGACCGTTACCCGGAGGCCCCGGGCCGATTATAAGCACATATGATATAGCTTTCAGCCGAAGTCGCGCAGGATAAAGTCACCCGCCACCATGCCCGAGCCTATAGTCGGGGCCACTCCCCCTCCAAGGTGAGTTGAGGCGCCGGTGAGGTAAAGCCCCTTGAGCACGCGCGAGCGCACGCTGGGCCGGAAGGCGGCGGAACAGGTGATGTCGCTCTGCAGGCCATAGACCGCGCCATTGGGGTGTAGCAGCATCCTCTCGAAGTCCTTCGGGGTGTTCACCTTGGCCACCTGGATATGCTCACGCAGACTGAGGTTGAAGTTCTTCTCCAGCAGACCCAGCATCGTGTCCAGGTACTTCTCCTTGTAGTTGTCCCAGTCCCCGTCGGCCAGGTGGTAAGGCGCGAACGAGACCAGGTTGAGGCAGTGATGGCCATCGGGCGCCAGGGACGGGTCGGCATGGGTGGGCCAGGAGATGAGCATGAATCCCCCGTCGGGCACGCGGTTGCTCGCGTAATCCTCGAACCAGATGCGGTTCATCTCGGCCAGGGTGGCGTAACAGAAGGAGTGGTGAGCGTCCAGGTCCGGTTTTGAGTCCAGGCCCAGCATTATCATGGGAGCCGGAATGGACACGTTGTAGCTCTTTATGGCCCGCTTGGCCCAGGCCGGAAGCTTCTCCTCTCCCACCAGGTCGAGGTAGAGGGTCTTGGCATTGATATTGGAGATCACGATATTGGAGCGGATCTCGGTTCCGTCCGCCAGCCGCACGCCGCAGGCCCGCTTGCCGTCAGTAAGCACCTTGTCCACTCGCGAATTGAAGCGTATCTCGCCGCCGAACTCCCTGTAGGCGGTGGCGATGCCCTCGGGGATGCCGATCATGCCGCCGCGCGGATAGTAGATGCCCTCGTGCTCTGAATAGGCGAGGAAGGCCACGTACCCGGGGCACAGCGCCGGGGGAAGGCCCACGAAATAGGACTGCAGGCTCATGGAGGCCCGCACGGTATCGCTCTTGAAGAACTTGGTGAGCACGCTCTCGAAGTTGAGGATCATGTACTTGAAGTACTTGGCCAGCTTGGGGTTCTGGATGGCCACCTTAACGAGGTCCTTCATGTTCCCCATGGACTTGGACATCACCTGGCCGAAGGCGAAGTTGATGGCCTCGGAGCCCACCTCGGCGAAACGGTCCCAGGCCCTGGCGTCCTCCTCCGAGAACTGCGCCATCACCTCGCGCGTGCCCTCCGAGCTCACCGGGTAGGAGAAGCGGCGCCCATCGGCGGTGAAGAACCCGTAGATGGGGTCGATGGGTATGAAATCGATGAAATCTCCGGTCTTGCGGCCCAGCTTCGTGAAGAGGTCGTCGATCACCCAGTCCAGTTCCACGATGCTCGCCCCGATGTCGAAGCGGTAGCCCTGATGGTCATAAGAAGAGCAGCAACCTCCCACCTGGCCGGTGTTCTCCAGTATCAGCGTCTTGTAACCGTTCTTCGCCAGCACGGCCGCACTGGAAAGACCTCCCAGTCCGGCCCCGATGACCACGGCGTCGTAATCCATCGTCGTCTCCTTTCCGGCTTCTCAGATGAAGTAGCGGTAGGGGAGGTAAGGGACCTGCTTGCCGACGTGGCTCAGGTAGCGCTTGGTGCTCTCGTCCGCGCCGATATAAGCGGCGGCAAGCCCCAGCAGCATGGCGACGCCGAGGATCTTTTTCACGTTCTTCATCTCTAATACCTCCTGTCAGGGATACCCGTCACGTATTTTCACCGTTCCGTACGCTTATCGGACTATCGCTTTGCTGCCCGGCCTTTCCATTCCGCAAGTCGGCGATGAAGCCCCTGCCCTTGCTGCAAGCCGCTCATCCCCTGTCCTTCATGATGTAACCCGAGGTTATGATGCCCGACGCGATGGTGGTGGGCACGCCTCCTCCCAGGTGCGTCGAGCTGCCGGTGAGGTACAGGTTCTTGATGGCCCGAGAGCGTGCATGCGGCCGGAAGAGGGCCAGCGAGGTCATGTCCGAGAAAAGCCCGTATATGGAGCCCTGGGGCGAGAGCAGGCGGCGCTCGAAGTCCAGCGGCGTGGAGACCTCCATGTAGGTGATGTGGTCGCGCACACCGGGCAGGACGTTGCGCTCCAGGCCCTTTATCGCTTCCTCCTTGTACCAGTCCTTGATGCGGTCCCAGTTGTCCCCCAGGGGAGCGTAGGGCGCAGGAGCGTTGCACAGGAAGTTGAGCACGTGGTGCCCGTCAGGGGCCAGGGAAGGGTCAGCCTCCGAAGGCCAGCATACCAGGCTCATGGCGTTGCTGGGGATCAAGTCGCGCATGTAATAGTTGTTCCACACGTCGTTCATTGTATCGATGGAGCCGGTGACGACGGTATGGTGCGCCTCCAGGTCAGGCTTGGTGTCCAGGCCCACGTAGATCATGGGGCAGGGCATGGAATGGCGGTAGCTGTCGATGGCCTTCACCGCCCACCGGGGCAGGTTCTCGAGGCCGACCATTTTCAGGTAGGCCACCTTGGCGTTGACGTTGGAGACGACTATGCCAGACGTGATCTCAGTCCCGTCCTCCAGCAGCACGCCTCCCGCGGTGCGGTCGCGCACCAGTATCTTCTCCACCTTCTGACCCGTGCGGACCTCGAGCCCATGCTCCTGCCCTGCCTTCCTCATGCCCTCGGGGATGGATATCATACCGCCCCGCGGGTAATAGATCCCCATGTGCTCGGTGAGGGCTATGAAGCCGAAGATACCCGAGCCGATCTCAGGCGGCGCGCCCGCGAAGTAGGACTGGAAGGCCACGGAGGACTGGGTGATGGGGTTGCTGTAATACTTGCGGGTCACTCCCTGGTGGGTGCGTAAGAGCAGGGGGAGAAAACGCATGGCGTCGGGGTTCTTGATGACCATGGAAATCGCCTCGGGCAGCGTTTTCATGGGCGAGAGCATCATGGCGTCCATCATCTTGTCGATCATCTCGAAGCCCAGGCCGGAAAACCTCTTCCAGCCCTCCACGTCCTCGGGCGCTATGGACTCGACGACCTTGGTGGTCTCGTCGATGTCCGTAGGGTAAGAGAATCGCCTGCCGTCCGGGGTGATGAAGGAGTAGATAGGGTCGCAGGGCGTCAGTTCCACGTAGTCCTCGCGCTTCTTCCCCATGAGCTCGAAGAACCTTTCCATGGGGTGGA
The DNA here is from genome assembly GCA_964462595.1 of uncultured Actinomycetota bacterium. Classification (GTDB taxonomy): domain Bacteria; phylum Actinomycetota; class Geothermincolia; order Geothermincolales; family RBG-13-55-18; genus SURF-21. Next base: position 32,201 of record CAYWXM010000064.1, read on the forward strand.
TTATCTCCACTATGGAGGCCCCTACGTCGAACTTATAACCCTTGGTCTCGAAAGTGGAACAGCAGCCTCCGATGATGTCTGACTGCTCGAGAACCAGGGTCTTCATGCCGTTTTTTGCCAGCAGCGACGCGGTGGTCAACCCCCCCAGCCCCGCTCCGATGACGATAGCGTCGTAGTCAGCCATGAAACCTCCTCAGATATATGGATAGTAATAATGACCAAAGAGTTTTATTATAGTTTCTGATAACCGGGATGTAAACCCCCGGGGCGCCTTCAATCCTTCTGCACGTAGAGGCCGTGCTGTATGAAGTCCATGAGGTTGATGAAGAACGAGAGGACGTCGAAGTCCTCCTCGACCACGTAGCGGTTGCCGACCACCTCTGCGATTCCGAACAGTGCGTATGCCACCGTGGTGGGATCTACGGGACGGAATATGCCCTCGGCGATGCCTCTCTCGATATCCCGGGACAGGAAATCCGCCACCTTGCCGAAAGCTTCGGCGGCTTTTTTTCGCAGCCTGTCATTGCCGCCCAGCGCCTCGGATATCATGCCCATGAACATGAACTGCAGGTCACGGTACTTGGAGATGAAGGTCAAACCCTCGATACCCAGGCGCACAAGGGCTTCGCTGGCCTCGCCGGCCGCCGCCTCCGCCTCCGACAGCAGCTCCGACAGGGTGCGTTCCATGGTGGCGATGAAGACGTCCTCCTTGCCCGTAAAGTACTGGTAGCAGGTCCCCTTGCTGATGCCCGCCTCGCGGGCTATGTCATCCACGGTGGCGTTATGGTATCCCTTGACGGAGAATATGCGGAACGCGGCCCCCAGTATCTCCTCGGTACGGCGCTCCTCGTCGCTCGTCGCCGCCAGGCGCTCCTCTTCCTCGAGTTCGTGTGCTTCCTTCTCCCGCGCCGCCTTGCGGAAATCATCCCAGTCGGAGACCTTGTCGAAGGAGTACTTGTCGAGGATGCTCTTCATGCTCCTTATGGACATGCCCTCCGAGCGCATGTTCTTAATCACCAGGAGCCGCCTCAGGAAAGCCTCGTCGTAATAAACGACGTTCGGCTTCTCTTTTTCGGGCATCTTCAGCAGCCCTTTGGACATGTAAAACTTGATGGTGCTGACGGGAAGCCCCGAGGCCTGTGAGAGCTGCTTCATCTTCATGAGTCCGCCGCGCTCTTCGCCTGCCAACCTGCTCCATCCTTTCTCATGGATCCTGTCGCCCTCAGGTCAACCTAATTATTAACTAAGCGTTGAGCCGGTACAAGCTCCCGGTATCGGAGGCGGCCCCGACCCCGGCAACTCCGCCCTGTTGCCAGGTCTTGCCTTCCGCATTTCAAAAGATCACAAACATGGAGGCCGATGCGGCTCTTTTCCACCACGGATATCGCGGTCTGCAGGAAACAAGGCCTGTCCTTTTGCGCTTATATCTTCTCGCCGTGGGCGCGCACCTTCTCCCAGTCCACCTCCACCCCCAGGCCGGGTAACGAGGGGACGGCCACGTATCCCTCGGCATCGATGGCGATGGGCTCTGTCAGCATGGCATCCCTGCCCTCCGGTACCCAGCCGGGTGGGTCGTAGGGAAACTCGCAATGCGTGCAATTGGGGATGGCCCCCATGAGCTGCAGGTTGGCGGCCATGCCCAGCCCGTTGGTCCACGTATGCGGGTTGTAGGTGACGTTCGCCGCCTCGGCCATACCCGCTATCTTGCGGCAGGTGAGTATTCCTCCCGCGAAGGTCACGTCGGGCTGCAGGATATCGTAGCAGCCGCGGTTGAGGAACTCGCGGAAATCGTCCAGGTCGTCGTTGAGCTCGCCGCCGCTGATGGCCACCGTGGTGGACCTCCTGAGCGTGGACAAGCCCTCGAAATCGCGCATGCGCAGGGGCTCCTCCAGCCACACCACCCCCAGTTCCTCCAGCTTCCTGGCCATGTACATGGCGCGCTTCAGGTCCCACTTGGGGTAACCCGCGAAACCGTGTATGAGCCAGGCCTGGTTGGCGTCGACCATGATCTCGATGTCGTCTCCCACCGCCACTCGCACCGCCTCCACCACGGCCAGGTCGACGCGCGGATCCTCGTCGCGGATGCGCAGCTTTATCCCCTTGAAACCCTCCTCGACCAGGCGCAGCGCATCCTCCGCCCTTTTTTCCGGATCCCTCAGCTCGCCGGTGGAAGCGTACGCCTTTACCTTATCGCGGGAGCCGCCCAGGAGGCGGTAGACGGGCTGCCCGGTCGCCTTGCCGATAATGTCCCAGAAGGCGATCTCTATAAACCAGGGCCGGAAGCCGATGACTTTGGCCCCTCGCAGTACCTGCAGAAAGTCCTCCACCTGGAAGGGGTCCCTTCCGATGAGGAAGAGCTTGATGAGATCCGGGACCCCCTTCCACTCCTGCGTGAAAGCCATGCCCGCGCAGGCGCCTTCGATTCCCTCGTCCGTGATCAGGCGTACCATGACGCAGCTGTTGTTCTGCAGGGGCAAGCCCGGTATCCAGCTGGGATAAAAGGGCTCGGCCAGCGGGAAATGGCATATGTAGGCCTCGGCATCGACGATCTTCATCCTTCTCTCCTCCTTATATCCCGGTGCGCAGACATTCCAGGTATTCACTTCTCCAAGCCTATGGCTTTACCTCCCGGGTGGGGCGGGCAGACAATCAGTCATTCTATGGGAGGTTTCGCCTGCCTCCAGGGGTGAGACTTCTCAAGGGCCGCCGCCGCCCGCAGAACCATTGCTTCCTGGAAGCGGTCCCCCACGATCTGCATGCCCACCGGCAAACCGGCTGAGTTGAAACCACAGGGTACGGAGGCGGCAGGCTGCCCGGTCATATTGAAAGGCATGGTGAACGGGACCCAACCGGCTGGCCCGACATCGACGCCCTCGACTTCGGGCGGACCCAGGGGCCCGATATCCGCGCAATCGAAGGCGGGAGCCGCGGTGGTGGGCGTCAAGAGCAGGTCGTATCCCTCGAATACCTTTCTCACTTCCTCCCAGAGCTGGTAGCGGTGGTACGGTATCCTCACCACGTCCTTGTTGGTGAACGCGGATGCGAGTTCGAGGAATGGCAGGTAAAGGGGGTAGGCAACGGCCTTGTACTCCTCGATCCTCTCCTCGTTGGCGGCGACCATCTCGCAGATGGTCATGACGATGAAGTCCATCTCCGAGGTCGCCGGAAGGCTTAACTCGACCTCCTTGACGCTGCAGCCCAGGTCCGCGAAGGCGAAGGCCGCCTTCCTTGCGAGTTCCGCAACCTCGCGGTCCACGGCCGCGGCCAGGCCGAGATCCGGGCTGTAGGCGATGCGCAGCCCTTTTACGTCTCCCTGCATGTCGTCCAGGAAACTGCCCGGATAGGCGGGGAGCGAGGTAAAATCACGCCGGTCGGGTCCGGCGATAATGTCGAGCACCAGGGCGGCGTCCTCCACGGCACGTGTGAGGGGGCCCTCGTGCTCGAGGACGTCAAAGCCGGGGAGGTGAGGATACCACGGGACCCTTCCTATCTGGGGCTTTATCCCGAACACCCCGCACAGCGCCGCGGGGATGCGGATCGAGCCTCCGGCATCGTTTCCCATGGCCACCGGGCAGAGACCCGCCGCGACCGCCGCTGCGGACCCGCCGCTCGACCCGCCGCAATGTTTCCCCAGGTCCCAGGGGTTGACGGTTCTCCCGAAAAGGGGGTTTTCGGTGATGCCCACGACGCCGAATTCCGGCATGTTGGTCTTGCCCAGCACTACCGCCCCCGCACCCTTCAGCCTTTCCACCAACACCGCGTCTTCGTCCGGTATGAAGTCTTCGTAGAGCCTGGAGCCGTAGGTGGTCCTTATCCCTTTTGTGTGGATGTTATCCTTGATGGCCACGGGTACCCCCTCCAGCGGCCTGGCCCTGCCTTGGCGGTAAGCTGCCTCCGCTTCTTTCGCCGCTGCCACCGCCGTCTCGCTCAACAGGGTTACGAAGGCATTGATGCGGGGATTCACCTGGTCGATGCGTTCCTGCAGTTCCCGTACGACCTCGAGGGGCGACAGCTCGCCCTTCTCGTAGGCGGCGATCATCTCCAGCGCTGACATCCACGGAGTCTCGGACATGACTGTACCCCCTGTTCGACCTCTTTCCGCCTTCTTCCTGTCCCGCTGGGCTTGCCGAGATCGGCTATCTCTGCGCAAGGTCCGCAAGCTCCCTCTTTTATACCCGTGCCCCGCGTCGTCCAAACCGCTCCGACTGACCGCTGTCGCCATTGCTTACACCCGACGCCCCGATCTGTCACCTACAGGTCTGTGCACATACCTCCATCGATCGCATCGCGCAGGAGACAGCAGCGCCACGTTCTTTCATTGCCCGCAGGTCCGCGCGGCCACGCTCGTGTAGGCCTGGCCCCAGGTGTGGAAAATGGAGGCCTGGCTCCGGGAAAGTCAGTGGCCGGATGTAGAATTGATGGGTGCCGACTTCTGTCTTTGGCCGCTTGCGTTCGCTTTGGAGGCTACCTTGAAGTATTGGGCGGACGATTACTGCATCCTGGAGATCGTGACCACCGGTCCCGACCCCGAGAGTGCCCTGCCCGTAGAGGTGGCGGCGATCCGCGTGATGGAAGGCCGGGAGGCCGGATCTTTCAGCGCGCTCATCGACCCCGGCATTCCGGTCCCTGCTTCGGTGTGCGAGAAAAGCGGCAGGAGCGCGCATGATTACGGCAGCGGGGAAGAAACGCTCGCTTCTCTTTCAAGGCTGCACGCCTTCGTGGGTTCATGCCAAGTGCTCGCCCATGAAGGCAGGGGGGTGGAAACCGCCGTGCTGGAGCGTTTCGGGATGTCACCATCCTCTCCCGTCCTGAATACCCAGGAACTGGCGTGGATAGTTTCTCCATACCTCCGCGACCATTCGCTCCCGGCACTGGCGGACTCGCTGCTGGGAGAGAAGCCCTCCTGGAGAGCCCTGCAGGACGCCCGGCTGCTCCTGCGCGTGCTCGAACACCTGCGCGAGGCCTGGCTGGAGGTGCCGCTTCGGACCCGCGAGGCGGTAATGGGCGCCCTCGAGGAGGCGGACAGCCCATGGCGATATTTTATCCCGGGGAAAAGGGGCCACATCGCGTTTCCCGACCTCACGGATACCATCCCCCGGGTTGACGAACAACGGCGAGGCGGGAGAGAGGCGAAGGCGTCTCGAGAGCCCGGACGCGGGGAGGGAAACGGTATAGCGCCGGATGCTGTCTCATCAGTCCTCGCCCCCGGAGGGGCGCTGGCCTCGCTGATGCCCGAACACGAACCCCGACCACAGCAGGTGGCCATGGCGGAGGCGGTTTCTCAGGCCTTGAGCGAGGGCTCCTTCCTGGTGGTGGAGGCGGGCACCGGGGTAGGCAAGTCCCTGGCGTACCTGGTTCCCGGGGTCCTGCATGCACGCGCTGGAGACGGGCCGCTTTTGGTTTCCACCTATACCCGCAATCTGCAGGAACAACTCTTCCACCGCGATCTCCCCGTGCTTTCACGCGCCCTGGGCAACTTCGAATTCGCCCTCCTCAAGGGACGGAGCAATTACCTCTGTCTGCGCCGTTGGGCGGAGTGGTGCGCATCTCTCGGCCGGGGAGAGCCCGTCCTCCATTTCGGAGAGAACACGCCCGCCGAGTCTTATGCCTTCATCGCATCGTGGCTTTCGCGCACCACCACCGGAGATCTGGAGGAGATATCGCTGGGCCTGCGTTTGCTCCTGGGCGAGCTTACCCGGGAACTCTCTTCCAGCCCTGAAGAATGCCTGCGCTCGCATTGCGCTTTCGTGGGCCGCTGCTGGGTGGAAAAGGCGCGGGCGCGGGCGGCCGAGAGCGAGGTGGTGGTGGTCAACCACGCCCTGCTGCTGTCGCAGGTATCGGCCGCCGAAGCGGGGCCGTGTAATCTCATCCTTCCCGACTACCACTTCCTGGTCGTGGACGAAGCGCATCACCTGGAGGACGTGGCCACGGAAGCCTTCAGCCTCGCCTTCTCCCTGGAGGACTGCCTGCGGACCATGGATGATGTCTCCGGGCGCAAGGGGCTCATATCCCGCTGGGGCGGTCTGGCCCTGGACCCGGAAGGCCAGGGCATGCTCTCCGAGATCCGCGAGCTTGTGGAGATGTCCCGCTCTCAGGCCGAGGGACTCTGCCTCGGGAACCTCGCCCCCCTGCTTCCCGAAGATAGCGGGAGGAAAGGCGTCGAGAAAGCAAAAAGGCGCCTCGACAGAGACATGCTCGCCCATCCGGCATGGGGACCGGCGCGCGAAAGCGGAATGGACCTCGCCTCGGGTCTCAACCGCCTCGCCATGCTGCTTCCCGACCTGGCCGAAAAGGCCCTCCGCCTGGAGGGCAAGAAAGACGAGGATGCGCTGCTCGAAGCGAGGAAAGCGGAAGCCGTATCCCAGAAGGTCCGGGAAGCCGCGGAAGCACTGGAAGTCTTCCTGCGCGGGCCGGGATGCGAGGGCTTCCAGCGCCACCTGCGCTGGATCGAGCGCGGGAGGTCGCGGAACAGGACCTCCCTGCCCTTCTCGATCAGCCTGAGGAGCGCCCCGGTGAAAGTGGCGGAAGAACTGTACTCGTTGCTTTTCTCTCCCTTGCAGTCTTGCGTGCTGACCTCGGCGTCGCTGCGCGTCCCGGGCGGAAAGGACGGCTTCGCGTTTTTCCTCGCCCGCACGGGGCTGGACGCAGTCGAGGAGAACGGCCGGGAGATGCGCCTGCTTTCCCTGGATTCCCCCTTCGATTACTCCCGCCAGGTGCGGCTCATCGCCGTTACCGGCCTGCCCGACCCGAAGGCGGCGGGGGAAGGCTTCCGCCGCTACATGCGTGGTATAAGCGGCCTCGTGGAGGAGACCGTTCTGGCCACGGGAGGGAAAGCCCTGGTGTTGCTCACCTCGCATCAGCAGGTGGAGTCCCTTTACTCAGAGCTGCGCCCGCGCCTGGAGGGCCAGGGCCTGTGCTGCCTGCGACAGAGGCGAGGGATGCCCAACGCACTGCTTCTGGACAGGTTCCGCGCCGACCGGGATTCAGTTCTGCTGGCAACAGAGGCCTTCTGGGAAGGGGTGGACGTGCCGGGGGAGTCCCTGTCCGCTGTGATCATGGTGAAACTCCCTTTCCGCCACCCCCAGGACCCCGTGGTGGCGGGGCGCGTGGAATACCACGACCGCGAGGGCAGCGGGGGGTGGGAATCGTATTACATGCCGCTCGCGGTCACCCTCTTCCGCCAGGGCATCGGCAGGCTGGTGCGCCGTACCACCGACCGGGGGGTCATCGTGGTGCTGGACCCTCGCTTCCTCACCCGCTCCTATTCCCGCCTCTTCCATGCCGCCCTGCCCCACGGCCTGCGGGTCGAGACGGCGCACGCCGCGGACCTCGCCGACACCATCAGGGATTGCTTTTCGTGATAACATCCGTCTGCACTGCCACGTTCGTCCTATAACCCGCAGGTCTGCGCACACCCCTCCGTTGATTGCATCGCGAAAGCGACAGCGGCGCCCGCAGGGTGACGCGGCGGTGCCTGTGCCAGTCCTGGCGAAGACAGGCCTGGCCTGGCACGTGTAGGTCTCGAAAGTATTCCCC
>CAYWXM010000065.1:0-9888 GCA_964462595.1 uncultured Actinomycetota bacterium
CTGGGGAAGTCAGGACTTGTCATGCCGGTAGCTGCGCCCTCCTCCTCTCGCACGGTATTCCCCGGCACGCAAGTCGCTGACCCCCAGGCCGGGGGGTCAGGCCCGGAAATCGGCCGAACCCCTGCCAGCATCCAATCACCACAGACCTCTTGTCGCCCTGCCATGGTAGAATATAGGAGTGCAGGGCAGGGCAACTTTAATGCGTGTCTTCAGGGATAAGGGGGGGTCTTCATGCGTGCCGAGAGCGAGTTTGCCGGGTCACGGAAGAGCGGCATCAATGCCGCCCTAATCAAAGCCTCCGTCGTAGCCTTATGCTTCATCCTGGCGCTCGGCGCCCTCGCGCACCTGGCCGGCCCGCGCCGGGCCGAGGCGTCAGCGCAGGAGTCCGCGGATACGTCCGCGGCAGCGCCGGGAAACGTCCTCACCTGCGAGGATTCCAAGATATGGTACCTGGCCGAGGGCTACACCGGCGGCGAGTTCGACACCTGGGTGCTGGTGCAGAACCCGGGCGAGGAGGACGCCGTGGTCACCCTGAGCTTCCAGCTCCCCCCGGGCACCGGCGCTGACCCCATAAGCTTCCCCCTGCCCGCGGGGACCAGGCAGTCCATCAAGCTGGACAGCCTGCCGGGCCTCGAGGCGACGGACGTCTCCACCACGGTCACGGCCACCAGGCCGGTGGTGGCGGAGCGGGCCGTGTACTTCAACTACAACGGCAAGCCGGGCGGGCATGACTCCATCGGGGTGAAGTACCCCTCCTGCGAGTGGTTCCTGGCCGAGGGCTACACCGGCGGCGACTTCGACACCTGGGTGCTGGTGCAGAACCCCGGCGCGGCGGACACCACCGTCACCCTCGACTTTCAGCTTCCCCCCGGCGCTTCCGCCCCCTCCCATACCCTTGACCTGCCCGCGGGCACGCGCAAGTCGGTCCACCTGGACGACCTCCCGGGCCTCGAGAGCACCGACGTCTCCGTGAAGGTGTCCAGCCCCATGTCGGTGGTGGCGGAGCGCGCCATGTACTTCGACTATCAGGGAAAGCGCGGGGGGCACAACTCCGCGGGGGTCACCCGCCCCTCCCTCAACTGGTACCTGGCCGAGGGCTACACCGGGGGAGATTTCGATACCTGGGTGCTGGTGCAGAACCCGGGCACCGAGGCGGCCAACGTCACCCTCGACTTCCAGCTGCCGCCGGGCTCGTCCGCGCCCCCTTATTCCTTCCCGCTGGCGGCGGGGTCCAGGTTCAGCGTGCACCTGGACGACCTCCCCGGCCTCGCGTACACCGACGTCTCCACCACCGTGACGGCGAACAAGCCGGTGGTGGCGGAGCGCGCCATGTACTTCGACTACTACGGCAGGATGGACGGGCACGACTCCGCGGGCGCCATGCGGCCTGAGTGCGACTGGTACCTGGCCGAGGGCTACACCGGGGGAGCCTTCGACACCTGGGTGCTGGTGCAGAACCCGGGGACGGAAGACAAGCGGGTCACCCTGCACTTCCAGCTTCCCCCCGGCTCGGCGGCGGAACCCTACGCCTTCGACCTGCCCGCCGGGACCAGGATGTCCGTGAACCTCGACATCCTCCCGGGGCTGGGCGGCACCGACGTCTCCACCTGGGTGGACGCCGACGGGCCGGTAGTAGCGGAGCGCGCCGTTTACTTCGATTACGAGGGGCGCAGCGGCGGGCACTGCTCCATCGGGGCGCTGTACGAGCCCCCGCTCATCCCCGCCACCACCAAGGTGCTGGGCGAGGGCGAGATCAAGCTCCTGGAGGGCGTGGTGGAATCCGGCGACAGGTGGGTCGCGACCTTTAACGGCAGCACTGCCGTACTTCAGGACCTCGCGGTGGGCGACGTCATTTTGAGCGATTCCCCCAACGCGCCGGCGGGCTTTTTGTACAAGATAACCGCGGTCGACCGCGGCGGCGGCAAGACCGCCCTCACCGTGGTCTCCGCCGGGCTGGAGGAGGCTATCTGGCGGGGCAACATCTCGCTATCGGGGAGCCAGGTCGCGGGGGCCTCGGCGGCGGACGTCTTCAATACCGCTTCCCTGGTACACTTCGACGAGACCATCAGCGTCAACGAGAGTGTAGGGACCGGTGGCAATTACGTGAACCTCACCGGCTCCGTCAGAATAGTGCTGGACCTCGACTTCTCCGTCGTCATAGACTACACGGCGCCCAGTGTGGAATGGAAGACGAAGTACGCACACGGCATCCCCTACGCGAAGGTGCCCGTCGTAACCCCGCCCTCGGCGGAGCTGAAAAACGTGGCCTTCGGAGTGTCCTTCACCGAAACGGTGACTGTAGACGCCGCCGTTCACGGCGACTTCAGCGCGAACGAGTTCGTAAAGACCCTCCCCGGCACCAAGATTCAGTTTGCGAGGATCAAGTTATTGGTTGGGGGGGTGTTCCCCGTATGGCTTACCCCATACATCCAGCTGGCTGTGGGGGTGGACGGGAACATCGACCTGGGGGTGACCGCGGGGGTGACCCAGACCGCAACCATCGCCACCGGCTGCGCCTGGAACTGCGCTTCGGGCTGGTCGACCAGCGACAGTTTGAGCCATTCCTTCGAGATCAGGCCCCCGCAGCTTTCGGGCACATTCACCGCGTCTGACTGCACCTTCTCAATGGGGCCCCAGGTGGGGTTGCTCCTCTACGACGTCGTGGGCCCCTACGTCAACATCATGCCCGGCGAGAGGATAACCCTGGACCCGAACACCGCCAACCCTGGCCATCCCCTGATGGCGCTGTACGCCACCCTGGATCTCGACATCGGGGTGAAGTTCGGCATCGAGGTGGGCATCTTGAGCTGGAACTGGACCTACTGGCTGGTGGACGAGAAATTCCGCATCTACGAATTGGACCTGCTGCTGGCAAAAACCGTGCGCATATACAGCCTCGCGCCGATTAAGGGGGCAGTGGGCTCGGAGGTCACCGTGAACGGGGTAAATTTCGGGGGCTCGCGCGAGAACGGCTCATACGTGTCCTTCGGCGGCAAGCCGGCGACGGAATATACGGCGTGGGGCGACGGCACCATCAAGTGCAAGGTGCCCGCGGGCATCTACGGCACGGTGAACTTGAGCGTCACGCGCATCTTCCACAAGTGGGGCCCGTTGCAGATTAAGACCACCTCCAACGCCAAGCCCTTCGAGGTGGTCAGCCTGCCCGAGCAGCAGCAGGCGATACGCGACTGGATGACCTCCCAGGGGATAGACCCGGACGGCTGGGTGTACAGTCGGCACGTGACCAGCCTCAGCGACCCCTCCTGGGCACTCTTCGACTACCAGAGGTTCGAGGGCATGGCGCACATGTGGTTACTGCTGCACTTCAGCGATGGGGCATGGCACGTGGTGCACGCCGAGCAAAACACCTTCAACCCGTATGACTACGGCGCCCCCGCCGACCTCCACTTCTAGGGGTTCGGCCTGGGGGTCACGCCCGGAAATCGGCCGGCGGCAGGGGAGGCCGGGGGGTCACGCCCGGCCTCCGGCCTTTGGTTCACCTACCAGCCACCGGGGGTCAGGCCCGCACATTGCCACATGACTTTGCGGCCTGGTAGCGGGTAGAAACCTCTTTGAGTCATGTGGAATGTGTAGGCGCTGACCCCTTCCGGCCGGGGGGTCAGGCCCGGCTTCCGGCCTTTGCCTCCCCCACCACCATCCACCGCTCTCAGACGGGGGTCGTATCTTCGTTTTTCGGAAAAGCCGTGTGCTTACCCGGCCCTCTGTTTCAACGGAGCGTGTCAAGGCGGGGGCACTTGGCCGGCTCCTTCAATGACTCGAACAAACCGAGAAACGAAGATACGACCCCTTAGGCGCTAACCGCCTTCGCGCAGGGCGAACATCTCCTTCAGCTCCCGGTCGGACAGTTCGGTGATCCACTTCTCCCCCGCCGACACGGTCAGTTCCGCCAGTTCCCGCTTGCCTCGCATCATCTCGTCTATCCTCTCCTCGAAGGTATTGAGGGTGATGAGGCGGTGAACGTAGACGTTGCGCTCCTGGCCGATGCGGTAAGTGCGGTCGGTGGCCTGCTCCTCCACGGCGGGATTCCACCACAGGTCGTAGTGGATGACGTTGCTGGCCGCGGTGAGGTTAAGGCCCGTCCCGCCTGCTCTGAGCGAGACCACCATGATGGCATGGTCCCTTCCCTCCTGGTACTCGCGCACCATCTCGTCCCGCTTCCTGCGGGGGACTCCACCGTGGAAGAAAAGGGCTTTCTCGCCCAGCTCCGCCTCGAACATCCCCAGCAGGATCTCCCCCATCTCCACGTACTGGGTGAAGACGAGGGCCTTTTCCCCCGCCGCGAGGATATTCTCGAGCAGCGAGACGGCACGGGCGGCTTTGCCCGACAGGCGCGCCTCCGCCCGGCCCTTCTTTGCGAACAGCACCGGGTGGTCGCACACCTGCTTGAGCGAGGTTATCAGCTTGAGGATAAGGCCCCGCCGCTGCATCCCCTCGCTGCATTCGATGACGCGCATGGCGTCCTCCACCACGCGCTGATAGAGGGCGGCCTGCTCCCCGGTGAGGTAGCAGTACTCCTCGGCGGTTATCTTGTCGGGCAGGTCGGTGATGACTTTCTTATCGGACTTGAGCCGCCGCATGATGAAGGGGGCGGTAACCCTCTTCAAACGCTCGATGCGCTCCGCGTCCCGGTACTTCTCGATGGGGGCGGCATAGTCCCTGTGGAAGGATTCGAGGGAGCCGAGGTAGCCCGGGTTGAGGAAGTCGAAGATGCTCCACAGCTCGCCCAGGTGGTTCTCCACGGGGGTCCCGCTGAGGGCGACGCGGACGTCGGCCCTTACCGCCTTCACCGCCCTGGCCTGGTCCGTGCGCGGGTTCTTTATGTTCTGGGCCTCGTCCGCGATGAGCACGCCCCACCGCCTGGCCTTGAATCTCTCCAGGTCCCGCCGCAGGATGCCGTAAGTGGTGATCACCAGGTCCACGCCCCTGGTCGACAGGCGGCGATCCGTCCCGTGGTAGATCGAGGCGCGCAGGGAAGGGGCGAACCTCTCCAACTCCTTGTGCCAGTTGCCCGCCACCGTGGTGGGGCAGACCACCAAGGCCGGGTGCTTACCCCCCTTCCCCTCCCTGAGCTTCAGCACGAGGGCGATGGCCTGCACCGTCTTCCCCAACCCCATGTCGTCCGCGAGGCAGGAGCCGAGCCCCCTCACCGCGTTGGCGTGCAGCCAGCCGAAGCCCCTCTCCTGGTAGGGCCTCAAGTCGCCACGGAGGCCCGCCGGGGTTTTTGCCTTATCCGCCCGCGCCAGCTTCTTCAGCCATGCCGCAAGGGCTCGATCGGCGTTGAGGGCTATGCCGTCCTTCTCCCCCGCCAGGGCCCAGTGCAGGAACTCCAGGGGAGACGGGACCGGCGGAGGTTTGGACATCTTCTCGAGCAGCCTGCCGGCCTCTTCGGGGGAGAGCAGCACGTAGCCGTCCTTGAACCTCACCACGCCCTCGGCGGACCGCGCAAGCTCCATGAACTCCTCGCGTGAGATGGCCGCGTCCCCCAGGGATACCTCCCAGTCGAAGCGCAGCATCTCGCGCAGGGAAAGATAGGTGACGCTCTTGCCTCCGCCCTTCGCCGTGGCGCGTAAGGCCAGCCTGGGGGTGAGCAGCCTGGCCAGCTCCCGGGGGAGCACCAGCCTTATGCCCAGGATGCCCAGGAGCGTTGAATGGCGGGTAAGCAGGCCGGCCATCTCATCCGGCCCGATCACCGCGCTCATCACGCCCCGCGAGTTGAGGATGTCGTGCAACTGCGGGAGGTATTCGCCGGCGATGGCGATCTGCCGCGACAGGTCGTGCTTTACGCGCTGGGCCGGGCGAGAGAAGACCTCCCCCTCGGCGGCGAAGACCTCGGCGAGGGAGGCCATGGGCGCCAGCGGGTCGTCGCGGTCCTCCACGTCCAGGTGCAGGCCGAAGGCCTCGTCGCCGGCGACCTCTATCCTGATAACCGGGGATACGGCCTTTCCCCGGATGTGCAGCCTCTCCAGCCAGTTGGCCACGCTTAGCGCCGTGCGCCTTTCCTCGAACCTCGCGGGCAGGTAGATCTCTCCCCGGAAAAAAGCCCGCGCCAGCTTGTCCGCGGCGCGGCTTTCCGGCACGGCCGAGAAACGGCGCACTATGCGGTCCAGGAACAGGGCGACGAGATGGCGGGCCGAGCCCGGGGCCAGGACGGCCTTACCCTTTCTGCGGTATGCCAGGTTCGCCGGGATAAGGGACTCCAGGGTGCCCAGCGCGCGTTTGACCATCTCGTCCTGCACGAGGGGGATGTATCTCACGCGGAATGCCCCGGCGCCGCCTTCCGGGACCTCCCCGGCAGCGGCGGCGGGGGCCACCTCGGGGACGAAGGATGAGGTACGCGCCAGCGACAGGGCTATGGCGCCCGCGACGCACAGCGCGCGGGAGGAGGGCGAATAGCGCGCGAGGTCCGTCTCCACCGGGAGGGCGAGGAACAAATCGAGCAGCGGATCGGCATCCAGCCTGATGCCCCCGCGCGGGAAGAGCCGCAGCCCGCCATCGGCAACCACCGGCAGGTTTCTCCTCGCCGGCCGTGGATCGCAGGCTTCCGGGGTGGCGGCCGAGATCATCCTTGCGATATGCCGCGGCTCGGGGGAATTATCGCGATCCAGGGCGATGAAGAAGGTGTTGCGTTCGCCGTCGAGCAGAAGGTAGAAGTCCGCGCCGCGCAGGGAGGGGAAATCCTCGACGATTTCCGGCGATTCCGCCGCCTCGGCCACCGACGCGTATGCGTCCCGCATCACCCGCTTGAAGTCCCCGCCCTCCCAGAACAGGGGAGCGTCCTGGAGCAGGGAGAAGACGCCCTCCAGGTCCAGCCGGGGGAAAGAGAGGTCGAGGTCGATCCACTCCGACGGGGCCGGCGACACCCGCGCCTCGCTATGAGGGACGAAGGCTGTTTCTTCCCGCTGGGCCGCGACCTCCGCGTCCTCGGGAAGCATCCCCGCCGCCTCGCGCAGGGCGGTGGTGGATACGCCGCGCAGGTTGAAGACGATGAAGGGGTCCTTGTCTATCTCGTTGGCGACGATGTAATAGACCGCCGCGAGGTGCTTGCAGGGATTGGCCCAGTCGGGGCATGAACAGCGTGCTTCCAGCTCTTTCCAGGACCGGGGAAAGAGCGAGATCCCCGCGCCCTCGAGCATATCCAGCATACGCTGGGGGAGCCTCCCCAGGCTCAACTCGGTGGCTATGGCGGGGTTGGAGGCAACGAGCAGTCTGGTCTTGGAGATCTCGGAGGGGGTGAAAGGCTCGAGCCTGAAACCGACCTTGTAGGGCCTGGGGCGGGTGCCCTGTACCAGCGCCCTCACCGACCCTTCCTCCATGCGTATCTCGAGCACGCTGCCGTTGCGGGCGTAGCGCCGGCCGCGGGGGAGGCGGTTGGTGTCGCGATCGATCCTCTCCATCGCCTTCACCCATGCGTTCCCCCACCAGGTGCGGCCGAATGACATCCTGGGCAAAACGCTGTCTCCTTTGCGCCTTCGCGGTACCACCGCGGTACCACCCAATCCTCAGCAACTTATTCTACGCTAACGGGGATGGGGCCGTATCTTCGTTTTTCGGTTATGCGTTCGGCCGGGGGGTCACGCCCGGCTTCCGGCCTTTGGTTGTTAACCACCAGCCACCGGGGTCAGGCCCGCACATTGCCACATGACTTTGCGGCCTTGTTCGGCCGGGGGGTCACGCCCGGCTTCCGGCCTTTGGTTGTTAACCACCAGCCACCGGGGGTCAGGCCCGCACATTGCCACATGACTTTGCGGCCTGGTAGCGGGTAGAAACCTCTTCGAGTCATGTGGAATGTGTAGGCGCTGACCCCTTTCCATGCAGCGGGTAGAAACCTCTTCGAGTCATGTGGAATGTGTAGGCGCTGACCCCTGGACCGCGGGAGGGGTTCCACTAACTATGAGCTGAGGGTTTGCTTTCTCGGCTTAGCTGCAATGGATTCCGTCGTGCTAAACATCCTTAATATAGCGATCATAATCTTCAACGGTAATGTCTATCTCCTTTAGAACCTCGCGGATCAGGGGCCGCGCAAGCGTACGACCGGCATGGTGGGGCAATGTTGTATATCTCCCATCAGGGTGGCGATAAAAGACATGGCTTCCCTTCTGCCTTACTTTTTGAAAGCCGAGGGAAAAGAGGAGCTTCTCCATCTTGGCAGCGCTCACCAAAACGAGCTTGGTCAAAGAGCTACCTCAATCTGCTGGATCCCTATAAACTCGGGGATCAGGTCGCGGCTTTCAGGATCCATCTCCTCGAGGCACAATTCCAGCACCTCTTGCAGGTTATGCCGCAGTTCATCCAGGGTTTCTGCCTGGGTATGCGCACCAGGAACGCCAGGCACCACGGCAACGAAGAGATTCGTTTCCTGGTCCTTTTCAATATAGGCAGTCAGCTTATGCATTTCATATCCTCTCCTATGATCGTCTTTTAATATTAGATTATGGTAGTGAGATTTTCCAATTATCCAATTATCCATAGAGCCTGCAGTGCCCAGATCGGACATCGATGCAGATCCTGCAATCGATCAAACAAGGTCTTGAAATGCTCGGCCGGGGGGTCACGCCCGGAAATCGGCCGACGTCCGCCTGGGGAGCAGGGGTCACATTCTGCGTGCATTAGCGGAAATGGGAATTCTGGAGGCAGAGAAACGAGGCCGAAAGATTATTTACAGGCATCCAGCCCTGATAAATGTTCTCATTGCATAATGTTCGTTATTCTCATACGTGCAATATGCCGATGTTCTTCCTGAAACTCGATTCCTACCCATTAACATGTCTACAAGATCGACATATTACCTTAAACATGTCTATAGATTTGAAAATAGTAGACACGAGCAGCTTCGCAATGACATAAGAGGGGTGACCGCAAGGGGGGCTACCAGGCTTCTTTGTCGATTACCGGACGATTATTCCTGCGTTGTCTCCAGATCAGCGGCGACTTGCTCGATGGCCGGTCTCAGCTTCGGGATTCGCTCCGCTATGACCACCCATACGGCCTCCAGGTCCACACGAAAATATGCATGGGTCACCTTGTCACGCATTCCCGCCATCTCTTTCCATGGGATATCCGGGTAGCGATCACGAACGGGATCCGGAACATGTTTGCTTGCCTCACCGATTATCTCAACCGATCTCAAGGCCGCATTGATCGTCTTCTTGTCCCCCGAGAATTGCTCGAACTCCATGCCCCGGACGAACTCCTCGGCATCCTTCATGTTCTCTAATATATCCCGAACGTAGATCAGAACGTTGCGACTCATATGGCTACCATCTCTCGCAATACTGTCTCCCGAAGCTCCTCCCGCAACGAACGCCTTGGCACCAGATCGACTTTCATTCCCAGGGCTTCACTCAGAAATATCTCCGCGCCAACCAGCTCGAGAAGGCTTATGGGGCGGAGGACCTCCACCAGGATGTCCAGATCGCTTTCCGTCCGCTGCTCGCCCCGCACATAGGAACCGAATATACCGACCACTCGAATGCCATATCTCTCGTCCAGATAGCCCTGCTGTTCACGAAGAGCAGCACTGATATCTTGCAAAGTTTTCATAATCGCTACCACCATTGCCGCATGGATACACTTCCAGCATTTCACGATAGATTTTACCAGATATGGCCCGGTATTATTCGCCATCAAACAAGGCGCCGTTCACGAACTCGTACTCTCCCCCGCCGACACGGTCAGTTCCGCCGGCGGATAAGGCGATGTGGTCCGACTTCCGGCCTTTGGCTTCATCGGCCGGGGGGTCACGCCCGGAAATCGGCCGAAGTCTGCAAACGATGCCTGGGGCCTGGGGAAGTCAGGACTTGTCATGCCGGTAGCTGCGCCCTCCTCCTCTCGCACGGTATTCCCCGGCACGCAAGTCGCTGACCCCCA
>CAYWXM010000066.1:0-61038 GCA_964462595.1 uncultured Actinomycetota bacterium
CCATGGGTAAAGGACGTACTCAGGCACCTCGCAGGCTTGGCGGTATCGGCATGATTGCTTTCACCGGGATGAGGGTGCCTACTTTTTGTTGACAGCTACGTTCCACGCAGGGTTGTTGCTACCACAAGGGCATTTACCTATAATTATCTAGTTGGACCCACCCCGGAGCGGGTGAGAAAGAAAAAGAGGTGGCGAGTGATGCAAGCGGAACTGGTTGCCGCCCCCCGCGAGGAAACGGGGAAAGAGGCGGCCAAGAAGATGAGGCACGCCGGACGGATACCGGCCGTCCTGTACGGGCATGGTTTCGAGACCGTCCTCCTGTCGCTTGACGAGAGGTCGCTTAAATCCCTGCTCAGGAAGGAGAAAGGCCTTTACGGCCTGCTCAAGCTCAAGCTGGAGGACAGCAAGGAAACGGCTCATACGGTGGTGGTCAAGGAGATGCAGCGCGACCCCGTCAAGGACAACATCCTGCACGTCGATTTCCAGAAGATACGCGGTGACGAGGAACTGCACGCCGAGGTCGCCCTGCAGTTCACGGGCGAGCCCGCCGGCGTAATGGCGGGGGGCATCCTGCAGCACTACCTCTACGGGGTGACGGTAGCGTGCCTGCCTAAAGACCTGCCGGAGTTAATCGAGGTGGACATCTCCGGGCTCGAACTCAAGGAGAACCTCAGGATCAGCGACCTGCCCGAGATCGAGGGAGTGAGGTTCTTGAACAACCCGGAGGAGATAGTAACGGCGGTCTTGCCGAAGCGCGTCAAGGAAGAGGTCACGGCCGAGGAGGAGCTGTTCGAGGCCGGCGCGCTCGAGGAAGGCGAGCCCGAAGAAGGCGCAGCCGCCCCGGGGGGAGAGCCGGAATAAGAGGTTATATGCGCTTATCTTTACAGGGGCGGGAAAACCGCCCCTGTATTCGTGGGGAGGTCACATGTTCCTGATCCTGGGCCTGGGAAACCCGGGGGAGCATTACCGCAGGACCCGGCATAATGCGGGCTTCTGGGCGGTCGAGGAGATCGCGCGCGAGCACGGCGCCGCCCTCAAGCCGAAAAAAGGGTACGACCTCGCGGAGGTCAAGTTCTACACCGAGGGCGCCTACCTGGCTCGCCCCTTGACCTTCATGAACCTGAGCGGAAAGGCGGCCCGCAAGCTGCGCCGCAAGCTCAAGATAGAACCTGCCTCCATGCTGGTCATCCACGACGATATCGACCTCAAGGCGGGCACCATCCGCATCAGGAAAGGAGGGTCGTCGGGGGGTCACCTGGGGGTGCAATCGCTGATCGAGAGCCTGGGCACCCCGGACTTCCCCC
This sequence comes from uncultured Actinomycetota bacterium, assembly GCA_964462595.1. Taxonomy (GTDB): domain Bacteria; phylum Actinomycetota; class Geothermincolia; order Geothermincolales; family RBG-13-55-18; genus SURF-21. The sequence goes on from CAYWXM010000066.1 coordinate 1,305, forward strand.
GCATACGGGTCGGCGTGGGGCGCCCACCGGAGGGGATGGACCCCGCGAAGTTCGTGCTGACCGAGATGAGAGGATCCGAGCTGGATGATTTCCTTTCCTGGTGCGCGAAGGCCGCCGCGGCCGCCGAGGCAGTGGTCATGGATGGCCTGGAAACGGCCATGAACCTCTACAACTGACCTCATCCCGTGCCCGGAGACACGCCATTGCGAGCACAACAAAATCCCTGCAGATTACGTCTATGCTGGTGGCGGCATCTCCCGGGCATGTCCCGGGAGGAATAAAAGCGGCACGGAGAGAAGAAACGACGGAGATGAAAGCTACCAGGATCATTATCTCGCTGACGGCGCTGCTCCTCGCGGCCGCTCTGGCCTTGCCGGGTTGTGGCAACTCAGAGGCGAAGCTCAAGGTGGACGAGGCGGTGGGGATCATAGCGTCCTCCCAGCCCCTGCTGGAAGACCTGCTGTCTCTGGACCAGCGCCTGAACGCGCTGGGAACCCGTTTCTCCGACGTGAACGACACCATAGCCGAGGGTAAATCCCTGGCGGAGATGGCCCTGATGGACGTGGACGAGCTGGAAAGCCGTTATACCCAGGCCGGCGACATCCTGCGTGAGGTCGAGAGCATGGGGGGCGCCGGCGATTATGCCACGTACGCCCGACTCGCGCTGCTGGCGCTGGACGCCGAGCTGGAAGCCATGGAGTTGAACCGCCAACTGCTGACCGCGGCATGGGATATGCTGGACGTGTTACCCCTCGCCAAGAGCCAGGATCAGCTCTCCTATTACTCGGGTGAGATAGAACGGCTCACCGGCGAGGTCTCCGAGCTGCTGCGGCGGGGGGCGGAGGCGGCAGCGGAGGCCGACGCCTATTACAGGGAGAAGGGCTTGTGAAAGGTTTTTTTCACCGCACGCGCGACGGAGCGGGCCCAGGCGGAAACTCACTGGTGGCCGCGCTGGTCTTCCTGGCGTTGTTCTTCACCGCGCTGCCGGGCTGCGGCTCCAATACCCGCGCTTACGCGCAGGACGCCAGGTCCAGCTATATCAGCGCCCGCGCCGTGCTGGTAGGCGTGGAGGAGTTCCCCTCCCGGATGGAGTTGCTTTTGCGTTCCGCGGACATCACTGCCGTGGAGGAAGATGCCGCCGAGCTCATCGAGGAAGCAGAGGATCTGCTCCCCACCGCCACCTCCGCTTTCCGCGCCGCGAGTGAAAAGGCCGAGCTGCTGAAAGGAGAGGGCAGCGACAAGTACACCCCTTACGCCGATATGCTCCTGGAGTTGACGGATATGAACCAGCAGGCGATCGACGCCTATTCCGAGTTCATGGGCATCTCGAACTCGGTGTTGCAGGGGCTGCCCTATGGCGAGAACCCCGAGTCCCTCATGCCCACCCTGGACTACATGGAAGAGGTCGCGACGCGCATAGATGAGATAAGCGCCCGGGCAGGACGGCTGGAAGAGGAGGCCGAGGCACTGTACGTCGAGATCACGGGATAGAGCCCCCGCGGCGGCCTTTTCGTTTCCAGCCTGCATCCGCAGGCATGGATTCTATATAATGAAAGATTCCCGTCCCGGAGGGCGGACGGCGCAAGGGCCCCCTCGGCCGACACGAGGACAGGGCCAGGAGAAGCCGGGGAAAGCAGCCTGGCGCGATCCGAGGTGACGGCCGCATCCCGGGCGGGCAGTGGATGGTTCGCAAATACGACAGAAAAGCGGGTGGTAAGGATGCCGTGGGTGGATGAAGAGAGCTGTACCGGTTGCGGCGTGTGCGTCGAGGAGTGTCCGGTGGACACCATCTACATGCGCGAGGACATAGCTTTTATCGACATGGACGGCTGTATCAGGTGCGGCGTGTGCCACGATGTATGCCCCGAGGAAGCGGTGCGGCACGACAGCGAGAGGATACCGCAGGAAGTGGAGGCGAACATAGCCCAGACGCGGGAATACATGGACGCCTGCGCGGTGCAGCTCGGCGACGAGCGGGAGAAACAGAAATGCCTCGGAAGGATGATCAAGCACTTCAATAAGGAGAGGATAGTCGCCGAGAAAACCCTGGAGGCGCTCCAGGCGCTCAAGGAGAAGTGAGGATACCGCCCTGCCTTTGGCGTGCGTGAGATACCGGCAGCCGCGCTCCGCGCTTCAGCGCGCTTTCACGGCATGTTATCGCCGCCGAAGAGCTCGCTCACCGATTCGTCCTTAAACACGCTGGCGATGGTGTTGGCGAAGATGGAGGCGATGGACAGCACCTCCACTTTCGCGCTCAGCCGCTCCTCGGGGATGGGAAGGGTATTGGTGACCACTACCTTCTTCAGGGGGCTGGCGTCAAGCCGTTCCTTCGCCGGCCCCGAGAAAATGCCGTGGGTGGCGCAGGCGTAGACCTCCGCGGCTCCCGCTTTGATCAGCGCCTCCGAGGACGTGACCAGGGTGCCCGCGGTGTCGATCATGTCGTCCACCAGCACGGCTGTCTTCCCCTCGACCTCGCCGATGACGTGCAGCACCTCCGCCTGGTTGTGGCCGGGGCGGCGCTTGTGCAGGATGGCCATGGGCACCCCCAGGTGGTCGGTATACTTGTCGGCCATCTTCACCCGGCCGGCATCGGGAGAGACTATAACCAGTTCCTGGAAATCCTGCCGGGAGATGTAGGACGCCAGCAAGGGAACGGCGGTGAGGTGGTCCATGGGACCGGAGAAGAAACCCTGTATCTGGCCCGCATGCAGGTCCATGGTCAGCACGCGGTCGGCCCCCGCCACCGTGAGCAGGTCGGATATGAGGCGGGCGCTGATGGGCTCCCGCGCCCGGGTCTTCTTGTCCTGGCGCGAATAGCCGTAGTAGGGGATCACAGCGGAGATGCGCTTGGCCGAGGCTCTCTCCAGGGCATCGATCAATAGCAGCAGTTCCATGATATTCCTGTTGATGGGCTCGGAGCAGGTCTGCACGACGAAGGCGTCGCAGCCGCGCACGCTGTCCTCGTAGCGGATGTAGATCTCGCCGTTGCTGAACGTCTCCAGCTCCACCTTGCCCAGGCTTATGCCCAGGTGCCCGGCTATCTGCCGACCCAGCTCGGGATAGGACCTCCCGCTGAAGATCATGAGCTTTTTCCGCGTTATCTCCTTCAAGGCAGGCCCTCCTCCTTTTTCCCGCTCTTTTTCCTGTATTCTAATACGTTTTTTTGCTTGCTGCGCTCCACCCCCAGCCCCCCGGGCGGCACGTCCTTGGTGATGGCGGAGCCGGCCCCGGTCACCGCGCCTCTTCCTATACGCACCGGGGCGATGAACATGGTGTCGGAGCCTATGAACGCCTCGTCCTCGATCACCGTGCGGTGCTTGTTCACTCCGTCGTAATTGCAGGTGATGCTTCCCGCCCCCACGTTTACGCCCTCCCCGATGTCCGCGTCACCCATGTAGCTGAGGTGCGGAACCTTGCTCCCCCTGCCCACCACGGTCTTCTTGGTCTCCACGAATGTGCCTGCCTTGCTGCCCGAGCGGAAGACGCTTCCCGGGCGCAGGCTGGCGTACGGGCCCACGCTGACCCCGTCCTCCAGCTCGCATTCGCGCAGTGTCGACTGCTCCACCGTGACCCCGTCCCCGAGGCGGGAATCGACGATGCGCGTGTTGGGCCCAAGTACGCACCCCTCGCCCACCGACGTATCCCCCTCCAGCATGACCAGCGGCCTCAGCACCGTATCCCGCCCGATGGTCACCTCGCCCCCGATATAGGTGGTGGAGGGATCTTCCATGGTGATCCCTTCCAGCATCCAGTGGCGGTTGATGCGCTGCCGCATAATGGCCTCAGCCTGCGCCAGGTGCTCGCGGGAGTTCACGCCCATTACCTCCAGGGCATCGGGCGTGACGTAAGCGGATATGGTCTCGCCGGCCTGCGCGAGCGCGGCGATGGCGTCGGTCAGGAAATACTCGCCCTTGGCGTTGTCCGCTTCCAGCTTCGGGAGCGCTTTTTCCAGCGCCTGCCAGCGGAAGACATATATGGAGGTGTTGACCTCTTTGATGCCCTTCTCCTCCGGGCCGGCCTCGCTTTCCTCCACGATCCCCCTTACCTCTCCTCCCGCGTCCCGCAGTATCCTGCCGTATCCCGTGGGGTCATCGGGGATGGCCGCCAGTATGGTCGCCGCGGCATTTCCATCCCGGTGCAACTCGCAGAGGCGGCGCAGGGTCGCCGGGGTCAGAAGGGGGGAGTCCGCGGTGACCACCAGGACCTCCTCGGCGTCTATGTGCGGGGAGGCCGTCATGACCGCGTGGCCGGTTCCTTTCCTCTCCTCCTGCACCACGCATTCGGCTCTGCCCCGCACTTCCTCCTCCACCTCGGAGGCTCCCTTGCCCGTCACCACCAGTATGCGGTCCACATACCCCGCATCACTTACCTCTCCCAGGGCATCCAGCACCCACGACAGCATGGAACGGCCGCAGATGCGGTGCATCACCTTGGGCCTTTCCGATTTCATGCGGGTACCCTCGCCAGCGGCGAGTACCAGGGCCATGCGGCTCACTTCAGCCTCCTTCTACTCCCGACGGCATTATTGTATAGGACAGGTAACGACAGTCCAACTCCGGAATGCCCGCAGCCGGGTTTACTGCCCGCGGGAGGCCACCCCCCCGTGAGCTTGCGCAGTAACTGATCGGGTATGAGCGCCTGGCCGCCAGGCGATCGCCGCTGCCTTCCCCCCGCGCGTTGCGGTCGCCGCATGCCGCTACGGAAGCCGGTATTGTGGCGTTTTACGTGAAAAAAGAGAGGGCTCGGAGCCCTCTTGCTGCCTGGCTGGGGCGGTAGGATTCGAACCTACGATGGCGGCTCCAAAGGCCGCTGCCTTACCGCTTGGCCACGCCCCAGAGAAGAAACACGATTTCATCCCTATTCCTCTGGGAGCGGTTCGCCCTCGCCTTTCCTGACTTTGAAGAACTCGCGCAGGACGGCTTCCTGGATCTTTTCGCGAGTATCGGAGTTCAAGGGATGGGCGATGTCTTTGAAATCCCCATTGGGTAGTTTCCGGGAGGGCATGGCCACGAAGTAACCTCGGTCACCGTCTACCACTCTCAGGTCGTGGACCACGAAGCAATCGTCGAGGATAATGCTGGCGATGCCTTTTACCATGTTCATGTCGATCTCGCGTACGGTAACCCTCGTGATCTCCAAGGTTTTTGTCCCCCCTAGATAGTCGTTTGTTCTCTATCAACCGACATTAAACTCAGTAACCATATTATGCCCCTCACTCTCCGTTTTCAAGGCTAACAGGCTGGTTTGCTAAACAATCTCCTCAACCCTTGTTCGGCATGTCCCGGGCACGGCATGGGATCCCGGGGGCAGGCCGTTTACCGGGCAAGCAGAACATGCAGGTTAATGGGCGCTAACCTGTCATCTCCGTACCCGGCACCGGGGCCTGGCGTGAATGACGAGAGGCGCGACAGGGCCGTCTCGGCCCGTGAGGCCGGTAGCGGGCTGGAGAGAGTTTATGCGCACGGGGCCGGTTTTGAGACCCCCGCCTTCAGCTCACCAGGCTTACCCCCGCGCTGCGGAACCTGGTGCGAAAGACCAGGGGGGCGTGCTTTTTCATCTCCCCCTCCAGGGACGCCGCCTCGCCGTCGCTGCCGGCCAGGACGAAGATGGTGGGTCCGCTGCCGCTTACCAGCGCCCCGTAGGCGCCCGCTCGTGCGGCTTTTTCCAGCAGGGCGGCGGTCTCCGGCATAAGCTCGCAGGCCGCGCGCTGCAGGGAGTTGTGCAAGAGGGGGGCTATTTCCCCGGCATCTCCCCGGGGAAGCGCCCGGGTGATTTGATGCGGGCCCTGGGCGGGAGGGTCGCCTTCTCCGCAAAGGTCGAAACGACGGTAGACATCGGCCGTGGACAACCCACCTCCTGGGTTTACCAGCAGCACCGGCAGGGGGGGCGCCTGCACCAGCGCGGTTATGCGCTCCCCCCTCCCTTCCCCCAGGGCGGTCCCGCCCACCAGGAAAAAAGGAACGTCCGTGCCCATCGTGGCGGCGTTGCGCAGCAGCTCCTCTCCGCCCATCGCTTCTCCCGCTATGAAGTTGAGCACCCTCAGAACCGCCGCTGCGTCCGAGCTCCCGCCGCCCAGGCCAGCCGCCTGCGGGATACGCTTGGTAAGCGTCATCTTTATCCCCATGCGCAGGCCCGTCGCGGAGGTAAAAAAGTCGGCGGCGCGGTGGCAGAGGTTTCCTTCGCCGGGCGGGGCGTCGCCTTTTACCTCCAGGAGTATCCCTTCCCCGCCATCGGTCACCTCCACCTCCACCAGGTCGCAGAGGTCCACCGTCTGCAGCACCGTTCGCACGGGGTGATATCCGTCGCGGCTCGGTGGACCCGCTTCCAGGTAGAGGTTTATCTTCGCCGGTGCCTCGATGGTCATCCTGCTGCGCATATGCCCTCCCTGGATGTTGTCCCGCCGCCTCTCATAATATCACGGGCCGTTACAGGCACGGATTGCCGGGGGAGGAAAAGCGTAATCGGCCGAAAGACATGTATCGAGGCCTCGGGGCCACCCGGGGCCCCTTTCTCGTGGCGCCGCATGCTTCACAGCACACGGATCCCGCCGCCCGTGGCCGCGAACGCGGTGCCGCGATAAGTAGCGGCGGGGCTACCCCGCGCGTCATAGTAGAATGTAGGAAAAGCGCCGTCACCTCTAAGAGGAAGGTCGGGAAAAGCCATGGGTGAACTGGCCAGACCCAGCGTGGTCGCCGAGATACTGGAGAGGCACGGGCTGCGCCTCACGCGTGCCCTGGGCCAGCACTTCCTCGTGGACGGCAACGTGCTCGGGCGCCTGCTGGAGGCCGCGGAGCTGACGCCCCGGGAAACCGCGCTGGAGATCGGGCCGGGTATCGGCACCCTGACCGAGGAACTCTGCGCCCGCGCGGGCCGCGTGGTGGCGGTGGAGATGGACAGGCGCCTGCTCGCCGTACTGGAAGAGACCCTCGGCTCCAGGCCCAACCTGGAGGTGGTGGAGGGGGACGCCATGCGCGTCGACCTCCGGGGTCTTTTCTCCCCCGGGGAAAGGGTGAAGGTGGTGTCCAACCTGCCCTACAACGTCGCCACCCCGCTTATCCTGCGCCTGCTGCGCGAACTTCCCCCGATGAGGAGCATGGTGGTGACCGTACAGCGCGAGCTGGCCGACCGTTATGCAGCGCGGCCCGGCCATCCCGCCTACGGCGGCGTGTCGGTCAAGATGAGCCTGCTGGGAGAGGTGCGGCGCCTGGCCTACGTGCCACCGACAGTTTTCCTTCCCCCTCCGCGCGTGGAATCGGCCTTGCTGCGCATTGACAGGAGAGACGCGGCCGCGGCGGAACTCGAGATCGACCCCTTCTTCCGCTTCGTCAACGCCTCCTTTTCCTCCCGGAGGAAGATGCTGGTAAACTCCCTCAGCAGCGGCCGCAATCCCTATTGCGCGCGTTCGTCCGTCGAGGCGGCCCTGAGCTCCGCGGGGTTCCCTCCCGGCACGCGGGCGGAGGAGCTTTCCTGCGAGGAACTTCTGGAGGTCTTCAGAAAGCTTTGACCGGTCACGAGCGGGTGGCCCGGGCCTTCAGGGTAGCGAAGGGCTGCGCGCCGGCGTATGCCGCACACATACAAAGGGCGGGCCTGGCGCCCGCCCTTCAGGCTGTTGAGCGGAACGGAACCCTTGTCCCCCTGTCCCGGTCCGCTCCGCTGCGAGTCTACTTGCGCTTGAGTTCGTTTATGCACTTCTGGCAGATACGGCTGCCTTTGAAGGTGCGCACCTTTTCCGTGTTGCCACAGATCATGCACCCAGGCTGATATTTCATGAGCACGATCTTCTCGCCATCGACGAAGATCTCGATGGGGTCGCGCTCCTTGATGTCCAGAGTGCGGCGCAACTCCATAGGTATGACGATTCTCCCGAGTTCGTCGATCTTCCTTACTATCCCGGTCGCTTTCATTTTCTGCCCACCCTTTCTAACTTGTCTGCCCGGTCCTTTTCTGCCGGACGCCTTTCGTCCTCCTTGACAACGCGGGGATATTCCAGGGATATAATTATATGTAAATCGCGAGAAAGGTGTCAATAATATTTCTGTAATATTTTACATGGGAAGGAAAAAATGGACAAAGCCTACTACGTAACGACTCCCATCTACTACGTCAACGACCTGCCGCATATCGGAACCGCCTACACCACGGTCGTGGCAGACACCCTGGCGCGTTACCACCGCCTCAAGGGTGAGCGGGTGTTCTTCCTCACCGGGGTGGACGAACACGGCCAGCACGTCGCGCGCGCCGCCGAGCGCAACGGCGTCACCCCCCAGGAGTGGGCGGACCGCATGGTCACGCATTTCACCGGCGTGTGGGAGCGGCTGAACATCAGCAACGATTTCTTTATCCGCACCACATCCCCCCGCCACGCCGAGGTGGCGCGCAAGTTCATCCACGACCTCTACGACAGGGGCGACATATACCTCGATACCTACGAGGGCTGGTACTGCGTTCCCGACGAGTCCTTCTGGCTCCCCTCACAGCTGGTGGACGGCAAGTGCCCCCAATGCGGCAGGGAAGTGGAGATGGTGCAGGAGGACAACTACTTCTTCCGCCTCTCCGCTTACGCCGACCTGCTGCTGGAGCACATAGAGGCAAACCCGGACTTCATCCAGCCCGAGATGCGCCGCAACGAGGTGACCAGCTTCATCAGGCAGGGCCTCACCGACCAGAGCATCAGCCGCAAGACCCTCACCTGGGGCATACCCCTGCCTTTCGACGAGAGCCAGGTGATGTACGTATGGTTCGACGCCCTGCTCAACTACGTGAGCGCCATCGACTACGGCATCGACGACGCGCGTTTCAGATCCATATGGCCCGCCGACGTACACCTCATCGGCAAGGAGATCCTGCGCTTCCACGCCATCATCTGGCCGGCGATGCTCATGGCGGCCGGCCTGCCCTTGCCCCACCAGGTCTTCGCCCACGGCTGGCTCACGGTGGAGGGGGAGAAGATGTCCAAGTCCAGGGGCAATGCCATCAGCCCCCACGAGCTCGTCGATGAATATGGCGTGGACGCCTACCGCTATTATTTCCTGCGCGAGTTCTCCTTCGGTTACGACGGCAACTTCTCGCGCGGGAACATGACCGGGCGCTATAACGCCGACCTCGCCAACGCCCTGGGCAACATGGTGAGCCGGGTGCTGGCCATGGTGGAGCGATACCGAGGCGGCGAGGTGCCCGAGCCCGGGAGCGGGGACGGCGAAGCCCCCGACCTGGCCCTCAAGGAAGCGGCGTCGAGGGTTTTCGAAGAGGTTGACGGCCACATGGGCAAGCTGGCCTTCAACGAAGCCCTGCAGGCGGCTTGGAATTTCCTGGGAGCGGTGAACCGTTACGTGGACGAGACCGCCGCATGGGACCTGGCCAAGGACCCCGCCCGCGCCGGACGCCTGGACGCGGTCCTCTACAACGCGGTGGAGGCGGTGCGCCTGACGGCGCTGCTGGTGCTGCCCTTCATGCCCTGGACTGGCGAGGGTATCTGGAAGCGCCTGGGATTCACGGATTCCATCCATCTCCATCACCTCCCCGCCGCGGGGGCGTGGGGCCTCTTCCCCGCCGGGCAGGCGGTGGCCAAGGGCGACTCCCTCTTCCCCCGCATCGAAACCCCCCGCTAACCGGGGGTCCTCCATTATCCACACAACCGCGTATACAGTGGTGTTAGACTTGTCTTCAGTATATTGCGTTGAAAATGGAGGGCTGGACCCCGGAATTTGAGAGGAGGCGGCGTGAACCTGATCGATACGCATGCCCACCTGGACCTCATCGAGGGCGACGTCGCCGAGGCCCTGGAGCGGGCTCGGGCGGCAGGCGTCACCGGCGTGGTGACCATAGGCATAGACGTGGCCTCCAGCCGCCGCGCCGTCGAGCTGGCCAACGCCTTTCCGCAGGTGCGCGCCGTGGTAGGCATGCACCCCCACGACGCTAAAGACCTGGACCGGGCGGCACTGCACGAGTTGAGGCGCCTGGCTGCCGATCCCCGCGTGGTGGGTATCGGCGAGACGGGACTCGACTTCTACCGCGACCTCTCGCCCCGACCCGAGCAGGAGCGAGCCTTCCGGTCCCAGTTGGATCTGGCGCGGGAACTGGCCCTGCCAGTGGTGGTGCACGACCGCGAGGCCCACGAGGATACCATGCGTATCCTCGCCGAATATGCCCCCTTTGGCAGCCGCCTGGTCATGCACTGCTTCTCCGGCGACCTGGAGATGGCCCGCGGCGTCATGGACATGGGCGGCTACGTATCGGTGGCCGGGCCGGTCACCTTCAAAAACGCGCGCAGGCTGCAGGAAATCGTGCGCGAGCTGCCGCTCGAGAAGCTGATCATCGAGACCGACTCACCCTTCCTTTCCCCCCACCCCTTCCGCGGCAAGCCCAACTCCCCGGAGAAGCTTGCGCTCATCGCGGCGAAGGTGGCCGAGCTCAAGGGCATCCCCGTTGAGGAGCTCGACCTTCCCGACCCCTTTCCTTTGCGCAAGAGTTGAGAAACGGCCCAGCCAGACAAGCTGGTGCCTCCCGATATCGCTCTACGGCGACGAGCTGGATGGAGACAACGCCCCCATCTGCCCTGGCGGCGGCAAAATCCTGGTCACCTATTCCAGCGATGGTACGAGGCGACCAGAGCTGACCTGCAGAGAACACGGTTCTGCCAGCAGATAGCGCAATGGCGAAGATAGAATTTCCATGTTGTTGTGAGATGAGCCCGGATATAATCCCTTTAGAGATCTCTCCTGCCGTTTATTGCCAGCCGGACGGGAAGCCCCTGTATACCTCGTATAGTTCTCCGCTGTCCGTATCCAGGACGAAGGTCCTGCTTTCGCCGGTTGTCAGGTCATCGCCTGACAACAGGAGGAAAGGGCTTGCGTCCATGGCGTCACAGAAGTAACTGCCAAACAGGCCCATAATGCGCATGTCTTCGCTCGACCTTAAGTCATCGTACTTGATCACCAGGGGCTCACCCACAAACCCCGCGCCTTCCTCGAGCATGGGCAGAAAGCCGAAGGCGGTATCCGTTTGCTCTTCGCCGCAATCGAAGCGGCCGGCGAGCAGCGGCTCTCCGTCCGAGGATAGGGCGATCTCGCCGATGCGCAGACATTCGTTATGGATGATCGAACGTACCATCTCCAGGGTGGGAAAGACATACTCCCTTAGCTCCGTCTTGTTCACCGGCACACCGGGGTTCAACACGACCCACAGCCTGTCGCCCCCGGGCGAGAGGCGCACGTCGTGCACCTCCACCATACCTATTTCCACCTCGTGCACCTCGCCGCTCCCGCTATCCTCCACGGTGAGGTATCTCGTCTGCCCGGTCTCCGTTCTTATCTCCCTTTCGCTCCACTTCCAGCCGCCTTCCCCACCCAACTCCTGTGTGACGGAGACCAAGCCGACGGCCGGCTCGTACACCTGGGTGAAGTTCGACTGGGGAGGATTGATCATCGACGTCAGCCATTCATCCAACCCCAATATCTCGACCCGCCCGTCCGGGTGGACGAGCTTGGACCAGCCGTTGTGGTTGACCAGGATATCGTCCTGCCATGGCCAATCCGCATGTTGATCAGCGTCCCCTTCCGCTTCGCCCGGAAGTATCCACATCCCCAGGGGGAACACCACCGCCGCGCTAACCAGGGCGGTGACGAGAAACGCCACCAGCGACCTCTTGGGCCAGCCGTTCACCCGCCTGCCCCACAACCCGTATGCGGTGCCCGCCAGCGCGCCCAGTGCCAGCACGACGGCCAGGAGTGCCCACCAGGGCCAGCCGTTGTTGCCCGCCGAGGCGAAGCCGGCCCATGCCGCCAATTCCTTTTCGCCCACCGGGGTGAGGTAAAGGTCTTCCATGTCTTTGGGGGAGAAAGTGCGGCGCAGCTTGGTGACGCAGCACCCGCCGGCGTCCTTCAGTTTCCCCGCCAGCTCGCTGTACTCCGCGAGCTCTCCGATCTGAACCGGCTGCCACTTCTCCGCGTATTCCAGCTCCAGGCTCTCGTGCCCGTAGGCCTGCGGTGCGAGCACGTAGAGCAGCACCTCTGTGTCACCGGGATTGAGGGATGATATGCGCAGCGGATACACGGGTTCGGAGGCGCTGAAGGTAAAACGCAGCGGGTCCACCGTTCCTTCCGAGAGTTCGTATTCAGCTCCGCCCGACGCGGGGTCCATGAACGCCGGGTTGATACGCATGGCGGTGAAACACCAGCTGCGCCCGATGTAATCCGCCAGCACCGTCTCGGCCTCCCCGTCGTAGGCGAACCCCCTCTCCTCCAACCAGGCTCGGAGTTCGCCGGCATCACCGGCGCGCAGCACCGTGAGGTCGAATGCGCCCACGGTCATTTCGTCGAGCACGTCAACCCCGGACTCCATGCCCAACTGGCTGTTCCAGCCCCTGCCCTTCTCTTCCCCGTATGCGGACGCAGGGGTGAGCGTGCTCATCACCTGGAAGAGGGCAATGTCCGCTTCTTCGATCAACGGGGGTTCCGGGGTGGGGACCAGCCAGGCAAGGTCCTGCGAAGCCCCGTCGTAGCGCACGGAGAGGACCAGTTCCTCCATGCCTTCATGGTAAAATATGACGGCTTTCTGTTCCGGCTCCGAGATATCGCGCCCGCCCTTCCCTATAAAGCCGCCGTCCGCGTAGGCCGGGGCGGCGAAAAGGAGGAAGACGATAAGGATGACGATCGGCATCAACAGGATCCTCTTGCCCATGCTTAAAACCCCCTTACCAACCCGTTTCACCACGCTGACTTTGCTATGCCTGGTATTGTTGACGCTACACCGCACGACAAGAGTTCCGGCTTCCATGCATGGCATACATGCATATATGATCCGCTTGTCCGGAAGACCTGTTTCCTGAGAACACGGCCTCAGGCTACTGCTGGCCCGGGGATAGGGCCGACATGGAGCGCGGGCACTGCGTCTTGCCCTACGGGTGGTTGTGGGGCAGTGCTGACGGTGACCGGCGGGCTTTCGCCGCAATGTCGGCGTTTGCTCGCATCAGCCCCTTACTTTATGGCCCGCTGCGGTGTAAGGGGCACGGGGGCGGACTCGCGCGGCTCGTCCGGCTCCCCCTCAGCGAGATCGACGAATCCCGCTGCTGTGGAGTCTGTCTCTTCATCCCCGGAAAGGCTCGATTCAGCCGGCGGCCGTCCCGGATCCGAGGGCGGGATCGTATTGGGCTGCATCCATACCGGGCCGGTGGGGTCCATCAGTCCCCGCCCTTCCTCTCAAGCCAGGCGTCGTACACCTGTCGCTGGGAGACTCCGTGCTTCACCGCCACCGCCCGTACCGCCTCGCGTGCGGGAAGCCCCTCCTCGACCAGGCCTCCCACTTCCTTCGCCAGCTCCGGCAGCGGCGGCGCCTCGCCCTCTTCACCGGGGGCCACGATGACCACGAACTCCCCGCGCGGTTTACCCTCGCCGAGGGACTCGAGCACCTCGGCGGCGGTGCCGCGCAGAACCTCCTCGTGCACCTTGGTCAGCTCCCTCGACACCACCACGCGGCGTTCGGGCGCCAGTTCGGCCAGGTCCTTCAGGGTCTCCAGCAGGCGGTGGGGTGCCTCGTAGAAGACGATGGCCTCCCCGTCGCGTAGAAGCTGGACCAGGCGGGTACGCCTCTCGCCGCGCCTGCGCGGCACGAAGCCGTCGTAGCGGAAGCCGGCGAGCGGGAGCCCCGAGAGGGCCAGCGACGCGGTAAGCGAGCTGGGCCCGGGGACGACCTCCACCCGAAGCCCCCGCCGGGAGCATTCCTCAACCACGCGGAAACCCGGGTCCGACACGCCGGGCATCCCGGCGTCGCTCACCAGGGCCACCTTCTTTCCCGCCTCCACCTCTCCAGCGATGGATACGGCTTTTTCGCGCTCGTTGTGTCCGTGATAGCTGGTCACCGTGGTGTGAATATCGTGGCGGGATAGGAGCTTGCGCGCCCGCCGTGTGTCCTCCGCCGCCACCAGGTCGGCCTCGCGCAGCGCGCGCAGCGCGCGCAGGGTTATGTCCTCCATGTTCCCTATCGGCGTCCCCACCAGAAACAGCTTCCCTTCATCCATACCTGGATTATAGACCCTCGCGGTACACTTGAGGTCACCCCTCCATTCTCCACTGAGTGCCAGGCCTCGGCGCCGCTATCTTGATCCGCCCGTAATGGATGAGGGGTAGTCGCGCATGCGATAAGGGAAGGGATCAACTGGGCGTGATCATGCCTGCAGTAACGACGGTCGTGCGTGGAGGGGTGACCCCATGTGGAGAATGGTAGACCCCGGGTGTTGCCACCGGTCAGTGGTGAGCAAGCAGGGTGTTGACCAGCTCTATCTGGGCGTCGTAATCCATATCCGGCGCCAGTTCCGCGATGCGCCTGAGTATCTGGGCGGAAGCGTAATACATGTAAATGGGCTCGGGGCGCGTGGGGGTTTTGTGGCAGATACCGTGCTCGGAAAGCTCCTCGAGTGCCTTCTCCACCTCTTCCCTGCTGCGGCCCAGGCGGATGCAGATCTTCTCCGCGCTGTCCACCGTGCCCGGATTGTCCTTGAAAAAGGTTATCAACTCGAGTTTTACCCTGTTGATGTCCTCGTCACGTACTATGAAATTGCCTACTCTCGCCAACTTCGCACCTCGGATTCATCTGCCGCTTATCGCTTCCCTTTTTTCGCCTTGCTCTCGCATGTTTCTCTTGCCACCGCTCTTTTTCCCGGCGCGACGCGTGACCTCGAGCGCCCGCTCACATCCTCGCGACTCGAGCAGCTGGGGGCTGCCGGTCCCGTCACATCCTTCAACCGCTCTCTATCTGACTTTCGGGAAATACTTTACTGGTTCACTACTTGTGATGCTATTTGAATCGGCAAAACCAGGTGCCTTCTTGAACCGTGTGACCGCGATTCAGATTGCCTCGCCGGCGGCCGTAAGCGACCTCCGCCGCGAGCTGCTCGAGACAGGCCTCTTCATCCGGACGCGCGCTCCGGACGCGCGCCCGCGCCCTGACGTCATCACTCGGCAGCCGCGTCCTTTGCCCACCCCGCAGCCGGGTGACAATAACCCTTGTCAAAAGGAAATCGCCTGCCGATAATATCCATTATGCCGTGGATTCCGACCCGGGAACATCATCCCGGCACTTATCGGCAAAGGAGAAAAGAGGTTGAGGAGCGACAGGCAAAAGCATCTTTCATACAGGCTCTCGGCTGTCTTCCTTGCCGTTTTCCTGCTCTGTATCCTCTACATGCCCGCGGCGGCTCTAGCAGGGGAAAGCCCACTTCCCCCCGGCGATGCCTGGGCGGCCGACCGCCCCGACGACAACGGGGGGAAGGTCGACCTCGGCTGGACGGCGAGCCCGTCGCCCGATATCGCCGCCTACCGCGTCTACCGCGCGCAGCAAACGGGCGGCCCTTACGGCATGCTGAGCGAGCGCCGTACCGACTCCGCGGTGGATTATCTCGGCTACGTGGATACGGGCCTCGCGGACGGCACCACGTATTACTACGTGGTCACAGCGGTGGACGGACAGGGGCGTGAGAGCGCCTTCTCGCCGGAACTCTCCGCCACGCCTTGCGCCCAGATCTTCGAGGCGGCGGTCACCATCCAGAAGAACATGGTCCTCTCCATCGCCGATCAGAGGCTCTACTGCCTGGAGAACGGGCGCCTGGTCCACATGCTCATCGTCTCGACCGGTGCGGGGGGAACACCCACGCCCACCGGCAACTTCCGCATCCTCTACCACGATCAAGCCCACGTAGTGCCGAAGTATCCGGGTTGCGTCTGCTATTACTGGATGGGTTTCTTCGAGGATTATGCCATCCATGCCTGGCCCACCTATAACGGCGTGCAGTCCAATTACGAAGGACTGGGGTACCCGGCCTCGCACGGCTGCGTGCGCCTCGACCCGACCCAGGCTCACGTGCCCTTTTACTGGGCCCCGGACGGCACTCCCCTGTCCATAATCCCCGGCCCGTTTCAGCCGCCGCCAGCGCCCATACAGGGTGGCACCGTCTCCAAGGGCGTTGCGGAGGCCGCCACTTCCTGGTATTTCGCCGAGGGATACACGGGTGAGGGTTTCGACGAGTATATACTCATCCAGAACCCCAACCCCGAGGGCGCCATCCTGACACTCGATTATCTCAAGCCCGACGGCAGCGTCTATTCTCAGGGCTATCTCCTGGGGGCCAACACCCGCACCACGGTGCTCGTGGACGCGGCGCCGGGCATGGACAGCACCGATGTCTCCGTCCGGCTCGATTCCAGCCTCCCGGTGGTAGCGGAGCGTTCCATGTATTTCAATTACCGGGGCAAGACGGGCGGGCACGTATCCCTGGGTGTGACCTCGCCGGCCCGGAAATGGTTCTTCGCTGAGGGAAGCACCGGGGATGGCTTCGATGAGTACGTCCTCATCCTCAACCCCCAGGCCACCGGCGCAAGGGTGACCCTGGACTATCTCAAACCCGACGGCAGCGTCTCCTCCCAGGAGATCACGGTCGGGGCGAACAGCCGGGCCACGGTGGCCGTGGACGACGCGCCGGGCATGGGCAGCACCGACGTCTCCGTCCGCCTCGGGTCCGACATTCCCGTAGTGGCGGAGCGGGCCATGTACTTCGGTTACCACGGCATCGACGGGGGGCACGTGAGCAGCGGCTCGTCCGAACCCTCCCCCCAATGGTACTTCGCCGAAGGCTATACCGCCGGCGCATTCGACGAATATATCCTCGTGCTCAACCCCGAAGCCCACGACGCCCTGGTGACCCTCGATTACCTCAAGTCCGACGGCAGCGTAACCAGGCAGGATATCGTGGTGGGGGCGAACAGCCGGGCCACGGTGGCCGTGGACGCCGTGCCGGGCATGGAGAGCGCCGACGTCTCCGTATACCTGCATTCCAACCGCCCGGTGATGGCGGAAAGGGCGATGTATTTCGCTTACCAGGACTGTCCGGGCGGGCACGTGCAGACGGGATACAACGAACCGGGACAGCTCTTCTTCATGGCCGAAGGTTACACGTCACCGTTCTTCGACACTTTCCTGATGGTGATGAACCCCAACGACACGGAACTCAACGTCGCGTTCAGCTTCCGCAAGCCCGACGGGAACCTGGTCACGTGGCCCCTGCAGGTTGGGGCGCACAGCCGTGGGACCCTCAAGGTCAACTCGATACCTTATCTCACGGACTCGGAGTTCTCCATCCGCGTGGACACCGACCTCCCCGCCGTGGTCGAGCGGGCCATGTACTTCAACTACCCGCGTTGACCCCATGGCGGCGTCGGGTCGGGCCCGGACTACCCCGGGGCGGGCGGCAGGTCCCGATACCATCGCGAGCGTAAGCGAAGCGGCCTCCTGGATACGTCACCGCCTCAGCGCAGGGGGTATACGCGGCGACCGGCGCCGGCCCGAAAATGTGCCGCGGGCTTTGAAGTGAAGCTGCATACTGGTCCGCCTCCCGGCGGTGCGGCCGTGCGCTTCCTGCCGCACCCGGAACCCCCGTAACGCCCCTTTCCGGGGGGGCGGAGCGTAACATTATCGGCGCGGTTTACGTCTATAATCCAAGGTGACGCAGGGAAGCTGAGAGAATAAGATGGATGGGGAAATAAAGAGCCCTGCGGGGGGATCGCCGGCCGCCGGCGGCGTGCAGGCGTAACGTGACAAGAGGGACCTGTAAGATGATATGTCCGGAATGCGGAAGTTACCAGCCCGACAGGGCAAGGTACTGCGGTATATGCGGCGCGGTTCTCTCCCAGGACGAACTGGTTGAAAGCTTCCTCGGGAGCGAATCCGAGCAGGAAATAATCCTGCCGCGCCACCGTAGTTTCTGGTTCTACCTGTCAATAGTGGGATTGATCGTCCTTTCCCTGGCCATCTTCGCCGGCGCGGGCTATATCGTTTACCGCATCGCCTGGGGGGAGGAAGATACCGATAAGGACAACGGGGAAGTCGTGGACACCACCCGGGATTATTCCGATCCGGAACTCGGCTTCAGCATCTCTTATCCCGATACCTGGACGGTAGAGCAGGGTGTCCCTGCGGAGGGCGAGATCGCGGCGCTGACCATCGAATTGACCTCGCAGAAGAACGTGGAGCTGAGCGTGATCCAGCTCGACCCGGTCATATCCATCGGGGGTATCGACGCCATAGAGGAACACCTCGTCGAAGACGCCGGCGAGCGCATCCTTGCCGTCGGCGGCAGGCCGGACTCCGGCGAGACCCAGGCGCCCCGGGAAACGCAGCCGGACTCCGGCGAGACCCAGGCGCCCACCGTCAGCCCCCCGGACTCCGGCCAGCAGGATCAGCCGGTCCCCACCAGCGGTGAGTATATGGCGACGGAGACGGACGAGACCATGGATGGCGAGATGTTCGATTCCACCAGTGTCTCGGGCCTCCCGGCTTTCTACACCGAGTTCAACGCCAACTTCATGGGCGAAGAGACCAGGTTCCTCCTCTACTATATCGTCGCCGGAGACTACACCTACATCTTCCAGGGGCGAGCTCCGTCCAGCGAATTCAAAGACGTGCGCCCGCAGTTCTTCTCTATCACCGGTTCCTTCAGGTGGCAGGAGTCCGGGGCGGAGCAGACCCCGGAAGGAATGACCGACATAGGCCGGGCCCCTGTGATAACCTTTTATTGCAACGGAGTGTCCTGCTGATAACCGCCTGCCCACGGGCCGCACATCCCCGGCAGGCGTATAACAAGGAGGTGGGCGCATTGCGCATCGTGGTAACGGGTGGAGCGGGCTTCATAGGTTCCAACCTCGTGGATATCCTTCTGGGAGAGGGCCACTCGGTGACGGTGGTGGATAACCTTTCCACGGGCAAGTTCGACAACCTCATGGGCGTCAAGCAAGCCGCCAAGGAGAACCGCTTCTCCTTCCTGCACACGGATATCAGGAACGATGCCCTGATGGCCGCCTTCAAGGGAAAGGAACAGGAAGCCGTCATCCACCTGGCCGCCCAGCCCGACGTGAGGGTGTCCGTAAAGCACCCGGTGATGGACGCGGAGATCAACGTGCTGGGCACCATCAACGTGCTGCAACTGGCGGCGGAAAACGGCGTCAAGCGTTTCGTAAACACCAGCTCAGGGGGTTGCGTCTACGGCGAGCCCGAGTCTATCCCCGTCTCGGAGGATGCTCCCAGGCGCCCCGATTCTCCCTACGGGGTGAGTAAAAATGTGGCCGAGGAATACGTCCGCTACTACGAGCGGACGCACGGGATGTCCTGCTGTACCCTGGCGCTGAGCAACGTTTACGGGCCGCGCCAGAACGCTTTCGGTGAAGCGGGTGTGGTCGCTATTTTCATAGGCAAGATCCTGGCCGGGGAGGATTGCACCATCTTCGGAGACGGCGAGCAGACGCGCGACTTCGTCTTCGTGGAGGACGTGGTGGACGCATACCGCAGCGCGCTCCAAAAGGGCGGAGGGGAGTTCGTAAACATCGGCACGGGTATGCAGACCTCCGTGAACGAGCTCTACAGGAACATCGCGGACATCATGGAATGGGAAGCGGGCGCGGAATATGCCCCCGCGCGCGAAGGAGAGCTTGACCACATCTCCCTGGACGCGAGCAAGGCGGGAAAAATCCTGGGGTGGAAGCCGCGCACTTCCCTGCACGAGGGGCTCTCGCGCACCGTGGATTGGAACCGCCAATACCTGCGGAGGTAGGCCTTGCCGTTTACTGATCTCCATTCCCATATACTTCCAGGATTCGACGACGGCGCCAGCAACGACGGCGAGTTCCTGGAGATGGCCCGTGCCGCCGTACGCGGCGGGACCGTGCGCATGGCGGCGACCCCCCACTACGACCTGGACAAGCCGCCCCTGGACCTGGACCGCGTCAGGGCGGCGCTGCGCGAGCACGGCGAGATGCTGCGCGATGAGGGTATAGCGCTGGAGCTGGTGCCGGGCGTGGAGGTGCGCATAAACGCCGGCTTTTACCGCCTGGCCAGGGAAAGCTGCGATCTGGCGCAGCTTACGCTGGGAGGGGGGCAAAAATATATCCTCACCGACCTGCCCCTCATCGACATGCCCTCGGTCACCGCGGAGGCGCTTTTCCGGGTACAGTTGTGCGGGTTCTTCCCCATCCTGGCCCACCCGGAACGCAACCGCTATCTCGCAACCAGGCCCGGAGAGGTGAGGGAGTTGATGGAACGCGGGATAGAGATCCAGGTCAACGGCGGAAGCCTGCAGGGGATTTACGGCAAGAACGCCCGCAGCAGCGCCTTTGTCCTGCTCGAAGAGGGCATTGCCAGGCTGGTGGCCTCGGACGCTCATTCGCCCGACGGGCGCAGCCCCGACCTTTCGGGAGTGGCCCGCATCATCGAGAAAAGGCTGGGGGAAGAGGCGGTGAGCGTCCTCCTCGAGGTCAACCCGCAAAGGGTGCTCGCCGGGGAGCCCCTGCTGGACGCCGTCGCCCCGCGGCCGCGCCGCACGGGATGGAGGAGCTTCTTCACCCACGGGAGGCGGACATGAGCAAGCCCTACGCCTGGATATCCGAGTTCAAGGCGGATACCCGCCACTCCGGCATCTTCCTGGACTTCGACGGCACCATCAGCGAGGTCGCCCCCACGCCCGCGGGGGCCGCGCTGCACCCCCGCGCCGCCGCGCTGCTGCCGGACCTGGCCCGCCGTTACCCCATGTGCATACTCTCCGGCCGCCGCGCGGAGGAACTGGCTTCGCTCGTGGGCCTGGCGCACGTCCATTACGTGGGCGTCCACGGCATGGAATGGATGGAGGACGAGCCGAAGATCGACCCCGAGGTTCTTCCCCACCTGCCTGCCCTGAAAAGGGCGCGCGACGAACTGGCGGTTTCACTGGGCGATCTGCCCGGGGTGGGACTCGAGGACAAGCTGGTTTCGATCTCCCTGCATTTCCGCGACGCTCCCGGCAGGGAGGGCGGCGTGCTGCAGATCGCGGAGGACCTGGCTCTTAAAGCGGGCCTGAGAGTACGCCACGGCAGGAGGACGGTGGAACTGTTCCCGCCCGTGGACATCGACAAGGGCACGGTGCTCATACGGCTGGGCGCGGGCTGGAAGCTGCGTCGCGCCCTCTACGCCGGAGACGACCTCACGGACGTGGGCGCCTTCCGGGGAATGAGATACCTGATGAAAGAGGGCGGCTTCGAGGGCGTGGCCATAGCCGTCCTGTCTCCCGAGGTGCCCATAGAACTCGAGGCGGTGGCCGACCTCACCGTGGATGGACCCGACGGCCTCTTCGACCTCCTCGAACAGCTGTAACGGGGCCGTCACGCCAGTGAGGTCGTATCTTCGTTTTTCGGTTCATTAACAACACACCAAGAACGGATACCAGGCAGCAAGGTCTAACCGAAAAACGAAGATACGACCCCATCACCACACGAGTTCGCTGGCGTCCTTAGGGTTTTCCACCTCGACCACCTCGGCGACCTCTCCGCTGTGCAGGCGCACGGTACGGTCGGACATCTCCGCGATGGCCGAGTTGTGCGTGACCAGGATAATGGTCTGCTTCTCTTCGCGGTTGATCTTCTGCATCACCTTGAGCACGTTCTTCCCGGTCTCGAAGTCCAGCTCTCCGGTGGGTTCGTCACATAGAAGGATGGGGGGCGACTTGCAGATAGCCCTGGCAATGGCCACCCTCTGCTGCTCGCCTCCCGAAAGCTGGCTCGGGAAGTGGCCGGCGCGATCCGCGAGCCCCACCATTTCAAGGGAACGCATGGACTTGTCGCGCGTGTTGTTCTCCACCAGCTCCAGCGCGAATTCCACGTTCTCCTGCGCGGTAAGCGTGGGGATGAGGTTGAAGAACTGGAAGATGAACCCGATCTCCGTACGCCGGTAGCCCGTAAGCCCCTTGCTGTCCAGGTTGGAGATATCCTTGCCGTTGATGGTGAGCTTGCCCTCGCTTATGGTGTCCATCCCTCCGATGAGGTTGAGCAGGGTGGTTTTCCCCGACCCGCTGGGCCCCAGGATCACGATGAACTCTCCCTCTTTTATGCTCAGGTCCACCTGGCGCAGGGCTCTGACTTCGAGTTCGCCCATGGGATAGGTCTTACAGACCCCCTCGAAGACTATGAGTTCCCTGCCGTTGTCCACCGCTCTTACCAATCTGTCTCCTCGTCCGCTCAGCGATCGCTACATGATACACCATAGCATATCTCGTCCGCCGCACCCCCCGGGTTAGGCCTTGGGGTCACGCCCGGAAATCGGCCGCAGGCAAGCTCCGCCAGGTAAATCTTCAGCCGGCCCGCGGTGGCATGGCAGGATCAGCGAAAGGGCCGTGGCCGCCTCTGGTAGACTAGCCCTTGAGCAGGACGTGCAGGAAGCGCAGGTAATCCAGGAGTTGCCGTGTCGAGAGGAAGTTCCTCCGCACCTTGTCGTGTCCCGCCTCGCCCATGCGCTGGGCGGTTGCGGGGCTATCCAGAAGCAGCGTTACTTTCTCCGCCGCCTCCTTAATATCCTCGACGAGGAACCCGTTTACGCCGTCGTCTACCTGCAGCAATATACCCCCAACCTCCCCGGCCACCACGGGCTTGCGCTTCCACATGGCCTCGGTAACGGTGAGGCCGAACCCCTCGCGCAGCGATTTCTGCAACACCACCGTGGCCATGGCCTGGAACGCGCTTACCTCGACGTTGCCCACTCCCTGCTGATTGGAGAGAAGGAAGATATCGGGGTCGTCCCCGCTGTAGCGGAACGTCTTCTCGTAGTAGTGCCATCCCTCGGGGTCATCATCGGCCATGCTGGCGCAGTAGATCAGCTGCAGGTCGCGGTAGCTGCCTTTCACCTCGCGGTAACAGTCCACCAGCCCCAGGGGATCCTTCCAGGGATCGAAGCGGGAGACCTGCAGCATGATGGGACGGGTCTCGTCCACGCCGTAGCGGCGGGCGATATCCGATTGCACCCTCTTCTCGGGGATGATGTTCTTGGCGCTGAGCGGGTCTATGGAGGGGGGAATAAACGCCAGATACGGCACATCCAGAGGCGATTTTATGTAGTCGTCCTTGGTAAAGACGGCCCCGTCGTACATGTCTATGTACGGCTTGAGGAATTCCCACGCATCGTCCCGGGCGAAGGTGGTATCGATATGGCAGCGATAGATCCACTTGCCCTTTCGCGCCGCGGCGCCCTCGAGCGCGGCGATCATGGCGCAGGGCTGGGGGTCGTGCACGAAGACGAAATCGTATTCCTGGTCGCAATCCGCCGCGTTCTCCTCGCACACCGAGAGGTATTTCCGCTTCATCTCGTCGGTGATGGGGATATCCATGCCCTGGAGGACGTTATGGAAAAACTTGGTGATGGTAAAAAAATCACCGTCTCCCTGCAGGAGATGCCATTCCGCCCGCAAACCCACGTTGTTCATCAGGGGCACCAGGGTATAGAGCAGCTCGGCTACCCCACCCCCATGTGCCGTGCTGTTGATGTGCGCCACCCGCGCACCCTTGAGCCCCTCCGCCAGGTGCAGGATCTCCTCGATAACCTCGTCGCTGGCGATGCCGCGATACTGCTCGAGGTTTCTCGTCTGTACCGGGACTGTGGGCAACATCTGTGACCTCCACGCGAACCCTCATCCAGCCTCTGGCTTAGAGTTTATACCTCTCCACAAGGCTTTTCATATGATCGGCAAGATTCGTGAGTTGCTGGCTGGTGGCCGAAAGCTCCTGCATCGCCGCCGACTGCTCCTCGGACGAGGCGGATATCTCCTCGCTGTTCGATGCGTTCTGCTCCGCGATGTTGCGGATCTCCTCCATCGCCTCCATTATCCTGGCGCCCAGTATGAGGTGCCTCTTGGTGGTTTCGGCGATGGCGCTGGAGAGTTCCGCCGACCTGCGCACGTACTCGTTTATCTTATCCAGGCTGTCGCCCGCCACCTGCACGACCTGCATACCCTCGGAGACCTCCTTCGATGCGTTCTCCGCCCTCTCCACCGCGGAAGCGGTATTCGCCTGTATCCCCCTCACGAGGTTGGCGATGCGGGCGGTCGACGCGGTGGAGTCCACGGCCAGTTTACGTACCTCCTCCGCCACGACCGAGAAACCGCGCCCCTGCTCCTGCGCCCTGGCCGCCTCGATGGCGGCGTTCAGCGCCAGGAGGTTGGTCTGATCTGCGATATTGTCTATCACTTCCCCGACGATACCTATCTCCTCCGATTGCTCTCCCAGGGTCTTGATGATCTCCACCGTCGCCGCGATGCTCTCCCTCACGCTGGCCATCTTCTCAATGGCGGCAACGGCGTCGTTCCTCCCGCCCTCGGCCAGGCCGGAAGAGCTCAGGCTCGCCTCCGCCCCCTCGTCGGCCTGGGTGGAACTGAGCTCCAGGGCTTGATGTATCTCCGTGCTCAGGGAATATACTTCCTCCGCCATGCGGGCTTCCCTGGTAGCGCTGTCCGACATCTGCTGTATGATCCCGGAAAGCTGGTCCAGGGAGGACTGTATCTGCTGCGCGGTCGCGGCCACCCCCGATGCCCCGCCGCTGGTCTCCTCGGCCGCGAGCAGCGTCTGGGAGCTTATGAGGTGCAGGCTCTCCAGCATCTTGCCGAAGGCGGCGGTAAGCTGCCCTATCGTATCCGAGGAGGACATCTCCACCTTCACCGTGAGGTCCCCCTCCGAGACGGCCTCAGCCGCCTTCCTCATCTCCCTGATGGGGGTGGAGACGCTGTTCGAGGTCAGGCTGGCCAGGTACCAGGTAGCGATGATGGCCACCGCGGCGAGGAATGTATAGAACCAGGTGATAGAGGCTATCTCACCCGCGAAGGATTTCATGGGAAAGAGGAGGATCACCGCATAGCCCGTCTCTCCGACCGGTGATATCGCGGCCCCGTTGTTCATGCCGTTATCCATCACCAACGCCTCACCGCTTTCGCGCAGCTTGCGCAGGAGGTCGGACTCCGTTTCCTCGCCCATGCCCTCTCCCAGGCGCACCTTGTCGGCCTCCCCGCCCTCTTCGTCGGTCAGTATCGCCAGGCCGTTGGCGGCAAAGGCAAGGGACTTCGACGCCCTGGCGTAATCCAGCACGGGCTCGAGGCCTTCATAGGACGCGATGTCTTCCGCGATAAGAGTCGCGTACTCGCCACCCCGCTCGAGCATTTTCGTCTGCGAGTTGAATATGATGCCGGATGCGGCCACCGACCATCCCACGATCAGTATGACCACGCTCATGACCATCCCCAGGAAGCCGATACGCCTTCTCAGGCCTATACCTCCCCTGTAGCCCGGCCTCCAGTAAAGAGAATAGGTTACCTTACGTACGGGCTCTATCATCCCGTAGAGAAGGTAGAACTCCATGTAGGCGCCGAAGACGGCGAAGCCGAAGCATGCCAGGACATAGATAAGGCAGAGCGCCCCGTTATAATCGCCGGCGAGGTAGAAAAAAAGCGCCTCTACGGTGATGGCCACAACGCCCGCGATGATCACCCCCATGGCCATCGCCAGGGGATAGAGGTCTATCGATCTCAGCTTCGCGGCGTTCCCGGAGGTGTCATCCCCGGAGCTCTCCCCGCCGCCATGGTAAACGCGCATCACCCTGTTGGTCCTGGTGAAAAGATAGATCGCCGCCGGCGGCACCGCTATGGCGGCCGCGATGAGCGTGGCGTAGAGCCAGTTAAGCATCATGCGCCCATCAAAACGGAGTATGAGTAAACCCACGACAGCCGTAGCGGCGATGACGAAGAAAACGGGGGCTGCGACTCCGAACAGATAGACCCTGCTTTTGAGGCCCTGCAATACATTCCTCCCTCTTAGCGATCTTATTTCGCCGTGCTTTCACCCCGTTAAAACAATTCTACCACTAAAAAATGGCAAGGTGGGCCACGGCCGCACGAGCGCGAGGCGCCTTGTTCTAGCTGCATCCCGATCACCGCCGCTCTTCAATCGGCGACGCGGATATGCTAATTTCCAGGTTA
The DNA here is from genome assembly GCA_964462595.1 of uncultured Actinomycetota bacterium. Taxonomy (GTDB): domain Bacteria; phylum Actinomycetota; class Geothermincolia; order Geothermincolales; family RBG-13-55-18; genus SURF-21. The sequence continues at coordinate 27,103 of CAYWXM010000066.1, forward strand.
GCGATTCACCCAGGCATGAACGTGATAACAGCGGAAGGAGATGATCGCATGGCCATGAAGCTGTTCGCGGAGCGTCGCAGCATCAGAAGGTACGGCGACCGCCCGGTCGAGGACGAGAAACTCGAGGCCGTGCTGGAAGCGGCCCGGCTGGCCCCTTCCTGGGCCAACCTGCAATGCTGGACCTATATCGTGGTGCGGGACCCCGCCATCAAAGATGCCCTCGCCGCGACCCTGGAGAACAACCCCGCCCGCAAGGCGGTCCTGTCCGCCCCGGTGGTCATCGTGGCCTGCGCCGAGCCCGAGAAATCCGGGAACGTCAGCGGCCAGCCTTATTACATGCTGGACATCGGCATCAGCATGCAGCAGCTCGTGCTGGAGGCCTGGAACCAGGGCCTCGGTACCTGCTGGGTAGGATGGATACAGGAGGACGAGATCCGGGATATCCTGGGCGTGCCCGAAAACGTCCGCGCCGTGGCGCTCACCCCCCTGGGGTACCCCGCCGTCCTGCCGGAGAGCCCCGGGCGCAAGCCCTTGGAGGAGATCGTCCGCTACGACCGCTGGTAAGCAGGTAAGCCCCTGCGCACGGCAATGTGGTCGGCCCGGAAAACGTTGCCGCAGGCATTCATCTCGCGGCCGCGGGGCCGCGACGTCCGCAAGAGCACGGTGATCCCCGGGCTTCGATGAACACCGCCTCTTCACGTGAGATGACTATGGCGCGAGTGAATGTTTAAAGAACATCAAGCAAAATATGGCGCTAAATGTGCCGAGCCAAACCTCCGAAAAGATAAATGGTACATATTTTATATTTGGAGGTCACAATGCGCATCAGGAAATGCAAAGCGTGCGGGTTTCCCTACTGGCTCGCGAAGTCGCTGGTATGGAACGACAACGGCACCATTACCAGCAAGAACAGGGCCGACTTCAGGACCCTGATCATCGAGGCGGACTATCTCTCGGAGATATTCAGGAAGATAGAGGAAACCCTGGGGGTATCCATCCAGCACATAGTCTTCGAGGCGCAGCGCAACGCCGCCAAGGACGTCATCGACGGCAACCTGGACCGGGTGCGCTGGGCCATACGCTACGTCCCCGGCGTGCGCAAGCTTATAATAACCTACTTCAACCGCATGGCCTCCTGGACCGGGCAGGGCTATGCCGAAACCATATCCTACGCCAGAAAAGGCTCCGGGAAGGCGATCATCCGCAACCCCTTCAACCGCGAGCTCATGGCCGCGGTGGTGGTGGGGGCGCTGGAGAGCCTGGGGGAAACCCCGTACGAATACCACTGGGAGAAATCCGGAAACGATGACGTCATCGTCGTGGAGCCGACAGCCGAACACCCGGAAATCTCGCAGAGGCTCAAGTACACCATCCCACCGTCAAAGCCCGGCCACCGTCACTACCAGACCTGTCCCGTCTGCGGCGTGCCCCTGCTCCTGAAGGACCTGGAGTGGAAGGAAAACGATGGCCTGATGATCGACGGCAGAAACGGCGTGCGCATGGTCATCCTGGAAATCTATACCACCAGCGTCGTCATGCGCGAGTTGGCCAACGAGCTGGGAGAAGACATCTTTCCCGTGATCGTGGAAGCGCAGCGCGAGTTCTCGCTGTCGCATATCAAAAAGGAGTTCCTCGCCGGGGGGGAAACCAGCGGGGACCTGGACGGGGACGCCCTCTACAGCGAAGTGCTCGACAGTATCGCCCTGCGCGGCCAGGGCAACCCGGTCAACAGCGAGATAAAAGACGGCCGCCTTACGGTCACCGTGGAGAACCCCTTCGACGAACACATACTCGCGGGGCACCTGTCCGCGCTCTACGAGCTGGCCGAGGGGAAGACCCCGAAGGTCACCTGGGAGCCGGCCGGCCCCTCGGCCGTCAACTACACGCTTTCCTCCTGACCAGCCAAAAGCCCAGGGGTCAGGCCCGGAATGAGGCCTCGGGCCGTGGGGCCATCCCTGAAAAACCGCCGCAGCGGGCCCTCGAAATCCCGTGGCTTGCATGCCGGTAACCGCTATCTCTTTCCGTCGTGCGTATGAACCCCCGCACGCGGCCCGCTGACCCCCGACCGCAGAAGAGGCAAACCGCAAGGCTAAGGATTGCATGGGGGGTTGACTGACTGAGATAGGCATTAATGTCATTATATGGTATTTATGCACATGCCCGGCCCGGAGGGATGTTATACTGTTAACTAAAGGAGTGATAGCATGGAAAGCGGCAACATGGAGTTCGATGAGCTGGACCTGGAGACTATAACCCCCCGCCAGGTGCGCCAATATCTCAAAGACAAGTTCGTTGTCGTTGCCTCCAACCGCGGCCCGGTGGAGTTCCGGCGCACCCCCGACGGCGGCATCAAGGCCTTCCGGGGAGCCGGTGGCGTGGTCACCGCCATGTCCACCGCCCTGGTGGCCACGGACGCCGTCTGGATCTCCACCATGCGCACCAAGGAGGACGCCGTCATGGCCCGCCAGGCGCCCCGGGGCCGCCTGGCCATGCCTCCCGATAAACCGCAGTACTGGGTGAAATATATCGTCCCCGAGTCCAGGGACTTCCAGCAATACTACAGCGTCATCAGCAACTCCATAATCTGGCCCATGCAGCACTACCTTTACGATATGCTGCGCAGGCCGGTCTTCGACGAGTCGATACACGAAGCGTGGAACAACGGCTATCGCAAGGTCAACCGCCTCTTCGCGGACGAGATCGTGCGCGAGATACGCTATACGGACAAGAAGCCACTTATCTTCCTGCAGGATTACCACCTCTATCTCTGCGCCCAGTACATCAGGCGCAAGGAGCCCGACGTCCTTATCCATCATTTCACCCATACCCCTTGGGCGCAGCCCGACTATTTCCGCATGCTTCCGCAGGGGATGCGCCGCGAATTGCTGCAGGGCATGCTCGCCAACGACGTCCTGGGCTTTCACACCCCCCATTACGTCAACAATTTCCTGCAGTGCTGCCGGGAGGGAGACGCGGTGCGGGTTGCGGTCGATTCCAAGCGCCGCCTGGTGCGGCACGGCTCGCGCGATACCTACGTCCGCCACTATCCCATATCCATCGACCACGACGCGCTGGAGAGAACGGCCGGGCGGGCCGAGGTCGCCGTGCACCAGGAGCGCCTGCGCGCCCAGGCGGCGGGGCGCAAGCTGCTGGTGCGAGTGGACCGCGTGGAGCCCTCCAAGAACATCCTGCGCGGCATGCAGTCTTACGAGCATTTCCTGCGCCGCTTCCCCGCCTGGCAGGACCGCGTTATCTTCGCCAATTTCCTCTATCCCTCCCGTTCGGACCTCAAGGAATACCGGGACCTGCAGCGCGATATCGAGGAGGCCGCGAACGCCATAAACCGCGAATTCGGCACCGTGGACTGGGAGCCCGTTCACCTGGAGATAAAGGACGACTATCCGCGCTCCGTGGCCGCGCTTATGGAGTTCGACGCGCTGCTCGTGAACCCCATCGTCGACGGCATGAACCTGGTATCCAAGGAAGGCGCGGTCCTTAACCGCCGCAACGGCGTCATCATCCTCTCGGTGAACGCCGGCTCTTACCAGGAGATGCGGGGCACGGTGATCCCCGTCAACCCCCTGGACATCGCGGAGACCGCTGACGCGATCAAAAAAGCGCTGGAGATCGGGGACAGGAAGGGCAAGGCCATGGCCAGGATGGCACGGAGCGTGGTGCAGGACAACACCTCCTTCAAGTGGTTCCTGAAACAGATGCGCGCCCTGCGGCGGGTCGAAAAACTGCGCGAGGAAGGCGGCCATGAAAAGGTCAGGCTGCAGGAACCCCCCCGCTACGAACGCTTCGAATAGCCTCAACGCCAGGACCGCTGCCGTCCGCCCCCGGTACGTCAGGGCGCCCTTCGCCGTGGCGAACGCCTCCGTCCCTCCGGCGGCCTCCGACTATAGCCCGCTCTTGTGTTTGCGCAGGGCGTTACGTGTATCCAGGACGGGGATGCCGGAGCTCGCGACCAGCCCGTAATCCACGCCGCTGTGCGCGGTAACGATAACCGCACAATCGCATCCGTGCAGCAGGTCCTCCACCAGTTCCACGCTGCGCAGCGCCACGTTCCCCACCCTGAGCACCGGGACGAAGGGATCGTGATAGATGACATCCGCCCCGCTGGCGAGCAGCAGCTCCATGAGCTTGATGGCCGGGGTCTCGCGCGTGTCCCCCACGTCCGGCTTGTAGGCCACGCCGAGTATCAGCACCCTGGCGCCCTTGAGGCTCTTTCCCTCGCGGTTGACCTCCCGCCCCACCAGGCCGGATACGAAGTAGGGCATGTTCACGTTGACCTTGCCGGCCAGCTCGATGAACTCGGTCTGGAAATCGTATTCCCGCGCTTTCCAGGCGAGGTAGAAAGGGTCCACGGGTATGCAATGGCCGCCCAGCCCCGGCCCCGGCCAGAAGGGCATGAAGCCGAAGGGCTTGGTGGCCGCGGCCTCGATAACCTCCCACACGTCCAGGCCCATACGCTCGCAGAGCATCCAGAGTTCGTTCACCAGCGCTACATTCACGCCCCGGAAGATGTTCTCCAGGATCTTGGCCATCTCCGCCACCTCGGGAGAGCTGACCGCCACCGGCCGCTCCACGAAACAGCCGTAGAAAAGGCGGGCCGCCGCCGCCGATCCCTCGCTTATCCCTCCCACCAGCTTGGGCGTGTTGGCGATGTTCCATCTCTCGTTGCCGGGGTCCACTCTCTCCGGTGAATAGGCGAGCAGGAAATCCTCGTGCAGTTTCATCCCCTTCTCCTGCAGGATGGGCAGGACGACCTCCCGCGTGGTGCCGGGGTAAGAGGTGGATTCCACCACGACGAGCTTGGGCCTTTTCCCTGCCTGCAGGGCCTCTCCTATCTGCGCGGTTGCCTCGCGGATAAAGGTCAGGTCGGGGTCGCGGGTCTTGGAGAGGGGGGTGGGCACGCATACGCATATGACGTCGCACGAGACGAGGGCGCCCGTGTCCCCGCTTACCTCGAACCTTCCCGCCGCGCTCAGCTCGGCGAGCTTTTCTCCGTCCAGGCCCTCGTAGAGGGGATCGCCTCTGGCGAGCTTGTCCCTCTTGCCGCCGTCCTTCTCGAGGCCTATCACCCTGAAGCCCGCTTCCGCCACCTGCAACGCGAGGGGCAGGCCGACGTACCCCATGCCGATGACGCCGACCAGGGCGCTACGGTCTTGTATCGATCCCTCGAGGCCCATGCTACCTCCAACTCTCAACAGCCGTCCTTTGCCCGATCCCCTATATGTTATCATTTGGGATGCGGTACCGCGCCCGCATTTTTTTCCCGCCGGCAGGCGGCCGGAGACGCAAACGGGCGGATGCGGGCGGCGCCGGGACCGGATCGTCAGATCCGCATGGCGGGGATCCGCATCCAGGTGTTGCGGCGGCCGCGCGACAGGCTCCGTGCTTATTGTGCTCGCGGCAGGACGGGAGGTGATGACATGGCGGGTGGCCCCACCATAGAACCCGAGGCAACCCTCCCCCGCATCCTCGATTTTATCCGCGCTCGCATGGAGGAAGCAGGCAGATCCAGCCTGGTGGTGGGCCTCTCGGGCGGCCTGGACTCCGCCGTTTCGGCCTACCTTGCCGTGAGGGCCCTGGGGAGCGGGAGCCTCACCGCTTTTCTCTTGCCTTACAGGACCACCGACCCCCAGAGCATCGATGACGCGCTGCTGGCCGCCTCGGAGCTTGGCATCGCCCACGAGACGATAGACATCACGCCCATGGTGGACGCGTATTTCGACCGCTTTCCCGAGGCCGACCGCAAACGCCGCGGCAATTACATGGCCCGCACGCGCATGGCCGTGCTCTACGACCAGTCGGCGGCGCGCGACGCCCTGGTGCTGGGCACGGGGAACCGTACCGAGGCCCTGCTGGGATACACCACCCTGTGGGGGGACATGGCCTGCGCTTTCACCCCCCTGGGCGGCCTCTACAAGACGCAGGTGAGGCTGCTGGCGGCCCACCTGGGCGTGCCCCCGCGCATCGTCTCCAAGCCCCCCTCGGCCGACTTGTGGCAGGGCCAGACCGACGAGGGAGAGATGGGGCTCACCTACGAGGAGGTCGACCGGCTGCTGTATAACCTGATCGACCTGGGGCGGAGCGACGGGGAACTGGAGGCCGTGGGCTTCAACCCGGATTTCACCGCCAAGGTGCGCGGCATGGTGGCGTCCTCCTCCTTCAAGCGCCGCATGCCCCCCTGCTGTGAGCTGTAAAACCCCTATAATGGAGCCATGGCTGATACGTTAAAGATCCTCGAGGTATGCAACCTGGACCGTTTTGCAGCCTCTCCCTACATGCTGCCCCTGCTCGCCGGCCTCGTAAAAGAAGGGCACGAGGTGCACGTGGCCTGCCGGGTGACCTCCTTCGCAGGCGTGCTGCGCGGGGCGGGCCTGCAGTTGCACGACCTGCCCATCACGCGGCGCATCACGCCCCTGCAGGATCTCAAGGCCTACCGCCGCCTCAAGTCCCTTATCCGGGAGGAAGGTTACGATATCGTCCACACCCACAACCCCAAGGACGGGGTGCTGGGGCGGGCCGCCGCCTGGAAGCTCGGCGTTCGCGCTGTCATCCACACCTGCAACGGCTTCTATTTTTCCCACCGCTCCCCGGCACTGAAGCGATGGCTCGTGATCAGGGCCGAGCGCTTCGCCGGCAGGCGCTGCAACCTGGTCATCTTCGTCAACAGCGACGACCTCGCCCTGGCGGCGGCGAAAAAGATCGTGGGTACGCGCAAGGCCAGGCTCATCTACAACGGGGTCGACCTGGAGCGCTTCCGGCCGGGTGAAGATGACGGCCTGAGGGAGGAACTGGGCATAGCGGCGGATGCGACCGTCCTCGGATATATCGGCGAGATCAAGCGGGAGAGGAACCTCGAGATCCTGGTCGAGGCGGCGGCGCGCCTGCTGCCGGGCCGTCCCGATCTCTACCTGGTCATGGTGGGAGATTCTTCCATGGAACCGGATGAGCCGCGGCGCCTCGAGCGGCTGGCTTCGCAACTCGAGCCCGCTTTCGCCGACCGCCTTGTCTTCACCGGGTACCGCTTCGACCCCGAGCACTTCTACCGCATCTTCGACATCTACGTGCTTCCCTCCACGCGGGAGGGTTTCGGGGTGACCCTCATCGAGGCCATGGCCACCGAGACCCCGGTGGTGGCGTGCCGGGTGCGCGGGCCGAAGGACATCGTCGACGATGGCGTAAACGGCATCCTGCTGGGCGACCGCGACCCCGCGGAGCTCGCGGAGGCCATAGCTTTTTACCTGGAGGCACCCGAGGCCGTCGCCAACTACACGCGGCTGGCGAGGGAGAAGGTCGCGCGGGAATTCGATCACGCGAGCATGCGCTCCAGCCTCTACGAGGAATACCGCCGCCTCTCCTGAAGCTTGCCTGTATTTACCATTCCATGGCTGGCCACTCCGCCACGAAAGACTCAGCGGGAGCTGAGGAAAAGCCTCACCGCGGCCGTGCGCGAGCTGACCTCCAGCTTGCGGTAGATGCCGGACACCACCTTCTCGACCGTCTTGGCCGAAACGAACAGGTTGGCGGCTATCTGCTTGTTGCTCAGGCCTTCGCTCATAAGGGAGAGGACGTCGTACTCGCGCGAGGTCAGCGCCTCCATGGGAGAGGAAGCCCGCGCATCCGGCACCTCGTGCCTCACGGAATCGACTATGGCATCCAGCACTTGCGGGCTGAACACCTTCTCGCCCTGGCCCGCCCTGCGCACCGCCTCCACCAGCTCCGAAGAGACCACCTTCTTGAGCAGGTATCCGTCGGCGCCGGCATGGAGCGCCTGGTTGACGTATTCGTAATCCTCGTACATGGAGAGCATGACCACCTTGATCAGAGGATGGGCCGACTTGAGCTGCCTGCATACCTCTATCCCCGACATCCCCGGAAGCTTGATATCCAGCACCACCACGTCCGGGACGAGCGCCGCCGCTTTTTCCAGGCACTCGCTCCCGTCCTCCGCTTCACCGACTACGGCGATATCCGCCTGCTTTTCCATGAGCGACGCCAGGCCCTCCCTCAATATGGCGTGGTCGTCCGCGAGCAGGACCCTTATCCTGTCCCGCGCCCTGTCGGTCATAGCGCTTCACCCAGCCGTTCCATGAACCAGAGACCTCCGATGACGACGTGCAGTCCCAAACGGACGCTGCTTAAAGGATAAACGCAAACAGGGGTTTTTTCACGCATCCGGGTGGCCGGCGACCTCGTTATCACTCCCGGTCTTGAGGCAAGGGGATGTGGACGGCTATAGTCACGCCCCTCTCGCAGCGCGGATACTCCAGGGTCCCGCCTATCTGCTCCGCCCGCTCGCGCATGTTCACCATCCCCAGGCGGACCTTCCCGTCGTTGCTGGGCTCCTCGGGGCCGTGGCCGTCGTCGCTTATCGTCAGGTCTATGCCTTTCTTTCCGCGGCTGAAGCGCACCATGGCCCTGCTCGCGCCCGAGTGCTTCACGACGTTATTGACCGCCTCCTGCACTATGCGGTAGAGGTTGATCTTCACCTCGCCGGGGAGTTCCCCCTCTCCTCCGCTGGCCTGGAGCGAGAACTCGATAGCATGGTCGGCGTTCATGCGACGCAGCAGGTTACGCAACGCTTCGGTGAACCCGAGGTCGTCGAGCAACGGCGGGTGCAGGGATGCCGAGAGGTCGTGCAGCTGCTTCACCACCTGCGAGATGGAGGACGACGCGGACTCGATATGCTTTCTCATATCATCGGGCGTCCCGGCCTCGCCGAGGGCAAGCTCCAGGTTGACCAGTGCGTTAGTGAGGTTCTGTCCCGTGTTGTCGTGCAGGTCCCTCGCGATCGCCGCCCGCTCGCGCTCCTGGATCTCCACGAAGGACTGGAAGAGCGCCTTCAGCTCGACGTTCTTGAACCATAACTCGCGCGTGAGGTCCTTGTTCTCGTCTATCTGCGCCGAGAGCATGTACTGTTTGAAGCTCATCTCCGTAACCACCTGGGCGATGGCGTTCACCACCGAGAGCAGGAACTCCACCTCCTCGAGGTTGACGTTCCGCACCTGGGAGAGGGAGGCCAGAAGCGGCTCGGGGTCCACGCCCAGCTCCTCCGCAAGCCTGCTGTATTTCTCGGGGTCGGCCGGCTCCATGAGCGACGCATCCCCGCTGATCATCCCGACCATCTCCCCCCCAAGGATGAGGGGGGCGTCGAAGCAGATGAATCCCGCGTGGCATATGCGCACCTTCGGTTTCATGGTCTTCTTGAGCTCAGCCAGTCCGTCAATGGAGGATTCGTAACACCTTATAACGCCCTCCAGGGAGTCTATGATGAGCTTACAGTGCTTGCCGCCGGCCACACTCACCACCACCGGCATGCTGTTCATATCCAGTATCCACAGGCGCACGCCCGTTATCCCGGCCAGCTCGTCCACCAGCTCCTGCAGGTATTCCACGTCCAGGATCTCGGTGAAAGCCTTGTCCCGCAACCGCAGCGGGCTTATGAGATCCGAATAGGAATCCGGCAGCGAGAGGATGCCTATCTTCTGCATGAAAACCCCTACCCCCATGGTCCACAACTCCATGAACGGCAGGAGCGTGTCCAGCCTGAGCTTGTTCTCGCGCGCCATGGACAGGAAGAGCTTCCCGAATTCCTCCGGATTGCTCACGTGCTTGAAGTCCTCGAGGTGACGTGGATCCGCGAAGTGGATATCGAAAAGCGGCTTGGCGCCGGCGGGGTCTACGAGGGATATCTTCCCGCCCCGTTTCTCCCCCGCCGCGCATCCCCCGGGCGCCGAAACCCGCATCACGGCCCCGTCCCTGATCGGCTCCAGGGCGGAACTTATAGGGCTGTCAGGGCTTATGAAAAGCTGCTTTGCCAGGTCCTCGATGAGTGTTTGTACCGTCATCGCATCTTACGCTCCGTTTGGCTCCATCCCTTACTCGATTATACGTCAAGTCCTGGCGCCGCGGCCCTGGAGGCCTTGGGGTCACGCCCGGAAATCGGCCGGCAGGGTCCGCGAAAGCCATGGTTTTCATGCCGGAAGCGGCGCCGCCCTTCTCTCGAGAGCTATTTGCCGGCACGCAAGCCGCCGGCCCCCAGGCCTGGAGGGGCTGTCACCGGCCCCCTGCCGGTCATGTCGGGAGGAACGGATGGGGGGAAACGACCGCGTGCCGCCTGCACGCAAGGCAATGAAGCCCCGGGCTCGGGAACACAGACCGCCACCCCCCCGGCCCGGGCAAGAACCTAACCCACCTCGGAGGCGGGCGTGGTCCTCCTGCGCTTGAGCACGTTGGCCACGAACTCGTCGATCTGCTCGTCCAGCGAACTCATGGGGGTCATGCGCCTGATCCACGAATCTCCCTGCAGCATGAGCGTGGGTATCTTGTAGCGCCTCATGATCTCGTTGCGCACCACCGAGAACACGCTCCAGGTCTGCTTGCACGAGTGATGCCCGCAGTAGATGCAGGCGTCCGCGTCCAGCTGCGAGGTCCAGTAGGCGATGTCGTCTATCCACTGCATGGACATGGACTCCGCCCCCACCTGCCGCGTCATGCCGTATTCCCAGCAGGTGTCGGCCAGCCCGTCTATCATGGTATCCCGGGTGGAAAGGTCGATCGGCTGGAAGAAAAAGGAACCAAGCAGGTCGCCCAGCACGGTGATCCCCCTCTCCTCCATGCGGTTGAAGAAGCTGTACCAGTCCCAGTAGTAATAGGTATAGATCCAGAAGCAGCGCGCGATCTCCTCCTCCGCCGGGTAAAGGCCTTTCTCCATCCTCTCCTTCACCGTGTCGATCATCGAGCGCATGATGTCCAGGCCGATATCCGTGCCCCACAGCGCGAAGCGCACGCCGTAGGCGTAGAGGGTGAACAGGTTGGGGCAGGGGTTGGGCCGCACCTTGCGCAGCTCCCACAGGTCGTAATACATGAGCGTCGCCTCGTTCGCCCTTGAGAGCACCTCGCGCATCCTGTCCTCGTTCAGCTCCTCGCCCAGGAACTCCTCCATGTCCCGGACCAGGTGGCGGAAGTAGTTGTAGTAGGCCCGCCTTCCCTTCTGCGAGTTGTCCACCGGCTTGTCCAGCAGGAACTGCGGCACGCCGATATAGCGCGCCACGAACTCGTGTATCTTGGAGTTCGCGTCGCAGCTCCCGGGGGCGGCGGAGATGACCGCGTCGGGCTCGAAATCGGCGCCGGTGAGCGCGGAGCCCAGCTCGATGGTGTTGGACGAGCACAGGTAATCGGGCAGACCCATCCCCATGGCGAAGTCCCAGTACCTCTCGCCCTGGCCTTCCAGCGCGGCGATACCGGCTACCGTGAGCACCTCGCTGGTTAGAGGGTAGGCGTTCTCGAAACAGTACACGAACTCCGGCGGGAAGTTGAAGGGCACGAGGATGATCTTCTTTCCCTGTTCCTTGGCCTCGCGCGCGCGCTGGAACCACGTGTTGAAGGCCTTGAGGAAGATGATACCCGTCTTGCGGATGCGCGGCGCCAGCATCGCCCTTATCGACTTGGTCATATCGACGGGCAGCATGTGCAGCACGCCTTCCACTTCCTCGTCGCTCATGTCTTCCGGGAAATATTCCAGGAGGCTGAAGACGTTGCATGCCCGGTTGACCAGGCCCTCGAAATCTTCCATTCCCTTTTCTGCCATTAGTGCTTCTCCTTATAGTCCGCGCCGTCCTGCGATCCATCCGCGCGCCGCGGTCCTGGCCAAAACGGCGTTCGCCTCTGCGAAGCGACCTCCTTCGAAAGCTGCGCTGACCTCGCTCGTCCGGGATCGCCTCTCCGGCGCCCGCCCGGCAATAAAACTCTAACCACCAGGCCGGAAGCCGGGCGTGACCCCTCGGCTTTATTCGGGATCGCCTCTCCGGCGCCCGCCAGGCGATAAAACTCTAACCGTCAGGCCGGAAGCCGGGCGTGACCCCTCGGCTTTATTCATCCTCGGCGGACATGGCGGCCCCGATGGCGCAGGCCAGCTGGGGGTTGAAGGGGAAGGGGTGGTATTTGCCCCTTATCTTTTCCCGCGCCGCCCCGGTCACCGAGTCCAGCTTGGCCACCCCGCCGGTGAAGGTATAATCGTCCTGGAAGCCGAACTTCAGCGCCTGCGATATCATTATCTTTGCCACGGATTCGCATATCCCCGCCATGATATCGGCCGGGTCCACTCCCTCGTTCACGTGGGTGATGACCTCGCTCTCCACGAACACGCCGCATTGCGAGCTCACCGACACCTTGTTGGTGGACCGCGCCGAGACCGCGTCCAGTTCGTCCACGCCGAAACCCAGGGCGTCGGCCATGACGGTGAGGAACTTACCCGAGCCGGAGGCGCACTTGTCGTTGCGCATGAAATCGACCACCCCTCCGTCCTCGTCCAGCAGGATAGAGGTCACGCTCTGCCCTCCTATGTCCAGGAGCAGGCTCGCCTCGGGCACCAAGCGGCTCACCGCCTCGCACAGGCACGAGATGTCGTCGCGCTTCACGTCGCCGAACTCCACCATGTCCGCACCGCGCCCGGTGACGCCTATGCCGCCGAGTTCGTCCCGCGTGACGCCGGCCGCCGCCAGCACCCCGTCCACCAGGCTCTCCACCTCGTCGGCGATATTGCCGGTGGTGTCGATCACCTCCGCCGCCAGCAGCTCGTCGTCCTCTATCACCACCGCCTTGGTGAAGAGGCTTCCCACGTCCAGTCCCAGGTACTTCATCAGCTTCCTCCCATGCGCCTGGCCATGATGGCGGCTCCCAGAGCCCCCACGATCTGCGAGTCGGTGCTGTACTTTATCAGCCTGACGTTGAGCATGCGCTCCAGCTCGGCGCGCACCGCTGTGTTCTTGGCCACGCCGCCGCTCATGGTGACCTCTTTCTCCAGACCCACGCGGCGCACCAGGGCGGCCACGCGCTCCGCCATGGCCCGGTTGACCCCGGCGGCTATGTCCGCCTTGTCGTGGCCCCGCTGCAGGTAATGCAGCACCTCCGTCTCGCAGAAGATGCTGCAGCGGCTGGAGAGTTCCAGCACTTTCTCCGCGTTCAGGGAAACGGTGCCGATCTCGTCCAGGGTCAGCCCCAGGGTACGCGCCTGCACCTCCAGGAAGCGCCCCGTCCCCGCCGCGCACTTGTCGTTCATGACGAAATCGAGTAGCTCTCCGCCGGGCCCGATGCGGATGACCTTGGCGTCCTGCCCGCCGATGTCGATCACCGTGCGCGCCTCGGGCACCAGGAACGAGGCCCCTACCCCGTGGCAGGAGATCTCGCTCATGTTATCCTGCGACAGGCCCTCGGACTGTACCTGTTCGCGCCCGTAGCCCGTGCTCACGCAGAACTTCACCTCGTTCCAGGCGAACCTCTCCTCCTGGATGAGCATGTCCACCACCGCCTTCGCCGACTGCACGGGGTTGGGCTTTACCCCGATGCTCTTGTAGGCCTGTATGCCCTTGCCGTTGATTATCACGGCCTGCGCGGTCAGCGACCCCACGTCTATGCCGCCGAAATACATCTCCTACCTCCCTCTGCCTTAATACCCCTCTCCCTTGCCACCTTGCCTATCCCACCTTGCGGGTGGGTGTGCCGCTGTTTTTGACCACGTTCTGCACGAACTCCCCGATGGCCTCCTGCAGCACGCTCATGGGCGTCATGCGCCTGATCCACGAATCGCCCTGCAGTATCAGCGTCGGTATCTTATGCCTCTTCATGAGCTCGCTGCGCACCACCGACGCGCTGCTCCACGTCTGCTTGCACGAATGATGCCCGCAGTAGATGCAGCAGTCGGCGCCCAGTTGCAGGGACGCCCAGGTCACGTCGTCCAGCCACTGCGCCGACATGGAGCTCGCCCCCATCTGGCGCGTCATGGGCATGTTGCGGGCTATCTCGGCCAGCCCCGTGAGCATGGTCTCGCGCGAGGTGAGGTCCACCACCAGCGGGAAGATCAGGTCCAGCCCGTCGCCGAGATGCGTGATGCCGTTGCGCTCCATCCAGTCGAAAAGCCCGGCCATGTCGAAATAATAGCTGGTGTAGGTCCAGAGGCTGCGGGCCACCTCCCTCTCCGCCGGGTATTCCCCCTTCTCCAGCCTCTCCTTGGCGAGGTCCACCATGGACTGCATGATGTCTACCGCTTCCTCCGTGCCCCACATGGTGAACCTCACCGCGTAGACGAAGAGCGAGAAGAGGTTGGGCACCGGGCAGGGCTTGAACTTGTGCAGGTCCCACAGCTCCCAGTACAGCTCCGAGGCCCGGTTGGCGTTCCCGATGACGTATCGCATCCTCTCCTCGTCCAGCTTCTGGCCCAGGAATTCCTCGACCTCCTCCACCATCCTGTTGAAGTACTTGTAATACTGCTTCACGCCCCTCTCGGTGTTGTCCACCGGTTTCTCCACGAAGATCAGGGGTATGTCCATGTACCTGGCCAGGAACTCGTGGGTCTTGGAGTTGATGTCGCAGGAGCCGTAGCAGTCGGAGATTATCACGTCCGGCGTGAAATCGGACTCCGTGAGCACCGAGCCCACCTCGATCATGTTCGCCGAGCAGGCGTAGTCCGGCAGCCCCAGGCCCATGGCATAGTCCCAGTACCTCTCCCCCTGTCCCTCCAGCGCCATCACCCCCAGGCTGGAGAGCACCTCGCTGGTGACCGGCCAGGCGTCCTCGAAGCAGTGGACGACCTCGGGCAGGAAGTTGAAGGGCACCAGGAAAACCTTGCCCCCGCTGCGGCTCGTCTCGTGGGCCTTGTCCAGCCAGTTCTTCATCATCCCGAATATCTGCATGCTCACCGGGCGGATATGCGGGGCGAGGAAAGTCCCGAAGGTGTTGCGGACGTCGCCCGGTAGGATATGCAGCAGACCCTTCAGCTCCTCCTCGCTTATATTCTCCGGCATCTTGTCGACGATGGAGAATATCTCGTAGACGCGGTTTATGAGACCCTCGTACGGTTTCATCTCCCTCTGAGCCATGGCCCTACCCCCTTTTTATGGACTATTTCCCCAGCCTCTCGAGGAATGCCTGCACGCGCGTCTTGACGCGCCCCATGTCCGCCTTCGCGCCGTAGTCTTTCTCCAGCACCAGCACCGGCACGCCCGCCTTCTCCAGGTCCATGCGCAGCGACACCGCCTCCACCCCGTGCAGATCGCAGAACTTGTTGTAGGTGATGATGGCCCCGTCCACCCCCGAGCGCTTCGCCGTCTCCAGGATGTAATCGCGGCGCCGCTCGTAGTCGTTGAACATGCGGGGGCAGAAGAGGTGGCCCAGGTAGCGCTCGGCCAGCAGGCGCAGCAGGTCGTCGCTCTGCCCCTCGCGGTGCCAGAAGGAACGCGAGCCGAAACACAGGGCGTCGGCCGCGATGAAACCCCCGATGCCCTCGATATCCTCGATGAGGTCCACCTCGTCGGTGGCGCTGCCCATGATCATCAGCCGCGCCTTGTAACCGCTCACCTTCGCGGCCGCCTTCTCCTCCAGCACCTCGTCCAGCATGGCCGAGAAGTCCCTGCCCATCATGGAGGAGCCGGTGCACAGCACCTGCATGACCTCGGCCCCGCTTATCGCCGGGGGCAGCTTCTCGCGCAGGGCGTAGAGCCGCTTCAGCTTCGAGTTCACCTCGTCGTAGGTATCGATGGCCTCGCGCAGCTTATCGTCCGTCACTTCCGTACCCGAGAGCCCCGAGACGGCATCGCGCATGAGCGCCAGTTCCTCCACGAAGTAGTCCAGGGAATCCTCGCGCAGGAAGTGCGGCACCTTGAGGTAGTGGAAGAAATCGTATTTCTTCACGTATTGCCAGTTCTCGAACATGCCCCGCAGGTGGTCGCAGCCGTTGGTCTCGATGAGCCCGTCCAGGAAATCGTACGAGCCCTCCAGCCCCAGCTGCAGGCATGCGCGGCAGAAACGGCAGTTGAAGCGGGCCAGGTAGGCGTCGCCGAGCTCGGTATCGGGATGTCCGAAGGCCTTGATGCGGTAAGGCAGGATGCCCGCCGCCTCGATTATCTCCACCGGTGTGGCCACGCAGGAGTAGCCTAGCACCTTGCCTCCCTTTTCCTTCCAGTCGCGCACGTACTCCGTATAGAGGTCCGTCGACTGTTTTTGCATCGTTCTCATGTCAAACCCCCTAGGCCATTAACGGGTGTGTTCGCCCTATCCGCTTGGACGCTCTCGGAGATGCCGCAAGCGCCCGGGGCCGCCTCACCGGCGAAGGCGCCTTCCCGCGGCGGACTCGTCCGGGGCGCCCGCGCTCCCTCCGCTGCATCCGATTTATACGCTGTCACCTTGCCCTACCTTCTCGCTTTGCGGATGATAAGCACCGCTCCTGCCAGGGCGCCTGCTGCGACCGCGCCGGCCGCCGCCGCGATGGCCGCCGGCCTGGCCAGTGGTTTGAGGGCCTTCTTTACCACGGTGGGGTTCTTCAGCAGCGCCTTCGTCCCCGCCGCGATGAGCTCGCCCACCGCCAGTACCAGCTGGTCCATGTCCAGCACCGCCAGGGTGCGCGCCGCCTTGTCCACCATGAGGCCGGGATTGCTCCACGCAAAGCGGTTGAAGGCTTCCAGCCCCTTGTTTATCATCTCGCCCACCGCCTCCGGCTCTAGCGCGGCGCTTATCGCCGGGTCGGCCATGGCGGCGTGCACGACCTGCGTCGCCGCCTCCTTTCCGGCCGCGGCCAGCTCCTCGGTGTCCAGTCCCGCGAGCAGGCCGCCCGTGAAATCGCCCAGCATCTCCGGGCTGGCCTCGAACATCCTGCCCAGCAGCATGGCCTGGTAGTTCACGATAGCTGCCAGGTCATGCGGGTCCACCGCCTCGGCGAAGCTCGAGGCAGCGGACTCGAAGACGGAAGCCGGCAGGTCCTTCAGCCTGCGGCTCGTCTCTACCGCCGCGCGCAGGGCCGCGCCCACGGCCAGGAATATCCCCCTCGCCACCTTAGCCGTGGCCTCCGGCGTGGCATACACGTAGTCCGCGACCACCGTGCCTATTACCGCGCCGTCCTCTTTCAGCGACACCAGCATATCCTTGAACACCTCGCCGTCCACGTTTTCCACGAGTTCGCGGCTGACGCGGCCCAGCACCTCCTTGAGGCGGGGCTCGTCCCTCCCCAGCACCAGGTTGCCGCGGTGCAGGGCGTTGGTCGCGCCGGCTACGGCGTTTATCAGCCCCCCCAGCTCCGCCATGTCGACGTCCTCCAGGAGCTGGAATACCGCGTTGGCCAGGATCTCGGCCGGCAGTTTCAATGCCTGGGTCGTCCTGGTCAGCACCCGCAGCATGAAATTGGCCAGCGGCGGCACCGCCACCAGCAGGTTGGAGATGGCCACCGGGTTCAGCAGGTCCGGCTCGCCCTGCAGTTCGGCCCTGCGGCCATCGAAGTACGAGGTCAGGCCCACGCGTATCTTCCCGAAATCCGCCGTGTTCCATATCTTGCGCCATGCACGCTCACCGGACCTCGCCAGCTCGTCCGCGATGGCCCCCAGTCCCGCGATGAGCCCGTCCAGCGCCTCGCGGTCCTCCAGCAGCAGCTCGTTCACCAGGGGCGCGTACGCCGCCGGCAGCTCCCGCAGCCTCTCTATATCGAAGTCCCTGCCCAGCTGCACAAGGAAGTCGCGCAGGATGTCCAGGGTGAAGTTGCCCAGCTGCACCCCGAGCTCGACCAGGGCCTCCGTAAGCCAGTTGACCAGTTTCGGCGAGGCCCCCAGCGCGCTCATGGTGAAGGCGACGTCCTCCCAGATGGCCGCCTTCACCAGCTCTCCCGCGCTTCCGGGGTTGATGTCGCGCAGGTGTATCAGCAGGAGCTCCTTGAAGCCGGGGGTGCGGATCAGCTCCCGCACCAGTCCCGGCAGGGCGCTGCCCGTTCCTTCCGGGCCTGCATCCCCCCCGGGGCCTCCCTGCCTCGCCATCTTCTCCGCGTCCAGTTGGTCTACCATGTCCGCCACCTCACTCCCCGCCCGCGGCGCCCGCGGCGCTTAGCTCTTCCATAACCCCCGAAGAGGCCCCCCTCAGCTCCTCGAGCACCGGCTCCAGCCTGTCCAGCACCGCCTTGAACTCCGCCACCGCCTCCCGCATGGCCTCGAAGTCCACGCCCTGCACCAGCTGCGACATGAAGGCGATGAGCATGGGCGGGGGGAAGGTGTTGAGCTGGGAGGCCACCTCGCGCCCCAGCGCCACCAGGAAATTGACCAGCCCCGGCATGGTGGAGACGGTGCCCATGAAGAACTCCACGTCCTCCCATAGCAGGGTCCTGGCCAGCCCTTTCGCGGTTTCGGGGTCGACGTTGGCCGTAAACAGCTTCATGCTGGCCTTGAACTTGGGGCTCTTTATGAGTTCCCGCAGCAGCCGCTCCGAAACGCCTTGCTTCTCGAGGGTCAACCCGGTCATCTCGGTCATCTGCGTCACCACCTATACCGTCTCGAGGTCCCAGAACCAGCGCGCGGCTTCCGCCTGCGCGAGCTGCTTGCCGCCCAGCCAGAGCTGCACTATCTTGAGGTCGCGCCAGTGCTTCTCGACGTCCCAGTCGCGGTCCGCCCCAAAGCTGCTCATGAGGTTCATGGCCTTGCCCACCGCCTCCATGCCCACGTCGCATGCCCAGTATTTATAGAGCCGGGCCTTGGCCACCTGCTCTTCGCCCCAGCGCGGACCGTAGATATCGGGCCGGTCTATCATGCGCGCGTTCTGGTAACCGACGATGCGGACGATCTCGGTGTCCCTGGCGATGTCCGCCAGCACTCCGGCCACCGCGTCGTGTTCCTTCATGGGCCGCCCCTTGTAGTCGTTCTCGCTCAAGAACTCGTAAAGACGCTCCCACACGTTCATCAGCACTCCCCCCACGAAGGCCACGCTGGCCATGTTGCCAACGCATAGCATCTCTTTGAAATACATGGCGTCGAGCCCCGGCCCGTGGGCGCGGAAGTACTTGGGCACGCGCACGTGGTCGAACCAGATATCGCTGTTCTTGTCCGCCGCCATGCCCGCCTTCTGGTAGGCGGGACCCTGCGTCACCCCGGGGGTGTCGGCGGGAACGAAGATGAAGGCCAGGTCGTCGGGATCCTGCGAGCCGGGGCTGGTGGTGCATACCACGCCGAAGAGGTCGGAAACGCCGCCGGAGTTGGTGGGCCACAGCTTGTGGCCGTTGATCACCCACTCGTCCCCGTCCAGCACCGCGGTGGTCTGGATGGTGGAGCCGCCTATCAGGTCGATGTTCTCTATATCCGACCCTCCCTGGGGCTCGGTCATGGCGTTAGCCGCGAAGACGGCCTTGTCCGTTTCGCAGAACATGGGAGCGAACTCCCTGCACAGCTCCCTGTTCACGTGGGGCTCCAGGGATATCATCACCAGCGGCCAGTAGATGACGCCGTAGGCGACGGCCATCCCCGAGTCCGCCCGCGCCACCTCCTCCATGATGCGGTACATGGAGGTGCCGATATGGTCGGAGCGCCCGAAACCCCAGCCGCCCATGTCCTCGGGAAAGAGCACCCGCTGCAGGCCCAACTCTCCCATGAGCTTGTCGAAGGCGGGCTCGATGTACTTGTGGTCCAGGTAGTCCTCGTCGAACTTGCGGCGTTGCGGTATAACGTGCTTCTCGGCCCACCCGCGCACGATCCTCCCCAGGGGCTCGTCCATGGGGGAGATGTTCTCCAGGGGCCGGGTGAAATCGTCTATGGTCCTCATGATAAGCTCCTCCCTCGGGTCATCGGGCCTGTGACTGGTAGAAGTAGCGCGCGTAGTCCATCTTGGCCAGCTCGTGGGGGCCCAGGCAGAGCTGCATGGTCTTGGTATCGCGCCAGTAGCGCTCCAGGTTCCATTCCGTGGCGTATCCGGCGGAGGCCATCAGCTCCATGGCTCGCCCGATGGCCCTCTCGGCGGACTGGGTGACGGTGCCCGCCACCATCTCGGCGGTGACGAAATTGTTTTCCTGCCCCGCGGGACCGTAGACGGCGGGCTCGGAGAGTACGCGGGCCAGGTCGCAGGTGAGCAGGCGGGATATGCTGATGTCCCTGGCCACCTCGGCCATCACCGCCGCGGTGAGGGGGTTGCTCTTGAAGACCTGCCCCTTTCCCTTGATGACGCGGTTGTCGCCCCATTCCTTGAGTATCTCGTAAGCGGCGAAGAGCGCCCCCACCGTGGAGGCGGATATGCCCAGGTAGAGCCAGGAGAGCATGCCGCGGCATTCGTCTGTTCCCCTGGCCACGCACATGCCCTCGGGCGCCTTGGCCTTTTCGAAGGAGACGTCGGCGTTGCGGTCTGCGGCCAGCCCGGTCTTGAGGAAGGGCTTGCCCTTCTTCACGCCCTTGGCGTCCCCGGGGACGGCCACGATGCCCACGTCGCCTTCCGCATCGCCCAGGGAGCACAGCACCCCGAATACGGCGGCGTCGGCGCCGCAGGCCATGGGCCTCGCCCCCTTGGCCTCCACCGACCACGCGCCCTTGGACAGCTTCGCCTTCGCCTGGGGAACGTCGCGGAAAAGGGGCAGGACCAGGGAGGTTATGGCCAGCTCGCCCTCGCTCCCGAAGATGCCGGCCAGGGCCTCGCAGGCCTCTTCTTTTACCGCGCCCTCCATGGCCATGCAGCTCTGCAGCGCCCATATCCCGGAGAGCACCAGCGCTATGGAGGTGTCGCCGCGCGATACCTGTTCCAGGGCCGCCGTCATGGTCATGGCGGCCTTGTGGCTGTTGTGGCCGTCCCCGCCGTACTTCTCCGGCCACAGCAGGCGCTGCAGTCCTATATCCAGGAAGAGCTTGCGCATGGCGGGTTCCAGGAGCTGCTCGTAGTCCTCCTTCAGCTCCAGCCGCTTGGCCATCACCTCGTTGTCCGCCCAGCGCCTGAGGTTCCCGGCCAGCGAGACGTCCATGTCGCTCAGCCACTCGTGCATAAACGGGAAAACATCGAACTCGCTCATCAACTACCTCCCTTTGTACTGGTCATGGGTTCAAGCCGCGGCGCCGGCCGAGGGGTCAAGCCCGGCTTCCGGCCTGGCCGGGGGGTCAAGCCCGGAAAAAGGCCGGCACCCGCAGCATCACCGCCGCGGACCGCGCCGCTAATACCCTCTCGCAAGAGGCCTGCAAAACACCATGCCTGCATTTTTACCTTCTTACAGCATGAAAAAGACAGCCTGGGGGCCGGTCTTGTTTCCTTATCTATGAATATTCGTGCGGCCGGGCGCGCGAGACATTCCCCGCCGGATCACGGCGCCTTTCCGGCACGCAGGGCCTATGCTGGAAAATGACACAGGGAAGGAATACGAGCCGAATGGATCGGCCGAAGACCGACGCAAACTCAACGGCATTCCCCTCCCTTTCCGTGAATATGCGACACCTCGAGCGGCTGGATAGAAGTACTGCGATGTTGTTTTCCGCCTGCGCGATCGACTTATACAAACGCGCCGAAACAGTATGGCCATGATATGATTACCCCGGTTCAGCTGGCAATGGGTGAAACCCCTCGATTAAGGCGGGGGGAATCCCCCGCCGGCCTCCCCGGAAGAGACATACGCCAGGTAATATATCCCCCATCAACTTCCTGGGAGCGGCCATGCACGGGGGAATACACCACGCACCCGAAAGCAGGAACGGCACTGCACGAGAGAACACCCCTTACCTGACCACCGGAACGTAAATGAACGAGGTAATACAGCTCGCACCCGACCACCGCAAAGGCACTGCACGGGGTAATATACCCCGAACCCGACCACCGCAAAGGCACTGCACCAGGTAACACATACCTTCCGGCCGCCTTGGGATGGCCATACCCGGGGAACACATCCCCCGCCCGCCGCCTTGCAGGATGCTAGAATGATGTCGTCGAGAGCCGCCTTGGAGACACGGGAGGAATATGGCCGCGAGCAAAGCCGTAGTGCACGTGCTGGGACTGGGCCCGGGACCCCTGGGGCTGGTCACCCTGGAGACCTTGGAGATACTGGAGCGGGCCGGAGAAGTCCTTCTCCGTACCTCGCGCCATCCCTGCATCAAGGAACTGGAAAAGCGCGGCATAAGGTTCCGCCCCCTCGACCACCACTACGAGAAGGGCGAATCCATGCACGAGGTCTATTCCGCCATCGCTCTCGAGGTGGAGGCCGAGGCGCGGAAGCGGGGCGAGGCCTTCTACGCCGTCCCCGGCTCGCCCATGCTGGCCGAGCACACGGTGCAGATGCTCCTCTCCCGGGATGTGGAGGTGCGCCTGTACGGCGCGGTCAGCTTCTTCGACGCCGTGCTCTCCGCGCTGGGGCTGGATGCCGTGGAGGGCATGCTCGTGCTGGACGCCGACCGGCTGCTGGAGAAAGGCTACAGGGTTCTCGACCCGCGCGTGGAGACCCTCCTCGCCCAGGTGGACTCGCGCCTCAAGGCATCGGAGGTAAAGCTCGCGCTGCTCGAGGTATATCCTCCCGGCCACAGCGTACGCGTGGTCGGCGAGGCCGCCATGCCGGAGGCCCGGGTCATCGAGATCCCCCTGGAGGAACTGGACCGCGGCGAGCGCTTCGACCACCTCACCACCGTCCATATACCCGCCCTTGACGAGGAGGATTTGTTCGATTTCCAGCGCCTGCTGGATATCATCGCGCGCCTGCGTGGCCCGGGAGGATGCCCCTGGGACCGCGAGCAGACCCACGAGTCGCTGGCCCGCCACGTGGTGGAAGAGGCCCACGAGGCGGTCGACGCCATCCGGCATGGGGACCTGGAGCACCTCTGCGAGGAGCTCGGAGACCTGCTCCTGCAGGTGGTGCTGCATGCCCAGATAGGGAGCGAGGAGGGCACCTTCGACATAAGGGACATCCTGCTCGGTATCGACACCAAGCTCCTGCGGCGCCACCCGCATGTATTCGGGGAGGTCAAGCTGGACACGCCGGAGGAGGTCATCGCCCGCTGGGAGCGCATCAAGGCGGACGAGAGGGGGGAGGCCTCCATCCTCGACGGGTTGGCCGAGGGTTTGCCGGCCCTCATGCATTCCTTCAAGTTGCAGACCCGCGCCGCGCGCGTGGGATTCGACTGGGCGGAGGCAGGGGACGTCCTCCCCAAGCTCGAGGAGGAGCTGCGCGAGGTCGAGGAGGCCCTGCGGGGTGATTCGGGAGACCTGGAGGAGGAACTGGGAGACATGTTCTTCACCCTGGTGAACGTATGCCGCCACTTCGGGGTGGACCCCGAGATCGCCCTCAGGAGGTCGGCCGGCAAGTTCGACCTGCGCTTCCGCGATATGGAACGTACCTGCATCGCAGGTGGGCGCGACATGCGTGACCTGACCCTGGATGAGCTCGACCGCCTCTGGGAGGCGGCCAAGGAAGAATAGCGCCAGCCAGAGAAGCCGAGGTGCCAGGCCGAGGGGTCACGCCCGGAAATCGGCCGACTAACATCGTGCAACATCGTGGATCAACCTTACAGGCTTGGCGCATTTCCGGAGATGACCCTTGCGCCGCATTGCCAGGGGTCAGCGAGAAGGGTCAGTGCCTCGCGTTTTGCGCCGCAGGTGTGAGATGCCAAGACCTGACATAATAACTTGATCGCCAAACCTGCCGTAGGGTCGGCGACTTGCGTGCCGGGGAATAACGCGCGATAGAAGAAGGGCGTCACTACCGGCATGACAAGTCTGGACGTTCCCAGCTTCCCAGCCTCCCGGCCTCAACCCGGCCGATTTCCGGGCGTGACCCCAAGGCCTACCCCAAGGCCTCCATGCTGACCGGTTGACGTAATGGCCTTTCCTCTGAAAAAATCCTCAATTGGTATGAGATCAACCCGTCTGAGGATGAAGCGCGGTCCAATGCGAAATATTCTTGGGTTTTTTGACTTTTTCGCCGCAAGCCTCGTCTAAAGGGCTTGTGTATCGTGTGTTGAAATAAACGATGAGGGTTCACGGGTGCGATCAATGCCCGCACTGATTGCCTGCACCCGCTAAACGCCTCGCGGGTGGCAAATGCAAGGAGCCGGCAGCGGGAACCGGATCCGCCACCAGCCGAAGAGCGGGCTGTTTCGAGAGACCGTCGGGATGCAAGAGACAGCCGGGATGGCACTATTCCGGGGCTTATCCCGTCGCCGCGGCGGATTTTCCGGGCTTACCAAGCCGCCGTCTTTGCCGAGTGGGAGGAAGATGAGAGCAGCTAACTGGGTGTGGGGAAAGTTTCTGGCTTTCCGGGAGAAACACCCGGGCTTCAGCACGTGGGTGGGGAAATACGGCATATACCTCGTCGTCCTGTTCTTCATCCTGCTCTACTCCGCGATCTCGCTGCTCAAACACATGAACTTCCAGTCCCACGGCTGGGATCTGGGCATCTTCGACCAGCACGTGTGGCAGCTATCGCGCTTCGAGTTCGGGTTCAACACCGTGCGCATGGTGCCCTCGCTGTGGGGAGACCACTTCCACCCTATCTTTTTTCTGGTAGCCCCGGCCTACTGGATATGGTCGGACGCGCGCATGCTCCTCATCTACCAGGCGGTGATCGTGGCCCTGGGAGCGCTGCCCGTCTTCTACGTGGTTAAGCGCAACTTCCAGAGCCGCACCTGCGCGCTGCTCCTGGCCCTCACCTACCTCATCTTCTGGGGCACCATGGAGCTCATCTTCTTCGACTTCCATACCGAGGCCTTCCTGGGGCCATTGCTGGCCCTGTCCTATTTCTTCATCGACCGCGAGAACATGGTCGGCTACATGCTCACCATCCCCCTGCTCCTGTTCGTGAAGGAAACCACGGCCTTCCTCGTATTCTTCCTCGGGCTGTACGTGATCATCTTCCGCAGGAAGTTCTTCATCGGCGGGGCCACCTGCGCCATCTCCCTGGGATGGTTCTATGCCGTAACCCGGCAGATAATGCCGCCCCTCGCGGCGGGCAGCAACTACTTCTACTTCAAGTACTACTCCCACCTCGGGGAAGACTGGATCGACGCCATGAAGTACGTGGCCACCCATCCCTGGGTAGCGGTAAAAGAGCTTTTCGTGCCCTATCACAAGGCAAAGCTGCTGCTGTTCATCCTGCTGCCCTTCCTGTTCCTGCCGCTCATCGGGGGGTTCGCCATCGTGGCCGTGCCCGCTCTGCTGGAGCGCCTGTTCTCCAACTATTACCCCCACTGGGAGATACTGCGCCATTACAACGCCATCTTTGCGCCCATCTTCATCTTCGCCCTGATGGACGCCATCCCCCGCCTGCACCGCTGGCTGGCCAGGCGCGGGCGCGAGATAGACTACCGCAAGCTGGTCTTCGTGATATGTATCCTCATCCTGCTCATCAACATACCTTTCACCTTCTCCCGCTCGGCCAAGACGCTGTTCAACCCGTGGTTCTATCACCTGGATCCCAGGATGGAGCAGATGGGCTACGATATCATCAGCATGATCCCGCGCGACGCCTCGGTATGCGCCCAGGATATCGTCGTGCCCCATATGTCGCAGCGCGACCTCATCTTCCAGTACGACGGCGACACCTACGGCGCGGAGTACGTGATCCTCAACAAGTTCCTCGACTGTTACCCCCTCACCAGCCGTACCCTGGTATGGGAGATCGCCAAGCTCTACCGCGACCCGCGTTACGTGGCCCACCGCTTCGGCTACGGCTGGGTAGTGTTCACCATCAAGCCCGAATATGACAGCGACGGCAAGCTGCAGCCCCTCCCTGAGGCCGGAGGGTCACGCCCGGAAATCGGCCTCCAGCCGGGACTGCCGATTGCCGCCGTCCAGTAAGGCAAGGGGTTTAAGACAAGAGACCGAGGGGGTCGTCCGAAGGGTCAGGCCCGGCTTCCGGCCTTACTCTCCACGATCTCTTTATAACGATCCTTGCGCCCCTCTTATCAAGCCGCCTATTCAGTATAAGGCCGATTTCCTGGCCTGACCCCTCGGCTTTTCTCGTTACTCAGCGCTTCGCGGTTGCGGTTCAACCCGCTGAGCCTCTCCCGCCAGGGGTGCGGTAAAGAAAAAGGTGGACCCCTTGCCCGGCGCCGATTCCAACCACACCCTGCCGCCCCATCCCTCGACCGCGCGCTTCACGATGGACAGTCCAAGCCCCAGCCCCGGTTTTCCCCCTCCGTCGCTCATGCGCACGAATTCCCGGAATATTTCCTCCTGCACATCTTTTTCTATCCCCACGCCATCGTCACGCACGAAAATCGTGGCCCTGTCCTCCTCCGCTTTGCCGCCTATCTCTATATGCAACTGGCCGTTGCCGGCGGCGTGCTTGACGCTGTTCGCCACCAGGTTGTGGAATACCTGTTTCAGCTTGATCTCCTCGACCAGGATGTCCGGCATACTCTCCTCGATTGAGACCTCGACGTTCATTCCTGACATGAGTCCCGCCAGGTTCTCCGCCACTTCCGCGGCGACGCTCGACGGTCTGACGGCATGTCCCGCGTCCAACTGCTTGCCCGCCCGGGTATAATCCAGTAATTCCTCGATGTTGTGAGAAATGCGCATGCTTATGGTCTCTATGGCCTCTATGCTTTCCATCTCCAGCGCGTTCTCCTCGTTCAAGGCCGCGTCACGCGCGACCTCGGCGTACCCGTGCAGGGTGGAAAGGGAGCCTATGAGGTCGTGGGACACCGTGCGGGAGAAGGCGTCCAGTTCCTCGTTACGAGCCTGCAGCTCCGCAGTGCGCCCCTCAACCCTCTCCTCGAGTGTGTTGATAAGGTTCTTCCTCCTGGCGCAGAGCTCGGCGATGACCACCGAGACGGTCAGGAATACGGCGACGCGGATCACGTCATCCCATATCTGTTCGCTCCCAAGACCTGTAAAACTGGAGACCAGCAGCAACACGGACAGGAACACCGCCAGGGCTATTCCTTTTCGATCCCACCACAGGCAGGCGAGGATGATGGGCACGTAATAGAGGTGCGGGAAGATATATCCCGTATCCCTGGCAAAGTGAAACCAGACGGTAAGGATTATGCAGGCGACCGTGAGCGCCGCGACCAGCGCTATCTTGAGCCACTCCAGCCGCTTGTCTCTGTTTGTAGCTTTGTTGCTCTTGTAGTCCATTTCCATTCCCCTGCCCATGATAGACGCGCGTTTCCGCGGTCCTCGACCCATCCGACCATACCCATACACTCATGCCTATATAGATATACTAGTTTATGATTATGCCCCCGTTCCACGCCTTTCAAAAACAGCCGAGGGGCCGACCCCCTCGGCTTCTCCGCCATACCGCAGCAAGAAGGCCAGCCCCGGAAATGTGCCCAAGGTGGTTTCGACATCGCGCGCCATAGCGAAAGAAACACGGGTATCAACGTTTGAAATACAAAGAATAAGCCCCAGGCACGGAAGGCTGCCTTGTGCGAGGATCCTTATCCAGCGTCCGCTCCATGGAGTAAGATGGATATAGGGTACACATAAAGGTATTTCGCAACCAGCGTAGTAATAATCATTATAGATAAAGGGGGGATGACGTTTTGGTTGAGAAAAAAGAGGTCTGTTCGAGCTGCGGTCTACCAAAGGGCATAGGGAAAGGCAACGTCTGGCATCCCAACGGGGTGATCACGGCAAGCTATCCTCCGCACATCCGGGGGACCCTCTACGATATCGAGGAACTCAATGCCCTCTTCCCCGCCCTCTCCGAGCGCATGGGTTACGACATAACCCGCCTCGTGATGGAGGGCAAGCGCAAGGACGGTAAACGCTATGCGGACGAGCTGATAAGGAACCGCAAGGCGGCCGGCAAGGATACCTCCCCCATGACTATCTACAACATGATCTCGCGTTTCACCGCCTACTGGGGACTGGGCCTTGCCGAGGCGGTAGAGTACCAGGAGGGGGAACGCCTGACCTTCAAGGTCAAGAACGCGTACAGCGACCCCATGAGCCGTGGAGACTGGGCGGGGGTCTTCGAAGCCGTGGAGCACACACGTGGCGAGGCGACCTGGCGTGACGAGAGCAAAAAAGACTTATTGGATATCGTCGCCGTGGAGGGAGAACCGGAGCTGGAGGAGCGCATAGAGCAGGAGATGGAGCTGGGCATACCTTACAGCGAGGAGGGAGACCTCGAATACCAGCTGTGCCCGGAATGCGGAGTCCCCCTGGAGATATCGCGCCAGTTTAAATGGAACGCAGACGATTCCATGGTTGTGGAGATCATCAGCGGCAAGCGATTCGTCCTGCACAACACAAACGGCATCGTGGCGGTTACGCGCGTCCTGCACGAGGAACTGGGCAGCGAAATCGACGATATGGTAACCGAGATATCCCGGCATTATGCCAAGGGATATTACGCGGGCCTCCTGGAAGGTTCATCCATAGACGCGGAGCTGATGAAGTTCCCGCTGCGGAGCTGGGGACGCGTGGCCCGCATGCATCGCGGGGAAGACGGTTACAGTATAAGGGTCATCAACCCCTACTGCAGCTGCATAGTAGCCGGCCGGCTCTGGGGCCTGGTGGAGGCATTCGATGGGCATACCTATGCAGTTAACTACCTCGTTGAGGAAGAGGGCTATCTCGACGTCAGCATAACCAACGCTTAGCGGGGTTATAGCGCTCTTTCAAAACCCCCCTGCCGAACCTCTCCGTCGTCTACGGGAGGGTGACACATGGAGGCTGTTACAATGATGCTGTCACGTTGTCGCGTCCGGGCTGCCGTATAAAAGGAGGCCTTATGGAGGGAAGGGTATTCAAAGAACGTTACCGGCTCACGGCCAAGCTGGGCAGCGGCAGGCTGGCCGATTCTTACTTGGCGGATGATATCCAGATGGGCCGGCAGGTGGTGGTGAAGGTCATCTATAGCGGGATAGCCTCCGACCCCGCATACATACAAAAACTGGAAGCCGAAGCGAGGGTAGCCGCGGAACTGGGGCACCCCAATATCGCCAGGACCATCGATTGGGGTAGCGAGGGCGACTTCCATTTCGTAGTGACCGAATACGTTAAAGGCAGGAGCATCGCGGAGTTCCTGTCCTCGGAAGGCAGATTTCCACCGGAACGTTCCGCACAGGTAGCGGCAGAACTCTGCTCCGCCCTGCAGCTCGTCCACAGCCGCGGCCTCGTACACGGAGGCATCTCGAGCAGCAACGTCTTCATCGACGATATCGGCCAGGTGAAGCTGATGGACGTGGGAATGGCCTGGACCGCCACCGGCAGGGGGACTCCGCAGTTCATCTCTCCCGAGCAGGCCCAGGGGCTGGCGGTCGATGCACGCGCTGACGTATATTCCCTGGGCATCGTGCTGTACCTGATGCTCACCGGCGCCGTGCCCTTCGATGCGCATGACAGCGAGACGGTGATCTACAAGCAGGTGAATGAGCAGCCGACTACCCCGGCAGTGGTTAACCCCGCAATTCCCGCCGAACTTGATGCCCTGGTGATGAAGGCACTGTCGAAGAACCCGTCCCTCCGCTTCCAGAGCGCACGCGAGATGCACGACGCCCTGTTGCGCTTCAAGGAGAGCATAGCCCCGCCGGTCCCCGCGGCTGCCGTGGCAGCGGGCGCGGCAGTGCCGAGGGGTTCGGCGGCAGCGGGCGCGGCTGTGCCGGGGAAGAAGGGCTCGAAGGCATGGGCCTGGGCGGCCGGGATCATCACGGTCCTGGTCATCGCGGGCATCGTGCTGGCGATCGTGCTCACCGCCGGCGGGGGCGAGGGCGAAATGGTAACCGTGCCGAACCTGGTCGGCCTCAGCGAGGACGAGGCCAGGGATTCCCTGGAGAGCGTGGGCCTGAAGTTGCAGAAGGAGGACGACTATATCACCAGCGAGTCCAAGCAGGTCGGCGTGGTGTCCTCGCAGGACCCCGCCGCGGGAACGAGCCTGGAGGAGGGCAAGAGCGTCACCGCCAAGGTCACCGCGGAGTTGAGGATGCCCAACGTGATCGGGCAAACCCCCTCGGAGGCGGAGGCCGCCCTCAAAAAGCAGGGTATATCGATGATCGTGGTCAGCAATACCCCGGTCACCGATGCCGGCGAGGTGGGGAAGGTAGTGTCGCAGGACCCTGCGGGCGGGTCGCTCATATCCAAGGACACCAAGGTCACCCTGGAGGTGGGCGAGGAGTCCAAGACGGTGGCCGTGCCCGATGTGGTCGGCCTGGTCCAGGCCGAGGCAGAGACTACCATAGAGAACGCCGGCCTGAAGGTAACGGTGCAGGAAAAGGAAGACGCCACTGTTCCCGCCGGGCAGGTCTTGAGCCAGGACCCGGCTTCGGGAAAGCAGGTGGACAAGGGCTCGACGGTTACCATCGTGGTGAGCAAACCCCCAACGTAGGCCTGGGGTTCACCAAGCCGAGGGGTCAGCCAAGGGGTCAGGCCCGGCTTCCGGCCTGCCGCGGAGTCCGGCCGAGGGGTCGGCCCGGCTTCCGGCCTTACTCTCACCATCTCTACACATCTGCCCGGCCGAGGGGTCGGCCCGGCTTCCGGCCTCGCCTGCCACGATCTTTTATCACGATCCTTGCACACCTACCTATCAAGCCACTTATTCAGCTGGAGGCCGATTTCCTGGCGTGACCCCCCGGCTTTTCCAGCTGGAGGCCGATTTCCTGGCGTGACCCCCCGGCTTTTCCCGGCTTTGCCGTCAACCTTCAACCTTCGTCCTGCCCGACGAACGGCCGCCCGCATTCCTAAGCCCCCAGTTCGTCCAGCAGGTAGAGGGCGGTATAGGCAGCCGAGGGGCCCCCGCCCATGAGGATGCCCACGCTGGCGGCCTCCAGGATCTCCTCGCGGGAAGCGCCCTCTTCCAGGGCTCCGTTAACGTGCACCCGTATACAGGGCTCGCATCTGACGGCCACCGAGGCGCCCAACATGATAAGGCGTTTCGTCTTGACGCTCAGGGCTCCTTCCTTCAAGGCTTCCTCGTGTAGCGCCGAAAAGGCCCGCATAACCTCCGGGAGCTCTTCTCCCAGCTTGTCCATTATGGATTGGGTGTTTTCGCTCAACTGACTCACCTCCGCCCTTAATGTACCCGGCATGCTTGCTCTTTTCAATTCATCACTCGTGCCAGGGCTATAACCCGCAGGCAAAGGAGGCCAGCACCGTAAACGTGTCGAAGCCATCGCGTCTGCCAGTGGTTTACCGGCGATCATGTGTGGTCAACTGTCGAAGATCCGAGCTTTGAGCTCCGGCCTCAAAACGTCGCCTCAAACGTAAATCCCCTCAACAAGAGAACCGTTAGAAACGCCAGCTGCCGGAGCCGTGATAGGGAAAATCTTCCAGATTCGATCTGGACATCTCCGCGTCGGGACGCCTGTAGTTGGCGGCCCTGCTTATCCAGGAGAGGCCGGCTTTTTTAAAGGATACCAGGACCTCGGCGAGGCGCACCCCCGCGCTGATCACGTCCACCACGGGCACGCCGTCCACCTCGGTCAAGCCGCCGGGATAATCGTCCTCGCAGCCAGGTGCCATGCTCAAGGCAGGCGCCATGACAGTTCACCCGGGCACCAGTACTTCGGCGCCGTCGGCGATGCAGGCCCTGGCGGTGGCGGCGAAGGTATCGATGATGTCGTGTGCGTCTCCGAGGCTCAGCATCATGTCCATCCCGCTGCTCTCCGTGCTGCGCACCCTGACCGCCTTGTCCCTCAGGCCGTAGCGCACGATCAACTCCTCTATGAGGGGGACCACGGTGTTGCTGAAGGTCACCACCCCGAAACGGTAGCCCATCATGGTGGCCAGCAGTATCCCCGCCTGCAGCACCCCCACTACCGGGATGTCCAGGGCCTGGCGCAGCTCCTGCAGCATGGAATCGAAGGCACAGTGGATCACCAGGGCGTCAAACCCCTCGCCTTCCAGCTTTATCGCTGCCTCCAAAAGCTCGTAATCGTTGCGCGCGTTGAAATAGCGATAGCCGAAATAATCGATGTCCGTGAAGCCCCGGTTGAGAGCATGGAAGGCTATCTCCGTCCCTTCCTCCTTCACTTTCTCCGCGTTGCGCACGAATACGTCCTGGATTATCTGCCTCAGCAACTCGACTTCAGGATCCAGCCCCATGGGGGCCAGAATAGCCACCCTCGCACCCATACTCGCCACCTCCCATAGCTCGTCCCTTTTTCGCAACAGCACAGCCGCATGCCGCGATAGTGTGAATGATCTGCCGTACTCGCCACCCGATGCCGATATTCTACCATCCCCGACCAAGAGCCATAGGCCGAGAGTTCGGCCGAGGGGTCACGCCCGGCTTCCGGCCTTGTCTCCCACCCTTGCCACCCGGCTTCCGACCTCTGCTCCCTATCCCAGCTCAATTATCTTGAAATATCGTACTCACGTCGCCTTGTGACGGTTGAGGCATGGAAGCTAGCCGCTGCTTGGTCCCGTAAACCTGCTCAACCCGGCGTGGCGCCTCCACCCCCATTCCTCAATGCGACTTCCAAGCCCGACCTTTTCATCCCTTCCCCAAGTCTGCCTCCCGGGCTGAATCCCCTGCCATTTTTGAATATCAGGTAGGATATAGGCAGTTTATTCTAGAGAGGGAAGCACAGCAGCGTGATTTCCAGCAAAAGGAGTGATACGCGACATGGAGCAGATAGCGATCCAGGACCAATGGCCGGAACCCTTTCGGGTCTGCTGGGGATGTGGTGAGAAGAACGAGAAAGGGCTACGCATAAAGAGCTACTGGGATGGCGACGAGACGGTATGCGAATGGCAACCCGAGGACTACCACATCGCGTTTCCCGGCTACCTGAACGGCGGCATCATCGCGACCATCATCGATTGCCACAGCGTGAATACCGCTAACGCGGCCGCCTACCGGGCTCAGGGCAGGGAGATAGGGAGCGAGCCGCATATTTTCTTCGTCACCGGCTCCATCCGTGTCGATTACCTGCGGCCGACTCCGCTGGGCAAGCCCGTGACCCTGAGGGCAAGGATCGAGGAGATGGGGGAAAGGAAGATCCTGGTAGCATGCTCTCTCTTTTCCGGCGACCAGGAATGCGCCAGGGGCGAGACCGTCGCCGTGAGGTTGAACTCGTTCGCATAAGCGTCAGGCCCGGGCTTGGGGTCAGGCCGAGGGGTCACGCCCGGAAATCGGCCTGGTATAGGTAGGGACTCAGGGGCTACAGGCTATGATAAACGATGTGCAGTCCCCTCTTCCGCAACAGGGCCATGACGAGACACCGTAGCATTTCGAGGTTACAGGTGTTGTAAAAATAATATAAAATGCCCTGTAATGTCTTTTTTTATAACGGACTTGAAAAGGACGGTCGAGGCGAGCTGAAGGACGGACATCGCGAAGGAGGTTCCAGGGTGGGCAAGCGTTTTTTCGCCATGGTCAAAGGGCACTATCAGGCCGCGATAAACGTGCTGGTCGTGGTCCAACTGATCGCGCTGGTGGTCATCGGGATACTGGCCATCCAGGGCGAGAAGCCCACCGAGGCCCGCGTGGCCGCTGATGAAGCCCCCGAATCCGGCGACGCCTCCTCCCTCATGGACATGATGGATATGGTAATGAACCCCGGCGTCATCGCCGGCCTGGTCAACAACAACCCCGAGCTCATAAACGGGGTCATATCCAAGCTGGACCCCTCGGTGCTGGCCGGCGCCATCAACAGCAATCCGGAATTCGTGCCCGCCGTCCTTAACGAGCTGGAGCCGCAGGCGGTCGAGGCGCTGATCGGCCAGGGTTCCGCTTTCATCAGCCGGGTGGTGGGGGCGCTCGATCCTTCTATCCTCACGGATATAATCAACGCCAACCCCGATTTCCTGAGCACGATGCTGAACTCGCTCGACCCGGCAGTCCTGGCCGGTGTCATCAACGACAACCCGGAGTTTATAAGCAGCCTGGTCACCACGCTCGATCCTGAAACCATGGCCTCCTCCTTCAACTCGGAGCCCATGGCGGGATGGCTCGCGGAACTGGTATCGATGCTGGACCCCGCCGCGATGGCCGGGCTCATCAACCGTAATCAGGCGCTGGTCGAGGGCGCGCTGGCCTCACTGGACCCCGGGGTGATCGCCTCTGCCCTTAACGCAAACCCCGGTTTCGTGGGCTCACTGCTCGGCGCGCTCGACCCGGTCGCCCTGGCCGGCGTCATCAACTCAAACCCGGCCTTTTTGAACGGGACTCTCTCCAAGCTGGACCTATCCGGCCTCGACCCTGCGGTGGTGGCGGGCCTCATAAATGGCAACCCCTCATTCCTTAACGGGGTTCTTACACAAATCCGGCTTTCCGGC
>CAYWXM010000067.1:0-88331 GCA_964462595.1 uncultured Actinomycetota bacterium
GGGCCTGCGGGCCCTGATCGCGGCCAGCTCCCGGCAGGGGCATGGGCGCCTGGAGCGCCCCGGGATGCATGTATAAGAAAAGGGGCGGGGGGTGAAGGATATCCTCGTGCTTGAGGCTGCGTGCCTCAAGATATTTCAATTGCTCAGTCTAGCATGGAGACCAGGGCGGGCGGATAGCCGCAGCGGTACCATATCTTTTCGGTGAGCCTACTGAGGTGATTCTCATCCTCCCAGGAGATAAGGAAATGATACTCAGTTAGTAACATGTGTTCGTTCTTGCTCTCAAGGAACGATTCGAAGTGCTCTTTTATGTTCCTGGCCCTGCCGATCGTCGTCGTCATAAGGAGGACTTTCGGGAAGCGCTTTCCATAGTATTGATTCCTGCCCTGCCCGCATTCACCGAGGATCAGGTACCTGTAGAGTTTGTCCGTCACCTTGCGTAGGGCCTCCGTCCCCCGATCGTATTCAAAGAAGAACGATACCTTATCGCTCCCGGTCCTTCTTAACTCGCCATAGGCATCAGGCCTGATATCAAGGCTGATCGCGGGCAGGCATACCCTGCTTTCTGAGCTGTTTATCCAGCGGGTAAGCCCGATGTAGGCGTTCTCACGTGCCTCTCTTTCTAGAGATATGAAGAAGTCGTTTATCCCGCGGCGGTGAGTCATGTATCCAGCCACAGGCAGCCACTCATGCCGCGGGATTGCCGAGTTGCTTCTTCGCCCTTGCGGTCAGCCTGTAGAAGAAAGGCTTCTTCGCATCGGCCTCTTCCTTGAATTTCTCGAGATATCCGAGCTGCACAAGCTTGTTCAGCCTTTTATATGCCAAAGGTTGTTTCCAGCCGAGGCTCTCCTCGATATCCTTAGACGTTACCACTCCCATCCTGCGCACCTGCTCGAAAGCCTCCTTCTCCTTGGGCGTCAGATCGCCCTTGCCACCGGCGAAGCTATCTTCCTGATTCTTCTTTTCTATATCACCGTTATCTCCGTTGTTTTCGGCTCCCCTTCTCCTGTCCATCTCCGCATCGATCTCTGTGCACGTCCGCGCAAGCGCGTTCATCTTGATCACCACGTAGTGCATTTGCTCCTCGTTCACCGCAGGCAGCATGGGAAGGGCCTCCATCCTGAAGGGCGGAGTGGATTGTTTGTCTACCGACGTCTTTACGAGGCACTGGTATGCCGGCAGGTTGATCAGGTCCTCTACCGTCTTGCTCAGCTCCTCATCCTCTTGGCATCGCGCAAAATAAGGGGCGAGAAGTGTTGCGTCTATCACGCCAGCCCGGAAGCTTATGAGCGTACCCACGTTCCCCAGCACGGCCGAAAGAACCTCCTCTGGAAGCTGGTCCAGGTACTGCACGAAGAGGTACTGGCACAGTCCGAACTTGCGCGATTGAGAGAGTATCTTCTCGTAGGTTAGGGTCATGAAGTTCTCGGCCTCGTCTATGTACATGCGGAATATCCTTTCCCGGTGCTTTCTGCTCAGGGCGGACTGGAAGACCTTGGCGACGATCAGGGTCCCGAGGAGCCTGGCGTTCTCCTCCCCCAGCCTTCCCATATCCAGGTCTATGATCAGAAAATTGCCTGTGTCCATGAGGTCCCGGAAATCTATCTGTGACCTGCTCTGCCCCAGGGTGCGGCGGAGCCGCCTGTCGAGGGAGATTGTGGAGAGCCGGTCGTAGAGGGACATGAGGTGGTCTATCTGCTGCCTTTTGTCGAGCCTTGCGAACTGGTCGTGCCAGAAGCTCATGAGCTCTGTGTCCTTTACCTTTCTCAGGATCCTCTCCCTGAAGGATGGGTCGATGAAGAGGGGATAAAGCTCCATTACCGTCATCGGCTCCGGGTAGGAGAGAAGGGTCATGATGCCGTGCCTAAGATAGTGCTTCAGACGCACGAACTCGGCCTTCATCTGCCAGCTCGCGTGGAAGACATCGACGGTGTTTGCGCATATCAGGTTAAGTTCCTCCGTGCTTGCGATCTCGCTCTTTTCCAGGACGTTGAAGCCTATGGAGTGGCTCTCGTCCCAGGGCGCCCAGTAATGGATCCTGTGCAGAAAATCTGGGTTTATCCTCCCGCACAGCTCCTTTGCCGCCGTGCCGTGGGGGTCGATATAGAGGCCTCCTGATTCCCTGTCCCTGAGGCCTTCCTGTATTAAACCAAGGATCTCCTCCGTCTTTCCCATTCCCGTCCTTCCGACAACCGTCACGTGCAAGGACTCGTCGGTCTTCCCCAGCGCCACCGGCCGCTTACTGTCACGGTCGATGGCGTAGCCGATCAGCCTTCCCTCCGAAGGTAGATCGAGAACCGTCTCCTTCTCGCGGTTATAGGCGCGGCGCAGGCCTCTGGTCTGGACGCGCAGCCCCGGAGGGTGATAGATGCTTGCTAGCTCCTCCGAATCGAGGATGGTCCTAGATCCGAATATGGGGTAGAGACCGCGGGAGGCCAGCTTGAGAAACAGCCTTCGGTTATAGAACCAGACCCTGTTCCTCTTCAGGCGGTTGAACCATGTATACACCCCGAAGGCATCGGCGAGGGCCTCGACGTCGTGGTAGCGGGCGGTATCTGACTGCACCATGAGGCGGATCTCCACCCGGAATGAGTTACGGTTCAGCTTATCTCCCGCCGCTTCCTCGAATTTCTTCGTCTCCTCGGTAAGCATGCCGGAATTGGTGTTGTTGCCCCCGTCTTTCTGCCTGCCTTCCTCGCCCATACCGAACAGAAGCTCGCCGACGATCTCGACCAGGCCCCTCAGCGCCCATACCGCGCGGTTTGTGGAGATGTTTATGGTCCTTCTCTTTCTTACCTGGTTGATGACACCGCGGGCCTTTGCGTGCCACAAGGCACCTATGGGCTTGATCAATATTTGGATGGTGCGCGTCTCACCGGGCTCGGATCCGGCCAGTGAGTTGGTTATGGCCTCCATGGGGTCCTTGCCATCGTCCGCGTCGAAATAAGTGGCCTTCAAAGCATAGGCAGGGTGCCTCGCCTGCTTGATCTGGCACATCACCGTCCTCTTACCCTGCCCGACCAGTTTTTCCTCCGATTCCCTGCATGCGATGTTGGGATAGCTCGCGGTGAATATGCTCTTTATGCGCTTGGGAAGGCCTGCCTCGCCCGGTACCGAGACATAGAAGGCGATATCCTGCGATGAATGGATCTCGAGGGTTACGTGGGGCTGGGGAGCAAGTATCCTCCTGTACCAGGGATACCTTATACCGTGCAGGTTGTTAAAAAGGCTAGCCGCTATCTCGTGGCTCGAGTCGTCATCCCTCGGTAGCTGGATCTCAAATGTCTGGTTGTTTACTACGCGGGACAGTCTCTTTCTCCACCTCAGGATTATTATCGAGACCAGAAAGAGAGATACAAGCGGCAATATCGCCATGGAGACAGCCAGGATGTCTTGCAGTGTCACCGTGTTGCCTTCTTATGCGCTGCTTCTATCTACAGATCGCAGTGCACGCCGCGATGGAGCTGCTCGATGATCTCCCCGGGATCGTAGCGGAGATACTTGCCCACCCTTATGTGCGGAAGCTCCCCTTTCTGGGTCAAGCGGTAAACCTGAGAGACCGGAATCTTTAGCATCGTCGCAAGCCCCTTCGGATCCAGAAGACCGTCCATGCCCTTCTCCTTTCCTTCCACCCCTATAGCTATCAGTAGATCACGGAGATGAGTATACATAGTTTCATTCATGTGTGTCAATGTTTATATGTTTAATCATGTAAGTATGCTAAAAGAGATAACGGTGCTTCAAAGAGCTGTTCAGGAAATAGGGCCAGGAGGATACGTAATCTAGCTGAGCTGGTTATGCGCCGTCACACTCGACGCACAATGATGATCTACCTTTTCCCTCGCTCAAACAAATCGGAGGACTCATTCCTTGCGCGCTCGGGGAAACGGTTGGAGGCCACTCCGCATATCTGTTTGTAGATGGTCAGGAGAAAGACCTTCCCCTGCCTGATATCGTCTATGAACTCGTTCCTGCGTGCCGTCCTCAAGGAGTAGATGCCCATCAATTCGTCTGCTCCCTCCGGGGTTTCCCGCCTTGTATCCCAGGCTTCTTTCTCTTCCTCCGTAAGATGGCGTATATAGCACAGTGGGCGTTTGTTCCAGGATACGATGAAGTCCTCGCCTGCTTTGAGGCGATCGCGGATATCGATAGGGTCATGGTGGAAGTCTGATATGGTGATGATGTTGATCTCCTGGTCTTTCGATGGTATGTAGCTCTCCGGCCCTGACTTTCTAGTACTTGATGCCATCTGAAATAACCTCCCACCTGCACCATATTGTCTCTAACGGGAGCACATATACATTATATCATTTATTCATGATTATATTTATTCATGTCACTGCTTAGTGTTATAGTCATGGAAGGCTATAGGAGGCTATGTGGCTAGCATCTGTAAGCGATACAAGAAGGATGGAACCACCCGTTATGTGGTGAGATTCACTGACCCACATGGCAACAGGACGGAAAAGGCCGCGGGGAGCACCAAGAAGTCGGCGGAATTGCTCAAGAAGAGGATTGAGCAGGAACTCGCCGAGGGGACATACCAGGCAACGACCCCCGAGGATTATAAGTTTTCAGAATTCTGCGATAAGTTCCTGAAGGCGAAGGAGGGGCGGGTCAAGGATTTGACCCATACGTTCTACAGCATGACCATAAAGAACTACCTGAAGCCCTACCTCGGAGAAATGAGACTATCCGAGATCACACCATCAAAGGTCAATTCCCTCATCGAATACTTAAGCGATAACGGCAAATCCATTACTACCCAGGGGAAGGCCATGCGTACCCTCAGGGTGATATTGAGATGGGCGGTGACCCTAGAGCTGATACCCCGGGATCCAACCGCAGCAATACGGGTACCTAAGACAAGGCGGAAAGAATTGACGATCATCACGCCCGAGCAATTCAAGAAATTGCTCTCAGCGTGTGTAGAGGACTTGTACGATCTGGTGGCCATAGCAGGCCTTGCCGGCCTTCGCCAGGGCGAGATAGTCGCCCTCAGGTGGAAGGACATCGACTTTGAATACAGCGTGATCCGCGTAATGCGCAATTACTTCCCCGGACACGGCTTCAGCGACCTGAAGACCGCTTCTTCCAGGAGGGCCGTTCCTCTTGTCGCTACCCTTGAGGAAATCCTACGTGCCCGCCGCCAGGAACAGAAGAAGCCGCTACCAGATGCGCTTATATTCCCGAACAGTGCTGGAAAACCGCTCGACAGGGCTAGGTTCTTCCCCCGTTTTAAAGAGGCCCTGAAAGCAGCCGAGCTGCCGGACATGTCCTTCCACGACCTTCGCCACTTCTATGCTTCTCTCGGCATTGCATCAGGAATGGACCCCAAGGCATTGCAGGTAGCCATGGGTCACAGTTCAATTCAGGTGACTATGGATGTCTACGGCCACCTGTTCCCCGGTTCCTACGACAAAGCGCTGGCGAAAATGGAAGAGATAATGTCAGTGGGAAAGAAGTTGAAGTACCTGCAGAGCAAGGGTACAACCTAGGTTCAGTTTCTCTTATTTACGATAGCGAAGATCTGATGACGGATGTAAAAGGCTAAACCGGAAGAGCCCCCCTAATATATTCATAACTTGGAAGTGCGACAATCGCGGGGCTGCGGCCCCGAAAGCTGCAGGATAACGAGATGCGCCCCCGAAGTTATGCATGAATAGAGGCGATATTCTGGACAATTGACTACTAGTATCTCACTGGAGCCAGGCCTTCGGAGAAATAGCCCGCCTCTGCGTACTGAGGTTCTATCACTATGTTGCCGCTCTTGTCGATATAGCCCCATTTACCAGAGTCGTTTATAGCCGCCAAACCCCCGGAGAACTTCTTGACCTTATGGAACCGGGTTTTTACAACGATGTTCCCTCCGGTATCGATGTAGCACCATTCCCCATAGATGCTGACATGCGCCAGTCCTTCCGAGAAGGGATAGGCTTCATCGAAACGGGGATCGATGACCACGTTTCCATCCACGTCTATATACCCCCATCTGTCATCGATTAGTACCGGCGCCATACCTTGGGAGAAGTCGCGGGCTAGAGTGTACTTGGGCTCGATGACTATCTCGCCGCTTTTGTCTATGTAGCCGAACCAAGTATCAAACCGTCCCCTTTCGAAATACTCTAGTATCATCACCAGAGCCCTTCCGTCGTGGAAACCGCCTTGCTCTCTTATATCGTATTCAAACGCCTGCATCTCCGGCGGAATCGCGTATTCCCCGGTCTTGTCGATGAAGCCCGTTTTGCCCTCCGGGGTATTCGCCGTCCATACCCTTGCGAGCCCCTCGGAGAAGGGAAAGGCTCGGAGCCATTGGGGCTCAATGACGAAATCGCCGTTCTTGTCTACGTAGCCAAGTTTTCCGTCGCCTCCCGCGAGGGCAAGCCCTTCAGAAAAAGAGCCATAAAAGTGGGTTCCTTCTATTATGACTTCGCTGTTCACGTCTATGTAGCCCAGATCCGTCATGGCCAAGCCTTCGGAAAACTCACGCGCTATAGCATACTTGGGCTCAATTATCACGTTGCCTTCTCTATCGATATAGCCGTAGCGGTTGTCCTTATATATATTCTTATCACCCCCCTCAACATTATTACCCTCATTTGACACGCACGATATCAAAGAAAGCATCATCGCTATAACCAGTATCAAGCAGACACTTCTCGTGACATTATTATTGGTCTTGATCATCTAAATCATCATCCTGGCTGCTAATCTTGAGCCCATGGAACAGGGCCTTTTTCATACCCATGCGGAGAATTCACAAAAACGAAAATTCACCTTCTATGCTGTCAATATATGTTATTTTCACCCATATGGTGATTATCCTATTTCTTCTTCTTTGAGAACTTCTATCTTATCCTCATACTTGCTGAAAGATAGTTCATTCCTTATGAAATAATGAACCAAATGGACAAGACTATTACAGGCGCCATTAACTCTCTTAATATCTTCCAACTTATAGGCTACAAGAGTTGGCTTCCTTTCAATATGTGCTATTGCATTTCGGAATTGCTCTTTTAAATGCTTCCCTACATCAACACCACGTTCTATTAAATCTTCCAAATAAGAATCTATATAAATATTGTGGTCACCCGAAACTACGACATTCACCCATTCTTCGGCATTATTAGTGTTCCTGACACCATATCGTATGTCCAGTACTTTCCAGTATATTAAGAATCTATAAAAGGGGTCTCTCGAATTATTCGCATCATTCATCAAGGATAAGGCGATCTTTTGTTCATCAGAAATTGGATTTCTATAATAAATAAAATCCTTCAGCTCGTAATCCTTACATTTACGCTTTACGTGAAGTCTTCTGATTTCGTGCCATAAGTTACCCTTTTCCTTTCTTCCCATGGCCATCGACCCTGCAAATATAAAACTGCATCCATTTACCCAACCAAATCCATGCAAGAAATTGCTTATGTTCTGAAATGTCTCTTCTAGCTCCTTGCGATCATCGATGATAGTCTGCACAATGTGGCAATCGTTTTGATCCCCAGATATTAGCAGAAACTCCCTGTCTCCATACCCGAAGAGACAACGATTAAAAGAAAAAACCGCATCGCTATCAAATGCAAACGCCCAGAGTTCCACGTGATATCTTTCGTTTTATATCATCTGGTATTTCCCATATGCACCTTCCAATACCAATATTCTACACCCCAAAGGCAGATCGATATATTCAAGCGCCTTCCCTACCCCACCACCTGGTCAAAATATAATAACCCTATGAAACTCGTGCCTCTCTACGACGGAGAAGAGAACATAGGCTCCGCCCCCCTCGTAACCAACCTCGACACCTGGGACGGCATGAGGTGGCGCCACCTCTCCACCGGCTGCCACCTGGGTGTGGGCAAGCTCGACGACGGCAGGTACTACGCCTGCTACGCGAGCGACTGGTCTCCGGTCAGGATAATTTCCTACGCCGGTATTTTGGGGGTCTTCCACGAATTTATAGCGAGCTTGTCTAATTGTTTCAATGCGTTTTTCGTTTTCAAACGCCTAGAATAATACGTTCTATGGCGTTGATCAATTACCCAGATCTTCTTAGGATGATCCAATAACGTTTCTTGAGGATCAAAGACAAACATATGACTCCTTCCTGGCGCTACTATCTCAGGAAGGTTAAACCTTTCTACAAAGTTTTTCTCAACTCGTTTATTCAGAACATAGCCAATACCTACTATTTCAAGGTTTACACTATCATTGTTGATTATATGCACTACAAAATAGGGAGCCAGCTTGTCCGGTGTGTTGCCGATCTTCTGAGCTTTCGGAATAACTTCAACAGTACCATTATTTCTAAATATTCGAGAAATCTTTTCTATAATATTCAATGCTCCTGCAACACTACTGATAAGGTCCATATAACTCTCCCCTTAAGAATATTTCAGCCAAAGTCTTGTGGATAATAGAAGTTGTCGAAGGTAATTTCGGGCAAAGCGTTGCGAACTCTCTTAGCCACTGTATACTTTGTATGCTCACGACATCTGAACCGTGAATCAAATCGCTGCCCCCCCATGAGTTCACACCAGACAGTAGCCGAATTGCCGCAAGTGACGGAAGCTCCGTCAGCATTAATACCCAGGAACGCCCAGCATTCTTAAGGCTTCCTTTGCCATCTCATTATATGGATCTAATTCTAGCGCCTTCTTGAAGTCAGCAATCGCCTTCTCACCTTCATGACGTGCAAGATAGGTAGTAGCCCGACCAAGATAAGCATTGACATAGTTCGGATCAAGCTCTACTGCTTTCGTATGATCACTTAGTGCCTCAACCACGTTTCCAAGTTTAAGCCTAGCATTACCACGAAGATAGTAGAGTGTGGGATCATTCGGATTGAGCTCTATAGCTTTATGAAAATCAATAAGTGCATTGTCATATTGCTCTAATTCCAAGTAACAATTGCCCCTAACACCATATTGATCAGTTTGATTTGGGTTTGATTCAATTGCACGAGATAAGTCGTTAACTGCATCTTCATATTCACCAACCGCATAGTATAGGAATCCACGGTAGTAGTAGTAATCAGGTGTATTGGGACTCAATTCAATAGCTTTGCTGTAGTCATTAAGTGCGGATTCGTACGATCCCATTTCCGCATAGCAATCAGCCCTCATTGCATAAGCAGTAGCATCATCTTGATTATGTTCAATATAGCTATCCATGATTTCTATGGCTTTCTCATACTCTCCCCTATCGTAAAGCTCAGTGTATTCTTGCAGGAGATCTTCTTCTTCAGAAGTACTTGGGAGATCATCAACTGGATTAATATAGGTGTGGTATACCCAACCCCATAGGCCGAAATATGTTATCAAGCCTGCAATGATAACAATGCCTAACGTGATTAAGATCTTCTGTCTTAAGTCCATCCTTCTCTCGACTTAGACGAATTGCAGCCTTTAGATATAATCGACATTTGCCCTACCCCTTCTTTATAGATGCTTTACGCTCCGGTCCCATACCTCCAGGTAACTCTACACCGGTTCATACCACTCGTAACGAGCAGGTTGGTGGTTCGTGTCAACTCGTCGACTCCAGGTTCCAGCGAGAAAGATCTTCACCCCCGCTCTACACATAACTAGTATTTCCCATATGCACCTCCCGATACAATTATTCTACACCCCTTAAAGATAGATCAGCCTATCGGGACTCTCTCCCCTCCCCCACCACAGGATCAATATACAATGGGTACATGGAACATGGCCCCCTCTACGACAGATACCAGAACATAGGCTCAGCGCCGCTGAAAGCAGCTCAAAAAGAGGCGGTTTTTTGGAGATGTCCACGGCGGTGTAAAAATGTATACATTATGGCGGAATAAGAATGTACATAGCAATCCAAGCTAATAGGATAACGGCGGAGTCAGGAAGAATCCCTCTTTTAGAAAGAGAGGAGGGGTTCTATGTACCGGGAGAAGGCCTGGATGGGCGCCAAGGGGCTGCAATTGTTTTGGGGAATGACCTATGTGGAGATAGGGGATCAATTAGTATCGTTGAAACGTTTCATTGGGTTAAAATTGGGAACAGGAGGTATGCTTGATATGCGAGGATTTATTTGGAAAGAATAATAAATCATTTTCAAGAATTTATGGAGCAATGATCTATTGATACTTATATCATCCCTATATTTGTTTATCGCATCTTCGAATTTGCCATAAAGTGTAGCGACGTCCAACCAGTATATATATCTA
This sequence comes from uncultured Actinomycetota bacterium, assembly GCA_964462595.1. Lineage (GTDB taxonomy): Bacteria > Actinomycetota > Geothermincolia > Geothermincolales > RBG-13-55-18 > SURF-21. Next base: position 10,199 of record CAYWXM010000067.1, read on the forward strand.
GTATCTTGAATGTTTGCCACTCCGGTAATGATGTCTCCTCCTGATATTATAGGTTCAAAATTATACTCAATTCCCTTGTGTGGGAAATAAAGGCTGAATGAATGGAGCAAAGCATTCCTCATTTCCCACAAAAGAACGTTTTGCTCTTCATTCAATTGAAAATAGTGATTAGTAAAGCCTTTAAATCTCTTTCCTGATTCACCCTCCCTATTATTACCAGCGCATAATTTTGCCAGTATATCTATACCTGCAAATATGCCCATTGTCGCCGTATATAAAGCAGGTGTTTCTTCGAAGAGTTCGTTTATTTTGTCAGTATCCTCCTTCAATGCACGGAGTAAGAGATCCCTCTTGTTTTCTGCTAGACCCAGACAATAATCAATATCATGCCTTAGCTGGCATAGCGGGCTAATTAGAAATGGTGTCTCATCCTTTTTTAGTGTTTCGGGAGGTTCCTTAAAATAGAAATCTATAAAGTATTCGTAAGCCCACTTTTCTAAATTAGCCCATTGGATTTCTGCCATCCGATCCTCCCATTAGGAATTCCATACCATAGCTTTATACTACATCAAACTAAAGGAGCCTATTTCAAGAAAGTCCGATCGGTACATTCCAGCGCCCCATATCCCAAGAGCCTATTATTAACCGGTATTGCTTAAATACACCCCTTGATGCCTATATTCTACAAAACCCTCCCCCACCACACTGCCTGTATATAATAACCCCATGAAACTTGTGCCCCTCTACGACTGAGACCAGAACATAGGCTCTGCCCCGCTTGTTACCAACCTGGACTCCTGGGACGGCATGCGGTGGCGCTTTGAGAATGCGCTATATCTGTTCCCTGAGGTCATACAATAAACAACTGCAAATAATTGTGGATCAAATGATGCTTGAAGCAAACTGAAGCGCCGGCGTAATAGAAACGCAAGCTAGGTTTGGTTGGGGCAAATCGTGTGGTCATATTGTGGTCATGGGCCTTTCAGGAGATTTGCCTAGCGAAAAACAGGCCAGTGTATACATACCCTGACCTGCTCTTATATATGGAGCCCCTGGCGAGAATCGAACTCGCGCACAAGGATTAGGAATCCTTTGCTCTATCCACTGAGCTACAGGGGCCCGGGGTTTATCGTCGCCGCTCCGGCTTTTACCTCAAGAATTATAGCTTGCGGGTGTTGAGCCTTCAAACTCAATCGGGCAATACGCTCATAAATCGGGGGAACCGGGTTTCCTTTGCAATCAACAATATCGCGCCCTTTAGAGAACGGACAGCAGACAGGTGGATCGGGTAATGGTGACAGTGATCGAAACACGCTCAGATTATATTCCCATTTATACGGCGAGGATTCAACCGCTTCCGGTGAATCAGGGCCTGCCGGCGCTCGATGTCCTGGCACCGCACCGGCTGGGACACCGGGCTTGGCAGATCAAACGACCTCTACGCCCATAGCCTAATACTGATCCACCAGCGCCAGGGCATTCTTGACCGCCCTCTGCCGCCTTCGCAGATCATCCAGCATTTCCTCCACATCGTCCACGTTCGGATTGAAGTGACAGTACCCGAGGTAGCATTCGCTGCCGGTGAGATTGCCCATCTTCGTGGCCAAGAGGTTCAGATTCCGCTCGTAGTAACCTATCTCTTCGCTCAACATGTTCATCACGTGGTCTTCCATCGCTCTACCCTCCTTTGCCACGGTCTCCTTCTAAGGGGCTTCCTTCCCTTTAGCCGAAAAATATGCCGCGAGATGAAGCCGTGACGAAGACATGCGATGCCTGCTATTCTCCTATAACCCCATTTATGCACTTTGCGCCGCCTAAGTCAAAACCTTATAATACCTGCCTTGCTCCAAGGTGCAGGGTGCGACGGCGCGAAAAAGCATCCTCTACCACCGGGTCAACCTATATACTTGTCGGTATGGAAACGAACTCGGTAAGAACCGACGCCGAGGAGCGGGCAGGAAAGGCTGGCAAGGCGGTCAAGTGGGCTTTCGTGCTGGGGCTGGCAGCCGCGGCGGCCATTATAGGCTTCTTCACTATCTTCCGCACCCACCCTGCCCAGGCGACGGTACAAAAAGCCTTCGACATGGTCGAGGAAGGGAACATGGACGGTTTCATGGCATGCGTGGACCCGGAGGGGCAACTGGGCAGGCTTTGGGACGAGAACGCGCAGGGGGTTCGCGACGCGGTCATCTCGCTGCTGCAGCAACACCGGCTGGAGTTCTCCTCACTGAAGTTCACCACCAAGACCCAGAGAGGCGCTGCCGAGGTCGAGCTCAAGGGGGGGCGGGTTTCCATATATGACCGCCATGGGGAAGGAACTCCCGAGGTATTCTTCGACCTTAAAGACAGCGGGCTGGTATTCTACCTGGAAGAAAAAGGAGGCGCCTGGCTCATAGAGGGCGTGAACTACTATATCCTCGAGTTGTTCTCGGGGGACATGGACATCTTGCCCTTCTAAGCTTACCAGTGGCCCGAGTCCATGCCGATAAGCCTGTAGAAAAGGGGGGCGAATGGCCCGAAAAGGAGAAAAGAAAAGATATCATGTGAGGACGATGCAAAGAGCCGGCGTTCGCCGTGCTTTAGTCTTTCTTCTATGCGCCCTGGCTATTGCGGTGGCGGTATCCGGCTGCGCCGCCTCTACTCCCCGGAGCGCGGTCGACGACTTCCTCTCAGCGCGCATAGCTGGAAACAAGGGGGAGGCGGCAGAGATGACCGTCGAGGGTGACATGAGCGGCTATATCGGCGGGGAACCTTTCCTGTACGCCACCAACGTATCCTACGAAATCGACCTTCCGCAGGCAGAGGGGGACAGGGCGGTGGTCGTCGTGCGTTACCTCTGGGACGGTGAAGCGGCGGATATTCCTTACGTAACGCGGCGAGTCGACACGAAATGGAAGGTTGCCCTGCGCGAGACGGAGGATCTGTGGCTGCCGGACGTCGAGCTCGGCGAGTAGCCTTGCGCCCGCCCCGCCGCTTACCCCTTGCCCCCGGCAACCTGTCATTTCCTCCCCGCCGCCGGCTTGACGGCCTTCTTCGCGCCCGCTTTTCTGGCCGGCTTCTTCGCCGCCGGTTTGACGGCCTTCTTCGCGGCCGGTTTCGCCATATTCCCGGCCGCGGGTTTTGAAGCCTTCCCCTTCGACGTCGGCTTGGAGGCTTTCTTCTTCGCCGGGGTCTTGCCAGCCTTCTTAGCCCCCGGCTTGGAGGCTTTCTTCGCCGCCGGGGTCTTGCCTGCGGCGGCTGGAGGCTTCCCGGCCCGCGTTCCTTGGGCCTTTCCGTCCGGGTAAAGGGCGATCTTCAGCACCTCTTCCACGTGCTTTACGGGCACGAACTTGAGGTCCTTGCGTATGAAGGCCGGTATCTCCTCCAGGTATTTCTGGTTCTCCTCGGGGATGATGACCTTCTTCACGCCGGCGCGGTGGGCGGCCAGCACCTTCTCCTTGAGGCCGCCGATGGGCAGCACCTTCCCTCGCAGGGTTATCTCACCGGTCATGCCCACTTCCTTGCGCACCTTCCGCCTGGTTATCGAGGACATGAGGGCGGTCGCCATAGTCACACCCGCGCTGGGGCCGTCCTTGGGGATGGCCCCGGCAGGCACGTGCACGTGCATGTCGTTGTTCTTGAAGAAATCGGCCTCCACCCCGTAGCGTTCCGCCACGCTGCGGCAGTAGGTGAGCGCCGCCTTGGCGGACTCCTGCATGACGTCCCCCAGCTTGCCGGTAAGGATGAGATCGCCCTCCCCCGGCATCACCTGGGACTCGACAAAGAGCACGTCCCCGCCCGACTCCGTCCAGGCCAGGCCGGTGGCCACCCCCACCTCGTCGTCCTCCTCGAGCACCTCGAAGCGGAACTTTGACGGGCCCAGCAGTTCGTGCAGGTCCTTTTCTCTTATCTTCCTGCTCTTGCGCTTGCCGGCGGCGATGTCCTTGGCCACCTTACGGCAGACGGTAGCTATCTCGCGTTCCAGGTTGCGCACCCCGGCCTCGCGCGTATAGTTGCGGACGATGCCCCTGAGCGCGTCGTCGCCGATGGCTATCTGGCTTTTCTTCAGGCCATGGGCTTCGAACTGTCGCGGCAGCAGGTGGTCCTTGGCGATATGCACCTTCTCCACCTCGGTATAACCGGGCAGCTCCAGCACCTCCATGCGGTCCAGCAGCGCGGGGTGAATGGGGATGGGGGTGTTGGCGGTGGTGATGAACATCACCGTGGAAAGATCGAAGTCCACGTCAAGGTAATGGTCGGAGAAGGAATGGTTCTGCTCCGGGTCCAGCACCTCCAGCAAAGCCGAGGCGGGATCGCCTCGGAAATCGGCGCCTATCTTGTCCACCTCGTCCAGCATGAACACCGGGTTGTTGGAGCCCGCCCTCTGTATGCCCCTGATGATGCGGCCGGGTAGCGCGCCTATGTAGGTGCGCCGGTGGCCCCTTATCTCCGCCTCGTCGTGCATGCCCCCCAGGGAGATGCGCACGAAATTGCGCCCCAAGGCACGCGCGATGGACTGCCCGAGCGAGGTCTTGCCCACGCCGGGCGGCCCCACGAAACAGAGGATGGGTCCTTTCATGTCCTCCTTGAGCTTGCGCACGGCAAGGTATTCGATGATGCGGTCTTTGACTTTTTCCAGGTCGTAGTGGTCCTCATCCAGTACCTTGCGTGCCCGGTTTATGTCCAGCTTATCCTCGGTGCTCTTGTTCCAGGGCAGGCTGGTCAGCCATTCCAGGTAAGTGCGGGCCACCGTATATTCCGCGGCCGCCACGGGCATCTTCGCCAGGCGGTCCAGCTCCCTCTCCGCTTCCTTGCGTGCCGCCTCGGGCATGCCGCTCTCGTCCATCTTCTCGCGGAACTCGTTTATCTCCATGGTGCGCTCGTCGACCTCGCCCAGCTCCTTCTGGATGGCCTTGAGCTGCTCGCGCAGGAAGTACTCCCTCTGGCTCTTGGACATCTCCGTCTGTACCTCGGACTGTATCCTCGAGCCGATCTCTAGGATCTCTATCTCCTTATTCAGAAAAACCGTGAGTTTTTCCAGGCGGTCCTTTACGTTCAAGGCCTCCAGGAGTTCCTGTTTTTCCTCCAGTTCGATGTTGACGTTCGAGGCGATGAAGTCGGCCAGGTTATTGGGCTCGCTTATATTCATGGCGGCTATGAATATCTCGTTGGGAAGGTAAGGCGCCAGGGATACCATCTTCTTGAACTGGGTGAGGACGTTTCGCGCGATACCCTCAAGTTCCACTGACTCCTCGACTATCTCGTTCACCTTCTCGACCCTCGCCTTGAGGTAGGGCTGCAGCTCCACATACTCGACGATGCGGATCCTCTGCACGCCCTGCACGAAAAGCTGCATGGACCCGTCCGGCAGCTTGAGCATGCGGATGATAGCCGCCGCCGTGCCGATGTCGTGCATCTGCCCCGGCTCCGGGATTTCGACTTCTTCCTTGCTGGCCACCGCGGCCACCAGGCGGTCCGCCGTGAGGGCATCGTCTATGAGCTTGACGTACTCCTCCTTGGTGATGAGCAACGGCACGATGATATGGGGATAGATGACCGTGTCCTTCAAGGGGAGTACGGGAAGGATCTCGGGTATGTAGGGTTCGGCCATGCCCATCTGAAAATCGTTATCAGGCAAGTCATACCTCCTGTTTCGGCAATCCTTCTTACGGGGTCATTCACTGCTGATGTCCACGCCGCGAAGCTTGTCCCGCTTCAGCTTAGGCAGGATGATCTCCAGCAGCCCCTTGCGGTAGATGGCACGTGTGGCGTCAGCGTCGATGTCCGTCGGGAGTTCAAGGACCCTCTCGAAATCGCCGTAGTTTATCTCGAGCATGTAGGTGTTGTTCATGTCCGGAGGCCTGAACCGCCCGCGGTGACCCCGGATGGAGAGCACCCTTCCGTGCAGGGTAACCTCCACCTTTTCCTCGTCCACCCAGGCCAGTTCGACCACCACAGTGAAGTGCTCCGGGCATTCGTATACGTCGCACAGGGGCTTCCACGCCTTCTCGAAGACGGCAGACGGTTTCCTCCAGTACGGCATATGGCTGAAAAAGCGTTCCATGTCGCTGTGTATATCGAAGATATCGTCGGAATCATCCCGGTTCCAGAAAGCTTCCGTCACTTTCCGACCTCCTTAAGGTGTTTTCACGGCTTGGACTCTTCTATTATACCCCCGGTGTCAGCCTGCTAAAGGATAACCCCATCAGCTGAAGTCGATGCCGCTTACACTTTCCTGCTCTTCGCGCAGCTTTTCCTTGATCTCCTTGCGCATGTAGGGATCGTGGCCATGAAAGGGCGCCAGGCTCCAGGTGCCCATGTCTATGCCCCAGATCTGGTTGCCCATCTCCAGCTCGCCGCCTATAGCCGCCTGTACCGCGCCGAAAACGGCGTTGTCGTCCCTGAGCAACAAGGAGGTTAGTACGTGGTCCGGAGATTCGGCAGAGCGGTCATAGCCCACCAGGATGACCAGGATGTTCTTTTCCTCCGCCACCTTTATCACTTCTTCGTTGAAGGGCCCCGGGGTACAGAAGATTATATCGCTGCCTTTATTTACCGCTTCCTCGGCATAGGCTCTGGCTTGTGCCGAATCATCGGCTGTCTCCAGGTAATAGGCATGCGTTCCCTCCTTGCCCATGCCTGACGTGACCCCCCTGGCAAATCCGATGTCGTAGTAGACCATCAGGGGATCGCTTCTAGCTCCGATAAACGAGACCAGGGGTATGGTGTTGGTAAGGGGATGGTCGGCACGTCCGGTGAGCCACCCCGCAAGGTAACCGCATGCATACGATCCCTCCTCGACGCGGTAGCGTACCAGGCAGGCCACCGGATCGCCCGGATCGGGCTGAGGCCCCTCGTAGTCCAGGGCACAGAGCGCGATTTCCGTGTCCGGGGGACGGGCGGAGAGGATTCCGCTGCCGGAATCCTGGCCCAGGGATATCACCAGGTCATAAGCCTCCTCGCCATCTACGAAGAGCTCCTCGAAGACCCCCGAGGAATCCGGCAGCACAAAATCCACCTCTACTCCCAACTCCGCCTCCACCCTGCGCTGCCCGTACACGGCCAGGTCATTGCGCTCCTCGCCTTGATCGCCTGCCTCGAAACCTACCAGCGCGACGCGGTAGGAAGGTTCCGACCGGGCACAGGAGCAGGCTGCAAGGGTGGTAAGAAGCAGGAGACAGGAAAAAACCGCTGCGGCCAGGCGGGAAGACCTCGCCCTCATCTAAGCGCTCCGATCGCCATTTGATCGCTCCGGTTCAGCTTTCATATAGCGTACATTATAGCATCCAGCCCGCGTTCACCTGCGGGCCTTCGAGAAAGCGACCAGCAGTATGCCGGAGGCGACCATCACCGAGGCCAGCAGCAAGGTGTAGGTGATGAGCTCGCCCAGAAGGAAATGGGCGAACAGCAGCGCCAGGACCGGTTTAAGGTAAAAGAGGCTGGCCCCACGTGAAGCGGGCACCCGCCGCATCCCCTCGAAATACAGGATGTATCCGACGCCCACCGTGACCACCCCCAGGTACACGAGCCATGCCCAGGCACGCGGGCCATATCCCGCCATCTCCCCCCAACCTCCCTGAATGGTGAGCAGGACCGCGAGCAGCAGAGAACCCGAGGCCATGGTCAGAAAAGAGAGCACCAGACTGCCGTAGCGCTCCGAATATCTCTTGCCGTAGACGGTATACAGAGACCAGGTGACAGCGGATATAAGCACGAGTATGCTGCCCAGGAAGTCGTCCCGCGACAACAGGCCCGAGAAGCGGAAGCCGGTAACGGCGGCGAAGGCGCCCGCTAAGCCCAGCCCCACGCCGATCCAACCCGTGAGCCCGAGCCGCTCCCGCAGGATCAGGGAGGCGATGAGCACGGTGAAAACCGGGTTCATGGAAAAGATGACCGCGGCCGTGGACGCGCTGGTCGACTCTATGCCCTCGTGCAGCAGGAAAAAGGTGAGAAAAACCCCTACCGCCCCGAGCAAAGCGATAGGCAGGCCGTCCTTGTTTACCGCATCGGCTATGAACCTTCCCTGCCGCTGCCCCAGCAGGAGGATGAGGATGAAGGCCGCCCCCAGGAGAAAACGCAGCGTGGCTACCTGCAGCGGACCGACCTGCCCGGCCGCGCCCTCACCTGACTGGAGATATTTGGCGGCCACCTCGATGGTGCTGAAGAGGACGATGGCCCCCAGTACGAAAAGATAGCCGCGCTTCATAAGCTACGCCTTGCTCTCACCCGATACTGCGCCGATTATAACCCAATGCGAGGGATCGGGCTTACCTCCGCTCGCATGCATCTTTCCCGCCGAAGTTGCATGATCTGACTGGGATGATGCGGCCACATGCCAGAACTCGGATTCAAGCCTCGAGCGGTATGGTTGGTTATTGCGCCCCCGGCGGCCGGGCCTCTAGTCACTCGTTTACGTAGTCCTTGCCTATGACCAGGATGACATCGGCGTCGTAGGTTATGCCCACGTCGGCATCCTCCTCGAGGATATAATCCCCTTCCGGGTTGAGGTCCCTGGCCACCATGCGCGCCGCATCCTCGTATCCGGAGGTGTAATAGACGGTCGTCTCCTCGTAGGGGTTTACAGTATTACCGGTGCTGACGTTAGCGTAGCCCTTATCCTCCAGTATGCCGGCGACCTGGGCAGCCATGCCCTCCCAGCGCACGCCGTTGAGTACCGCCAGGTTCAAGCCGGAACGGTCCACTCCAGCCTCGGTTTCGGAAAGTCTGTCCTGTTGCTGTTCTTTCGCCGCCTCCGTCTCCTGCTCCTCGGGGCTCATCGTGCTGCAGTAGAGCTTTATGTTCTGGAACAGCGCGGCGCTTGCCGCTTCGTCGTGGAAATAGTACCAGGGCTGGCCGGGCTCCGGGTCCGGCTCGTCTCCGGGAAGGGTGACGAACTCGACGTCCTCCACCTTCATGCCCTGCAGCGCCTCCGCAAGGGCGAATATAAGGTCGGGTTCGAGCGTGGTATCCAGGTACTTCACGGCTGCGTCCAACACCTTGAGAAGGGCCTGAAGGTCCTTGACATCCACGACCTTCTGCATCATGGCCTTGAGAAACTTTTTCTGGTTGTCGATACGGTCGAGGTCGCCGCGTGGAAGCTCGCGGCTCCTGACCAGGATAAGCCCGGTTTCCCCGGTAAGATAGACGTCGCCCTTGGGAAGGTATCCGACTTTGGGGTCTGATATGGGGTAATCGAGGTGGAGGGTTACTCCCCCGATGGCATCCACGATACCCTTGAAAGCCTCGAAATCCACCTCGGCATAATCGTTGATATCGAGACCGGATATCTGTTCCACGGCCTCTACGGCTCCCGCCGGACCGTTGTAGGAATGGGCCGCGTTTATCTTCTCGTATCCATATCCGGGGATACTGACCCTGGTGTCGCGGGGAAAGGATACGAGCACCGCCTTTTTCCTCTCCACATTCACCGAGGCCAGGATCATGACATCGGAGCGGGTATATCCCTCCTCCCCGGGGACGCTACCCCTGTCGATGCCGATAAAGAGAACGTTTATCGTCTCGGATAGATCGTATTTGTCGAGAACGGTGTCGAGCTCCTGGGCATCCTCCTCCTGCATGGCGGTTTCTTCCCAGCGCAGCCTGAAGTAGTGTTTTCCCGCCCACGTTTTAACGGCGTCGAAGTTCATGATGCCGACCACCAGGCCCCCGATAAGCGCAAGGGCAAGGATCGCCTTGATGACGGTCTGTCTCTTCCTTCGTTTCTGTCTCTTCAGTCTCTCTTGTCTCTTCATAGGCTGATATGACGCTTCCTGCCCTGCACCGGTTCCAGTAAAGGCGGGGGCGGTATTCTCCCTGACCAGGATACATTATATTTCCACGAGGTCCCTGTGGGTAGTGCGGTTATTCGCGCCGCATCCGCAGCCGGCGATGAACACCGCCGTCCGCCTTCTTCATCCCGCCAAGGATTCGTCCCCCGCGTTGGGACCTAATCGTTCTGCGAGGAGTCGCCCTCGAGTTCGAACGGCTCGGTACTCAAGCCCTCCTCCATGGATCCGATGAGTTTCTCGACCTTGGAACTCGCCTGAGACAGGCGCTGCCTCGCCTCGCGGATCAGCCCGACCCCCTCCTCGAAGAGGCGCAGGCCTTCCTCGAGCTCCAAGTCCTCTTTCTCCAGGATCGAGGTTATCTCCTCAAGTCTCTCCATCATCTCCCTGAAAGTCATCTCGCTCACCGTATCACCCCCTGCCTGTATCCATTGCTTATCGGCTGTCTTCGGCATCGAATCCTCCCGATGACGGGGCTTCAACCCACGCGACCGTCACTCTGCGGCGGGTCCCTCGCCGGGCTCCCCCAGTACCTCCTTCACCTCGCAGCCGAGGCTGCCTTTGTGCAGGCGGACATGCACCATGCCGCCCTTTGCCACCCCGGCGCTGTCCGTCAAGGGCTTCGTTTCTCCCTCCCTGGTGGCGATGGCGTATCCGCGCGCCAGCACGGCCAGCGGGCTCAAGGCCTCCAGGCGCGTGGCCGCCACCTGCATGTGCCCCTCCCGGCATGCGAGCAGGGCCAGCGCGGCTGAGCGCAAGGCCCTTCCGCGCTGCTCGGGCTCCCTTTCCCTCCACCTGCTCCAGGCCACGGCCGCGGAGGAGAGCTTGCGGGCCGACGCCTCTATCCTGTCCGGCAACTCCCTGTATTCGCGCGGATAGCGCCCCAGCGAGAGCGATAACCTGTCCATCCCGCGTTCCATACCCTGAATGGAGGCGTGGATGCCGGAAACCAGGCGAGCCTCGCCGTCTCCAAGTCGTTGCACGGCCTGGCTGAAGACCGCTTTCGGGTCGGAGAAGTGCCGCTTCTTTTCCAGCGATCCGAGGTTCCTTTCCTGGCGCAGCAACAGGCGCCGCAACCCGTCAGCGATGGAGACTTCCCGTTCCCGCAGCAGGGAAAGCACCTGCCGCGTTGAGGGCACCACCGCCTCTGCCGCCCCGGTCGGGGTACTGGCGCGGAAATCCGCGGCCAGGTCCGAGAGGGTCATGTCGGGCTCATGTCCCACGCCGGTCACCACCGCTATGGACGAGGATCTTATAGCCCGCACCACCTCCTCGCTGTTGAAGGGCTGCAGGTCCTCCAGGGATCCTCCGCCCCTGGCCAGGATGAGCACGTCAACCGGGAAACAACGGTTGAAGAGTTCGATCGCCGCCACGATGTCCTTTACTGCTTCGTCGCCCTGCACCCTGACTCCACGCACGATCAGCCGCGACCATGCGAAGCGCCGGGTGAGGTTGGTGACGACATCTTTTACCGCCGCACCCTCCAGGGAGGTGATCAGCCCCACCGTGTCCGGGTAAACGGGAATGGGTCTCTTGGTCTTCTCGTCGAAGAGCCCTTCCTTGGATAACTTGCGCATCAGCAGCATGAACTCGCGCCGCAGGCGGCCTTCACCGGATTCCTGGGCCTCGATCACGTTCAGCCTGAACTGACCCCTGCGCGCATAGACGCCCAGGCGCCCACGCGCCAGGATGCCCGTGCCCTCCTGCAGATCGAATGGCATTTCCCGCATGGCATCCTTGAACATGATGCAGGAAAGCGATGCCTCCTCGTCCGAGAGGCTGAAAAAAGTGTAGTTGGGGTAAGGGCGCAGGTTGCACACCTCTCCCTCGACCCAGACAACCAGGGATTGCAGAAGGTTATCCGCCATACGGTTGACTTCGCCAACCGTATATATCCGCTCTTCGTCCATCCCTTTCATGGTAATGCCATTATAACCGCCGCCGCCGGCATATCGCCCGCCGCCGCGGCACGTAAAAAACAAGTTTCGATGAAGGAAAAAATGTCAGCTGGTTGAAATACAATATGTAGAGTAAAAGATTGACGTACAAAATCTATATGTAGTGTTCTTGCTCCGCCGGAAACGGCGAGGGCCTCGAACGCAGGGGGAACGGCTTGGAGATACTGGCCCTGCTTCTGCTCGGCTTGATAGCCATGCTGGCCATTGTCCCCCCCATAATCCGGGGGAAACTGGACGAATCTCCCCTTGCCTCTACCCAGAGCTTTCAGCGCAGCATGCAGGAGATGGCCAACTCCATAGATTCCGCCAGCGGACGGGGAGAATCCCCCCACGAAAGCAGGGAAAGGGTCGTTTATACCCTGCCGCCAAGGGGCGGTTACGCCGCTCGCCCGCATGCCGCCGTTCGCTTTGCGAACAGGAAGAGAGCGGCGATAAGGAGGAATCGCATCATGGCGTCGCTTGTCCTGTTCGCCGCCATCTGGGGCGCTGCCGCGCTGTGGAGCGGGGCAACATGGTGCCTGGCGGTATTCGCGGCCTCCTGCGGTATCCTCGCCGTTTTCTGGGGGGTGGCGCTCATCGCGCCGTACTTATCTCCGCGGCCTCGCCTGCATAGACGCCCCGAAAAGGAAGTGATCCCTCCGCGCAGCCAGGCCCTTTGAACGCGCCGATGCCCCGCTATCCGAGCGCCCCCAACCTCCATAACACGGCCACCAGCGCGGCGTGGCCCAGAAGAAATACGAGCAGGAACGGCATCGCTTTGGCCCCGTACTGAGGCCGCAGGTAGAATAGCAGCGCCGTCACCACGAACCCCGCCCCGCAGAGCACCAGGAGCGCGAGCAGCCCCCATGCTGAAGGTCCCCAACTCTCGCGCATACGGCTCAGGAAATATCCGACGATAACGAAAGCCGCAGCGAAAGCGCAGATCAGAAAGGTCTGGGGAATGGTGGGCATGTTTTCCTTCATCTCAAGTCTCACCTCCTGTCTCCCATTGCCACAGGCTTTCCCGCCTGCCGCCGCCCCTTTCCCTCAACCAGCGCAGCAGCCGGGACGAACCTTCCTTGAACCCTTTTGAAAACGACTTGCTCGCCAGGGCCTTGAGCAGGTCGCTGCTTACCTTGAGCCTGCCCCCGCTCAGGCGGGAGACGATGCCCGCAAAGCCCTCCCCGCTCCCAGCCAGGTTCAAGACCCCCGCCAGGCAACCGCCTCCGAAGCAGAGCAGCGATTCGGCGAGCGAAGGCCTCCCACCGCTCACGCCCCGCACGACGACATCTCCCAGAAGCCCCGTGCAGCCGCAGAGCAGCACGTAAGCGGCCTTATTGGCCCAGCGTGTCACGGCAGCCCTAGCCAGCGTGGAAAGCGAGGCTGCCCCCCCGCCCGTGAGCAGCGCTCCTCCGGAAGCGAACCATCCCGCAGCCAGTGCCTGGGCGGCACCCTGGGACATGAATCCCACCGTCACCAGCTTGCCCACGCCCCCGGTTGCTCCACCTACGATGAACGACGCCAATACCCCCATGGGAGATACCCTTCTCCCGGTGCCCAGGCAGAAAAGCGAATAGACCAGGGAATCGGCGAATCCGTGGACGAAGAAGGCCTTGCCGAAACCCAGCCACCCCAGGCTCGACCAGCCGCCGCCGATAAGCGGCGCCAGGTAGGAGAGGAGCAGGCAGGTCCCAGCAGCCGCGACCCCCACGCTCAGGGACGCCAGGAAGCATCCTCCGAAGGAGAAAGAATCGCCGGCCGTGAACGCGTAATATATGCCGTAACCGATGGCGGCCAGGCTCCCTACCACCGCCGCCGTTATGGTGGCCACCAGGGAAAGGCCGAGCAGGAGCGCAACGCCGACCACCGCCAGGCACACCACCGCGGCAGCGGCAAGGCCGGCAACGACCGCCTGCACGTAGCGGTTGGAGGCGATCGCCTTAGCCGCCCTTGCGACACCACTGCAGAGCGGCGCAAGCCAGGGATCGATGCAGGTACGGTAGAATGCCGCGAAGGCCCCGCCAACCGCATGCGCCGCGCGGCAGGTCCAGCGCCAGGCCGCCCCCAACGCCCTGACCCCTGACTCCCACACCGACTTGCACGAATTAGAGAACGCCCTGCCCGCCGCGCTGAAACCACGGCCCAGCCAGTCGAATACGCTCCCTCCGCCCCGGTTCGCGAAATAGGTTTCGACGGCCCCCTGGTCCTCCCATGGCCCCAGGAAAAGGCTCTCGGACGGGTCGAGCAGCATGCCCTGCAGCAGGGGCATCGGGTCTATGGCCACGCCGTTCAGGTACATCCCGAAATGCAGGTGGGGCGAGGAGCTCGAACGGTCCTTCGATCCGTCGCTCGTCCCCAGCACCTGCCCGCCCGCGATATCCTGTCCCCGCCTTACGGTCACCGAACCCAGGGAGACGTAGGTGGTCTTGAAGCCGCCTTCGTGGATCACGCTTACGCATAAACCCAGGGGCGTGCCTCCCGCAAAACTCACCATTCCGTCCGCCGAGGCGCGGACCTCGTTCCCCCGCGCCAGGGCTATATCGATACCGGCGTGGCCGCCCGCTCCGTATTTCCCCCGCGGGGGGCTGAAGGGGCACGTTATCGCTCCCCTGGCCGGCCATTGAAAGGAGGGGGCCACCCCCCCGGCCGCGACGGCCTGGGGGGATAGCGGGTGGAAGGAGACGATGAGGAGGGTTAAGAAGAGGATGGTAAGAAGTAGGGCCGATGCCCGGCTCTTGAAGGGTGCCTTTCCGCCCCTCCAGCCGGCTGGCGGGATCCCTTGCGGGAAGCCCGCCCGATAAGCGCGCCCTGCCCCGGGCGGGTAAACCCTTCCACGGGGCCTGAACGAGCCTCTTTCACAGGCCGGCCTCTCGGGGCGTTTCTCCTTCCGGATGAAAAACAAATCAATAGACCTCCAGCGTGGTAGAGCGGGAATCGCTCATGCCGCTCGTGTCGTAAACCTCCAGCAGTACCTCGAAACGCGCGGGTATTACCGCAGGATCGTAAACGTGTTGTGCCCTGATCCCCTCGATCACCGTGCCGTCTCCGCAATGCCAGACGTAGCGGACCACGCTCCCATCGGGATCGTATGAAGCGCTGCCGTCCATGATCACGTGCAGCGGCGCGGAGCCGCTGTTGGAGGAGATAGCGGGCACGGCGCGGGGAGGCGTGTTGGGGGCAGGCGCCGGAAGCGTTGAAACCGGCGCCTGTGGCGAGGGCTGGGGCAACGCTTCCGGCAGTGTTGAGGCTTCGTCGCCCCCGGAAGACGAAGGGGTGGTCTCGGGCGGTGAGGGCTCCTGCGTTTCGGGCGGGACGGTGGAAACCCCGGTATCGGACCCAGTGCTTACTACCAGGCATATCATGTCACCGGGTCTCAACATGGATCCCTCCGCCGGTTCCTGTGCGGCCACCCTGCCCGCCGACCACAGGCGGGAGGGAGCTTCCCGCGAAGTGCACGCCAGCCCCATGCCCTCGAGAAGTTCCTCGGCCTCCGCGAAGGTCAGGCCCTGCAGGTCGGGCAGCTCTACCATGTCGGCAGCGCTCTCCTGCACCTGGGGTTCCTGCGATCCATCTCCACCCAGCAGACCGGCCAGAGCAGCGAAAGCGAGCCAGAGCGCCATACCGCCCGACAGTATTAACAGGAGGTTGCGGAGCATACGCCTGCGGGGACGCCGCGCCAGGTCCGCTACGGAGAGTGGGGACGAACTCTCCAGGAAGGCAAGCCCACCGCCTCTCTCCAGATCATCGTTTGAGGGTTTCGCTTCCGTGGCAGGCGACCCGGCGGCGCTTTCTTTTTCTCCTGCCTCCAGTTCCTCCAACAGAAGACGGGGGGAAGTGGGCCGGCGGCGCGGAAGTGGGTCCATGGCCATCTCGAGCAGCGAACCGAGGCGGCCACCGCTCACTTCCTCCGGCAACATCTCCCGCACCATGACCGCCAGCGAGTACACGTCCGAGGTGCGGGAGCCCTCCTTGGCGCCGTCCGTCTCCGGCGGCCGGTAAGGAGATACCCGGGCCGCCAGAGCCGGCTCACTCTCCTCGAGGATCCACGCGAAGCCAGCGCGGTTGAACCTGATGCCTCCCTTCCCGTCCAGCAGGACCTGGCCCGGGTTCAGCCCGAGATAAAAGAGGCCCCCACCATAGGCTTCCGCAAGCACGGCGACCGCCGCACGGGCGATCTCCACCACCTGCTGCCGCGGCAGCTCGCCCGTGCAGGCGAGGACCTCGGCAAGCGCGGCGCCGCCGGCCTTCTCCCTCACCACGTAAACGAATCCGCCTTCCGCCTCTTCGCCCCAGCCATGCATGGGGCAGATATGCGGACCGCGCAGGTGCATCGCGGCATCCAGGATCTCTTCCAGGCGGGAGGCAGGGATATTGCATTCCGACATCGGCCTCGCAAGGACGTCTATCTCGACCTCGATCCCGGATACCTTGTCCAATGCCGTGTAGGTGGAGAGGAACTCTCCGCCCCATGTCCTCTCCTTTACCAGGTACCTGTCCGCCAGTGTCTCGCCGACCATTCACCTCACCCCTCTACTTATGTCTTAGTTATATAACATTAATAAGATTATGTAGTTTGTCAAGTGGTATTTTTACGGCGCCTGGCTTTGCGGGGCCTGTCCTGCCCGGCGCATGGGGATGATATGCTTGGCGAAACGGGCAGTGAAAGCACGTTCGGTGGGAGGACCAGTTCGCCAGGCCCCCAGGGAGCGCAGCCGGTGCGTACCCGGTTATCACGTTGCGGGGACCTCAACGCGCCTTGCTCAGCAGGGGCGATCGAGCGCGGTGGCTTCTTTTGATCGGGGATCTAAATGGATTGGGAGGGAGTGGTTATAGGGGGCGTTGCCGTAATATGGGGGGTCATGCTTTTTTCCATGCGCTCCCAGATGCTGGAGTTCTCACGCGAGGGAGGGAAGGGTCTTCGTAACCGCAGGGTGATAAACGCCCTGGTGATGGCGGCGGTGCTCTTCCTTCTCGCGGCCGGTATCGCCGTCATCGCCGCCAGCTTCCTCTGAACGGCTGCAAGACCTTCGCAGACGCCCCGGGCAGGCCAGGAGCTGGTATCCTTTCCGTTCGGCCACGACCCTGGACGCCCCAGGGAGCTATTGCATCTATGCGTTACGGCGGCGCGACGCCCATACCTTGTAGCCGTTGACGACGTAGCTGCTCCAGTAATGTGCCATATAGGTAAGCATGTTCGCGGGAGGCTCGCGGTATTCCGGCACCTCCCGCATGGTCACCGCTTTCTGCGGGCAGGCGACAGCGCACAGGCCGCAACCGATGCAGCGCTCCAAGATCTGCTCTACCTTCCTGCCTTTCTTCTCGCCCGCGACGACCACCGCCTTCATGGTGCAGACCTCGGCACACTTTCCGCAGGCGTTGCATGCCACGTCATCTATGTGGGGCAGGTAATGCGGCGGGGCTATGAAACCCGGGGCGTTGAACTCGGTTATCTGGCGCAGGGCATCGCAACAGCAACCGCAGCACGAGCAGGAGCAACGGAACGACCTGGAGCTGCGGTCGTTCAACATCCAGGTTACCAGGCCTTGCTTCTCGGCATCCTTCTTTATATCCAGGGCTTCCTGCCTGTCGATACGGCGCATGCGCCCGCCGTCAACCGCCCTGGGCACGAAATCCCCCATGAGCAGGCAGGTTTCCAGCGGCCTCCCGCACCCCTCTCCCAGCAGGTTCTTGGTCAGGCGGCACTGGCAGATGCCCACGGCGAAATCAGCGTACTCGTCCAGGATATCCTCCAGGCGGTCGGAAGGAAGGGCCATGGGTATGGCCTCCACCGCCTCCATCACCGGAAGGTAGCGCACGGAATGCGTGGGCTTACGGTTGTACTCCGCTACGTATCCCGTTGAGAAGAGGCCCTCGAACAGCTCCGCAAAGCGCCGGTGCCAGGGGGTGATGCTGTCCATCGATTTGCGGACCAGGACGTGTTCGAAGGTCCCGGGCACGATGGGAAGGATGGCAAAGCGTTCCCTTTCCCCTTCTCCGACGGATATAAGGATGAATTTCTCGCGGGACAGGCGGCGCAATACCTCTTTCACCTCGTGAAGGGGTTTTCCCGACGCCGAGGCGATGGAAGCGGCCCCCTTCAGGCGCCACGGTTTTATGTGCCGCACCACCTCCGCTTCCTCCTCCGTGAACATGTGCTCGATCAGGGCCATGAACTCGTCGCATATGGGTGGGCCGAGCAGCAGTGGGCTGGAGTAGGTCTTGGCCACGTCGAGATATGCTCGCGGCACGCCTGGATAATCCCCTGTTTTTCTCATGATCACGCGCGCATCGCCATCCATGATCGATCCCCCTTTTGCCATCGCAGACCGCCGTGCCCCGATTATGCCACAAAGCACCGCGTACGGGCAGCTGTGCGTATGACCGGAAAGGCATTGGCCAGGCTCGACAAAAATGCCATCGATATTTTCCACCTCGCGGGGGTGGTATAATCTGCACGAACAAAGGGGTACGGACGGCGGTGAAAGTATATCTTAACGGCAGCATCATGGATGAAGACGAGGCCCTGGTCCCGGTCGGCGACCGCGGGGTGCTCTTCGGCGACGGCATCTTCGAGACCGTGCGCGCTTACGGCGGCAAACCCTTCCGCATGCAGCGGCACCTGGAGCGCCTGAGAGCGGGCTGCCGTGAGTTAAGGATAGAAGGGATCCCTTCCGATACGCAGATCGCCGATGCCATCGACGAATTATACCGGCTCAACGTGGCCAGCGGCGACGCCTATATCCGGGTTACCCTGACCGGCGGGCTTTTTGACGGCAACAGGGGCCTGGAAAGGTCCGGCGTACCCAACACCCATATAATAGTGAAGCCCTTCGAGGGTTATCCGCACGAGTGGTACGAGCGCGGTATCCGCATGATCGTGTCCACTATCCGCGCCAATGAGGGCTCCCCTCTTTCCCGTATCAAGAGCTCCAACTACCTCGAAAACCTCATGGCCAGGCAGGAGGCAAAGGACAGGGGAGCCGACGACGCCCTGATGCTCAACGGAGGCGGCTTCCTGGCCGAGGCCACATCTTCCAACCTCTTCATGGTGCGCCGGGACAAGGTCGCCACCCCGGGGGTGGAATGCGGCCTGCTGCCCGGCATCACGCGCGAGGCCGTGCTGGAGATATGCGAGGAGTACGGCATCCCTTACGAAACTGGTTTTCTGCACCTGGACGATCTGCTGGGGGCCAACGAGGCTTTCCTCACCGTGAGCACGGGCGAGATCGTGCCCATTGCCGAGGTCGAGGGAAATACCATAGGGTTCAGATGTCCCGGCCCCATCACCCTCCGCCTCTCCGCCGCCTTCCACGAGCTGGTGCGAAGAGAACTGGGCCCATAACCTCCTCTGGGGGTCCTCCATTTTCCACACCAAAGCAGGTTAAAGGCGGGAAACAGCTCGAGCCCACGTCGATCGCGTTGAAAAAGGGCACCCCCGGCCTCAGCCGGAGAGAGCGGCGAAGATGGCCTTCCCTTTGTCCAGGGTCTCCTGGTACTCGTCCTCGGGTACCGAGTCGGCCACGATGCCCCCGCCGACCTGGAAATAAGCGGTGTCTCCCTTTACGATAATGGTGCGTATGGCGATGTTCAGGTCATAGTTGCCATTATATCCCAGGTAACCTATGTTACCGGTGTATACGCTGCGCGCGGTGGGTTCCAGCTCGTCGATGACCTCCATGGAACGGATCTTGGGTGCGCCGGTGATGGATCCGCCGGGGAAGCTTCCTTTGAGCAGGTCCACCACGTCGCGGCCGGGATAGAGGTCGCCGACCACCGTCGATACCAGGTGATGCACGGTAGCGTAATGCTCTATCACCGCGTGTTCCTCCACCTCTACGCTGCCGTACTCGCAGACCCTCCCCAGGTCGTTGCGCTCCAGGTCCACGATCATGGAGAGCTCGGCGCGGTCTTTGGCGCTGGCCAGCAGCTCCTCGGCCAAGCGCCGGTCCTCCTCCGGATCGTCGGAGCGCCCCCGCGTTCCCTTGATGGGCCTCGTCTCCACCCGCCGCCCTTCCCCTCTGACGAAACGCTCCGGGGAAGAGGAACATATCTGCCCCTCTACGGCGTTGAAGTAGGCGGCGAAGGGCGCCGCGTTGAGGCGCCGCAGGCGGCGGTAAAACGTCCAGGGGTGCTCCTGAAGGGGCGCCTGGAAGCGCTGGGAGAGGTTGGCCTGGTAGATATCCCCAGCGAGGATATACTCCTTTACCTTGTGCACCGCCTCGATATATTCGTCGCGGGTGAAGTTGGAATCGAAGCGCACCTGGCCTGCGTGTTCAGGCCCGGGATATTCAGGGGACACCGTTTTCAGGCGGCGCCGCGCCTCGTCAAGCACCTTACCAGGGTCATCGGGATGTGCCGCCGCAAGGTATGTCTTCCCGCTGCCGTGGTCGTGGGCCAGCACGCGATCGTAGAAGGCGAAACAGAGTTCGGGCAGCCCGAGGTCGTCCACAGCGGTCTCCGGCAGCTTTTCGACGTAGCGTCCCAACTCGTACGCAAGGTAACCCATGCCTCCTCCCAGGAAAGGCGGCAGGCCTCCCAGGCTGTCTTCCAGGCGGTACTCGTTGAGGGCAGAACGCAGGGCGTTGAAGGGGTTCTCCCGGGTCTCGACGATTCCGCCCTCGCTCCGCCGCCACCTGCAGTCGAGCCCCCGCGTGGCAAGCACCAGGTGAGGATCGAAACCGATGAAAGAATACCTCCCCAGCCGCTGCATGGGCAGGCTGGAGTCCAGGAAGCACGAGTATGGAAGGTGGGCGAGGCGATGGAAGATTTCCTCCATGGATGGAACGTCCGTAAGCTCCTGGACCTCGAGGCGCAGAGACGTCCCTTTTTTTTGGCTCAGCAGTGTCATGATGAGCACACCTCCAGGAAGTTGGCCAGCAGTTTCAGGCCCTCCGGCGTCATGAAAGACTCGGGGTGGAACTGTATGCCCTCCACCGGGTACTCGCGATGACGCACGCCCATGATCAAACCGTCCTCGGTGCGCGCGCTCACCTCCAGACAGCCGGGAAAGCCCTCTTCCAGGATGGCCAGGGAATGGTAGCGTGCCGCCTCCATGGGGCTGGGAAGCCCCTTGAAGACGCCGCGGCCATCGTGATCGATTTGCGAGGTCTTGCCGTGCATGACGTAAGGGGCGCGATCGACCCTGCCGCCGTAGACCTCTCCGATACATTGGTGCCCCAGGCACACTCCCAGCACCGGGACGCGGGGGCCGAACTCCCTGATGATATCCTCGGAAAGCCCCGCGTCACGAGGGGCCTTGGGACCGGGCGAGACGACGATACCCTCCGGGACCAGGTTTTCCACCTCCTCCAGGCAGGTGTGATCGTTGCGGAAGACCACCAGGTCCGCCCCCAACCGCCCCAGGAACTGCACCAGGTTGTAGGTGAACGAATCGTAGTTGTCGATCATCAGTATCTTGCCACCGGCCATAGC
This sequence comes from uncultured Actinomycetota bacterium, assembly GCA_964462595.1. Taxonomy (GTDB): domain Bacteria; phylum Actinomycetota; class Geothermincolia; order Geothermincolales; family RBG-13-55-18; genus SURF-21. The sequence goes on from CAYWXM010000067.1 coordinate 31,332, forward strand.
ATCACCTTTCAACGAAAAATGAAAAACCCAGCCGTCAATCCGGCTGGGTGCCGACTTAAACAGTCGCCTGTCATACCGTCGTAGCGGATTATAGCATATCCCCCCGCTCTTTTACCCCTCCGTCCCATAACCCATCCGTCTGCCCACTTCCCTCCACCCCATATCCCATCCGTCTGCGCACACCGGCACGTTCTTTTCCCTGTAGGGTGGGGTCAGTGTCTTGCTTTTTGCGCCGAAGGCGCGAAAGGCCAAGACGTGACAACAACAGCCGTTACCTCCCACCCGACGCCCCGATAGACAGGCGATCGCTGCTCCACGCAACCCGTCTGCGGAAAAGATTCCCGCGGTTCGCGCGAAAGGTCAAGACCTGACAACACTCCCATTACATAAGGCCTTCGTTGGATTATCATTAGAGACAGTACATATCTCAATGGCTGCGGTAAACAGGAGGTCCCGGTTATGTCCAGAAGAGCGACAGCTTTGATCACGACCCTGTGCGTGCTGGCCGTGATGGCCCTGCTCGGCGCAGGTTGCGGCGGCACCGCCACCGTGACCGAGACGACCATGGAGGTGCCGCAGCTCGCGAGCGGGCCCATCAGCGGCTTGCAGGAGGACGGCATCTGGACGTACAAAGGCATACCCTTTGCCGCCCCGCCCGTGGGCGAGCTGCGCTGGAGGGAACCGCAGGCGGTGGAGGCGTGGGACGAGATCCTCGCCTGCGAATCATACGGCCCGGCTTGCCCGCAGTCCGTCGAAGACGACTGGACGGGCATGATGGACGTCGGCGTCATGGACGAGGACTGCCTGTATCTCAACGTGTGGACGCCCGCCGAGGCCCCGGACGAGAGGATGCCAGTTATGGTGTGGATACACGGCGGCGCCTTCCGCAGCGGTGCCGGCTCCCTGCCCATCTACGACGGTCACAACCTGGCGGAGAAGGGCGTGGTCTTGGTGACCATCAATTACCGCCTGGGTGCGTTGGGGCTCATGGCCCATCCCCTGCTCTCCGAGGAGTCGCCCAACGGGGTATCCGGAAACTACGGCCTCCTGGACCAGGTGGCGGCCCTGGAGTGGGTGCGGGATAACATCGACGTCTTCGGAGGCGACGCGGAAAACGTCACCGTCTTCGGCGAGTCGGCGGGGGGCATGAGCATACTCGACCTCATGGCCAGCCCGCTGGCTGAGGGGTTGTTCGACCGCGCCATCGTGCAGAGCGGCCCCATGCTGGACCTGGGGCTCCCCATCAACGAATTCCCGACCCTGGAGGAAGCGGAGAAGACGGGCGAGGAGATATCCAAGGAACTGGGTTGCGACGATGCCGAGGACGAGATGGCCGCCCTGCGCGAGGTAACGCCGCAGGAGCTCATCGCAGCCTCTTCCGGGGAAAACGAGTTCTTCAGCCCCATCAACCTGAGCCCGAATGTAGATGGCTACCTGCTGCCTGAGAACCCCTCCGCGGCCTTCGCCGCGGGCAGGCAGCATGCCGTGCCCCTGCTCACCGGGATCAACGCCAACGAGGGTTCCATCTTCCTGCCCGATATAACCCTCAACCAGTACCAGCTACTGGGCAACTATCTCTACGGCGAATACGCCACCGAGGTGGAGGCCCTCTTCCCGGCCCAGACGGAAACGGAGGTCAAGGCGTCCATGGAGAGACTCGTGACCCAGATGGGATTCGGCGCCTCCGCGCGCTTCACGGCGGAGAGCATGGCGGAGGCGGGTGAGGCCGCGTATCTCTATTTCTTCTCGCAGGCCCCGCGGGACCCGCGCATCACCCAGCTGGGCACGTTTCACGGCATGGAGATAATGTACGTCTTCGGCAACCTGGACAAGGTGGGCATGGAGGGCCTGGGCGAGGACGACTATGCACTCTCCGGGGCGATGATGGATTACTGGACCGCCTTCGCCAGGTCCGGGGACCCCAACGGCGCGGGGTCGCCGGCGCCGTGGCCTGCCTATACGGCGGATACGGCGGAGTACCTCGAGCTGGGCGGGGTCATCACCGCGGGCAACAACCTCTTCCAGGAGGCCTATGACCTGGTAAAAAAGGTCAACGGCCTATAGAATGTCCCCATAGGTATTTCATCGGATCGGGGGGTGATGAGATGGTCAGAAAAATCCTCGTCTTCTTCGTCGTCATGTGCCTGGTGACCTCCGCAGCGTTAATGATGGCCGGCTGTGGCGAGGAGGAAAAGACCAGGCCCGCCAGCACCATGGAGGTGCCACAGCTCGCGAGCGGGCCCATAAGCGGTGAGCTCGACGGTTCCGTATGGACCTACCTCGGCATCCCCTACGCCGAACCGCCTCTCGGGGAGCTGCGCTGGAAGGAGCCGCAGCCGGTGGAGCCATGGGAGGACGTGCTGGTCTGCGGCGAATTCGGGCCGCCCTGCCCGCAGCCGGAGTGGCCCTACCCCGTCATCAGCGGCATCATGGACGTGGGCACGACCAGCGAGGACTGCCTGTATGCCAACGTGTGGACGCCCGCCGAAAGCCCCGACGAGAGCATGCCGGTGATGGTATGGATATACGGCGGCGGCTTCACCACAGGCGCGTCGAACATACCTTTATACGACGGCCTGCACCTCGCCGAGAAAGGCGTGGTCGTGGTGAGTTTCAATTACCGCCTCGGGCCGTTCGGGTTCCTGGCCCACCCCCTGCTCTCGGAGGAATCCCCCAACGGCGTCTCCGGCAACTACGGCATGCTGGACCAGGTCGCCGCCCTGGAGTGGGTGCAGGAGAACATAGGCGTTTTCGGCGGAGATCCGGACAACGTCACCATCTTCGGCGAGTCGGCGGGTGGGGCCAGCGTGTGCAACCTCATGGCCAGCCCGCTCGCCGGCGGTCTCTTCCACCGCGCCATCGTCCAGAGCGGCGGCTTTATGGATTTCGGCATGCCATCGGGTGACGAAAGCGGCACCCTCGCCGCAGCCGAGAAGACCGGCGAGCAGATAGCGGAGGACCTCGGTGTCGCGGACGGCGATGACGAACTCGCCGCCCTGCGCGAGGCGACGCCGCAGGAACTGCTCAATGCCGCCTCGAAGCAGACCAGCGCACTGGGCATGATGGACATGGGGCCGGTGGTGGACGGATGGGTGCTGCCGGATGACCCTTCCTCCGTATTCGCTGCGGGAGGGCAGCAGGACGTGCCCCTGCTCATCGGCACCAACGCCGACGAGGGCGCATATTTCGCTCCGTCGGATCTCACGCAGCAGCAGTACGAGATCATGGTCAGATATATCTACGGCGAATACGCGGGAGAGGTGATGGCGCTCTTCCCAGCCCAGGGTCCCGAACAGGTCAGGCCGGCCTTCAGCCGGCTGCTCACCGAGATGGGTTTCGCGGCGGGGAGCAAGTTCGCCGCCACCTGCGTGGCCGACTCGGGCATGCCCGTCTATCTCTACAAGTTCACCAAGACCTCCAGCGCCCCGATACTGCAGCAGCTGGGGGCTTTCCACGGCATCGAGATAGCCTACGTCTTCGGGAGCGCGGACAGGATAGCGCAGGTGGCACCGAGCGAGGCGGATATCTCCCTCTCCCAGGCCATGATGACCTACTGGACGAACTTCGCGGCCACGGGCGACCCCAACGGTCAAGGCGTACCGCAATGGCCGGCCTTCACGAGTGAGAGCGACCAGTACCAGGAACTGGGAGAGACGATCACCACCCAGGCCGGCTACTACCCTGAGGTTTACGAGCTGGTCTTGAAGGTCAACGGCCTTTGACCCTCCGGGGGTCAGCGCCTTGATATCTCCGGATGTCAAGCATTGGCGCTTGCCTGCATTACCAGCGGGTCAGCGCCTTGATTTTTCGAGACGTTTAGGCCTGTCTTTCGCCCGGCGTCTTCAGAAACCGAGGCTCTCTCCCACCAGGAAGACCTTGAAGTCGGTTAGCATGGGGCGGCGGCTGACGATGGTGGTCACGCGGCATATGCTCGAGGGCATGGAGCAGTCCATGCACCTCCCCTTCCTGACGCAGGGAGTGTCCAACTTGTAGCGGATAGCGTTGGCTGGAGCTGCCACCTCCCGGATGCGCTCGAAGGCCGCGTCCAGGTCCGGCACCAGCTTGTTGTAACCCGCCACTATGATGACCGTGGACGGGCCGAAGGAAATGCCCGCCACCCGGTTGCCGATGCCGTCGGTGTTGACCACCTCGCCGCGCATGGTTATGGCGTTGGCGCTGGAGAGGTAGTAAGGACAGAGCAGGGCCTCCCTGCGCACGCGCGTGGTCTCCTCGAAGTCCATCCCCGCCTCGTGGACCATTACCCGGTTTCCCCGCTTCCGCAATGCGTCCAGCAGCCCTATCTGCCGCATGGTCCAGGAGCCCCCGCAACCCACCGCGGCGTCGGGAGGGATGACCTCCATTGCCGCTGCGACCGCCTCTTCACGTGAGGGGAAGAAGCGTGCGTCGAACTCGCATGCAGCCAGGGCATCCACGGCGGAAGCGCAATGGGCGCGGACGTACTCCTCCCATACCTCACCCATCTCGGAATAGCTCATCTTTCCTCCTCTATGCATGCCTCCGAAACCGGGGCCTCGAGGCTCTGCCGGTTCTACCGCTTCGGCTCGGCCGGTTCATGGCAGTCCCGCAGGCCGCTTTTTGACGGCCGGGCCGCGATCATACCACGCCCCGCAAGGGTGCCGGTATCCCTTTCCCGGGGGCCGCCGGGCGGCCCGACCGCGCCGCGATGTCAACTTGCGTGGCCTCGAGCCGATAAGAGATGTATAATCCAAACGCGTCGAGCCCGCAAGCTCGAAGCAGAAGACGGGAGTGAATATCTTGAACCGGCGCGAGATCCTGATGGCCGCCCTGGCCGGGAAAAGCACCCCCCGTTTCCCCGTGCTGGGTCCGGGGGGGCTTATCAACGTGATCACGCGCACCGTCCTCGACCGCTTCGGCATCCCCCTGCCCGCAGCCCACTACAGCGGGGTCATGATGGCCGAGCTGGCGGCGGCCACCTACGACACGGTCGGCTTCGACAATATAGGCGTGCCCTTCTGCCTGACCGTGGAGGCCGAGGCTCTGGGTGCCAGGGTCGATATCGGGGACAGCACCATGCTCCCGCGCATCATCGCTTTCCCGGATATAAGCATGGAGGAACTCATCGCCAACGCCTTGCCCGCGTTGCTGCAACATGGCCGGGTGCCCCAGGTGCTGCGCTCGATAGAGCTACTGCGCGACATGCGACCCGGCGTCCCCATCATCGGAAACATGGCGGGTCCGGCAACCCTGTCCGCTTCCCTCATTCGGCCCTCAGCCATGATCGAGCTGGTTAAGAATAACCCGGGATTGCTCAACCGGCTCCTGGAGGGGATAGTCTCCTTTCTATGCGCTTATGCGGAGGCCATGGTGGAGAAGGGCGCCAGCATCATCATGATCCACGAGCCGGCCGCGAGATCCGGTTCCCATATGGGTTTCGACCTCTTCCACAACGTGATACCTTATTTCAACGAGTTGAGCCGCTATGCCCACCTGGGGGGCGCCAAGGTCTTCCTGCATGTCTGCGGCGGCCGCATGGAACAGGTGAAGATGTGCCGGGAAACAGACGCCGACGCCTATTCCTTCGAGGCGGAGGTGCACCCGGGCGAGGCCCATGCCATACTGCGCAAGCCCATCATCGGGACCGTGCCGGCCTCACTCGTGCATTATTTCCCCCCGGAGATGGTCCTGGAGGAGACCCTCATGGCGGTGCAGAACGGGGCGGCTATCATGGCTCCACCATGCGGGCTGGGCCTGGATATCCCCTTCCAGAACCTTCGCATCATGAAGGAGGCCTCCCACCGCTTCGGCGTATAGCTATGTCCAGGCATGGATAGATCAGAAATAAACGGTTATCTCCTCGCCGCCGAGGCGGCGCAGGTGTATGGCGTCGCCGATGACCAGGTAGGTCATCGGCGTTTCATCACCGCCTCCGTTAACCCAGCATCCGCTGTTGGCCATGAGCAGCGACCGCCCGCCCACCCTGATGCGGGAGAACCCGGCGCGGTGGGTATGCCCGAAGACGAAGAGATCGGGGATGTATCCGGGCAGGTAATCGCGCAGCAGTTCCCCGGCCTCGGCCGTGTTCTGCTCCACGCTGGTAAGGCGCCGCGGGCTTGCTCCGGATTTCGACTGGAAGCGCAGCAGGCGCGCGAAGAAGCGCAGCACGGCATAGAAGCGATACTCCCAGTCGCGCAACTCCGGGACGCGCGCGGTCTGCGCCAGCAGCTCAAAGAAGGGCCTGTTCAGGCGGTCGATATCCGACAGGCCCAGGCCGCGCGACCTCCCAAGGACCCCGCGAGCCAGCCATGCCGTCTTCGCCCACCAGAAAGAACGGCTGAAGAAATCGAGGTGATGTCCGTGCATCAAGAGCACCGACCTGCCCCGCACCTCGACGTGGAGGAAGGGGTAGTGCATCCACAAGGGGAGCTCCCTGACCAGGCATACCCCCTCGCTTCCCGCATACCCGGGATCGAGGCTGATGGTTATTTCTTCCATCTCTTCCCATCCCAGCTTCTGCCGCGCCCGCCTTTCCTCGCAAGCCGTCCAGAGGTGGTAGTCGTGGTTCCCGATTACAAGAACGTTCTCGCGGGGCATATCCCATGCGGCAAGCGCCCTGAAAAAAGGGGTACCCGCGGAGACGGCAGCGCCGAAACCCGCACACCACAGGTCCCATATGTCACCCAGCAGGACGAGCATCTCTATATCCCCCGCCCGCCCTAACTCCGCGAACAGTTCTCCCGCCATCTCCTCGCTGGTAAGCAGCGCGCCGGGGTCCCCGAAATGGCAATCGCTTATCACGGCGATGCGCCCTAAACCTTCGCCGCACATACGTGCCCTCCTTTACCCACAAACGCCCCGGGATAGCTGACTAAAACAGGATACCAGGTTTGCCACCATTCCGGCTCTCGCTGCCGGTAGTATCGCTCATGAGATATAATTGCTGAAAATCTATCTTACTCGACTCAAAATCCCGGACGGCTCACGAAGGAAGACAAGAGGTTCGCACGATGACATGCACGGGTGGAGCGCTTGACCTCATAGGCCACACGCCGATGGTGAGGCTGAACAGGGTCAAACCTCGCAATCCCCGGGTTGAGGTCTACGCCAAGATGGAGGGGTACAATCCCTGCTCTTCCGTGAAGGACCGCATAGCAAGGTCCATGATCGAGGGCGCGGAAAAACGTGGCGAGCTTACCCGTGATAAGACTATTATCGAGGCCTCCAGCGGCAATACCGGCATCGGCCTGGCCATGGTAGCCGCCATCAAGAACTACCGCATCAAGATCATCATGCCCGAATCCATGAGCGTCGAGAGGCGGCGCGTCATGCAGGCTTTCGGGGCGGAAGTCGTCCTCACCCCCTCCGAGGAGGGCATGAACGGAGCCATCGCCCTGGCCGGGGAAATGGAGAAGGACCCCCGTTACTTCCACACCAACCAGTACGCAAACCCCGACAACGTGCGGGCCCATTACGAAGGCACGGGGGCCGAGATCCTCCGGCAGGTAGAGGGCATCGGCGCCCTCGTGGCGGGACTGGGCACCGGGGGCACCATCATGGGTACCGGCAGGAGGCTGCGGCAGGCATATCCCGACCTGCACATCGTGGGGGTTGAGCCATATCCGGATTCCGTCATCCCGGGCCTGCGCAACCTGCAGGAATTCCTGCCACCTATACTCGATCTCTCCATGATGGACGAAAAGATAAACGTCGAGGACGGTTGCGCCTTCAACACCGTGCGCGCACTCGCCAGTATCGAAGGGTTATTCGTGGGCATATCCTCAGGCGCCGCAGTGCATGCCGCCCTGCAGGTGGCGGACGAGATGGATTCGGGCAGGATCGTGGTCATCCTTCCCGACCGGGGCGACCGTTACCTGAGCACCGACTGTTTCTCCTACACCAACCCGGAGTGCGCCTACCACGACTTCCTGCAATCACTGCAGGTGGAGCGGGGAAAATAGCAGCTCGGCAAGCCTATAGAAAGTACCCGCGCGCGCCGATTAATCTTATGATTATATTGAATATATGGATGTGCTGTCCTTCCCATATGGGGGACGGCAAGGAGGCGGTGGAATGCCTTCCGCTACGGACAGGCTGTCGCAGCTCTTGATCAAGAACAACGTGATAAACGAGAAGCAGCTGGCGTCCGCCCTGGAACGCCAGAAGGAATCGGGCTCGTCGCTGGGCCGGGTTCTGCTCGAGATGGGCGTGGTCAAGGAGAACCAGCTGGCCGAGGTGATCGCCCACGAACTGGGGCTGGGCTACGTCGACCTGCTCGAGTACAAGATCAATATCCAGGCCACGACCTCCATCGAGGAATCAACTGCCCAACGCTATACCTGCATCCCCATCGATTTCGAGGACGGCAAACTGGTCGTGGCCATGGCCGACCCCACCAACATCTATGCCCTGGACGATATACGCCTCAGTACCGGTTACGAGGTCAAACCGGTGGTGAGCGCCAAGGAGGACATAATCAGTGCCATCCAGCGCTACTACCATCTGGACACCGACGTGGTCGAGGAGGCCCTGGAGGGGAAGGACTTCGACGATACTGAGACGATATCCGGCGTGGTCGAGGACACCCCCCTGGTGCGCTTCACCACCACCATGATAGCCGAGGCCATCAACCGGGGGGCGAGCGACATCCACGTGGATCCGCGGGAAAACGAGGTGCTTATCCGCTACCGCATAGACGGCGTGTGCCAGGAGATAAAACGCGTGCCGAAGAACATCCACCAGGGCATAGTCTCGCGCATCAAGATCATCTCCGACCTCAATATCGCGGAGCGGCGCGTGCCCCAGGACGGCCACTTCGGCATGGTCTCAGCCGGCAAATCCATCGACTTCCGTGTCGCCATCCTGCCCACCGTATACGGGGAAAAAGTGGTCTTGCGTATCCTGGACAAATCGAGCATCCTGCTCAGGCTGGAGGACCTGGGCTTCCTGCCGGAAGCGCTGGAAAAGTACCGCCAGGCCTTCATACTTCCCCACGGCGCCCTGCTGGTGACGGGTCCCACCGGTAGCGGGAAATCGACCTCCCTCTACGCCACCCTCAACGTGCTGAACACGGAGGAAAAGAACATCACCACCGTTGAGGACCCGGTAGAGTACCGCCTCGGCGGCATCAACCAGGTGCAGGTTAATCCCAAGGCGGGGTTGGGCTTCGCCAACGCCCTGCGCAATATACTGCGAACTTCGCCGGATATCCTGATGGTCGGCGAGATCCGCGACCGCGAGACGGCCAAGACCGCAATCGAGGCCGCGCTGACCGGACACCTGGTCCTCTCGACCCTGCACACCAACGACGCGCCCAGCGCATTGCCCCGACTCATCGAGATGGGCGTGGAGTCGTTCCTGGTCTCGTCGGCCATCAACTGCGTGCTGGCGCAGAGGCTGGTGAGGAAGCTGTGCTCGAACTGCAAGGTGCCTTACGAGCCCGACCCGGACGTGCTCAGGACCCTGCACTTTCCCCTGGACGATTCGGACGGCGACCTCATCCTTTACAAGGCCAACGAAAACGGTTGCGCCAAATGCAACGGCACCGGTTACAAGGGACGCATCGGCCTCTACGAGGTCATGCCCATGAGCGAGGGGATACAGCGGCTCACGGTACAGGAAGCATCCGCCACCATCATCATGAACCAGGCCATAGAGGAAGGGCTGCTGACCATGAAGGATGACGGCTTCGTAAAGGTAAAGATGGGATTGACGTCCATCGAAGAGGTAATGCGCGTAGTGGCCGTCTAGATGGCGGCGACGGCCTCGTCCAGGTCTGCGTAGAACTCTATGATCTTCTCGAACTGCACCACCTCGAAGAGGTCGCTTACCAGGTCCGAAGCGCGTGCGATAACCAGTTTTCCACCTTCTTTTTCAGCACGCCTGTAGGCATCTATGATCACCGAAAGCCCGCCGCTCGAGAGGTAGCCGGTATATTCCATGTCCAGGACAATGCGCTTGATGCCCTGTTTGAAAACCGAGTTGATGAAGGCGAAGAACTCCTCCAGGTTGGTGGAATCCACCACCCCTTCCAGCTCGACAACGGCCTTGCCGCTTTCCGGCTCTAACTCGTTAACCCTCCAGGCCATGGCTAGCTTCCTTTTCCTCCGGCACCCGGCCCTTGAGAGCGCGCCAGGCCTGGAAGAATATCTCTGGGATGGGAGGCATGCCGGAGGCGGGAAGCGATGCGAAAGCGGAAAAGAGCGCGGTGCCGCAGCCTCCATGCCAAGCGGCAGTCCTGCGGGCTCGACCGCCCCCTCCTCCTGAGAAGGGTTGACATCACGTCCTGCAGGAGGTGGTCATCTGAAGGGGCGGGCGTCATGGCCACGGTCTGCCGCGCCGCTGCAGGAGTCTCTCCTCCGGCCTGGGGGGTTTCCACACCAGCCTCCAGCGAGGAGGCCTCCATGGCATTATCCGAAGGGTGGGCCTCGGTTTTCGCATGGCGGGATATCCTGCCCATCCTCGTGGTTTCCCCGGTGAGCTGGCTGAAGTCGTCGTCGGGCCCCTGGGAGAGGAAATCCTCAGTGTGGGGTTTCAAGGGTTCGGCCGCCGCCTCATCCCGCTTGCCCCTGCCCCATCTCTTACGAGAACCTTCTCAGCCGGAGGGGTTTCCGGGGTGGCGGCCGGTCCAGGCAGCTCATCATTGTCGAAAGGCGATACCTCCGGAAGTGGCTCCGGAGCCTTTTCCACAGTTGGAGCGGAAGCCGGCTCCGCGCTCCGCCCTTCCCCCACCTCTTCCGGTTCCGCGAATTCACGGGCTATCTCGCCCAGTTTACGGCGGTAGCAGTCAGGGCAGAGGGTGGTCTGGTCGGTTTCGCGCACGCACTCGATGCAGAAGCCCGCGCCGCATTCCTTGCAGTAAGCCACCACCCGTTTATTGGGATGCCAGGGGCAGTTCAAACCCATACCTCCAAGTCGTCAACCGATGCATATAATCTTCTCTCTCGGCTTGTTCGACCTATATATTAACCCAAATCGAGGCATCGCGTGCCGAGACAAGGCTCCACGGACCTTTACTCCTGCTGACTGCTCAATTCCAGGTAGAGGCGGTTTATCTCCAGTTCGACCTTTTCCAGCAACGGGTCGATGGTCGATATCTTCAATTTGCCTTGGAGATCCTGCACTAAAGGCACGTAACCCGACATCAAATCATGTAAGCGTAAGAAGTCGGGGTTGTTCTCCATGTCGACAATCACCGCACCATTGCTGAGCGTGGAGATATTCTGTTCCGTGATTCTTTTCATGCCGGTCAGCAGTTCCACGTGCCAAGATTTATACTCCTCCAGGATCGGTGGCACATCCGCCTCTCCCAGCTCCGACGGCCCTCCCCCGTATTGCATGGCCTGCAAATCCTCAACGAGCGCGTACAATCTCAGCGAAGCCTCGCGACTCTATCGTATCGAGTCAAGGGTATTGGCCACGAAGGCCGTGTCGTTTAAATCGAAGCCCTCAAGGGCCCCCATAAAAGCCGTGGCCTCAGGCAGCATGGATGAGCTCTGCTTTAAGGCGACGTCAATCTCCTCCAGTTCTTCGCGGGATACCCCATCGCTCCGCAGCCCGAGAAACACGGCAAGAGGCATGCTGCAACCGTCATGGCCACCGTCAGAAAAAGCTTCCCATGTACCCGCGTAGCATACAGCGCTTTCATCATACTCATAGCGACGCCTTTAACATCGCCCTTGTTCCAGGAGAACTCGAAACCACTGGAGAAGAGGTAATCCATGCGATAAAAACACAGGGTGAAACGATTGTCGGATATAAGCACGCCGGTCCGGCATACCGCCGAAACAATCTTGTTATCCTGGACCGGCCTTCCCTTCCGTTATACCACCCCCATCGATGCCCGCTTTTGCTGCGCTCGGTCCCGGCCCTCCGGCGCGCCGGTATCTTTATCTCCCATCGGTGACGCGCGTCTCGCTTCACGTGCCCACGGCTGGTGTTCGGGCTCAAAAAAACCGCCGCCATCGCATGCCGGAAACGCTGGGTGCAGGGTGCGGGGAGCTTGCCTGTTCATGTGGCGTTTCAAATAGGCGCCGTGATCTCTATGGGGTGATTTATATCGCGGATGCTCACGACGAACCTTATATTGCCGTTGCCGATTTTCTCCGGGATGATCACGTCGCGGATCACCAGCTCGTAGCGAACCATGTGGTACTCGTCGCTGTCTATCCAGACGTCCACCTCACCGCCGGTGTTCTGGCTGAAATCGAAGGACGGCTGGGTAGAGAACATCTCCTTCACGTCTTCGGGGCTCAAGGTAAAGCGGAAGCGCTCGGCCTGCACCTCCTCGATGGTCTCGCTTCCCAGGTGTTCCTGGGTATCCGCAAGGGACGGAAGCTCCAGGAATTGGGAAGTGTAATCGGTCGCCTCCGGCGAGGCCTGCTGCTCAAGGGGCTCACTCCACGCTCCGGTGGCCATATCCCGGTTATACTGCCTGCCGTCGACACGAATGTATTCGAAATATACCTGCCCCAGGAGCAGGTCCTGCTCGTGCAGGTCCTCGCCGTTGACGTCGATGATGATGCTCTGGATCTGGCCGCTACCATACTGCGTGTTCTCGTAGTAACTCGCTATCTCCATGTGCCAGGACTCAATGGCCGTATCTGCCTCCTCCGCCCTGGCCCAGAGCTCCTCGATGCTCATCTCGCTCGCGTCTCCCCCTTCATCCGAATTCCCCCCGCATCCCGGGACGGCAACAAGGAAAATGGCCAGGGATATAGCGGTGATGATGAAGGCGAGCTTGCGCTTTATCGGCTGCATTCGCATCTCGATCGATCCAATCCTTCCGGCATTCACCAGGTGCGGCTTTATGCCTCTTTTTATCATAGTAAAGCGTTCTTTTTCAAACCAGACGCTTGCATGTCGCCTCGGGTTCCGACCGCCTCGCAAGGGGGGCGCATGGAGCTGACGGATATCCATACGCTCTCGCCCTTAGGCGCTTTGATTCCAGCAACAGACGTGGAAATCAGCATATTGACATACTTATATATCTTTGCTAATTTAATTATGTTATTAAAGGTGGTGATTATGGACTCGATATCGGTCGCGTTGGCCCTCCTCAGTGGTGAGATGGCTCCGGGTATCATCGCCACGCTCGAGAGCCATCCGCTTCTGGACCTCTGCGGGGTAGCCCGTTCGGTCCCCGACCTGCTTCGCCTGTTGGATCGTTTCCACCCCGCCGCGCTCCTCATCTCTCCTTCGCTTCTGGAGGAGCTGGAGTTTTCGGATACGGGAACGGACGAGGCCTCCAGTTTGAGCGGCCCGGTCTCTTTCCTTCTGGCGCACGCCCAAACGGAGTGGGGCAAGGACAGGGTCGCGGGGATATTGCATCTTCCTTTGAGATACGGAGGGCTTATCGCCGCGGACGGCTCCGGCGCTTCGGATCTCTTCCGCGAGATAAAGCGCAAGGTGGATATGCATCGCGGGGGCGAGAGCTCCGCGGCCTTCCCGCCGCAGACGGAAAGGGGGCTTCGCGGCAGGGCCTGCCTTCTGACCGTCATGGGTTGCAAGGGAGGGGTTGGCACCACGCTTCTTTCCTGCGCGCTGGCATCAGCCATGTCATCTTCAGGGCGCCGCGTGCTGCTGATGGAGATGAAGCGCGAGCTGTCGCACATCCTTTACCTCAAGCCCCGCGAGGAAGGTAAGACCCTGTTGGACCTGCTGCCACTGGCGGAGGAGATATCCTGGGACCTGATAAGGGTATCGGTTTACCGGCACGCGGCCGGGTTTCACCTCCTTCCTTATGGCGGTGACCAAAGGACCGCAATGGAGGGGGCCGTATCCGAACCCCTGCTGCGCAATCTTCTCTTTCTCTTCGATCTGGTCATACAGGACTTCCCCGTATCCTCGCTCGCGGATTTCCCCCCCTTGCTGCATCACGATCCCGAAGTATTGCTCGTCTCCCTTCCGGACGCTTTCGCCGCTACCTGCGCGCGCGGCGTCGCGTCTCGCCTGAACGGGAGCGGTCTTGGCCTCGAGCGCATGCGGCTTCTGGTCAACAGGTGCGGCCCGCATTATGCCCTGAGCCCCGGTGAACTGGCCACGGCGGCAGGGATAGACCTCCTTGCCACTCTACCGGAAGATGCTCGCTCCGGCCTCGACTTCGCGGAACTGGGGGAACTGCCCCACGCCGACTCCCCCCTGGGAAAAGCGGCGATAGAGGCGGCGGCGTCCCTGGGGTTCGGCGGCGGGCGCACGACCAGTGTCACCCCCCTGCATCGCCTGAAGAGGCTGCGCGGCCGTCTGGGCGACAGGCCCTGATCTGGAGGTGCGCGGTGCAGGATATCTACGTCAGGCTGAAGCAGAAGGTAAGGGAAAGGCTGCCCGGGGTATATCTCTCGACTTCGCATGACTCCGACGCGGGAGAAAACAGAAGATGCCTCCTGCGCGCCGCGCGCGAGGTGGCGTGGGAGGAGGGCTTCGTGCTCGACCCGCTCGAGATGCAAAGCATGCTCGAGAAGCTCCTGGACGAGATCCTCGGCCTCGGCCCACTGGAAGCCCTGGTGAGAGACGAGGATATCACGGAGATAATGGTCAACGGCTCCCGCGGGGTTTATGTCGAGAGGGCGGGTATTATCAGTCCCAGCGATGTGTCCCTCGCGGGCGAAGAGGAGATCTACCGCATCATCGACCGTATCATCGGTCCCTTGGGGCTGCACGTGGACGAAGCCTCGCCCTACGTGGACGCCAGGCTGCCCGACGGGTCGCGGGTCAACGTCATACTGCCTCCCCTCTCTCTCCTGGGGCCGGTATTGACCATACGCAAGTTCCGGCGTTGCCCTTATGGCATCGACGAGCTGGTTTCCACGGGAACCCTAACGGGCGGGCAGGCGGCCTTCCTGGCGGAAGCGGTAGTAGATAAAAGAAACGTCGTAATCTCCGGCGGGGCGGGCACGGGCAAGACGACGCTCCTGGGAGCCTTGTCTTCCTGCATCGGCGAGGACGAGCGCGTCATAACCCTGGAGGACGCGGCCGAGCTGCGGCTACAGCAACCTCACGTCATTCCCCTGGAAACGCGCGCGCCCAACCTGGAGGGCAAGGGTGAGGTCACCTTGAGGGACTTGCTCCGCAATGCCCTGAGGATGCGCCCCGACCGCATTATCATCGGCGAGGTCAGAGGACCTGAGGCGCTGGATCTCCTGCAGGCCCTGAACACCGGGCATCGCGGCTCCCTGACCACGGTTCACGCGAACTCCCCTTACGACGCCGTCTCACGCCTGGAAACCATGGCCCTGACCGCGGGCGTCGGTCTGCCCTCCCGGGCGATCAAGGAGCAGATAGAACAGGCCGTGGACGTAATGGTGCATATGAAGCGCATGGCCCACGGCGAGAGGCGGGTCAGCAATATAGCGGTGATGGAGCGCGGCCGCGGGGGAGGGGCCCGACTGGTTCCCGCCGCCATCGCAGGCCCGCTTGCGATGGCGGACGAGCTTGCCTCCCTTAAACTCGTCACCTCCAAGGCGGAGGTGGATTCGTCTCGAAAGGTGGTGAAAGTCGAGGTATCCAGCTCGACACCCGGGCGATGATGTTCTTACTGGTTTTCTTCGCGCTGTTCGCGTCCAGCCTGGCCGCTTTCATGCGCCTCCTGCGTCTCAGGAGGCGGGAAAGGGCGCTGGCCGCGCTATATCCGGGTTCCAGCTCTTCGGATGCGCCCGCACCCGGCATCCTCGGCGCCCCGAGTGCCCGCTCCCTTATCCCCGAGGCCAGCCATCGCTCAAATATCATAATCCTGGTTGCCGCTCTTGCGACCCTTGCGATCACCCGCAGCCTCCTGCTTGCCTCCATCGCCTGGCCCGCGACCATGCTCGCGCGGCGCCTGGTGAACAATTACAGGCGCAACAGGGCCGCAACGAGGAAGGAGGAACAGGTTCTCGAATTCATCGATTCGCTTTCCCAGTCACTCCGCGCCGGGCTATCGCTGCGGCAGTCCCTGGAGGTCAGCGTGGAGGACATCGGGGAAGAGCTGGGAGATGATATCCGGGATATCCTGAAGGACATGCGCATGGGAGCAGGCCTGGAAGAATCGCTTACGGCTGCGGCAGGGAATTCATCCTCCGCGTCGCTGCGCCTGACCTTCAGCGTGCTCGGGCTGCTTCACGGCAGGGGCGGGGACCTGCCGCGAGTGCTGGAAAGGCTGCGCAAACGCGTGGCGGGCGGGCTGGATGTGAGGCGCGAGGCCCGCATCCTCACCTCCCAGAGCCGGGCCTCGGGTTATCTCGTCTCCTCGCTTCCCGCCGTCTTCCTGCTCCTGCAGGCGGCGTTGAACCCACGCTCGCTTAACCCGCTCTTTGCCACGTCCACGGGGAACATCATCATCGCCGTGGCGCTCGCCATGAACGCCGCCGCTTTTCTTCTCATCCGCAGGATGGTGGACCAGGAGGTTTAGATGGATCTCGCATCGGCCGCCTTGGCGGCCATCGCCCTGTCAGCCATGGCGATCTTCCTCGCCAAGCGCGTCGAGCGCCGCGCCTCGGCCCTGTCCGCGGCAGGCTTGAATAACGGTAAGGCCGCTCTCCCGCGGAGACGCCCGCGCTTTTTTCCCGCTCTCGCGGCTTGCCTCACCCGGCTTGGTGAGAAGATATCTCCCCAACCCGGAGACGAAATCCGCAAGCTGGTCGAGGAATCCGGCTCCAACTGGACGCCGCACTACCTCCAGGGCCTGCGCCTGGGGTCGGGGCTGTCGCTGTCCGCCTTCGCCCTCACGCTGGGCACGGCGGCGCTGCCCTTGGCCCCCTTTCTCTTCGCTCTCGGGTACCAGGCCCCCATGATGGCTCTCAAGAGGAAACGCGCCCGCCGCTTTGGCAGGATCGCCTCCGACCTTCCCGAGATCGTCGATCTCATGGCCGTACTGTGCTACTCGGGAGAGAGTGTCATCATGTCTTTTCGCCATGCCGTCTCCGCCTGCAGCAACCCCTGCTCTCGCGAAGAGATGGAACGCGTGCTCGAGCGTATGCGGCTGGGCGAGAGCGCCTCCGGGGCCCTGCGCAGCGTCGCCGGCCATCCCTGCCGGGAGATGCGCCGTTTCAGCCGCACCCTGATCAGGGCGGAGGAATTCGGGTCTCCCATCGCGGATACCCTGGAGGAACTGGCGGTAGAGCTGAGAAACGCCCGGCGTGAGAAAGACAGGGTGCGGGCGGCCCGCGTTTCCGTTTTGATCCTACTGCCCCTGGTCTTCCTGATCCTGCCCTCATTCCTGCTGCTGACCGTTGGCGGCATGATCCTCGGTTACACGCTTTAGAGGCGAGGAGAGGAGGTGATATGAATGCGCCATCCCCTGGATGTCGTCGGCGACGAATCAGCGCAGACCACGGCGGAATACGCCCTGGTCATTCTAGGTGCCGCGGCCGTTGCCGGGGCGCTGATCGCCTGGGCGGGCGGTACGGATGTTATCAAGAGCTTTTTTAACAAGATATTCCAGCAGCTCATGGGAGCCCTGGGATAGACCCGCTATCTGTACCAAGGGGGACTGGGTCCGGTGTGGACGGCAAAGCTCGTTTTCTTGTGGGTGTTTGCGGTGGCGGCGGCATACTATGACCTCCGCTACCGCAGGGTGCCCAATCTGCTGATACTATGCGCGGCGGCGGGGGGTATCGCGCTGGCGGCGGCGGGCGGCTGGAGCGCTTTTTGCACCGGCCTTTCCGGAATGGCCCTGGGGTTTTCGCTCCTTCTGCCAGCTTTCCTCGCGCGAATGGTAGGAGGTGGAGACGTGAAATCACTCGCCGTCATCGGTCTAGCCGTCGGTCCCGGCCTCCTGTGGGTCTCATTCCTGCGCGGCGTCGTTGCGGGCGGCCTCGCGGGCGCATTGCTCCTGGCCTCCAAGTGGCTGATGTGCCGGGGGAAAGGGGAGGTTGACTGCAGGGAGGCCCCCGTACGGACCCTGCCCTACGCGGGCATCCTCTCCCTGTGCGCGGCGATCTCCGCCCTGTTCTTTTAGCGCCCCTCGCGACGAAAAGCCGCACGTGCTGGGAAGCACCGGGAAGTCGCTCCCAGCGCTTATAATGGACCTATGTCCGGCTCAAGGGAACACGATGAAGGGGCTGAAGCCTACGTAAACGTCGTTATCGACGCGCCCGCCCGGCAGCTCGACCGCCCTTTCACTTATGCCGTACCCAGCCATCTGGCGGGCAGGCTGGGAACAGGAAACGTGGTGCTGGTTCCGTTCGCCAACTCCATGCAGGTCGGCTATGTCCTGGGTTTCTGCGAACCTCCCGACCTGCCGCGGATCCTCGCCATCGAGGCCCTCGTTGACGAACCGCCGATTTTCGACGAGCGCATGGTGCGCCTCTGCGCATGGATTTCGCGCCGCTACCTCAGCTCCCTCTCCCAGGCCCTCCGGCTGGTGGTCCCTCCGGGCCGCTCACGCCAGGTGGTGGAGTTCATCGCTTTGCGGGGCGAGGCCTCCGAAGCCCTTGCAGGCATACCCGCCCGCGCCGTCCGGCAGCGGGAAGTACTGGAGGTGCTGGCATCCGCCACGACGCCGATGTCCCTTTCCGCCCTCAAGTCCCGTTTCGGCGGCCGCCTCTCCTCCGCCACGCTCAGGTCCCTGGAGCGATCAGGATGGTTGGAGCGCAGGTATATCATGCCCAGGCCCAAGGCGTCGCGCATCAAGGTAAGGATAGCCGAACTGACGGACGCGGGGAGGGATGCGATCGGGGATATCGAGCTGGAGAGGCGCTCGCCGGCCCGCATGCGCCTGCTCGAAACACTGCGTGACCGCGGAGGCAGCATGACCGTACCCGAGCTCCAGCGCATCAGCAGGTCATCCGCCTCTTCCCTGCGCGGCGCGCTGGAGGCGGGTTTGCTGCGCGTACGCGAGGAGGAGAGGTTGCGGGACCCTTTCGCCGAGCGCTCTTTTTCCTCTACGGAGCCCCACGAGCTCAACCTGGAACAGCGCGCCGCACTGGAAAAGATAACGGCAGGCATGGAAAGCGGCCGCAGTGAGACCTTCCTGCTGCACGGGATAACCGGAAGCGGCAAGACCGAGGTCTACCTGCACGCCATAGCGCATGCGCTGCAAAAAGGGCGTACCGCCATGGTCCTGGTGCCGGAGATCGCTCTCACCCCGCAGATGGTACAGCGCTTCAAGGGCCGCCTGGGTGAAGACGTGGCCGTGCTCCATTCCCGCCTCGGCCTGGGGGAACGCTACGACCAGTGGAGGGGCATAAGCGAGGGAAGGTACAAGGTGGTTATCGGTGCCCGTTCCGCCCTTTTCGCCCCCCTGGCCGACCTGGGATTGATCGTCATCGACGAGGAGCACGAAACCACCTACAAGGAGAACTCGACCCCCCGCTACCACGCCCGGGACGTCGCCGCGGAGAGGGCCAGGCTGATCGGAGCTGCGCTGGTGCTGGGGAGTGCCACGCCGCAACTCGAGAGCCGTTACGCGGCAGCGCGTGGAGAATATACCTACCTGGGATTGACCCGGCGCGTGGACGACCGCCCCCTTCCCGTGGTGGAGGTCTTGGACATGCGCGAGCCCGAGGACCCCGGTTCGCGCTCCATCCTGTCCCCCCAGCTGGTGAACGCTCTAGGCAAGGTTTACCAGGCGGGAGAACAGGCCATCCTTTTCCTCAACCGGCGAGGTTTCGCGCGCTTCATACAGTGCCACTCCTGCGGGCACATCCTGCAGTGCAGGAACTGCTCCGTGAGCCTGTGCTATCATGCCCGCGAAGATCAGCTTTTATGCCACCACTGCAACTGGTCCATGCAACCTCCCTTCGTGTGTCCAGAGTGCGGTAGCCAGGTGCACAGGTTCGCGGGAATCGGCACGGAACGGGTGGAGGAAGAGCTGCGGCGCCTGCTGCCGCCCCTGCGCTGCATCCGCATGGATGCGGACACCACCAGGAGCAAGAACGCCCACTGGGACATGCTGGAGGAGTTCAAGTCGGGCCGCGCCCACGTGCTGCTGGGAACCCAGATGATCGCCAAGGGGCTGGACATCTCCAACGTCACCCTGGTAGGGGTGATAAACGCGGACACCTCGCTGGGTCTGCCCGATTTCCGGGCCGGCGAGCGTACCTTTCAGTTGCTCACCCAGGTGAGCGGCAGGGCGGGAAGGGGGGCCCGCCCCGGAAGAGTCATCGTGCAGACCTACAATCCCGATCACTACGCGATAAAGGCAGCCGCACGCGGCGATGCCACCGCCTTCTACCGCCAGGAGACCGCCTACCGGCGGGAAGCCCTTTATCCCCCTTTCTGCCGACTGGTCAACCTGGTGATCACCGCGCCCACACCCGAACATGCCCTGGCCCCGGCGCGCGCGCTCGGGGACCTGCTGCGTTCCGAGCTGCGTCCCGAGGACGGAGAGGTGCTGGGCCCGGCCCCCGCTCCACTCTCGCGCATCAAGGGCAGGCACCGCTACCACCTGCTGGTGAAGGCCACCGATCTGGAAAAGGCGACCGGCAGGCTGGAGGAATCCATAAAAGCCTACGAGGTATTCCGCAACTCCTACTGCCGCCGGGAGAATATCGCCCGCGAGGATATCTCCCTTGCCGTGGACGTGGACCCCGTTACCCTGCTTTAGCCGCCACCAGACCTCAATATGATCCTTATCAGCTTGCCTGGTTGAACATGACCTATATTGGGTACAAGAATAATTGGAGCTTGCGTCGCTGAGACGGGTCTCCTGCAGGGCATTATTTTCAAGGAGGGATCACTCATGGCGAACCGGAAACTGACCAGAAGCGAGGCGGGTCGCAAGGGGGGCAAGACCACCCTCAAGAAGTACGGCACGGAGTTCTACCAGAAAATAGGGCAAAAAGGGGGCCGCAAGGGCGGACAGACGACAAAAGAGAGATACGGTACGGAATTCTACCAGGAGATAGGAAGAAGGGGCGGCCTTAAATAAGGCCACGGCCATCGTTCCATCGGATGAGCTTACGTGCCGCATTTGCTTACTATGCTATAATACGCGCAAGATCGCGAGCTCCGTTAAGGGCGATAAGCAAGCAGCATACGTGATGCCATAAACCGATGAGGAAGGAGTTCGTCTTGCTCAGCAGCGTAGATGTTCATAACTACCTGCAGACCGCCAACATCCCCCACGAGTTCTCGAGTATGCCGGAGACGGCACGGACCGCGGCGAGGGCCGCGGTAGTGCTGGGGCTTCTTCCCCATCAAGTGATCAAATCCGTGTTCTTCATCACCCCCCTGGGGCCCCTCATGGTGATGATCCCCGGGGACCGCATGGTGAATTACGCGAAGTTGAAAGGCGAAGCGGGCGTGTCGCGACTGCGCCTGCTCAACGCCGACGAGGTACGCAGGCTCACCGGGTATCTCATCGGTTGTACCCCTCCTGTCGCCTTGAGTACCGACATGCCCAAATACATCGACCTCCAGTCCTTGCGAGAAGACGTGGTCTACACAGGGGGAGGAGAACCGAACATGATCCTTAAGATCCGCTCTTACGACCTCGTACGGGCCACCGATGCCGAAATCGTGGATATTGTCCGCTGAACTTCGCCGGGAGGATGGATCTTGGTTGAAGCAGCGAGATACCTGTTCATAGTACTGCTGGGTTTCGCTTCCGGTTTCACTTCCGGGGCCTTCGGGGTCGGTGGCGGCGTCATCACCACCCCCGCCATACGCATGCTGCTCTCCCAGTCTTCGGATATCGCGCTGGGTACGCCCCTCCCGGTCATATTTCCGTCTGCTCTGGTAGGAGGTTTCAACTACTGGCGGGCGGGCAAGATCGTCCCGCGTATCGTCCTTTACTGTTCTCTCTTCGGTCTGGCCGGGACCGCCGCGGGATCTTACGTTACAGCCCTCATCGACACCCGCCTTATCATGATCGCCACCTCCCTTATCCTCTTCTACCTGGCGTGGCGTACTTTCGCGACGGCCATGGGCAAAGACCTGCACCAACACCTGGAGGGGTCAAGCGGAGATCAGGGGTGGCCGGTATGGAAACTCGCCCTTATCGGTTTCACCGCCGGTTTCTTTTCCGGGTTTCTGGGCTTGGGGGGTGGCGTGATAATGGTACCCGCCTTCCTCTTCCTCCTCCACCTGGAGCTAAAGGAATGCCTGGGCAATTCCCTGGTGGTCATCGCGATCCTGGCCGTGCCGGGAAGTATCATCCACGCTCAGCTCGGACACGTGGATTGGACTATAGCCATCGCCATGATGGTGGGGGTCATGCCCGGCTCTTACCTTGGCTCCTTCTTCACCTTGCGCGCGCGCAACCGGCGCGTCCTCCTGCTTTTCTCCTGCTTCCTCTCCGCCATCGGTATAATATTCTTGTTCAGAGAGATACAGGGGCTCGTTTAAGCCAGTTGAAACGGGAAGGATGTGGTGGTGATCATCGCTCCCGAGATACGAAAGCGCGAGAGCGAATTCGTGATGGAGGCTACTCCAGAGATGTTCAAGGCCTACTGGCCCGACGTAAGGGGTAGCTATTTTTTTCGTAACCGCCGCATGTTCCTGGACTTCATGCAGCAGAACGGGGGCAGGATATACTACTTAAGCCTTGACGGTACGCGTCCCGGCCCACCATTCGCCCTGGTGGGGAACTGGCGAAGCCGCCCGGACATCACAGCATTGTGGCACGTGAAAGGAGAGGGAGGCCTCAAGAAAAGGCTGGTGAAGACGGCCGCCTCCCGCAGCTTCGATAACGGAGCCGAGTCATTCGTCACCAAGCCGCTGGGAGAATACGAGGCGGAGGAATACGCCGAATGGGGTTTCGAGCCGGCCTACAGGATTGTGCTGCTCGACAGGCAGCTGCGGCATTGCCCCGTATCGATATCAGCCCAAACCGGAGTGGAGATCATACGCTACAAGAAGAGATACCTGGAGGATGTCCTGAGCCTGGATGCTACCGCTTTCGACGATTTCTGGAGATTGGATGCCCGCACCCTGGAGGCCATAGCGGATACCTGCTACCATAACGCCTTCCTGCTGGCACGGCGGGGAGGGGAGATCCTGGGATACGCAATCGGCGGGGCGAACGGCAGGTTTGGATACCTGCAGCGTCTCGGCATCCATTCCGGGCATCAGGGGTCAGGTGTCGGGGAACTCCTCGCCCGCCATATGGTATCGGCCCTGCATGGCCTGGGAGCCACATCCTTGATGGTCAATACCCAGGAGGAGAATACCGCCGCCCTCGGCCTCTATCGCAAACTGGGATTTGAAACCACGCCCGACCGCCGTCTCATCATGCGCTGCGTCGCTCAAGGTCTGGAGCGGGCAACATGATCGCCCGCCGTTTCCTGGCCGTTTTCCTGGTCAGCATGGTGCTGGCGCTCTCTTTTCCGCCAGCGGGCCGGGAGAAAGCCAGCGCCCAGGACGATGCGGTGGAGGTCTCCTCCTTCATGAACTCCTATTGCTACGTTCCCGGTGACCTTGCATACCTCAATGTCGATCTCGAACTCCCCGGTAATGTGCGGACGGAGGAGATATACCTGGAGCTTTATGTCTATCCTTCCGCCTCCACCCGCTCGCAACTGGCTTCCTTCCGGCAGGGAATGCGCCGATACACTATTTACAGCCGCACCCTCGAGACCATCTCGCCCGATTCGGAGTGGACGGACAAGATGTACGAGATCGACCTCAAGATGCTGGGGCTCAGGAGCGGGGTCTACCCCTTCGAAACCCGACTTCTACGCGGTGGCGAGACCCTTGCCTCAGATCAGAATTTCCTGGTCATCGTGGACCCGACCGCCGGCTATCCCCTGAACCTCTCGCCGCTCTGGACCATGGATTTCCTTCCCTCCTACGATGCGCTGGGAAATGACCTGGATAGCGGACTGTCATCTGCCTGCTCTTCCTCAAGCTCGGAAACCGGCTTCCTCTATAACCTGGCCAAGGTGATGAAGAAAACGCCGGAGGTTCACGGCAGCATAGTCCTGGCAGGTGCGACCTACAGCGACTTGGAATCCCTGGCGGGCGCGGTCGGGGAGGATGACGGCGATTACTCGAAGGAGGGAGCCTCCGAGATCATCACGGCTTTGGACGACATGCTGCGCGATGGCCAGGTGGATATCGTGGGCACCTCCTATGCCTTCGCCGACCTGGACGCACTGGCTTCCCAGGATTGGGAGGAATTCGCGGGGGAAGACGGCGTGACGGAAAGCGACGCGGCGAGGCAAATCCAGCTCGGCCTCGATTTCACCTACGAAACCTCGGGAAAGGGGATGGGGTTCGTGAATCCGCTCTTCAGCCTGAGCGATTTCACCCTGCAGCAGATGGTTGAAAACGAGGTGGAATACACCGTGGTGGGGAAGGATTCACTGGAAGCGAGCGCGGCCGGGGAAAGGCTGCTCGAGGGGACGACGATCTCGCAACCGGTGCGCTTCGTAAACTCCAACGGGTATACGCTCAAGGCCTTCGTGCGGGATGAGGCCCTTTATGCCTACCTGGAAGGCACTCAGGGGGTGGGTGCGGAACACGTGGTGCAGAACATCCTGGCCGAACTGGCGGTATTGCAGCGTGAAAAACCCTATGTCGTGCACTCTTGCGTGCTCGCCTTTCCGCCCAGCTTCGTGCCCTCGCAGGATTTCCTGAGCAAATTCCACGATGCCGTGAAGGGATGCCCCTGGCTGCAGACGCGCCGCCTTTCCGAGCTGAACGCCGACCAGTTCCCGCTGGAGGGAGTCGCGCTGCAGGCTCCCGTCTATTCCGGGACCCCTTCGGAGTTCACGCTCGATCTGGGAGGGGTGAGGGACAGTATCGATGATTTTACCACCACCATCCCGGAGGACCACCCCCTGCGTGAATCCCTGAAGCGCTCACAACTCATAGCCGAGAACTACCGCTTTACAGGAGAAAGGGACATCGCGGCCGCGCAGGCTTACCTG
This sequence comes from uncultured Actinomycetota bacterium, assembly GCA_964462595.1. Classification (GTDB taxonomy): domain Bacteria; phylum Actinomycetota; class Geothermincolia; order Geothermincolales; family RBG-13-55-18; genus SURF-21. The sequence goes on from CAYWXM010000067.1 coordinate 56,096, forward strand.
GGCAGCATCGAAGCCGTCATCCAGGGGGAGATGGCCAGGGTGAGTATCGAGTTGAAACGTTCCGTGACCCTTTCCAGCACCGAGGGCAAGCTGAGCGTGGATGTCACCAGCACCCTCGATTATCCCTTGAAAAAGGTCACCTTGCGTATGGAGAACCCGAATCTAACCTTCCCCGAGGGCAACTCGAGGGAGGTGACCATAGAGCCGAGAGAGAACCGTTTTATCTTCGATGTCGATACCCGGCGCAAGGGTTCGTTTATCGTCGATATCGTGCTCTCATCCGGAAACCTGGTCATCGACAGCACTTCCACCACGGTAAACACCTCGATCATCAACACCCTGGCCATAATCCTTCTGGCCGGCCTGGCCTTCATCGTCGCCATGGTGGTGGTTGCGCGGCGCCTCCTGCGGAGGGCCCGCGGGGGCAAGCATTCCAGGGGGAGGGTAAAAGAGTGACCGCGGGCATGGAGCCGGCTCCGCGCGACGAATCAGTCATCTTCGCTAAGGACGCCGCGGTGATGGCCGTGGGCACGGCTATCAGCCGGGTTACCGGGTTCGTGCGTTACGCGGCCCTGGCTTACGTCCTGGGTTTGACCCTCCGTTTCGGCGAGACAAACCTACCCAGTACCTATAACCTGGCCAATTCCATGCCCAACATGATATACGACCTGGTCCTGGGAGGCATCATAGCATCCCTTTTCATCCCCGTCTTCGTGGAATACCTGGCCACACGCTCCCGGGACGAAGCGTGGTACGTGGCAAGCTCGGCTACCAATATATCCCTGATAATACTGGCGTCGGTCACCGCGTTGGGCATCGTGGCCAGCCCCATAATCATACGGCTCATGACGCTATTCGGCTCTTACTCCGCCGGCGACGTGACCACCCAGGTAGTGAGGGACCAGGCCACCTTCCTGCTGCGCTTTTTCGTGCCGCAGATCATCTTCTACGGATTGAGCGCCATCTTCGGCGGACTGTTGAACTCCCACCGCCGTTTTATGGCCCCGGCCTTCGCGCCCATCGCCAATAACCTGGTGGTCATAGGGACGGTGATAATATTCTATTTTCTTCCAGGCCCACGCGACGATTACCTGCACCTCGTATTCCTGGCGGTGGGCACCACGGCGGGAGTCGTAGCCCAGGCCCTGGTGCAGATACCATCGCTCGTCAGCATAGGCGTGCGCTACAGGCCGGTGATCGACTTCAGGCACCCCGCCATACGCAAGATCGGGCGCCTGGCCATACCAATGCTGGGGTATATCCTGCTCTGGCAGGTCGGCACCTGGTTCGTCTTCGCGCTCGCCATACAGGTGGACGGAGGCGTGCCATCCTACCAGTATGCCCAGATGTTCTTCCAGCTTCCCTACGGTATCTTCGCCGTATCCATCATCACTGCCATCTTCCCGGCCATGAGCGAGCACTCCGCCCTGCGCAGGATGTCCCGCTTCAAGGACACCATCAACATGGGCGTCCGTTCCACCCTGCTGATCATCGTCCCCTGTGCCGTAATCTACCTCACCATGAGCGAGCCCATCATCCGCTTTCTCCTGGAGCACGGTTTCTTCAAAGCGGGGGATACCGAGCTATTGGCGGGCGTACTCTTCTACTTCGCCCTCGGGCTTATCCCCTATTCCATCGACATGCTGTTCACCAAGACTTTCTACTCCATGCAGGACACGCGCACCCCCATGATCATCAACTGCTTCGTGGTGGCCATAAACATAGGGGCAAACATCCTTTTCTTCCGCTGGATAGGGGTCAAGGGTCTGGCGCTCGGGTTTGCCACCGCCTATTTCTTCTCCATGCTTATCGATGGTACGGTGCTGCGTATCCGCCTCGGCCGTCTGGGAGGAAGAAGGGTGATATCCACCGCGGTTAAGACCCTGGCAGCCGCCGCCTCCATGGCGCTGGTTATATACGCAGCCGACCGGCTCGTCATCCAGCTCTATCCTCACCCGGGGTTATGGAAGGACCTGCTCGATATGCTGCTTCCCATGATCGGCGGCATCGCGGTGTTTCTATTCGTGGCCCACGCCCTGCGCATGGAAGAGCTGTGGGCGCTCAAGGATATGCTGCCTCGCCAACTCGCCCGCTTGATTCCAGGCCATCGGCGCGCGTAAGGTCGGAGCCGGAAGCAGCCAGACCGGGCAGCCCGTGGCTAAAGGAACCCAGACCTCCCTGTCGAAGCTAATTCATGATATGCACGTTAAATCCGTTATCTCCAGGTTGCATGGCGAGGAGGGGCAGGTATGGAGCTACCTCCTGAAGATAATCGTTGTCTTCGTGGTGATCGGCGCCATCATAACCCAGTTCGGGCCCATCATCTGGAACCACATATCCGTTCACGGCACGGCAGATGACGCCATCGATGAGGCCGTCACCACTTACCAACAGTCCAGGGGAAACATGGAAAAGGTCAACGAAAACGTGCAGGCACTCCTGGATTCTCGCGACGTACGCCTCGAAGGCTCGATCAGCTTGAGCAAGGGGCAGGGTGGAGAGCCGGACACCATAAGCCTCAGGGTGCGGAACATAGTCAACACCTTCCTGTTCGAAAAAGTGAGCTACCTCTGCAGCTATACGGAGGCGTTTGCTTACAGCGAGCGCACCGTTCCCTAGAAAGTGGATTGAAAATCTTCCCTGGGCTTGCTTGCCTCTGCCTCCAGGGGCCGCAGCATAACGATATGGCTGCGGTTGACATCGATGAAATCGGTGCGGAAAAGCTCCTGGCCGGTGACCAGGTCATATACCTCCACGTCGGTGAGTGCGAAAAAGGACGCCGTTTCCCTTGACTGCATGATGTCGGTCAAGCGAGCGCCGGCGAATATGTGCAGGTCTGCCGTTATGCGATGCGCGGTAGTGTAGATTTCCACCCTGATCTTTTCTTTTCGCGCGTTCATTCAGGACCTCCCAACCTATGCCGCTCGCGAGAGCTACAGCCCCTTCCCGGTGAATTCCAGTTAAATATACCACAAGCGGTCGCCTTTCCCCTCCCCGGAGAACCGCCTTCCCGCAAGCCGGGCCGGCCACTCCCACCGTTAACCGTGCACGGCACATGGCCGGGCACACACCGGCCGGCGGGCATACCGGGTATTGAAACCCGGGGACGCGGCGGCTTTTCGTCAAGCAATCCGATCCACGGCCGCACCTACTGTGAGGGGGCCTCTTTTCGTCCACGCACGTCCTCTATGCGGGAGGAACCCCGAGCAGCGCGGGAAGGGGCAGCGGGCCCCCGCCCTCCAGGAGACGGTGAAGCCAGTAGGACCCCGCCAGTTCCAGCGCCGTGAGCAGGACCGCTAAGACCGCGCTTCCCGCAGTCAGGCCGGCCCCCTCCTTCTTCCTGATCAGGTACAAGAGGAGGAGGTTGAGCACCCAGAAGGTGCCCAGCATGCTGACCAGGAGCCAGCTCTGTCCCAGGCGAAAAAGCGGCTCGGGACGCCAAAGGTAGAGAATAAGCATGGGGGCGCATATCATGATCACCGCCAGGATATCGGCGGGGTGAGAGGCGACCTTGTCGGAGCGGTCGCCCCCGAAGACTTCCCGGTTCACCAGCGCCGCCACCGGGAAAGCCATTCCCGCGCCAGCGGCAAAACCGCTCAGGAACCTGAGTGTATTGGTGCTGTCCCGGAAGCCAAGGTAGCTGGTCAGGCCATCCCATGTAAAAAAGATTATTCCCGCGGCGCCGGCGGCAAGGATCGGCCATGGCGGCATTCCGCCTCTTTCCCTGCCGCGCAGCAAAGACAGGACCAGGAGCAGGCTGAAGAAGGAAACGAGAAGGCCGGTATCCCGTGAGCACACGAAGAGAGACCGCTCACCGAAGCGAAGCAGGCGCTCCGGCCTCTGATGGCAGATGGAGAAACCCAGTTCCCAGAGCAGGGTGTCCCACCACATCGCTTTCAACCCCTGCGTGCGGTGATACAGGCATGGCGGAAGAGCATGCAAACGACATGAGGCTCTGGAGGCGGGTAGGGAAGCGCGAGCCCCGGCGCCATATCACAACTCGTATTCCAATGCCCTGAAGGGCTTCTCGAAATAACGGTGAAACGGCTCGGGTAGGAGCCGGTAATCGACATCTGCGATCTGTGGGGAAAAATCGACTGAGTTGTAGGAATCCACGAAAAGCAGGCTCTCGCCCTCGCGCATACCATTCCCGATCTCCAGCGCGCCCGCCAGGGCCTTTCCGGTATAGGTGCCCTCGAGCCGCAAGCCCTCGAGTTCCCGCGCTTCCCTCACCGCCTTCACGTCCGTGGGGGTGATGTGCGCGTATCCCTTGCCCAGCTCGCCGCTCACATAGAGCAGGTCTGAAGGCCTTGCCCGCGGCGCGCGTATCCCGGGGTCAAGCCGGTCGAGCAGGGCGGCCGCCTTGTTCACCAGCCTTGCCCAGAGCCTGGCATTGCAATACGCGGTTTCCACCACCGCTACGCCCACCAGACGCGAGCGCAGACCCGCCAGGCGCATCCCCAGCCACAAGCCGGCGGAGGTCCCGTGTGTCCCCATGGCGGTTACCACGTACTCGGGCTCCGGAAGCAACCCCTCCTCGACCTGCTCCGCCAGCTCGAGCCCCGCGTTCACGTAACCCAGGCAACCCAGCGGAGACGACCCGCCGGGGCCGAGCCAGTAAAGCTTTTCCCCCCGCGCACGCGCGCTTCTCATCTCCCTGGCGTAGGCCAACGGGATCAGCGGTATGGAGCGCGCCCAGACCATACGCACCCCGCTGCGGTAATCCATGAGCAGGTTGCGCTGCACGTATTCGGCGCAGGGCTGGTCGAAAAGAAGCGCGGTTGTTGACAGGCCGAGCCTTCCGCCATGTATCGACGTGGCGAGCACGTGGTTGGAGCCGGCCGCTCCCATGGTCATCACGCCGCTGCATCCCTTGCGCATGGCGTCCGCGAGTACGAACTCCAGCTTGCGTACCTTGTTCCCGCCGTAGATATCCGAACTCAGGTCATCCCTCTTCACGTAGAAGGCGGGAAGGCCATGTGCCTTCTCCAGCTTGAGCATGCGCCTCACCGGTGTCGGCCACCTGCCCAGGGATTCCCACGCGAGGACGTCCTTCAGCCGGGGGTAGCGCCGCAACAGGGGCGGGTATTCTTTCATTCTTATCACCTCAAAGGCGCGGCAAAGCGCGCATATCCCTTATAAACGATCCCAGCGCGATCAGCCCGGCAGCGAAGAAGAAAAAGCCTCCATAGGCCGTTATTCCACCGTATTCCCAATCTACGCCGGGCGCGAGACGCCACAGGTAGGCCCAGATCCCCAGGGGCAGGTACAGCGATGCCACGAGCAGTGAGAGGTTGCGCCTCCTCACCAGGATAGCGGCGGGACAGCCAAAGATGATGACCATGAGAGCGGTGAGGGCGAAAAACCACGCGACATCGCCGGTGCCCACGAGGTAGAGAACGCACAGGGCAAGCCCCGCCAATGCCAGCGCCAGCAGGCAAAGGGCCGCGATGACCGTGAAGGCCTTGTAGCCGAGCGTGCGTGGCAAATCCGGGGTGGTGACCTGCAGGTGATAGCACCTGCCACACAGGAGCTTCTCCCCCTGATCCATGCTCCCGGTGTCTATCTCGCGCCCGCATCCACCACAAGTGATCATATCCAAACGTTAATGGCTGCTTCCGCCGGGGTCAACCTGCACGCGGGTCCGCCAATGCTATCGCGGGCGGCGGTACCCTCAGCGGGTGGAGCCCGATTACCTTTCTCGCAGCTGCCTTCCTCGAGCCATTTTCTCGAGACAAGCGATAAACAGCTTATCGCGAGGGGCGTTTTTTCAACCGGATACGCTCTTTTCACCACCGCGCGGCATTCAGCTTTACTCGATTACCTTCCCGACCCTCGAGAGCAGCTCGCGGAAGATGGCGTCGCCGGGGTCGAAGTCCAAGTGGATGGCACCTTGTGGACATACGGTGGCGCAGCGTCCGCACCCCTTGCAGAGGTCCTGGTCGATGTGCGACCTGCCATCGACCAGGGTTATGGCCCTCACAAAACAGGTTTCGGCGCAGGTCCCGCAGCCGACACATCCGTCGCCCACCGAAACCCGCACGCCATCCAGCTTCTTTATTGCCCCCTTGAACTCCGGCCCCGCATTTTTCAGCCCCTTGCGCACCAGGCAGCAGCAGTCGCAGCAGAAGCAGATCACCAGGAAATGGCGGAAATCGTGCAGCAGCCCCAGGGCTGTGGCGTCAAACCAGATGCGGCCGACCATGCCCGTGAGCCCCAATTTGGAGGCCTTCTCCAGGTGCTTGAGGCATTCCTCCACGCTGGCGCGGTGCCCCAGGGAAGGGTGCATGCGCGACGCGGCCTCGCCCAGGAAGATACAGCCGAGGTCCCTGGGATAGTTCACGCAATGCTCCTGGGTGCGGCATATGCACACGTTGTTGATGAAACGGTGCGAAGAGGCCTTGATCAACTCGGCTATGGCCTGGCTGGGAAGCGCCGTGTCCTCGGGCACGGGTATGGACTCGGAAACAGGAACGAAGGTAACGTCGAATATACTGTCCTTTATCAATGGAGCGAAGATCTGGCGGAAGGGCGTATATGCGCTGAGCTTCTTCACCATGTGGGTGAAGGGCCATAACTTGAGAAAGATACCGAGTCCGCGTTCGGAATAACCCATGCAATCTCCTCTTTCCAGGGGCCGTTTCTTGAATCTCCAGTCCCACCTTAAGTTATAGGGGCCGGGTCTTCAATCTTCAATTCTCTTACAAGATCTCATATGTTATCAATTTTTTGCATGAGAATAGATGAAAATGCGGCCCCCATAATTACGAGCGAGGCCGATTTCCGGGCATGACCCCCAGGCCGGACACGCAGACGCAGCCATCGTCAGGCGCCCTGCCGCTAGTAGCCGGGATCGCCGGGGAAAAGGACCTTCATCCTTCCGTCCTCCAGGACCACCCGGGGGGCGATTACGGCGATGTCCTCTCCTGCTGTGAAGGTCAGGGCCTCCTCCGCGGAGGCAAAGCGCTTGAGCGCCATGAGGTTGACCACGGTAGGGGGAAGCATCGGGAACGTCCCTTTCTCGTTCCTCTCCAGGGCTTCCCGGGGAGTGATCCACATGTGGCCGGTCGTCTCGTGGTTATCGTGAAGCGCGGTCTGAAAGGGAGGCGCGGGGGCCAGGAAGAAGCGGGTGTCGAAACGGATGGGCGAGAACTCCGGGGTTATCCAGTGCGCGAAATACACCAGGCTGCCTGTGGCCAGCTCCAGGGTCTCAGCGGCTATCATCTCCTTGAAGGTCAAGAGGTTGTCCCTCGCGGCCTCGCGCAGGGCGGAAAACCTTTCCGCCCTCTCATCCTCAAACGAGACGAACTCCCCCGAAGCCTCGCGGGCGAGGAGTATCCCGGTTTCCTCGAAGGTCTCCCTTATGCCCGCGATAAAAAGCCCCAAGGCGCTGGCCGGGGATGGCGCATCCGCCACGATGGACATGGCTTCGTCTGGACCCAATCCAGCGCACAGAACGGCCAGGCCCTCCTCGCAATCGCATTCCTCCAGACCTCCTCCGGGGAACACGTACATGTCTCCGGCAAAGTCGCTCCTGGCGTTCCTCCTCACCATGAGCGTTTCCATACCGCCATGGTCGGAGGCATCGCGCAGGATGATCACCGATGCGGCGTCTCTGGCAGCGACAGGCATAATATCTCCTGGATAGAATGAGCTTTAGCCGTTTAATCCGGCGTATCTCCGTTTTTCGATGACAATATCTTAACACCCTATCGCCAGAGAAGGCCTGACGGATGCAAACCCCTCCCAAAGCGGGGAATGCGGGTATTTTCCGGAATGCCCGCTCGGGAGGGGTCTATGCACGTGCCTGCCGCTCTCCTTTTCGAGCAAGGCACCGTTCGCGGCCAACAGCCTGGAAACCATATCCTTCTTGCCTGGGGAAGCGTTTTTTTCTAATAACACGCGGTCAGGTCCCTGCGGCAATACCGCTGCCTTTAGCGCTTTTACTGCGCGATATGTATAATAGGGAACTGCTGGACGGGGGCGATGCCCCGTTTGATAACCGCATAAGTTATTCGGCCGGGGTGTGGCGCAGTTTGGTCAGCGCGCGGCGTTCGGGACGCCGAGGTCGGAGGTTCAAATCCTCTCACCCCGACCATTTTATTTTACCTGCCCATGCAGAGGCCTTGGCGCGAATAGCCCCGAAAAATGCCGTGAAGAAACCGTCTCCAGAAATGCCGTCCGCGCGATCCATACACCTTTCAGGCCTCGATAAGAAAGCCCCCGTGCCCGGGGGCTTTCTTATCGCCATCTATTGACGGTCGGTTTGGCAGCAGAGCAGGCCCGCTTCGGGGCCTCGCCCTTAGGCTCCCTGCTCGCCGGCCTCCTTGGTCTTGGCCTCCAGCATCTGCCTGGCAAAGATCTCCCGATCGCCTTCGCTCATCCCCGCCAGGTAACGCACCAGCTTCTTCCTGGACTCGATGTCGTACTGGGTGGTGATGGCGATCTGCTCCATGATGGGCGATCCGCCGCCGTGGTAGTTCCCTATGTTCATGATCCCGCCCGTGGCCGAGCAGAGCAGGTCGCCGAGGTTTCTCCAGAACTGCGCCTGGTCCTCGACCGGTATATTCGCATTGCGCTGCGTATACTTGTCAAGCAGCTCGCCGGTCTCCGGGTTCGAGAAGTCCTTCTCGTAAGGGAAGGTGGCGGAAATGCCGCCCGAGATGTCGCAGAGTATCTCCGCCTCGCGGAAGACGGCCTCGCCGGTGAGGCAGCGGCCCACGTTGCAGTAGATCGAGTTCGGTATGTAGGAGCCGGGCCCGTAGGGCATGAACCCCATTCCCGGTATGTAGACCTCGGGCCTTCCCAGGTCCGACGCCGTATAACCGGCGGCGTAACCGAGTTCGCTGGTCAGGATGATCTCGGCCAGCTTCTCCCGCACGTGGGGCGTCTTGTGGATGTTGTTTATCTCCGCCGCCAGGGCCGCCGTCCCCAGGATGACGTCGCCGATGGCCGGCTTGCATCCCGAATAGGAGTGGCGGTGGAAGAGCGCGAAGAGCAGGGCGAGGACTCCTCCGTGCAGGTGTTCCCCGGCCAGGAAGACCCTCTCCCAGGGGACGAAGCAGTCCTCGAAGATGAGGTAAGAGTCGGTCGCGCCGGGGGTGAACCCCCGCTTGAAGATCTCCCGCGGCCTCAGGTTGTGGATAGTCACCACCTGCTTCATGCCTTCCCAGTCGCCCGGGACCGCGAAGGCCACGGCGTAATCCGAGTCCTCGGGGCGCAGGGAGCGGGTAGGCACCACCAGGACCTCGTCGGCTACCGAGGCCTCGGAGATGTGCAGCTTGGCCCCCTCGACCACGATGCCGTCCGCGAGCCTCTCCTTTATATAGACATAGGCGCCGGGGTTCGGCTGGTCGGCGGGACGGAGCATGCGGTCTCCCTTCACGTCCGTCTGGCCGCAGCAGCCTACCAGGTCCTCGTCCTGGAAGCGTATCAGCCACTTCTTGAAGTTCTCGTGATAATCCGTTGTGCCTTTGTTCTGCTTATCGGCCTCGTAGGAGACGTTATAGATCGCGTTGACCGCGTCGATGCCCATGCAGCGCTGGATGCAGCCCCCCACCTTCTGGCAGAGGTAGCGGGTCATGTCCTGCTTCTTGTGCAGGTCCTCGATGTTCTGGTGGATGTGGGTGAAGCGGTTGATCTTGTTCCCGGTGAGATGGGAGATCGCGGTCAGGAAACCCTCGTTCTCCGGCTTCAGCGCCTCGTCGAAAGTCGTCCCCATGACGTCGAGGGTGGCCATCTGCATCTCGTCGGCGCGGTCGATCTTCTGGCCGTTGACGTAGATGTTCCGTTTCATCTTCGACAGCCCCTCGATGTACTCTTTCTTACTCCTCATGATCGTACTCCTCTCTTGACCTCTTACGAGTATCTTCCCCGTGCACATCCCGATGACATTATTCTAACCACCTGCGCTATTATTGACACCTCCGCGGCCGGGCTCTCCCCTCAGCCCTCGTATATCCGCCGGGCTTGTCCCGTCTAAAGACCTGGTGGGAAAGCCCGAGAACAGCTTACGGGAATTTGGAATATAATACATTGACGGATGTCGCTCGATAAAAGGAGGTAAGCGCATGACCACGCCGCTCGAAGGGGTACGAGTCCTGGACCTCTCTCAGCTCTACCCGGGTCCGCTCTGCACCATGATCCTGGCCGATTTCGGGGCCGAGGTCATCAAGGTCGAGCCCCCCCGCACGGGAGACCATGCCCGCGCCTTCCGCTTCCTCTTCAACCAGATAAACCGCAACAAGAAGAGCATAGCCCTCAACCTCAAGGACCCGCGGGCCCAGGAGGCCCTGCAGCGTTTGGCTCAGACCGCCGACGTGGTGGTGGAAGGATTCCGCCCCGGCACCATGGCCCGCCTGGGAGTGGACTACGAAACCCTCAAGGCTATCAACCCGCGCATCATCTACTGCTCTATCAGCGGATTCGGGCAGGACGGCCCCTACCGCGACCGCCCCGGACATGACATCAATTACCTGGCCATCGGGGGCGTGCTCGGCCTGACCAGGAGCAGGGACAGCAAGCCCGTGGTCCTCGGTTTCGAGGTCTGCGACATAACCTCCGCCCTGAACTCTGTGATCGCCATCCAGGCAGCCCTGCTGGCGCGCGAGAAGACCGGCGAGGGGCAGTTCGTGGACATCTCCATGCTGGACTGCGCGGTGGCGCTTCTGCACAACAGCATCGGCCCTTACCTGGAGACGGGCGAGCTGCCGAGCGGCAATGCCCTGCACGTCCTGCCGCATTACGGCATATTCGAGACCGCGGATGGAGAAGGCCTGGTCATCGGCATCGCGCACGAGGACTGGTTCTGGAACAACCTCTGCGAAGCCCTGGGCATGGAGGATGCCAAGGGCCTGAACACCATCGAGCGCGCCATGCGCGGCAAGGAGCTCACCTCGAAGGTGGAGGAGACCGTGCGAGGCCGCAAGCTCTCGGAATGGCTGGAAATACTGGCCGGCAGGGACATCCCCTACTGCACGCTGCCCGGCATAAAGGAAGCGCTGGATGACCCGCAAGTGCGCCACCGCGGCATGGTGATCGAGATAAAGGACGGCGAAAACGCCATCGGGCAACTTGGCAGCCCGTATAAGCTGTCCGCGACGCCACCCCGCTACGAAACGCCGCCGCCTCGCCTGGGGCAGGATACCGAAGTCCTCCTGGCGGAAGCCGGTTACGACCCGGCGCAGATAGCGGACATGAGGGAAGCGGGAGCCATCGCCTAGCATGAGTGGATTTGCGGATATATCGCCTATCGGATAAAATACGCTGAAACTCGGTCTTTATTTAGCTTGCTTGGGGGGAAGCACCCATGGCAAAGATCCTGGGAATCGCCGGGAGCCCGCGCCTGAACGGCAACACATCCTTGCTGCTGGACGAGGCATTGCATGGTGCCAGGGAGGCTGGGGCTACGGTCAACAAGATAATCGTCTGTAACCGCGATATTTACCCCTGCCAGGGTTGCGATGACTGCCGCAAAACCGGAGAGTGCACGATAGACGACGGTATGGACAAAATATACAACCTTACCACCCAGGCAAATGGTATAATCCTCGCCGCGCCCGTTTACTTCAATTCACTTAACGCCCAGACCAAGGCACTTATCGACCGCCACCAGTGCATCTGGGTGCGCAAAACCCTCCTCGGCGCGGACGTCACCGACCCCGAAACCAGGCAAGCCAGGAGGGGACTCTTCCTCTCCACCGCCGGCGCCGATGACCCACGTGCCTTCGACGGTGCCCTCAAGGTGATGGACATGTTCTTTGACGTGCTGGACATCAAGTACTACGAGCGGCTGCTGTTCTTCCGTATCGACGAGAGGGGTGCGATAAAAGACCACCCCACTGCACTGCGAAACGCGCACGCAGCGGGAGAGCACCTGGTGGTGGAGATATCCCGCAGCCTGGGCGAGCCGGTGGATTAAGTACCCCTATATCAATCGGCACGATAACGGCACCTCCCGAATACCGCCCCCGTGCGGCCGCTTCTTCAGGGTATCGTGACCCCGTTCAAGCCTGGATATCGGCCCGGACCCGACCACGCCGGGGGGCGGGGACGCGTCATCTCCAGCAAGTGGGGATTGCAGACAGGCCCCCCGTATGTTTTATAATAATATATTATCGCCTATATCAGGAGGATTTATAATGCCGGAAGAAGTGAGACTGACCCTTCTTTCCACGAAGTCGGGGTGAGCGGCCAAGGTGGGTCCGGAGGACCTCGAGAAAGTCATGCGCATGCTGCCCCTGGAGGACGATAACCAGGATATCCTGGTAGGGCTGGACACGCCTGACGATGCCGCCGTGTTCATGCTGGACGAGGACATGGCCCTCGTCCAGACGCTCGATTTTTTCACTCCCATCGTGGACGATCCCTACCTGTTCGGGCAGATAGCGGCGGCCAACTCGCTCAGCGACATCTACGCCATGGGAGCCACCCCCATGTCCGCCTTGAATATAGTCTGCTTTCCTTGTTCCCTGGGCATGGATATCCTGGCCAGGATACTGCAGGGAGGGCTGGACAAGATCAGGGAGTCCGGAGCATCCCTGCTGGGAGGACATACCGTGGATGACGAGGAGCCAAAATACGGGCTGTCGGTGACGGGAAGGGTACACCCGGACCGCATCCTCACCCGCCTGGGCGCGGAGGCGGACGACCTGCTCATCCTGACCAAGCCCCTGGGCACGGGGGTGCTGTCAACCGCCATCAAGGGGGATTTCATATCCGAGGCCGAGATCGCGGATGCCATAGAGGGCATGGCCAGGCTCAACGCGGCTGCATCGCGGGCCGCCGTGCTGGCCGGAGCGCACGCATGTACCGACGTGACCGGATTCGGCCTGCTTGGGCACCTGCATAATATGCTGCCCGGCCACGGGCTGGGGTGTGAGATAAACTTCTCCTTGCTGGAGTTATACAACCATACCCGGGAGATGGCGGAGATGGGCATGATACCTGCGGGAGCGTATAAGAATCGCGACTTTCTCGCGGGAATAGTGGACATGTCTCCAGAGTTGGGCGAGATAGACGAAATCCTTATATTCGACCCCCAGACCTCGGGCGGATTGCTCATAGCTCTCCCGGAGCAGGGGCTGGAGGCGTTCACGCAGCAGATGGGCGGCGAGGACGGCTGGAGGCGTATCGGCAGGTTTTTCGCTGACGGATCGCCCCTCATACGGGTAATGCCCTGAGGGGCGCTTCGGCAAGGAGGCAGCATGGGCGAGTTGGTGGACGTACGCGGACAGGCATGCCCCGTACCGGTCGTCAGGACCAGGGATGCTTTAAATACCGGGGCTGCTGACGTCGAGGTGCTGGTGGACAACACCACATCACGCGACAACGTCTGCCGCTTCGCGTCCTCCCGGGGCTGCGGGATAGAGGTGCTCGAGGAGGAAGGCGTCTTCCGGATCAGGATATCCAACCCCTCCGGCCAGAGGGATGCCGAGCCGGAGGAAAAGGCCTCGGAGAACGGGCAGCGCACGGTAGTGGTGCTTTCCGAGGATATCATGGGCCGAGGAAGCCCCGAGCTGGGCAGGATACTCGTCAAGGCCTTCCTGAACACCCTGGCGGAGAACGATCCGCCCCCCTGGAGGTTGGTCCTCTTCAACAGGGGGGTCATGCTGGCGCTCGAGGGAGAGGATACTGTACAAGCCCTCTCCAACCTGAACAGCATGGGCGTGGAGATCCTGGTCTGCGGCACCTGCCTCGATTTCTTCGGATTGAAGGAAAAGCTGGCGATAGGGACGGTGAGCAACATGTACGACATCCTCACCACCATGCTCGAGGCCAGCAACTCCGTCACCATCTAGACGTTTTCCAGCCCAAGTCCGGGGTAACGATCAGGCATTACTTGTCGACAGATAATTTATGGCAACCATCAACACAAGCGTTTACACTATAGGACATGGAAAAGAAAGACTATTTGAGGAGCCTGTCCTCGGTAAACGACCTCATCCAGGCGGTGTACCGCAGCCGCAAGCTGGGTGGGGGCATACCGCGCGAACTGGTGACCGAGGCCTCGCGGGTCGTCCTGGACGGCGTAAGGGAGGCCATCCTCGCCGCCAGGGATGAGATGTCGCTGGAGAAGATAAAGACCGGGACGGAAGAGCTGGTAACGCTGGTGGAGAAAGAGGTCGAGGAGAGGATGCAGTGTAGCTTGCGCAGGGTTATCAACGCCACCGGGGTTGTGGTCCACACCAACCTCGGGCGTTCCCTGCTCTCGGAAGCCGCCCTCGAGGCGCTGGCTATGGCGGGGGCGCATTACAACAACCTGGAATTCGAGCTGGAGGACGGCTCGCGTGGGTCGCGCCAGGTCCACATGAGGAAACTGCTCTGCGAGCTCACCGGCGCCGAATCGGCCCTGGTGGTGAACAATAACGCTGCGGCGGTGCTGCTGGCGCTGACCGCCCTGGCCAGCGGCCGGGAGGCCATAGTGAGCAGGGGTCAGCTCATAGAGATAGGCGGGTCTTTCCGGCTGCCAGACGTCATGGCCCAGAGCGGCGCCCGCCTGGTGGAGGTGGGGACCACCAACAAGACCTACCTCGAGGACTACCGCAAGGCCATCACCAGCGAGACGGCCATCATCATGCGCGCCCATCCCAGCAACTACCGCATCATGGGCTTCACTTCCGAGGCGAGCCTGGCCGAGCTCGCCGGGCTCGCGAGCGAGTACGGGCTTCTGCTCCTCGACGACCTGGGCAGCGGCGTTTACCCCGACCTGTCCCCTCACGGACTGCCATACGAGCCCACCATCATGCGTTCCCTGGAGGACGGCGCCGACCTGGTCAGCTTCAGCGGGGACAAGCTGCTCGGCGGCCCCCAGGTCGGCATAATCCTGGGCAGGAAAGACCTCGTGGAGAAACTGGGCAAGCATCCCCTGGCCAGGGCGCTGCGCATCGACAAGCTGACCATCGCAGCCCTGGAGGCGACCCTTCGCCACTACCTGGACCCGGAGCGGGCGTTCAAAGAGATCCCCACCCTGGCCATGCTCACCGCCGATCCGGAGACACTGCGCAAAAAGGCCAGCAAGCTGGCGAAAAGCCTGGCGGAGGAAAGCGATTTCGAGGCCGAGGTGATCGAGGACGTCTCCCGCGCCGGAGGAGGGGCACTGCCCATCGAGGACCTTCCCACCTGGGCGGTCGCCGTTACCTCGCCCTCCCTCAGCGCCAACCTGATCGAGAAGGGGCTGCGTGCGTCGGACCCTCCCGTCATCTGCCGCATACGTGATGACCGCGTAATCCTGGACATGAGGACGGTGAGCGACGGCGAGATCGCCCTGATTACGGGGGCTTTCTCGTCCATCGTCTCCAAGAGCGCGCCAGAAGGACCATGAAGAACTTCATCATCGGCACCGCCGGTCATATAGACCACGGCAAGACCGAGCTTATCAAGGCGCTCACCGGCACGGACACCGACCGCCTCAAGGAGGAGAAAGAGCGGGGCATCTCCATAGAACTGGGCTTCGCGGAGATCGACCTTCCGGGCGGTATCACCGCCGGGGTGGTGGACGTGCCCGGGCACGAGCATTTTGTGAAGAACATGCTCGCCGGAGCCACCGGCTTCGACCTGGTGCTGCTGGTTGTGGCGGCGGACGACGGCGTCATGCCCCAGACCACCGAGCACCTGGCCATCGTCGATCTTCTCGGCGTCAAGGACGGGGTGGTGGCGATAACCAAGTCGGACCTCGTAGACGAGGACATGCTGGAGCTGGTCAAGGAGGATATAGCGGAGGCCACCGCGGGCACGGTGCTGGAGGGAGCCGATATGCTGGTGACCTCGAGCCGCACCGGCCGAGGCCTGGACGAGCTCAGGGAAGCCCTGGCGAGAGCGGCGTCGAGGGCGAGCCAGCGCGAATCCGGGGGGCCGTTCCGCCTGCCCGTGGACCGCGTCTTCACCCTCAAGGGGATCGGGACGGTGATAACCGGCACCTTGTGGGAGGGGAGCGTGGCCGACGGCGACGAGGCGGTCATCCAACCTTCCGGCAGGAAGGTGAGGGTGCGCAACATCCAGGTCCACGGCGAGGACGTGGAGCGCGCCTACGCCGGGCAGAGGGTGGCGCTCAACCTGCCGGGCATCTCCACCGGGGAGATAGAGCGCGGCGACGTTATCGGGACGCCGGGACACCTGCAACCCACCCTCATGGCAGACGGCCTCCTCCACCTCATCGACAGCGCGCCACGTTCCCTGAAAAACCGCACGCGGGTGCGCTTCCACCACGCCACCCGGGAGGTCATGGCGCGGGTCATTCTCCTCGGGGGCCAGGAGGAATTGCGCCCGGGAGAAAGCGCCTACGTGCAGTTCCGTCTGGAGAGACCGGTCGTCGCGCTCTACGGCGACCGCTACATCCTGCGCAGCTATTCCCCCATCACCACCATCGGCGGCGGGCATATCCTCGACTCCCATCCCAGGAAACACCGGCACCACCAGGAAGCCGTGCTTGGGGGCCTGGAGATACGGGAACGTGGAGTGCCGCAGGAACTGGTGCTGCTGGTGGTGGAGGAAAGGAGCCTGCCCCTTTCCCGGCGCGAGCTCCTGTCCTGGACGGAGGTGGGGGAAACGGAGCTGGCTTCGGCCCTGGCCGACCTGCTTGCCCGGGGGAGGCTGGTCGAGATCGCAGGCGACGGGGATCCCCTGTACGTAACCCCTATCCTGCTGGCCTCGCTGCGCGAACGCATGGTTTCCCTCACCGGGGAGCTGCACGACGCCAACCCCTTGAAGGCGGGGATCGAGAAGGAGTCGCTGCGCCAGCGCATCGACCCGGGGCTGGCGGTGGACGTGTTCGAGGCGCTTCTGCGCAACGCGGTATCGGCCGGCGAACTGGAGGTGGAAGCAGGCCGGGTAAGGATCGCGGGCCGTGGCAGGTCGCTCTCGCAAGAGGACAGCGAGAAGAAGGATGCGATGCTGCGGGTTATACGCGAGGGCACGTTCTCCCCTCCCCTTTTCAAGGAGATGACCGTGAGCCTCGGCCTGGACAGGGACAAGCTGCGGGATCTCCTGGGGATTCTCATGGAAGAAGGCGAGATCGAGCAGGTAAACCCGGATTTCTTTCTCTCCCGGGGAAGGATCGCCGAGGCGGAGGAACGCATCAGCTCGTTCCTGGAGAAGAATGGAAGACTGGGGGTGGCGGACCTGAGGGACATGCTGGGCGCCAGCCGTAAATACGCCATACCCCTGCTGGAGTACTTCGACCGCAAGAGGGTCACCAGGCGCGACGGTGACTACCGCGTCGCTTATCAGGCGTCAGCTCCACCACCCGCGGTCCGCTAAGGTATGCATGGCCTCGAGACCCCGCACAAGCCCATATCGCTTAAAACCAGCTTTGACCAATATGACGTGGCAGCTCCGATGCGAATGGTTATAATACGTTGTGGAGGTGCATTCGTCCTGGTGGGCGGCCCGGTCTTCAAAACCGGTGCGGCGTCGTAACGGGCGCCGGGTAAGTTCGATTCTTACGCATCTCCGCCATTCTTATCTCCTGTAGCACGGGCGGCGTCAGGCACCGATCGCTATCAGATTATCTTATATATAAGCTTATCTTATATAATAGATCGAACATGAATACGAAGAGTCTGCTCATATTCGTTGAGGTGGCGAACACCGGGAGCTTTTCCACCGCTGCCCGCAACCTGGGGCTCACCCAGCCTGCCGTCAGCTCGCAGATCCGCACCCTGGAAAAGGAGTTCGGGAACACCCTCCTAGACCGCTCCACCGGCCGCAGCCGGCTGACGGAAGCAGGACGCTCCTTCCTTGGTTACGCCCGTGCCATACTGGAGATGGAGGAGGAACTGAGGCGGGAGATGGAGGGCAGACGCAGCGAGGTGAGCGGGCCTATCACCATATCCGCCAGCAATATACCCGGGGAGTATATCCTGCCCCACATCCTGGCCCGCTTCCGCGAAAACCATCCCCTTACCGACCCGCGGCTCGAGATCACGGACTCCTCGAAGGTCCTGGACAGGGTGAAGGCCGGAGAGGTCGACCTGGGGTGCGTAGGCTTCCGCGAGGAGGACGAGAGGTTGAGCTACACCCTGCTGTGCGAGGATCGCCTCGTCTTTATCGCGCCTCCCGGCCACCCCCTGTCCCGGCGGCGCGGCCTCAAGCCCGCAGACCTGGAGGGAGAACACCTGCTCTTCAGGGAGGAAGGATCGGGGACCCGCTCGCACATGCTGCGCATCCTCGCCGACCTCGGCCTGGAGAAGGGGATCGAGGGCTCGATGATCCTGGGCAGCACCATGGCCGTTATCCAGGCGGTCGCGGCCGGCGAAGGTATCTCGATAGTCTCTTTGTGGGCGGCCGACACGTATATCAAGCAGGGCCTTGTGAGCGCTCTGAAACTCAAGGCGCGGGGCATGAACCGCGATTTCTACTTTGTCCTGTTGCGCAGGCGTCCCGTCTCCACCGGCACCGCCGCATTGCTGAAAACACTGCAAGAGGAACGGCCCGACCTGGAACGGCGGCTGGAATCCCTGTCTGACTGAAGGACCAGCGCTGCGCGGAAAGGCCGCATCGCGCGAGAGGCCGTGGGTGGGAAGCGGTGCGGACAGCGGTATCTCGATCGTCGCTGAGAGCGATCAGGTAAGGCCGGGGGTGAGCATCAGGGGTCCACGCTTTCCTCTACCGTACGGGTAATGCCCTGCAGATCGGGAGTGACGTGTACCAGCCCATCGGTATCCACCATCAAGGCCCCTGCTCCACCGATTCCCTGCAGCCAGTTCAACCCCTGCGGATATCCCATGACGAAAGCCGCGGTGGACATGGCGTCCGCCCAGGCACCGCTCCGGCCCCCGACCACCGTTACCTCTATAGCCCCTTGCGCCGGATATCCCGTGCGCGGGTCTACGATGTGGTGGTAACGGACCCCCCCGTACTCGAAGTAGCGCTGGTTGTCCCCGGAAGTGCTTATGTATGTCTGGCCGGGAAGAGAGAAGGTGGCCAGGTATCCTTCGCCTCGCGGGTTCGAGACCGCTATGAGCCACTCGGGCCCTTCCGCCGCTTCAGGTTTTTCGCCCAGGGTCAAGCTGGTGCTGATCATGTCCACAATCCCCGAATCCACGCCATGCGAGGTCAACGCCTCCTCCGCCCTGTCGAGAGCGAATCCCTTGGCTATCCCACCCAGGTCGATACCCACGCCTTCGCGGGTGAAGGACACGCTGCGCGCGCCCTCGTCCAGGACCAGCTTGTCCACCCCCACGAGCGCCAACGCGCTTTCTATCTCCTCCTGCGAGGGCGGAGCGTCGCCTCGCTCGCCGCGCCCGATCACGTCCCAGGTATCCGCCAGGGGAGCGATGGTGATGTCGAAAACCCCATCGCTGGCCTCGTATACCTCCAGGCCCGTCACGATCATCTCCCACAACTCCTCGGAAACGGCCACCGGCCCCTTGGCCGCCTCCACGTTGACGCGCGCTATCTCGCTCTCCGGGTCGTAGCGGTCGGCGATCTCCTCCACGCGGAAGATCTCCTGGAAGGCGGCGTCCACCGCGTCCTCCACTTGCGACTGGTTTTTGCCGTAGGCGGTGATGCTAACCATGTCGTCCAGCACGTACTCCTGGCGCTGGAAGGGCTGCCTGGAATAACCGGGGTTCAGCCATATAGCCAGGGCCACCGCGATCCCCACCATGCCCAGGACGATGACGATGACCAGCAGCGTATCCCGGCGGTTCTTTTTTCCCAGGCTCTTTTCGTCGTCAGCTCTCTGGTTCTTCACGCAAGAAAGTATAGCATCAGGGCTCGGCGGCGGGATACATGAAACGGGGTCCGGTCAACCCGGCGGCGAGCTGAGCCGCTATGGGAGATGCGATCCTGGCGAGGGCAACTGATCCGCCGGGTGGGATGGACCTCGCGGGGTTACGGCTCTTCACGGGAGGCGTCATCCGCGAGCGCGCCTGGTTCGCCGTCAAACAATCCGTCCGCGCCGAAGTCTGCCACTGTTTGCAGTTCCACCTCGCCTATCTCCTCCACTGACGGAGGGACCATGTCCACCCTGCGTATATAGGTCTCCATGTAACGCATGGAGAGTTCCAGCAGCAGCGAGAACAGGACCGCGATGGCCAGGGATTGCACCATGACGATGAAACCCGGAAGGTCCAGCTGGAAGAAATCGCGGAACCAGGGTATGGCCAGTACCCCCACGAACGAACCGGCCATCACCGCTACCAGGGCGCCTCTCCAGGACAGCAGGGGGCGTGAGAGGTATGCGAGCACCGCCAGCCCCACCATGGTGAGCACGATGACCGCCACCGTGCGCGACTCGTCCAGGCTGGCCCCGTGCGCACGGGCCATGGCGTTGGCGGTGAAGGTAGCGGCGGCGGCTATAAACCCGGCCGGGATCGCGAAATACAGCACCCGGCGCAACAGGCCGGGGTGGTATCGCTTTTTGCTGGGCGCGAAGGAGAGCACGAAGGCCGGTATCCCTATGGTCAGCGAGCCGACCAGGGATATGTGGCGGGGCAGGAAGGGATAGGGCCAGGCGATGATGGCTATGCCCACGGCGAGGAGAGCGGCGTAGACGGTCTTGGTGAGGAACAGGTTGGCCACCCTCTCCATGTTGGCCATTACCCGGCGCCCCTCCGCCACCACCCGTGGCAGGGTGGAGAACTTGCCGTCGAGCAGCACCAGCTGGGCGACCGATTTCGTCGAAGGGGCCCCGGAGCCCATGGCGATGCCCATGTCCGCGTCTTTCAGGGCCAGGGTGTCGTTCACCCCGTCCCCGGTCATGGCCACCACGTGGCCGCCGGATTGCAGGGCATGTACCATACTCCTTTTCTGTTCCGGCACCACGCGCCCGAACACCGTGCTCTCCCGCATCACCTCGTAGAGGCCGTCGGGGTCACCTGAAAGGCTGCGGGCATCCACCGGATCATCCGCTCCCGGCACGCCCACCCGTTCGGCCACCGAGCCCACCGTGCGCGGGTTGTCCCCGGATATGACCCTTATGCCTACGCCCTGCTCCATGAAATATTCCAGGGTCTCGGAGGCATCGGGGCGGATCTTTTCCTCGATGACCAGGAGGCAGACGGGCTCGAGCCGCTGCGGCAGCTCTTCCTCCGTCACCGCCTCTTCTGCACGTGAGAGCAGGAGCACGCGCAGACCGGAGCGCGCGAGTGAGTCCGCCCTCCCACGCAGGCCGCTCTGCGCCGTTTCCCGTAACAGGACCTCCGGCGCCCCCAGCACCCAGGACCCATGCCCCGCGAAGGAGGCAGCGCTCCACTTGCGCGCCGAGGAAAACGGCACGGTGGCCTCGACTTCCCAGTCCGGAGGCACGGGGAAAGCGGTGGAAATGGCCAGCAGGGTGGAGTTCTCTGCCGGTGAGGCGGAGGCAAAGGCCGCCAGTACCTCCTCCATGTCGCTAACCCCGTCCAGGGGTTCGATGCGTCCGAACTGGGGCGTCCCCTCCGTGAGCGTGCCTGTCTTGTCCAGGCAGATAACGTCGACACGAGCCAGCCCCTCGACCGCGGGGAGTTCCTGCACCAGCACCTTGCGCCGCGCCAGCGCCATGGCGCTGACCGCGAACACCAGGCTGGTGAGCAGAACCAGCCCTTCCGGCACCATACCCACCAGTCCCGCGACGGTGGCTATGACGGAATCGTCGAAGGTGTTGTCCGAAAGGAGCTGGCTTACGGCCAGGAGTATGGCGGTCGGCACCATCACGTAAGTGATGTAGCGCAGGATGGTGTTTATCGCCTCGCGCAGGTCCGACTTGACCAACTCGTAGCGCCTGGCCTCGGAGGCGATCTTCTGGGCGTATGCGTCTTCGCCCACCGACGTCGCCCTGAACCTGCCGGAACCAGCCGAGACGAAGCTCCCGGAAAGGAGCTCGTCGCCGGGCATCTTGGCCACAGGTACGGATTCACCGGTGAGCAGGGATTCGTCCACCTCCAGCCCCTCCGAGGAGAGCACCTGGCCATCGACCAGGATCTGGTCACCAGCGGAAAGCTCGAGCAGGTCGTCCAGCACCACTTCGTCTCGGGATATCTCGCTTGACTTACCCTCCCGTATGACCCGGGCCCTTGGAGCGCTGAGGAGCGAGAGACGGTCCAGGATGCGCTTGGCACGCAGTTCCTGCACGACGCCGATGAGGGTATTGAAGATCAGCACCCCGGCAAAGAGCGCGTCCCTCAAGGGGCCGATCGCCACCACCACGACCGCCAGCGTGCCCAGGAGGGCGTTGAAACGGTTGAATACGTTGGCCCTGATTATGGAGGCAATCGAACGGCTGGACCTGTCCGCCACCTTGTTGGTCTTCCCTTGGGCTACGCGCTCCCGTACCTCGGCCTCGCTCAGGCCACGCTCCGCGTAGGACACATCCCCCGCACGCGAGAAACGCGGCTGCGCGGTCTCGCCTCCTTCATCGGGCGCGATATCGTCGTCTCTCATCTCGCTCCCAGGCCTCGTTCCAGGAACCGAACCGTCCGGCTTCCAACTATTGTTGCATAAACCGCGGCGATTACCTAACACCCAGGCTCAAGATTCATCCCGCCCGTCTGCGCACCCCCGCCCTCTCCACAACCCGACGACAGGGCTCAGTTTTGCATTCCGAGCCGCAGGTGAGGAATGTCAATACTGAGCCTTACCCACCTATCACCGCGGAGCGACGCGAAGCGCCGTGGGCCAGGATTTATCCTGGCCCCGTATCCCATTACCTCAGGCTAACGCCAGATACATAGCCGCCCTTATCGTTTGAAACCAGGTCCCTTCCAGGGCAACGTCGTGAATAGCATGAACCACCTCGTACTCATGCCGTGGGGTCACTTTTTGCATGCACGCTGCAAAACCCCAGCTGCCAACAGGCAACATACCGCGGTATGCAAAAAACAAGACCTGACCCCAGTAAAGTAAAAATGGGCCGGGGAAACCCGGCCCATTTTTCTTTTGCTCGTTTCAGGCCGTGGCTACTTCTCCAAACCTCTTTGGTTTGAAGACCTTGTCCAGCAGGGGCACGAAGCAGTTGGCGATGAGGATGGAGTAGGCAACCGCTCCGGACATGGCTCCGAACACCCGCATGAGCACGACACATATCCCGATGATCAGCCCGAAGATCACCTGTCCCCAGGTAAACACGGGGCTCGAGACCCAGTCGGTGGCCATGAAGAAGGCGCCCAGCATCACGCCCCCGGCCAGGATCTGGTAAAGTCCATCCGAACCCACGATGTAGGAAAGGACGAACACGGTGGCCAGGATGGTTGTCGGGATCACCCATCCGATGACCTTGCGGTAGATGAGGTAAGCGCCGCCCAGGAGCACCCAGAAGGCTCCCACCTCGCTGAGCGCGCCACCGAGGTTGGCGAAGAGCAGCGCCCCGTAGGAGGGGCCGGAACTCTCCAGGCCCGCCTTGATATACACCAGCGGGGTGGCCCCGGTCACTCCGTCGAACCCTGCGGAAAGGAAGCCCAGCTGACCGGTCCAGCTGACCAGCAGACCCGAGCAGGTGATGATGAACACGTACCCGAAAAGGGCCGGGTTGAATATGTTGCGTCCCAGCCCGCCCATGAGCTCCTTTACCACCACGATGGCTATGAAGGACGCTATGACCATGTTCAGCCAGTGGATCTGCGCCGGCATCAGCAACGCCAGGAGCAGGCCGGTAACGGCCGCGCTCCCGTCCTGCAGTGTAGCCTTCTTCTTCCTCAGTTTGCGCACCGCCCACTCGAAGAACATGCTCGAGCCGACGCACACCGCGATTACGAACAGGGCATTGTAGGTGAACGCCACCAGAGCCGCTATGGTGATCGGCGCCAGGGCGATAAGCACGTCCCGCATGGCGACGGCGGTCTGCTCCTTGCTCCTCAGATGCGGAGGCGGGGTGACGACCAGGTTATCTGTAGCCATATGCCATCACCTCCCTTATTTCCTCTTCAAGGCCGCTATTTCGGCCTTGGCCTTACGGACATATTGCACATGTGGGATGAAGGCCGGGCACTCGAAGGAGCAGCAGCCGCACTCGAAACAGTCCAGCGCCCCCCACATCTCGGCCTTGTCCCACTGCCCACGTTTGGTTGCCTGCACGATGAAGTTGGGGGACAGGAACATGGGGCAGGCGTCGATGCACTTGCCGCAGCGCACGCACTCAGCCTCCTCGCCCATCTCCACCACATCCGAGGTGAGGACCACGACCCCGGAGGTGCCCTTGACCACCGAGGCTGCTGTCTCCGACTGTGCCCAGCCGGTCATGGGGCCGCCCATGATCAGCTTGACCGGGTTGCCCACGAAACCCCCGCAGGCGTCGATGAGCGCCGATATCGGGGTCCCGATGGCCGCGATGAGGTTTGCGGGTTCGCGGATGCCCGGCCCGGTGACGGTGAGCACCCTCTCGTACAGGGGCTTGCCCCAGGCCGCCGCCTCGTAGATGGCGATGGCCGTGCCCACGTTCTGCACCAGGCAGCCCACCTCGCTGGGAAGCTTGCCCGGGGGCACCTTTCTGCCGGTGAGAGCGTAAATGAGCATCTTCTCCGCCCCCTCGGGGTACTTAACCTCGAGCACCTCTATCTCCACGTCGGAGAGGCCGGAGGCCTTGGAGCGCAGGGCATCCACGGCGTCCATCTTGTTGGTCTCTATACCTATGATCACCTTGTTTGCGCCCACCGCGGTCTTCAGAAGCCGGGCGCCGGCGATCATGTCGTCGCCGCGCTCCAGCATCTGGCGGTGGTCGCAGGTGAGGAAGGGCTCGCACTCGCAGGCGTTGATGATCACCGTGTCCACCGGTTTGTCCTTAGGCGGGGTCAGCTTGACGTGGGTGGGGAAGGCGGCGCCTCCCA
Organism: uncultured Actinomycetota bacterium; assembly: GCA_964462595.1. GTDB lineage: Bacteria > Actinomycetota > Geothermincolia > Geothermincolales > RBG-13-55-18 > SURF-21. Next base: position 80,836 of record CAYWXM010000067.1, read on the forward strand.
TGCCCACCAGGCCCGCCTCCCTGGCGATGTCGCGGATCTCCTCGCCCGTGAGGGAATCCAGGTCCTTGCCGGGCTTCTTGGTGAATTCCGGCTGCTCCGCGTCGGGGGTGATGATAACGCTCTTCACCCTGGCGCCGGTGAAGTTGGCCACCTCCGTGACTTCCTTCACCGTACCCGCCACCGATGAGTGCACAGGGGCGGAGACAAAGGCGTCGGCGGATCCTATCTTCTGCCCCACCTCGACGCGGTCTCCCGCTGAGACCAGGGCCTCGTTGGGTGCCCCGATATGCTGGGAGAGGGGGATCACCACCTCGGCGGGCACGGGCGCTTTCTTTATCGCTTTACCCGAGGCCAGCTCCTTGTTGTAGGGGGGATGGATTCCGCCCTTGAAGGTCTTGGCTTCCGCCATGTCAATCACCCCCTCCTTGCGCCTTGCGCTCCATGCCTTCGTTGCGCTTGTTGATCACGTAGCCCGCACCGGCCGCGGCGACCAGGCCCACCAAGGCCAGGCCTCCCCAGGGAGCGCCCGGCTTGACCAGGGTCTCCCAGATGGTGACGCCCGCCGGCACGGTGGGCTTAGCGGGCAGGCCGTACTTCTCGGGCACGTCCTCCAGCACGTAGATGTAATGAAGGCCGCCGAGTTCATCCACGCCGTAGAGCTGCGCATTCTCCTTGCCGTTTTTCTTGAGGTAGGCCAGCCTCTCCTCCGCCTTGGCTATCATCTCCTCGCGCGTGCCGAAGTCCAGGGCCCCGGTGGTGCAGGTCTGCACACAGGCGGGGCGGTTGCGGGCCGGGTAAGGGTCGGGCTGGTTCTTCATGTCCAGCCCAGCCTGTTCCGGCGTGGGGAAGGCCTCCGGTTCGTTGCTGATGCGGTCGAAGCACATAATGCAGCGGTATATGCCCTTCTCGGCCGCGTCGTAGCGGCAGGCCTGGAAGGGGCAGGTGGCCACGCAGTAGTTGCAGCCGATGCACTTGTCCGGATCCGTCTTCACCAGCCAGGCCTCGGTGTCGCCGTCGCTTACCTTGTACTTCTGGGTGGCGCCCGAGGGGCAGACCTTGACGCATGTGGCGTCGGTGCAGTGCATGCACTGGTACTTGGTGAAATTCCAGTACAGCTCGTCGTCCGAGGCCGGGCGCTTCTCCGGCTCGTTGAACAGGATGCGCATCCAGCATTGCGAGGTCAGCTCGAGCGGGTTTTCGTAGGTCCCGTTGTTGTCCGTCTTGGTATAGGTGCGCTGGTTCCAGTTCTTGCAGGCCACCTGGCATGCCCGGCACCCCGTGCACTTGCTGGCGTCGAAGAGGATCGCCTTATCCGTAGGGTTAGCCATGTCACTTCACCTTCCTCAGGTTCACCAGGAATGCTTTGTATTCCGGGATGGTGGTGTTCGCGTCCCCGACGTGTGGCGTTATCTGGTTGACCGCGTAGCTCTTCTTGGACAGCGCGTTGCGCTCCGGTCCGCCGGGCACGAACCCGATGAACCCGAAGTGCCAGGGCATGGTCACGATGTGTACCGGCCTCTTAGTGCCGTTATCGCCTATCATCAGGGGCTTGAGGCGGGTGGTGACCACCGCCACCCCCTGCACCCTGCCGCGCACGCTCTCCAGCTCCACCAGGTCGCCCTTCTTGATCCCCAGCTCTTCGGCCAGCTCCACCGAGAGCTCGACGAACTGCTCGGGCATGGCCTCGCCCAGCCAGGTGTTGTTGCGGGTCATCTGGCCCGCCTGCCAGTGCTCGGTAACCCGGATGGTCGTGCAGACGTAGGGGTACCTCTCGTCCCCGGTTTCCGCGAAACCGTACTTGTCCGGCTCCTCCTTGGCCGAGGGCCATTCGAGCACCGCGGCCGGGTTCCACTGCGTTCCCGAGAGGGGGTTCTTCACCGGCCCTTCCCTGGGCTCGTAGTGCTCGGGGAACGGGCCCTCCACCATGCTGTTGGAGAAAAGGCGCCCGTTCTGCACCCCCACCTCGCGGTTCATGATGTAGGGGCTTGCGCCGGAGTCCGCCGCCAGGGAACCCTTCTTGTTGATGGCGAAGAAGTCGTTGATGTCGTTCTTCATCACCATCTCCTTGCCCGCCTCGTCGAAGAGGAACAGGGCCTTGCTCGGCGCGAAGGGTTTGCCCGAGTAGTCCATGGAGCAGCGGTTGTAGATGATGCGGCGGTTGACCGGCCATGCCCAGCCCCATACGGGGTAGGTACCCACGTTGATCATCTTCGCCGACGACGGGGCCTCGCTGACCTCGCCGTAAGCGCCGGTACCGTAGTTGTAGGTACCGACCTTGCCGGTCGCCGCGATCGGGTAATACAGGGTGTTGCCGGCCTCGTCCCACCAGTAAAGCGGGGTCTTGAGCAGGTGCCACTTGGCCTTGTCGAAGGGGATGCCGTTCCACTCCAGGGCCTGCCCGTCGCGGGGTATCTTGGTCTTGCCGTCGTCTCCCTTGGGGAGCTGGCCGTCGATGCCCAGGATCTTTGCCGCGGACTCCACGTCGGCGTCGGACGCCCACTCGCCGCAGTAGAGCCAGTTGCCGCAGGCGGTGGAACCGTCGTCCTTGAGGTTGCCGAACCCGTATACCGGCTTCTTGAAGGCCTCGTCCCAGGAGAACTCGCCCTCCGGCCAGGTGAAGCCCTGTATCTCGAACAGCACCTGGTCCATGTTGGGTTCGCCGTGCTCGTCCTCGTCGTAGGCCCAGAACAGCTCGGTGAGCGCTTCCTTGTTCGGGCCGCCCTCGGACTTGTAAAGCTCGATGACCGCCTTCATGATCTTATGGGCCATGTGAGCATCGCTCACGGCGTCGCCCGGCGGCTCCACCGCCTTCCAGCGGTACTGGGCCAGGCGGCCCGAGGTCATCACCGAACCGCTCTTCTCCACTGAAGAGGCGGCGGGAAGAGCCCAGACCTCGGTCTGTATGCTCTTGGGGTCTGCATCGGGGCGCTGCCAGTAGTTCATCATCTCGGTATCCCAGATGTCCACCGCCACCAGCCAGTCCAGCTTGTCCAGCGCGGCGCTCTCAAGGTTGCAGTTGGGCCCGCCTACCGGCGGGTTCTGCCCCCAGGAAACCAGGCCCTTGATGATGCCGGCGTACATGTCCTCGAAGAGGGCGATGTGGGTGTAGTTCTTGCCCTTCTTCACCTTGGGATGCAGTTCGAATGCCTTGGCGAGGTCGGCTTTCGCGTAATCGCCCCACCATGCCGTGAGCAGGCTGGCCACGAACTTGGGTGTGTTCACCCAGTACCCCGCCTTGGGCGTGACGGCGGCTAGATACGCCTGGTAATCGGCATTGCCGCTGTTGGGCATGGCGATGTAGGCGGGGATGATATGCGAGAGCAGGGCGAAGTCGGTCGAGCCCTGCACGTTGGATTCGCCACGCAGCGCGTTGATGCCCCCGCCGGGCATGCCCGTGTTGCCCATGAGCAGCTGCAGCATGGCAAAGGTGCGGATCTTCTCCGTTCCGATGGTGAACTGGGTCATGCCCATGGCGTACATGAGGTTGCCGCTCTTGTCCCGCTGGTGGGTGATGCCCACGTAGAGCTCGGCTATCTCCTTGAACTTGGCGGGGTCCATGCCGCACACCTTGGACACTATACTGTCCTCGCCCTCGTAGGTGTACCGTGAGTAGTGCTCGCCAAGTTTCGCGTAAACGCTGGGCTGCATCTCGCCGAATTTGCCCGCCTTGATCAGGTCCCATTCGTTGGGAATAAAGTTCCCGTTGGCGTCCTTGGGGCCGTTTGGAGTCCCCCGGTGCGGGAAGTCCGGGTTGGGGGCCAGCGGTACGAGGTCCATCCTGGTGGGCTGGCCGTCGGCTCCCGCCTGGTAGGACCAGGTCTTGGTATCGTACTTCCTGGTCTCCTCGTTATAGCCGCTGAAGAGGCCGTCCAGATCTCCGGGACCCTTGAAGTCCGGGCCCACCATGACGGGAGCGTTGGTGTAGTTCTGCACGTACTCCCAGTTGATGTAGTTGTTCTGGATAGCGTAATTGATCAGCGCGCCGTAGAAAGCGATATCCGTCCCCGGGCGGATGAAGGAAAAGGCATCCGCCCTGGATGCGGAGCGGGTAAAGCGGGGGTCGACCACGATTATCTTGGCGCCCCTCTCCTCCCTGGCCTCCTCTATCCATTTCCATGATACCGGATGGTTCTCGGCCGGATTGGAACCGCAGATCATGAAAACATCGGTGTTGCGGAGGTCGATCCAGTGATTGGTCATGGCTCCGCGCCCGTACGTGCCGCCGAGACCGGCGACTGTTGCGGAGTGTCATATACGCGCCTGATGTTCCAGGTACACGATGCCCAAGGCACGCGCGAACTTGGAGATCAGGTAACACTCCTCGTTGTCCAGGGCCGCTCCGCCCAGTTGGGCGAGGCCCTCAGTGCGGTTCACCGTTACCTTATTGCCGTCGATCTCCTCCGTCTCAACGAAGGTGGAGTCACGGGTGTCCTTGATGAGTCGTGCGATCCTGGGAATAGCGTCCTCCCAGGTCTTCTCCTCCCATTCCGTGGCTCCGGGAGCGCGGTAACGGACCTTGGTGAGTCGCCTTTCGTTGTTGGCGACCTGGTAGATAGACTGCCCTTTCGAGCAAAGGGCAGCCTGGTTGATGGGGCTGTCCGGGAGACCCTCGAGGCCCACCACCTTTCCGTCCATCACGCTGACTATGGCCGAGCAACCCACGGAACAATACGGGCATACCGTGGTGCTCTCCCTGGCTTCGCTGATGCGAAGCGCCTCGCCAGCTGCGAAGGCGGGGGTGGAGAAACCGAGTTGTGCGAGGGCCGCGACGCCGATTCCGGCGCCCGACAGCTTCAGGAAACCTCTTCGCGAAAGTTCCATACTTCCCCCCACTTTCCTAGATCGAATACTACGTTTACAGAAATACAAAACTTGCGACTGCTTGCGATATATGTTTAAACCCGTTCGGGATTTGATTTCCCCGCGGTAAACATTCCGCCCTCTTCGCGTCAGGTTTTCAAGGTACTTACTATCGCGTTCTCCGAACTATCGCGTTCTCCAAACCTCGAAGGATTATACTATCCTTCATCGCCGCGTTACAACAGCATCTGACAGTCAGGTACCGCGTGTCAACGCTCACGAAAACACCGTCCTGCAACCCCTCTCGTAACCTCTTTCCTGCGCCGCAAGATCGAGATGGGCCGTCGCCAGATCCTCAAGTGAGAGCACGAACTCCTCGTCCTTTTCGCTCGGCGGGCTGCTTACCTTAATATATTTCCCGCATTTGTCGCAAATATATACGCGGCGCGAACGGTCGTCGCCGGCAAAGATGTATTTCAGCTTGTCCTGGTCCGTATTGTTGCAGAAAGGGCACATGATACGGGGAAATCCCCAGCGCGTTCCGCAGAGCGAACATTCCAGCACCCGCAACCCGTCCTCGGGTCGCAGAAATCCCATGAGCGGCAGGTTACCGCACACCGGGCAATCCCCACGCGGCACCTGGTCCAGGTCGGCCTTGCGCACCAGCGCGCCCGCCATTTTCCAGTAAAAGGGGGCAAGGGAGATGTGCAGCAACATGTAGAGTAGCGCGGGGTCTACATCATAACCCTCCATGCACTTCGCCACCTTTTCGTCATCGCGTTCGATTAAGGCCTCGACCAGTACGCGCAGCTTTTCTTCATCCTCCAGTTCCCCGGAGAGGAACCTTTCCATGCCGTCAAGCGGGGCCTTGCCTCTGTTCTCTATTATTTTTCCCATTTCACGCAGCATTTCTTTGAGCGTTGCCAGGTCGACCTGGAGTTCTTCCGGCTCCACGAGCAGCTTATCCTGCTCGATGCGCATGGACACCTGCGCCCCCTCGATGTGCGGAAGCTGGTCGGGGATCTCCCGGGAGAGTTTCCTCTGCGCGGCGAAGACATCGCGGTACAGGGCCATTACCTCTTTCAGCCTGGGGTTGGCATCCATGTACCTCTTGGCCTCGCGACTGACCAGGCTTTTGTTTATCTTGCGCTGTTTGAGCTTGAAATCGCCTATCTCGATCTACCTCCCTCGTTTACCTTATTCTTCCCAATACGAACCCTCATGACCAACGGACTTCCCGGCTCCCGGCCGTCCATGCCCACATGCTATCTTTCCCTTTTTCATCCCAAAAACGCCCCCCCCGGGCTGCAGTCATCGTTTACCTGGATTTATACGGTAAGGATCCCACCCGGTTCATCCGCATAATACCCTTGCGGGCTCGCCGCGTTCCCCGGCCGCAAGGAAAGCCATTATATGCCATGCGCCGGGCCGGCAAAAGGGGGTTTTCAATCCTCCAGCTCGGACTCCTGGGCTTCCCTGCGCTTTTTCGCCGCCCGCATGCCGAACGCGGCGAAGAGTATGCTGCCCTCGTAAAGGAGAAACATGGGCGCCGCTACCAGCAACATGGTCACCGGGTTCCAATCCGGGGTTATCAGGGCGGAAAAGACCAGCACGACGATCACCGCGATGCGCCAGTTCTTGTGCAACCTCTGCGGCGTGACGATGCCCAGCCTGACCACCAGCCATATAACCAGGGGGGTCTCGAAGGAAAGCCCGACGCCCACCATGAGCAGGGCGACGAAGCTCACGTATTCCCCCACCATGAGCACCGGCGTTATCTCGCCGCCCGATTGTCCCGTAAGCCACTTCAAGCCCACCGGGAGGATGTAAAGGTAGCAGAACGCCACCCCGGCTAGGAAAAAGATGATGATGAAGAAGAGGGCCAGCGCCATGAAGCGCTTTTCCTTCTTGCGCAAGGCCGGGGCGATATAGGCGAGGACCTCGTAGAGAATGACCGGGAGAGCCAGGACTATCGCCGCGTACATGGCGATCTTGAAGCGCACCATGAAGGGCTCGAGCACGGTCTGGTAATACAGGTTCATGGGTATGCCCGCCCTGCTGGCGGGTTCCTTGAGAAATCCGAGTATATCCCAGGAAAAGATATACGCCACGCCAACGGCGACCACGAGCGAGAGGAACATGACGATAATACGCCTTCTGAGTTCCTCCAGGTGCTCGATAAAGGTCATCTGCTGGTCGGCCAAAAAAGCCTCCGAGGCTGTCAGGGGGTTTGGAAGGAGATATTAACGGCGGTTTGCTGCTTGCCTATTCCTCTTCCTCTTCGCTCTTCTTTTTCTCGCTTTCCTTCACCTCATCGTCTTTACCCTCGAGACCTTCCTGCACGGCCTTGGTGACCTCTGAGCTGGAAGCCCTCAGTTCCTTTATGGCCTTGCCCACGGAGCGTCCCAGCTTGGGCAGTTGCGTGGGCCCGAAAATCACGAGGGCGATCCCGAGGATGATCAGCAGCTCGGTAGGACCGAAACTCTGAAAAAGCGCGAGCATATCTTTACCTCCTTTACGCCTTGTCTTACGTCCCGAAACCGTTGTTTCGAGCACGTTAAAATATATTAGTCTCCACTCCCTCAATAGTCAACGAACCGAATTGACTCATAATTAATCTACTCCAAACGGGTTCGTTGCCTCAAAATCAAAATCTACTCGAAACATGGCACGAAAAACCCCCCTCAGGGGCATGT
>CAYWXM010000068.1:0-37635 GCA_964462595.1 uncultured Actinomycetota bacterium
GATTCCATCGGCGCCACCGCGACCTCCAACAACTGGTTCTTCGCCGAGGGCTATACCGGGGATTCCTTCGATACCTGGGTGCTGCTGCAGAACCCCAACGACGGCACCGCCACGGTGACCCTTAAGTTCATGAAGATGGATGGATCGGTCGTCGAGCAGAAGGTCAGCGTTCCGGGGCGCAGGCGCAAGAGCGTTCACGTCGACACGGTACCGGGCCTGGAGGCTGCGGAAGTGTCAACCGGGATCGAGTCGGACCTGCCCATCATAGCCGAGCGCGCCATGTATTTCGATTACCAGGGGAGAAAGGGAGGCCACGCCACCATCGGGGCATCGGCCCCCAGCCAGCAGTGGTATCTCGCCGAGGGCTATACCGGTGGGGAGTTCGACGAGTACGTGCTTCTGCTGAACCCCGGCGACAAGGCGGCCAGCGTGGAGGTTACCTTTATGCGGTCCGACGGGGTCACGGTTAGCCGCGACGTCAGCATGAACCCCCATTCGCGCCATACCATCCACGTTGACGAGATCGAAAACCTCGGCTCAACCGAGGTAAGCACCAAGGTCTCCTCGAGCAGCGATATCGTCGTCGAGCTGGCCCAGTATTTCAATTTCCAGGGTCTGAAGGACGGGAACGGCTCCATGGGTTCTTGCCAGCCCTCAACGGATTGGTATTTCGCCGAGGGCTGTGTCAGATAGACCGGTTGAAGGTTTCATAAGGAGGCTGCCTGGTATCCAGGCAGCCTCCCAACATCTCCTTTACATGCTTTTTTAGCGGTGTTAACATGATTAGCCGTGGTAAAATATCCGTGGAGGTAAATATGTACGCAGTTATTGAGACGGGCGGGAAGCAGTACCGCGTGGAGAAAGGCTCGCTGATCCAGGTGGAAAAGATCGACGTTGCGGTGGGCGATAAAGTGGTTTTCGAACGTGTCGTCCTCGCCAGCAACGATGGCAAGGTCATGGCCGGACCGGAGGCCGGAAAAGTAAGAGTGGAGGCTACCGTGCTCCGCCAGGGCAAGGGTAAGAAGATAACCGTCTTCAAGTACAAGCCCAAGAAAGGCTACCAACGCAAGCAAGGCCACCGCCAGCTCTTTACCGAGGTACGGGTGGACAAGATCACCGGTGGCCCGAGGTCGGGCAAAGCGAAGAAGGAGAAGACGGAAGTGGAGGCCGAGGCGAGCTGAGCTTTACCGGAGAGGTGGTAGGGTATGTCCAGTAAGAAAGGCGTTGGGAGTTCCCGTAACGGTCGGGACAGCCATTCCAAGCGGCTGGGGGTCAAGAGTTCCGGAGGCCAGTTCGTCACCGGGGGTTCTATTCTCGTGCGCCAGCGTGGGACCAGGTTAAAGCCGGGGGATAACGTGGGGCTGGGAAGGGACTACACCCTCTATGCCAAGGTGGACGGCTACGTCAAATATCATAGTAGCGGCGACAGGCGGTTCGTGAGCGTATTGCCGGCGGAATAGAAAACCTGTTCCCCGCGGATATATGGCTGGACGAGGTCCCGGCGTGGCCGGGACCTCTTTATTGGATGTGTCGGGTGGCCGACATGCCGTGAGATCGGAATGGTACCGGGCCGGAAAAAGGCGGCGTGAGGGCTGCCGGCAAGCATTAAAAAGGATACCCGGCCAGATTAGGAAGCTTGGGGTTTGAGACATGTTCATCGACGAGGTCGAGATATTTGTGCGTGGCGGGGATGGAGGAGGAGGCTGCGCCAGTTTCCACCGCGAGAAATTCCGACCCCTGGGAGGACCGGACGGCGGGGACGGGGGAAGGGGGGGCTCAGTGATCCTCAGAGCCACGGACAGCTCGAATACGCTGGTCGAATATACGCGGCGCCGGCACTTCCGCGCCGGGAGAGGCGGAAACGGGGGGGGAAACAACTGCCACGGGGCAAGCGGGAAAGACCTTGTCCTGCAGGTGCCGGTGGGGACGCAGGTGAGGGACGAGGATGGCACCCTGATCGCCGACCTCTCGGAGCCCGGCAAGGAAGCCGTGGTGGCGCGTGGGGGAAGGGGGGGGCGGGGAAACGCATCCTTCGTTACCCCGGCCAGGCGCGCGCCCGACTTCGCGGAAAAGGGAGAGCCGGGCGAGGAAAAGATGATACGCATGGAACTCAAGCTGCTGGCCGACGTGGGGGTGGTAGGACTACCAAATGTTGGGAAATCTACCCTCATCTCCCGCATATCCGCGGCACGCCCCCGTATCGCCGATTATCCTTTTACGACCCTGGAACCGGTACTGGGCGTGGTGCGGGTGGGTGAGGAGCGTAGTTACGTCGTATCCGATCTCCCCGGCCTTATAGAGGGTGCACACGAGGGAAAGGGGCTGGGTCTCAGGTTCCTGCGCCACGTAGAGAGGACCGTGGTCATGCTGCATCTCCTGGACGTTTCGCTTTCCACCGAGTGCGCTCCCGCGCGGGCACTGGAGGTGGTTCTGGAGGAACTACGTTCCTACAGCCCCCGCATGCTGGAGCGTCCGCACCTGGTAGCCGGGAACAAGGTGGACTCCTGCGATGCGCAACGGCTCGAAGAGGCCAGGGAGGCGGCAGCGTCCCGGGGATGGGAATTCTTCGCCATATCCGCGGTGACCGGAGAGGGAGTGCCCGCCCTGTTGTGGCGGCTGGCGGAGATGGTGGAGGGGGCTCGCGCTGAAGAGGGGCCGGAGATACCCGGGGAGCACAGGGTATACAGGTTCGACAAAATGCGGGAGAGGGGTTTCCAGGTGACGAGGGAGAAGGAGGGCTTCTACGTCCGCGGTGAGAGCGTGGAGAGGCTCATGCGCTCGCTGGATATCTCGAACCCCCAGGCACTTGCATACGTGCAGGGAAGGCTGAAGTCACTGGGCGTGGAGGAAGAGCTGATCGATCACGGCGCGCGCGAGGGCGACGCGGTGATCATCGGCGACCGCGTTTTCGATTTCCTGCCCGAGATATGAAATGCGTTATAAAATGTATTGGAAAGGAATGTAAGCAGGAGCAACAGGAGGCCGCTTGAGTTCCAAGAAGCGAGAGATCTCCGCCAGGCGCGTGGTGGTCAAGGTGGGCACCTACACCTTGAGCGATGATCGGGGGCGACTCGACCGCGAGCATATGAAGAACCTGGTAAGCCAGATCGCCGCTCTGCGCGGAGAGGGACTGGAGATCATACTCGTCTCCTCCGGAGCCATAGCGGCCGGGGTGGAACTTCTCCAGCTCGCGGAGCGGCCGAAAGACATACCCTCGCTGCAGGCGGCCTCGTCCGTGGGTCAAGGACTGCTGCTGCATCTGTACAGCAGCTTCTTCGGCGCTGGCGGCATCCTGGTGGGCCAGGTGCTTTTCACGCAATACGATTTCTCACACCGCCAGCAGTACCTGAATGCGCGCAACGCCTTCCGGAGACTGCTGGAGCAGGGCGTCGTGCCCCTGGTGAACGAGAACGACACCGTTGCGGTGGAAGAGATACGCTTCGGCGACAATGACCGCCTGGCGGCGCTGGTAGCGGTGCTTACCGAGTCCGACCTGCTGGTCATGCTCTCGGACATCAAGGGCCTCTATACCGCCGACCCCAAGAGCAACCGGGGAGCGCGCCTCATAGGCGACGTGGATAGGATTACCGCGGAGATGATAAGGTCGGCGGGAAAGGCGGTAGAAGAGCATTCCTCCGGGGGCATGGTCGCCAAGCTGGAGGCTGCGCGGATAGCCACCGCTTCCGGTATCGGGGTAGTGATAGCGCCGGGCCGTGGGCCCGGCGTGCTCTCGGCGATACTGGGGGGGGAGCAGGTCGGCACATATTTCCATCCCCTGAAAAAAAAGCTTCGCGACCATAAGCACTGGATCGCCTTCGGGACCCGGCCCCAGGGAACCATAGTCGTCGACGCCGGGGCACGGGATGCCATCGTACGTGGAGGCAAGAGCCTGCTGCCGGCGGGGGTGGTGGGATGCAGGGGGAACTTCGTGCCCGGCGATGCCGTCGAGGTGATAGACGAGAGCGGAGCAAAGATAGCACGGGGGCTTTGCGGCCTATCCGCGGCCGAACTGAATGAGGTGAAGGGCATGCACACCGCGGAGGCGGCGCGGATGCTGGGGGAGGACCGCTGCGAGGAGGTCATCCATCGTGACTACCTGGTGATCGTGGAGAGTGAGGATTGAAGAGAGAACGCCATGGCTTCCCGGTTGTGGCTTGGCCGCGCCGCAACGGGTGGAGGAAGGCAGAGGCAGCCATCCTGCGCGGGGCGGCTGTAGAGGTGACGGGGACTCGGAGACGGCGGAGCGGCGGGATAGTGCCTGTCGTACATGCGGCATAGGTGCGAGAGACGGATGGAGGGCAGCATGAGCGTGATAGAGGAGTTGGGGATAAAGGCGAAAGGGGCGTCCCGCGAGCTGGCGGTGGTAACGGCCGGAACGAAGAACCGGGCGCTGGAGGAAATGGCGGCGGCGCTTATCTCCCGCACGGAAGAGATACTCGGCGCCAACGAAGAGGACCGCAAGGCCGGGCGCGAGAGCGGAATAAGCGATGCCCTCATGGACCGTCTTACCCTCACCGAGAAAAGAGTGGATGAGATGGCCCAGGGGCTGCGCGAGGTGGCCGCCTTGAGCGACCCGGTGGGCGAGATAATCGAGGGCTGGAGGCTCGCCAACGGCATGGAGATCCGGAAGGTGAGGGTACCCCTCGGCGTGGTGGGCATAATCTACGAGGCGCGGCCCAACGTGACCGTGGATGCGGCGGGGCTGTGCGTCAAATCAGGAAACGCAGTCATCCTGCGCGGCAGCTCGTCGGCCATCTTCTCCAACCGCATCCTGACCGACATCATCGCCCTGGCGGCGGAGAACGCCGGGCTGCCCCGGGGATGCATCCAGCTGATACCGCTTACCGACAGGGAATCCGCCAAGGAATTGATGCGCCTGCGTGGCTACGTGGATGTGCTCATCCCGCGCGGCGGGGCGGGGCTTATCCGGACCGTGGTCGAGGAGAGCACGGTACCGGTGATAGAGACAGGCGTTGGCAACTGCCATACCTACGTAGACGCTTCCGCCGACCTGGAGATGGCGGAAAGGATAGTGGTGAACGCCAAGACCCAGCGCCCGGGGGTGTGCAATGCCATGGAGACCATGCTGGTGCACGAAGCGGTGGCGGCCGAATTCCTTCCCCGAGCGGCGCGCGCGCTGGAGGAGAAAGGCGTGAAGCTGCGGGGTTGCGAACGCACGCGCGAGATGCTGCCCGGTATCGAGGCGGCGACGGAGCAGGACTGGTACAAGGAGTATCTCGACCTCATCCTGGCCGTGAAGGTGGTCCCTTCACTGCAGGAGGCGATAGAGCATATAAATACCTACGGCTCCATGCACTCGGAGGCAATCGTCACCGCCGACCTGGAGGCGGCGCGCAGCTTTACCGCCAGGGTGGATTCGGCCGACGTCTACGTGAACGCCTCCACGCGCTTCACCGACGGCGGCCAGTACGGGCTGGGAGCCGAGATGGGCATCTCCACCCAGAAGCTTCATGCCCGCGGTCCCATGAGCCTGCGCGAGATGACCTCAACCAAGTACATAATCTATGGCGACGGGAACGTGAGGGACTGATATGGGCAGGTTGAGGGTCAAGCGCATCGGGGTGATGGGAGGGACCTTCGACCCCATCCATAACGGCCACCTCGTTACCGCGGAAGAGGCCTGGCAGCAGTTCCAGCTCGACCAGGTGCTCTTCATGCCCAGTGGTCACCCCCCGCACAAGGAGGACCGCAAGAGCCTGGACCCGGAGGACCGCTATCTCATGACGGTCATCGCCACCGCCTCCAATCCCCATTTCAAGGTGTCGCGTATGGAGGTAGATCGTGGAGGTCCTTCCTATACGATAGATACCGTGCACGAGATGCACCGCATATACGGAAAGAACACGGAGGTGTTTTTCATCACCGGCGCGGACGCCATCCTGGAGATACTCACCTGGAAGGAACCGGAAAAAGTACTGGGGGAAGCCACGTTCATAGCCGCCACCAGGCCGGGTTACGATCTCAAGAAGATGGAGGAGTCGCTCCCCGAGGTGGAGAGGAAGAGGCATGCCAGCGATCCGAGGGTGCTGGTGATGGAGATACCGGCACTGGCGATATCGTCTACGGATATCAGGAAGAGGGTCAGGGAAAGGCGCAGCATCTTCTACCTGGTTCCAGACGGGGTGGCGAGTTTTATCGAGAAGAACGGATTCTATCTTTGAGCAGGAAAGAGACAGAGAAAGAAGGCAGGGAAGAAGAGAAGCGCGATGCCTCGCACGTGGACAAGGAAAAGCTCTCGCGCGTGAACAAGAGGCATCAGAAAGAGGCGAGAAAAAAGCGCCGGCTCCTGGTAGTCGTCCTGTTGATTCTTGCCGCCGCCCTCGCCGCCGGCGCGATCTTCGACTTGCCGTACATAAACATAGCCAGGGAGGCAGCTTCGTGGGTCGGAGAACGTTTTGAGGGTTCCGGGGAAAGTGAAGATACGACTCCCGAATACCTCTATTTCACCCATCCTCAGAGCGCCAGGGAGATAGTGGGCGAAGTCTCGGTGCTTGTAGGCGTCTACGATGAAGAGATACTGGGGCGGGACGGGAAAGAGGTCCTGGGCCTTGCCCTCTTCACTTACGACACGACCGAGTGCAAAGGCGAGGTGTACCTCATACCCGAGAACGCCGTGGCCTACGATGCGGAGGGACAGCAGACGGATCTGAAGAGGTCCCTGCAGGAGGAAGGGGGATCCGACCTCCTCCGCTCCACGGTGAACAATCTGTCCGGGATGGATGCGGATTATCTTCTCCTGCTCGAGTTCTGGGAGGCGGTGAGGCTCCTGCAGGCAATGCAGCCGCCATCCGTAACCATGCAGGAGCAGACGGTACTCGTGAACCCCCTGAACGGAGAGACCGATTTCCTCGTATCCGGGCAGCAGATAAAGGATGCCGACCGCCTGCTTTTCTACCTGCTTGCGACCGATGAAGTGGAGATATGGTCGGCTTTCTCGACCCGGTTGCTGCGGGCGCAGGAATACGTACGCGAGTTCCTTGCCGCCCTGGGGCAGCAGGACGTGGATGTTCTGCAGGACACGTTTTCTTCCCTGGGAGAAGACTACATCCTCGATCCGGGCGCCGGTTCCCCGCGGGAAGACGGCGACTATCTGGCATCCATGCTGCAATCTTTCTCGGAACTGGACGAGAGTGGCCTGGCCATCAAGGCGGTGCCGGCGGTGGAGGTGCTTAACGGCTGCGGCATACCGGACCTGGGGAAAAAGGTCGGCGACCGCTTGGGTTCCCTGGGCGTCCCGGTTTCGGGCACGGGAGGAAACGCCAAGGTGGTAGTGGATGACGAGGAGGTCAACGACTTCTCTCACCAGGTCAGCAGCGTGATCTATCGCAGCGAGGACCCAAGGGTGAAAGCCTTCGCGGAGTACCTTGGGGTGCTGCTTTCGATCGAGAACGTCGTTTCAGAGCCAGGCCCGGGACAGGAGATAATCCTGATCGCAGGCAAAGACCTCGCGTCATGAGACGCGTGTTCGGGCATGAAGGATGCGTTGTGATAATCTATAGTTGTAAGCATGCAACCTTTATATGGAAGCTTCGATCGAGGGAGACGTCTCCGGCCCGTAAGGAGGTGCGTAGCGGCGAACAGTAGAGATATTGCCATAGCGGCGGCACGGGCTGCCTCTGACAAGAAGGCGTACGATATCCTGGTGCTCGACATGAAGGAGGTCCTGATAATCACGGACTACTTCGTGATCTGCAGCGGCAAGACCGACAGGCAGGTAAGGAGCATACAGGAGGCGGTTGAAGAGCGGCTGGCCGCTATGGGAACAAAGCCGGTTCGCCGGGAAGGAGTGCAGCACAGGCGCTGGGTTCTGCTCGATTACATCGACGTGGTCGTGCATATCTTCCGTCAGGAGGAGAGGGAGTACTACGAGATAGAGAGGCTGTGGAAAGACGCTCCCGGCGTGGAATGGGAGGAGAACGCCAGGGGGGCCGTGAAGTCCAGGCAATAGGCGGAGCCGGGTGTCAGCCAGGATCCTGGCGGGGAATGTCTCGTTGACGGCGAATAAGCCAGTATTTATACTTCTTGAGGTATCTTTATGGGGCCGTAGCTCAGCCTGGGAGAGCGCTACCTTGGCATGGTAGAGGTCGTGGGTTCAAGTCCCATCGGCTCCACCAGCGAAAACAGGGCCGAAAGGCCCTGTTTTTTACAGCCCGCAGACTCACAAGGACAGGCTCAAGGCACGAAACCGATGGAGTCGTGTCCCAACACCCTCTGCCCAGCACCCGGCGGGGTGAAGTACATGGCCCTCTCGCAGATGACCTCCCCGTCGGTGGCGTTCACTCTTCCGCCCGTGCCCACGTAGAGGTTCCCGTCGAAGACGACCATGGCGGAAGCAGCATGTTGGATGGGTTCATACCCCCCGGTCAGGCCGTCATCCGCGAACGGCCACCATGAGGCGGCGAAGGCTGGCGCAGGAAAGACGAAGGTGGACAGCAAGAACCCCATGGCAAAGAACAGGACGGCAAGCAATAATAAAGACCTGCCGCGCAGGGTAAACCCCCCTGACAATCTACGGCAAAGTATTCACTATAAATCTATATAACCTGGGTGTAATTCTTGAATCACTATTACCCGAGGGATTTATTGCGGGCGATACCAGGGCGTTTTCTGTTTGGAGGGTTGGGCAAGATCGCTGTTAGAATGGAGCGAACGGAAAATAAATATGGGGCCGAGGTTTTATGAGTAGGCACAAAGTATCGCTAGTGGCATGCGATAGATATGAGCGAGAGGCCGTTCAGGGTGCAGTCACGCGCGCGTTCGAACTGCTCGGGGGCGTGGAAGCCATAGCCGCACCGGGAGGATCGGTTTTCATAAAGACCAACGCCGTGTACGCGGCCGCTCCCGATTCGGGGATCGTAACCCATCCAGAGGTGGTACGCGCCGTGGTGCGGGAGTTCAAGAAGTTGACCGATGACGTCACCGTAGGGGACAGCCCCGGGGGGCCGTTCAATGCGATCCTGCTCAGGAGGATATACGAGAAAACCGGGCTGGCGGACGTTGCCCGCGATACCGGCGCTAAACTCGCTTTCGATACCCGAACCATGGAAGTCTCCTTTCCGCAGGGCAGGGTAATAAAGCTGCTGTCTCTATGCCGCTCGATGGTCGATGCGGATTGCCTGGTCTCGGTGGCCAAGTTCAAATCACACCGCTTTATGAACGTAACGGGGCCGATAAAGAACCTCTATGGCGCGATACCGGGAACGACCAAACTGGCCTACCATTCAAGGTTCGAAGACGCACGCGAGTTCGCCGACCTCGTGGTGGACGTCTACCTCGCCGCCGCCGCCGACCTCCATTTGCTCGACGCTATCGAAGTTATAGAAGGTGATGGATCGCGTAACGGCTCCGTAAAGAGGATGGGTGCATTACTGGCGGGAGAGAACGGTTTCGCCCTGGAGTCTCTGGTCCTTTGGCTCGCCGGACTCGAGTCCTCGGACAGCAAACCTCTCGATGCGGCGGTGCGCCGCGGCTTATGCAAACCGGGTACGCATTGGTTCGAGGTGATGGGGGACAGCATCGAACCACTGCCAGCAGGGAGCTTCAGGATGCCATCCAAAAACCTCTTCAGCGAACATGACCTGGCCAGGGTCGCGGGCAGATTGAGCCGCCTCTATGCACCCGCTCCATATCCATTGCCTGGAGTGTGCACTCGCTGCGGCAAGTGCGTCGAGATCTGTCCGCGGGGGGCGATGACCATGGGCCTGGAGGCCGCGAGTGTGGACACGCGGAAATGCATACGCTGCTTCTGTTGCGACGAGCTGTGCGAGTTCAAGGCCATCGAACTTAGGCGCCCCCTGCTCGGGCGCGTTTTCAACCGCTCCCGGGATTAGCCCTGAAACGGGCGGGAATATTGTAAAGGCGACGAAAGGCTGCCCCGGGAACTTTTTTCACGGTCATCTCATATCAGATATAATGTAGGATATCGATAGAGCTGAGCGGCCGCGACAGGGTACGGGTTTCAAAGAGAGCGGTCAAGAAGAGGGAGGTAATGAATTGAAGAGATTGCTGGTGCTGTTGATGTTGGTGGCTCTGCTGGCCGGCCTGTTCGTCATCGCCGGATGTGGTGACGATAAAAAGACCGTCGAGACACCCTTCGGTGACGTGACGATTGAGGAAGAAGACGGTGAGTTCAGCATCGATGGGGGCGAAGGCGAGGTCACCTTCGAGACCGATGAGGGCGATGTAAGCTACGAATATTCCGACGAAGTTCCCAGCGAGAAAGACCTGGGGGCACCCATCTATCCCGACGCCGAGTACGTCCCCGGCAGTGGTGGTGTGGTTTCAGGCAGCAGCGAGGGAGAAGAGTTCACTACGGCGGGAGCCGAGTTCACCACGGACGACAGCTTCGACGACGTGGTTGATTTCTACACGGACGAGATCGGGGAACCCTTCTTCATGGAAGAGACGACGAAGGAAGCTACCTGGATGGTGGAACCGAGCGCACAGGAGATCGTAACGGTGACCGTTACCGACGAGGACGGGGAGGTACTCATCTACATCGGAAGGATGGGCGGAAGCGAATAAGACGTATTGCGCCGAAAAAAACCGTTGGGGCCGGGCCGATCCCGGCCCTTTTCTATTAGGCCGGGTCTAGCTGCAAACAAGAGGGCGAAGATCGGCAGCAAGAGCTCCAGGTCTGGTCAACGTCTGGGCTGCTCCTGGGCGCGAGGGCTGAAGAGCGATTTATTGACTGCTAAGTAACATCGAAGTATAGTGATGACGCGTCAGTCCCAAAAGGCCGCAAACTTGCTTGACAGGACGAGCTTTTCCACGACCGCAGATGCTCGCTGGTAATGTCGAGGGTTCGGGGTGACGGAGAATTATTAACCAGACGGTGTTAATCTCGTGCGATTAAAGGCGAGAGCCGCCATTGAAGGTGAATATTATTAAGGGTAGTGTATAATATCCGTAAGGTGAGAACGGAGTCAGACAAACATTACAAGGGGGTCGGCTTGATGGATTATCCCTGGTTCAAAGAGTACGAGATAGTGGGCATACCCGAATCGCTGGAGCCGTATCCGGACGAACCTACGCATTTCTTCCTCGATCGGGCAGCCGAGAAGAGGCCGTGCATGGGCTGCGTACAGCTGGGACTGGAGATCACCTATCGCGAGCTTAAGGACCATGCCGACAGGCTGGCCAACGCCCTTGCTGGCATGGGGGTGGAGAAAGGGGACAGGGTGGCCACTCTCCTGCCCACCTCGGTCCAGTTCGTCGTGGCCGACGCCGGTATCTCCAAGGCTGGCGCGGTGCACCTGCCCTGCAGCTTCCTCGAGCCGGAGGATAACCTGGCGCATAAGTTCTCCGAGAGCTCACCCAAGGCCGTGATATGCCTTGACGAGCATCTGCTGATCGCGGAATCAATGCAGAAATACATGGCCGCTCCCAACATCATCATCACCAAGCTGGAGGACTATTCGAGCAGTCCTCCCGATCGCCAGGAGGTACCCGGCACGCAATGGCTCGCGGAAGTCATCGAGAAGGCGCAGCCGGCCCCCCCCGACATCTCCTTCGATGGCGGCACAGACCTGGAGACCCTGCTCTTCACCGGCGGTACCACCGGGCTACCCAAGGGCTGCATGCTTACCCACCGCAACATCGTTGCCAATGCAATGCAGAACCCCGCCATGTTCGGGCCCATCGCGAAGATACTCGAGGGCAACGTCTCGGTCCTGATCGGCCTGCCCTTCTTTCACAGCTACGGCCACTGCATCATGCATACGATGATCAACGGCATGTACAACATGCTTATAATCACCGATCCAAGGGACACCAAGTCCATGCTGAGGATGATCCAAGAGTACAACCCGGTGCTGCAGTTCGGTGTGCCCACACAGTTCATGAAGCTGCTGGACGAGGACATCAAGGCCACCCGGATCATTGGCATCTCCGGTTCCGCGGCCCTTCCTCCCAACGTGCAGGAGAAGTTCGAGAAAGAGAGCAAGACCTTCGTATCGGAAGGCTACGGGCTCTCCGAACTCTCGCCGGTCACCCATTTTAACGTCTCGGCCAACATACGCGCCATGGGCGGCCGCAAGATGGTCCCCGTCATGAACAAGCTGATGTTCAACGCAGTGAACGCGGGGTCCATGAACATGGCGGCTAAAGCGCTGGGACCCAAAAGATACGGCAAACTCTTCCTGTCAATACTCGGACTGGTCTCGGACCGCAACCGAAAGAAAGAGAAGTTGAAGGGGGAGGAGAAAAGGGCCACTATCGGGATACCGGTTCCGGACACGGTGATAAAGGTAGTGGAGGTGGATACGGGAGTACCCATATCTTACCAGGAAATGATCGATGACGGCACGTTGGGAGAGATGCTGCTCTCCGGCCCCCAGCGCATGCTGGGCTACTGGCCGGAGCCGGGCAAGGGCCTCGACGACGATGGTTTCGTGCATACCGGCGACGTTGTAAAGCTGGATGAGAAGGGTTATTTCTCCATCGTTGACCGCACCAAGGATATGGCCATCATCTCCGGGTACAAGGTCTATACCAGGGAGCTCGACGACATCCTTTACGACCATCCCGCGACGGAGGTGGCGGCGACCATAGGCGTCCCCGACCCCGAGAGGGAGGGCAGCGAGCGCATAAAGGTATTCGTCCAGGTCAGGGAGGAGTACAAGGAAAAGATCAGCGAGGAAGACTACATAGTCTACCTCAGGCAGAAAGTGGCCAAGTACGCCGTTCCGAGGTCCGTGGTATTCCTGGACGGAATGCCCCTCACCGAGGTTTTCAAGGTGAACAAGAAACTGCTGCGCGAGATGGAACTGAAAGAACCGGGGGAAGGGTAACCCTCGCGCACACGGACACGATCAGCACCAACACGCTATTCCTGGCCGCTTCGTGTCCGTGTTCAATCCCATCGATCTTAAGCAGCCCTGCAGTGACTGCTGCGCAGCGGACAGCTCATCCTGCACAGGACGGACAAGGAGATGGATGTGCGGTGAAGGCCGCCGCTAGCTCAGGAAGCCGCTGTCGAAGAGGTGGCTTCTTACCGCCTCCAGGGCGGGGCAGGAGGGCAGCTCCAGGAAGCTTTTAGCCTCGGAGTCGAACTCCCTTACCGTATCGTCCTCGGGTATCCAGCCCAGCAGGGGCAGGTCGCTGCGCGATGCCAGGCGCATCGCGTCGTCCTCATTGCGGGCCCTGTTGACGAGAAACCCCACCTTGCTGTAGTTTACGGCCTCTTCGGCCACCTCGAGTATCGACTCCGCGACGCGCGCCGCCTTGAGTGCGGTATCGCTTACCAGCAAAAGGTGGGATACCGAGCGCATGACACGGCGGTTTACCTGCTCCACGCCCGCCTCCGCGTCGATGAGGGTGATGTCGAAGTGGGACGAAAGCGTCTCGATAGCCTCTCTCAAGAGGGTGTTTAACTGGCAGTAACAGCCCTCCTCCTCGGGGCGTCCTACGGACAGGAAACCGATGTTGCCGGAATCCATGATGATCTCCATCATCTTGTAGTCGACGGAAGCGGCCAGGTCCATGCTGTCGGTGGAGCGCTTGCGTATGCTGGAGATGATCTCCTTGCGGATGTCGTCCACGGTGCGCTTGGGAAAACGGCTCAAGGCCATGCCCAGCCCCACGGCAGGGTCGGCGTCAACCACGAGCACCTTGCCGCGGCCGTCTTCGTAGAGAAGGCGCGAGATGAGGGCGGACACCGTGGTCTTGCCCACGCCTCCCTTGCCGCAAACGGCTATTACCCTGCCCCCTTCCGGCTGTTCCGCGCCTTCCATGCCGCTAACCACCGTCTTTCTTCTCTTTGATGAGCCTGCTGCGTATCTTCTTGAGCTCCACGACCTCCAGGCATACGTCCTTGTATTCACACGAAGCGCAGTCGAAGTTCATCTCCTCGTACATCTTGATCAGTGCTTCGACGATATCCATCACCTGGTCGGCCGGCCCTGCAAGCTCCTCCACGTCCTCTTTTGAGGAGGTAACGATAAGCACCTCGACGCTATGCACGAAATCGAGCTGCTTCAGGTTCTGGATAAGAGAACTGCCCAGTGTCTGGGCGCTGAAGCCGGCAGCGAGAGCTTCTTTGCTGACACGGCACCAGATAGACTGCCTCCCGGGGAAGATGCGGGTCATGAAACCTCGCAGGCGTATGTTATAGGTGGCGTCGCGAAGGTCGCGGTAGCAGTCGTATTCGTCGCTGACAGCGCCTTCCACCATCAGCACTTGCGCGAAGGGGAGGCTGGGCGTCGTCGCGGCTGGGAAATCAGGCCCCACCAGGGTGATACGGCCGTCTTTGAGGCTGTCTCCCGAGCCCCAGAGCAACAGCGACCGCGAGGCCACGCCGGGGTTTCCCAGTTCCAGGCCGGTGTCTTCGCTGAGGATAACCTGTGCGGAAGAGACGTGGGGGATGACCGGCGTGACGGGAAGCTCCCTGGCCAGGCCATCGCCGTACTTGTGATCAATATATGCTTTTATCTCGTCCAGGGGCTTTTCGAAGAGTCCCATATCACACGCTTCCGTTCAAAATGTAGCCGCCGCCTGCTGCCGTCCGGTGCCTCCCGGGTGGGTAAAGAAACGCTGTGGAGGCAGGTAGGCCCTTTCTCCGCCCGTCTCCGCTTGCCTGTGCCACGTTGTCATCCGAGAAAGCCACATATACTTAAAACGATTCTATGTTCATCTCCGGCGTGCGGGCAAGGGGGAAAGCCCGCACAATCACGGGGGGTTACCCTCAAATCGGCTGGGGGCGTCACGACCAGCGGCCCCCCGGTTGCTGCCAATGCCGTTTATGCCCGACCAAACGCCTCGCGGGTTTTCACGAGAGCAGAACGGTACCGCTGCGCATGGCATTTACGCAGGAGGAAAAGGTGCCCCCGGACTGGATGCCGGGCGCTTCCCCGTATAAGCAGTATACACCGGTCCGCTTATTGCCCGAGTATGCCGCCCAGGATGCCTCCCGCGGAGCCGCTGCCACCGCTTTTGGGATCCTGGAGACTGGTCGATGGAGCCACCTCGCTGGGCTGTACCACCACGTACCCGTTTCCCTGGAAGGCGAGCTGGAACAGCTCCCCATGCCTCGATCCGAGGAGACCCTTCAGGCTTCCGAGGTTTGCGTCAACGTGTATAGAGGGGCTGAGTTCCGCGGACCAGGCGATGGTGGCGTTGGGGTCGGTGAAGGTAGGCTGTTCCGGCGTAACCTTGAGCGTCATGCACTCACCCTTTGAGATAAGGGCGAGGTACCCGGTCCCCGTCAGCTCCACCGTCCACAGGCCGCCGGCCATCATGCCCGCGCCTCCCTTGATCATCTTGATGTCCCAGCCGATGCTGGGGCTGAAGGCGAGCATGTTGAGTGCCTCGACGGTTATGGACTCGTTGTTCAGGTAAAGGAGGACGATATCGTTGGATGCGTCGGCCAGGAACAGGTCGCCAGTGCCCTGGCACATCATGAGCGTGAACGCTTCGCCCGAGACGGCTTTCTTGACCCATTTCGCCGCGCCTCCACTGCCCTGGCGGGAGAAGCTTATCTGCCCCTGGTAGGCGATCATGGAGCCCGCCTTGGCCAGGACCTGTCCCCCGGAAGCGGCCATGTTGACGCGCAGGAGCTTCTTGTTCTGAAGGTTGAAGGCGTCGGGGCTTTCCACCTCCATGGACTCCTGGACCAGCGAGGCGAGGCTGGTGGGCGCGAGTTCCTCGGAGAACGGGGTATCAGGCGCGCTGGCCGCCGTGGAAGCCTGCGGAGGCGGCGCGAGCGGGGCTGCCGCAGGAGGGGCTTGCGGCGTTGCCTGGGCCGGTGCTTGCGCGGCAGGGGCGGCAGCCTGCAAGGGCTGTCCGCAGAACCTGCAGAAAGCGGCCCCGTCCGCATTTTCCTGGCCGCAACTAGGGCATAACATGTCGTACCTCCTTTAAACGGTGCGATGCTTGCGTATTGCTCCGGCGAAAAAACCATCCTACAGGATTATATCCCGGAGGCCCTATATATATCATCAGTGAGCGCAACATTTTTTACGGGCTGCGCTCCACGATACGAGCTGTGGATATGCCATGGACAGGCGGCTGGCTACGCCTCATCAAAAGCCGAAAAAAAGCCATTCGCCCAGGCTTGGGCGGGGGCGAGGGAGAAAGGGCACGCGGGCGGGCGGTAAGGGAGATAGTGGGTTTACGCGGCAGGCCCGTCTTTGAGCAGGTAATAAAGGCGCAGGGCACTGTCGGCCGCCATCTCCGTACCTATGCCCCGTCCTCCTGCGTCCGCACCGACCAGGAAAAGCCCTTTCACCGGGGTGGTCACGGCGGGGCGGTTGCTGCCGCTCTGCCCCATCTCCTGGGCGATTCCTATGCATTCGCCGGCAGTCCTGCCGCTTAAACGAGAAAAGTCGTTCAGGAGAACCCTCTCCACGCCCGTGGCGGCTTCCTTGATCTCGGGGAAGATCTCTGACGCAATCTTTTCCGCCAGCTTAAGCAGTGAGGAGGCCTGTTCGGCACGGTCCAGCCGGCTGGGTGCCGGAACCCCCACAATCAGGCAATCTCCGCCAGGGGGCACGAGCGAGGGGTCCCATTTGCCGGGGGCGGTCATGAAAAGGAAGAGGTCTTCGGGGATTCCTCCATCCTCGAGGTAGTCGAACATGCGGTCCGGCGGGAGGCCCGGCATATGCAGCAGGCAGGGAGTGCGCATGGAGGATATCTTGCGCTCGAGGAAGAACTTCACCGCTATGAAGGCCTCTGAATCGCGGTGCCTATCGGCGGTTTTCAGGTAATCCGGCGGGAATGATTCGCGGCCCGCGAGTTCGACGGTGCGACGCAAGCCGGCGCTGGAGACTACCAGGCCGGCGGGGATGAACTCCCCTTCCGCGGTGGTAACGCCGCGGGCACGTCCTCCCACTGTTTCGATCCTCGATACCTCACATCCCAAGCGCAGAGAGCCGCCCTTCCTGCGCAGGGCATCCAGGAAGGAAGCCGATATGGCACCGGAACCACCGCGTGGGTAGCAGAGGTTCGAGGCCTGCATGGTGCTGGATAGTATATAGGCGTACTCTCCCATGCTGGCGCGATGCCAGGGCAGCACCATGGTCAGCATGGCCTGGGCGTGGAAGGTGCGGAGGAAATCCTCTGAGTCGGAAAGAGAGGTCATGAAATCGCGCACGCAGGTATCCTGGAGCTCACCGTAGAGGGGGTAACCCGGAGCATTAAATCGCCTGGCCAGGGACAGGAGGCCTGCGGGGGCCAATTCGCCCCATGCTTTCAAAGCGGTGGAAGGCCAATCCATTTTCTGCTAACCCTTCAAGCTTCCCTTCAAGAAGCCGAGCAGGCTGATGGGATGGGCGATGGAAGAGGCCATCTCGAGCTTGCCGCCGCCGGGAAGGCTGAGGGTAAAGGAGGGCTTCGCTGACAGCCAGTAAGGTCCCTCGCCGATGATGCGGCTGATGTCACCGAAAGGCCCCCTGGGACCGCGCCCGAACATGTGTACGCCGGTATCCACGACGAAGCCGTCATGCTTCATGCACGAGCATTTCCCTCCCGGGAAAGGGTTCCTTTCCAGCAGGTTAACCTGGTGACCCGCGTGGGCCATGAGGGCTGCGAATGCGGACCCGCCCGGGCCGGAACCTATTACCACTACCTTGCGTTCGGACATATCTCTCTCCCTTGCCGATGCGTACGTCCCATATTCACGAATACACGTTCGGCTGCAAGGCTTGCCGCTATAAACCTGCGATCCGCGCGGGTATTTTGGATTGGCTTAACGGCACGTGAACGGCGCTCCTGATGGTCGCCAGCGTGATTATACACCAGCGAATTGCTGAGAGATGAGTTGGTTCTCTGGATCCACGAAAGTGAAGGTCAGCTCGCCGCGGGGATCGAACGCTGAGCGTTCCGCAAGGACCAGGTGGTAGGGGCTGGTAAGAACCTGTGCGGTCATGGCGCCGGGCTCCGGTTCCGTCGTCAAGACAACCACCTTGACCTCGTAGCCGTTCTGGAAGGCGCCGCTTATTGAAATGGAGTAACCTGCCGTGTTCTTGGGGCCCTGCATGGCCGCGATGACGATGTACCTCTCGAAATCCACCTCCGCTATGGGATCCTGGAAGTATGCCAGGGAGAGAAAGCGCTGGAATTCCTCCTTACCGCCTATCGCCAGGCATTCCGGTGTGGCGTCTTCCGGCATGGGGATCTCGTCGATACGGCCGTAATCGCTGGTCAGACCCTCGGCCAGGGTCTGCAGGGGGATCTCGTTGCCGTTGTCGTTTGAGGTATACGGCTCTTCATCTTGCGGAGCCGTCCCACCGCCACAGCCGGACGTACAGGCCAGGATCACGGCGGTTGAAAGAAGGACCATGATCATAGGGAAAAAGCCCCTCGAACGTGTAGATATATCGCGCAAGACCATCACTCCTCGGAAAAACCGGCTGCTGCGGCAATACTGCACCTTTTCATTATAAGGCAAGGGGATGAAGCGGCAAGGAAGGGAGGGATCCCCCATATCCCGGCTTCGCGGGAGCATGATATTGCATCCCCGATATGTTAATATCGAAACGCCGATTAGCGCCCTGAGCGGCATCAGTTGCGAAGCCTGGAAGGCGCGGGAGTGTCGGAGCCGTCCTGTAATGACGATGGGATCGGGTATATAATAGTAAAGCATCTCAACCGTTCTTTATCGCGCGTTGAGGTTATGCAGGGAGGATAGTGTAAGCGTTCTGCTTTGCGGAGCGCTTTGCATGGAAGCGAGGATGGAGAAAACATGGGGGTTATCCCCCGAGGAAGGAAAGGAGAGGGTTTATGGCGGAGGTAAGATTCGATGACCGCGTCGCAGTAGTGACCGGGGCCGGCGGCGGCCTGGGTAGGGAATACGCCTTGCTCCTTGCCGCCCGCGGAGCCAAGGTCGTGGTGAACGACCTGGGCGGCGCCTTCGACGGCACAGGTTCCGGACATACCGCGGCGGAGAAGGTATGCCAGGAGATCAAGGACGCCGGGGGAGAGGCCGTCCCCAACTTCGACAGCGTCGCAGACTGGGAGGGCGCCTCGAATATCATAAAGACGGCCATCGACAGCTACGGCAGGATAGACATCCTGGTCAACAACGCAGGCATCCTGCGCGACAAGAGCTTCCTCAAGATGGAGATGGAGGACTACGAGAAGGTCAAGGCCGTTCACCTCGACGGCACCTTCTTCTGTTCCAAGGCAGCCTTTCCCCACATGCGCGAGAGCAACTACGGCCGCATAATCTCCGCGGCCTCGGCGGCCGGGGTATACGGCAACTTCGGGCAGGCCAACTACGGAGCGGCCAAGATGGGCATCATCGGCCTCATGCACGTCCTCAAGCAGGAGGGAGCGAAGTATAATATCATGGCCAATGCCCTGGTGCCGGTCGCCGGAACGCGTATGACCGCCACGGTGCTGCCCCCCAACCTGCTGGAGCAACTGAAGCCCGAATTCGTAGCACCCATGGTAGCCTGGGCATGTTCCGAGAACTGCACCTTCTCCGGCTACACCCTCTCGGCCGGCGGCGGCTATTTCAGCCGCATCTCTTTCGTGGAGGGGCCGGGCGTGCTCTTCGACTTGAACCAGCCCATCACCCTGGAGATGGTCGACGAGAACATCGACAAGATCACCAGCCTCGAGGGGGCCGTACCCTACGGAAGTGCCACCGAGCAGACCGGTGCCATCCTGGGCAAGATGAATCCCAGCTAGGCAAGGGCCAAGGCAAGGGAATAAAAAGGGGTTGATAAGATGCCTATAGATCTGTCTGTAGTAGGCAAGGAGCTGCCGCCTCTGGACTACGACTTCACCACCCGGGACGTGATGCTGTATAACCTGGGGATAGGGGCCGGATACGAGGCGGACGAGCTCAAGTTCGTGTACGAAAACGGCCTGGAGGCGATACCGACTTTCGGGGTCATCCCGCCCTTCCCGGCCCTCATGGGCCTGGTCGCGGTGGAGGGTGTGGATATCAACCTGGTGATGCTCGTCCACGGCGAGCAGTACCTGGAGATACGCAAGCCTATCCCCACGAGCGGTAAGCTGACCACCAAGCCCAAGATAGCGGCCGTTTGGGACAAGACCAAGGGAGCCGTGATCGACCTGGACGCGGAAACGGTGGACGAGTCGGGAGAGGTGGTCTTTTACAACACCTTCTCCAGCTTTATCCGCGGCGAGGGCGGATTCGGCGGCGAGCGCGGCCCGGAGCCGGGCAACGAGCCACCCGATCGTGCCCCGGACAAGGTCTCGGAGTTGAAGACGCTCACCATCCAGGCCATGATCTATCGCCTGTCCGGTGACTACAATCCCCTGCACGTCGACCCCAACTTCGCGGCCATGGCTGGATTCGACCGGCCCATCCTGCACGGCCTGTGCACCTTCGGCCACGTGGGAAGGGCGGTGCTGCGCGAGTATTGCGACAACGACTCCGCGAAGTTCAAGGCCATCAAGGTGCGCTTCAGCCGTCCGATCTGGCCGGGCGACACCATCGTCACAGAGATGTGGAAGGAGTCCGACGACAAGATCGTAGTGCGGGCTACCACGAAAGAACGTCCGGGCGAGTACTGTATCACCAATGCGGCGGTGTGGCTGAACGTGTAAGGTAAGAAGCTGGAACAATGGGCGGGGGCGACCCCGCCCTCTTTTATTTAGAACCAGGTGCAGGTTTGGGATAATTCCTTGCCCGCGGCGTATGCGCGTCGCTGGCCTTGCAAGGTGGTCGAGGGCTCAGTCTTGACATTACGTGCCACAGGCGTGAAACGCAAAACGTGAGCCCGAGCTGCGGGTTATAGACCGGACGGGGGGACGCAGACCTGCGTTATTGAATCAGAAGTTGGGGATGAAATCCTCCTCCCGCACCGCCTGCATGGAGATGGCATCCTCGGGACAGGTCACCTGGCAGAGGCCGCATCCCATGCATTTCTCGGCATCTATTACGGAGACCTCGAAGCCGCCGCGCTCTTCGAGCGAGATGGCGTCGAAGAAGCAACGGTCGACGCAGGTACCGCAGCCGCTGCACGAATCCTCGTCCACGAACGCCCTAAAGCGGCTGGGATCCACGATGGTGGTTGCCGGTAGGGGCAGCCCGAAGGCGACGCAGCAGTCCTCGCAGCAGTTGCATATGATATGGCTGTCGTAGGCCTTGTTCATGGTCACGTGGACCAGGCCGGCTTCCTCGGAGATACGGATTATCTCCATGGCCTCATCGAAGTCTATCTCGCGGCCGCTGCCGCGATCGATGGCGTAATCCGCCGCCTTGCCCAGTTGCAGGCAGACCTCCAGGGGTTTCCCGCACTTGCCGTCGACCAGGCGGCAGGTGCAGTTGGCCACGGCAAGCCGGGGAGAGTCTAGCAGCATATGTTCCACGTCCTCGTAGGCGAGGACGCTGCTGCGCGCCTCCACGGGCTGCTGGACGGGCACCACCCGGGTCACCGGTTTGGGTATTATCATGCTCACCATGTTGATGTAATCGGGCAGTTCCTCTCGTGTCTGCCGCTTCCACAGGTCGAGGTATTCCCTGGTCGCTCCCCGCCACAGGATGGTGGCGTCGTGGAACTGGGTGATATCGCGGCACATGCGATAAAGTGTTCCTTGCGGCTTGTTGGACTTGAAGACCAGGCCCTTGTGGTAGAGGAGGTCTAGCTTCGGCTCGATATCCTCCACGCTGTAGCCGAGTTTTTCCGCCAGTTCCGGGGCCGTGCCCGGTGTCGCCAGCAGGATGCGCGCCTCGTCCTCGTCCGCGATCATGCGGAAGAGGTCCGGGATAAACCTGCTCCCCTTGGTGAGGATACGCTCTGAAAGCTTTTCGTACAGATCTTCCTCGTTCATCCTGTCCCTCCTGGTTATGCCATCCTATGCCTGTGAAGCGATATACAGATTATACACCTCGCCTTGAGGGCCGCTTAATGGCTGGTGTCAACCGACCCCTCATCTTCGCTGACCTCATGCTCACCGTGCACCTCGGCCTCGACTTCCTCGTGGCCGGCGGCGGGCTTCAGGATGGAGATATATTTCTCGTAAGCGGCGTATCAGGACTATCGAGAAACGGCGCATGGCATTCACTCCTTATCGGGTACAGAGATGAACGAGAGCCACCATCCGATCTTTGCCCTACTATAGCGTAAATCCTCGCCTGGCAGAAACGCATTGCTCCATATTTGCCTGGCAGCATACAAGAAGCAAGCGATTGCTTTCGATTAAAGGAGAGCGAGCATCATGATATCGGCCTTGACCCGGCTCATTGCCCATGTTTAACGGTTGGAATAGAAAGGAATATAGAGGTTAGAGGCTTATGAATACGACGGAAGGAGGGATTTGTGATGGATCCAAAGATGATGCAGAAAATGCTCGTAGAGGGCATGCGGTCGGGTATGCTCATGACCTTCGACACCATGAACTCCATACAGGAGCAGATGGAGAAGATGTGGAAGACCCTGCTGGAGCAGGGCGGAGACATACGCAAGGAAGGCGAGAAAGTCCTGCAGGACTGGATGGATAACATGCGCAAGGGCCGCGAGGAGTACCGCCGCAACCTGGAGGAAGGGCTGCGTAAGATGGAGGGGCTCCTGGGGCAGGAATAAACGCATAGAAGGGACATGTCATGATGCAGGAAAAGACAGCCGCATGGCCGGAGATGTGGAGGCAGTGGCAGGGAATGCAGGCGGACATGTTCAAGGACTGGATGGACGCCTGGTTCCGTATTGCCGGTGGGGCGAGGGAAGGCGGGGAGGAGAAGGCCGGGATGTCCTGGCCGGACGCAAGGGATTTTTTCACGCAGTGGCAGGATTACGTGAGGGAACTGATGGAGAGGTTCACCGTCCCCACGCAGGGAATCGGGCCCGATACTTATGCGAAGATGTTCCAGTCAGCCGACATCTACACTCAGCTCTATGGCATGTGGATGCAGATGTACGACGCTTATCGCAAGATCATGGGCGAGGAAGGCGAGTACGACAGGGACGCCATGAGCAAGGTGATCGAGAGTTGGGCGGAGGACTACCGTGGGATAGTACAGAAGGTATTCGCCCCGGCGCTTCCGGAACAGTTACAGTGGATGGCCGAACTCTATGACGGGGAGATCCCCTTGATGGCGGCCGGGCTCTTCGCGAACATCTGGGCGCCGTGGTTAGAATACGCGCATCAGTTTGCGGGGGGCAGCACAAAGCTGGGCGGGGGCACTCCGCAGGCAGCTGACATGTACGAGGGCTGGAAGAAGGCATACGAGGAAAGTTTCGGCCGCCTGCTGCGCGCCCCGGTGATGGGCTATTACCGCGAGGCGGCGGAGAAACTGAGGAACGCCCTGGATTCCATCGCGGAGTTCAACATGGTCCTCTCCGAGTTCTACGCCTCGTTGCAGGGAGCGGGAGCCAGATCCTTCGAGAAGCTGCAGGAGAAACTGGCTGCCATGCAGGCGGAGGGTAAAGCGGAGCCCATGTCCTTTCGCGACCTCTACCGTCTGTGGTGGGAGACCAGCGAGGAGCTGTATATTGAGCTGTTCCGCACCGAGGAGTTCTCGAAGCTGCTGGGCCAGCTGGTTGACAAGGGGATGCAGTCCAGGCGCGATTTTCAAGCCTACGTGGAGGAGGCCACCAAAGAGCTGCCGTTCCCGAACCGCTCGGAGATGGACCATCTTTACAAGACCGTGGACCGTCTGAAGCGCGAGGTGAGGACCCTGAAAAAGGAACTAGGGGAACTCAAGAAGGCCGGGGGGGAGGGATGAGCATGCTGAGGGAGTTCATGGATCCCAATTTCTTCGTGAGCGAGTTGGAGGATATTAACCGCAAACTGGTCAAGGGCGCCGAGATCCTGACCGCCATTTCGGACGTGGAGGTGGAGCCCACGCCCAAGGAACTGGTGTTCGAGGAGGACAAGATGAGGCTCTTTCATTACCTTCCCGGTGAGGCCCTGACCTGCCCGACCCCTATCATTATCTGCTATGCACTGGTGAACAGGCAGTACATGATGGATCTGCAGTCGGACCGCAGCCTCATCCGCAACCTGCTCGGGAAAGGGCTCGATATATATATCATCGATTGGGGATACCCGGATCACGGCGACCGCTACGTGACCCTGGAGGACTATATCGATGTATATCTGAACGACTGCGTGGACGTGGTGCGCGAGCGTACGGGATGCGAAAAGATAAACCTTATCGGCGTCTGCCAGGGAGGTACTTTTACCGTCATGTATTCGGCCCTCTATCCCGAGAAGGTCCGCAACCTGATCACCATGGTAGCCCCCGTGGATTTCCACACCACGGACGGTCTGCTCAACGTATGGAGCCAGCACATGGATATCGACAACATGGTCGATACCATGGGCATCATCCCGGGGGAGTTCATGAACGTCGGTTTCCTTATGCTCAAGCCGTTCCAGCTCATGGTGGACAAGTACGTCGGGCTCATGGACAATCTCGACGATCCGGCGACGGTGGCCAACTTCGTGCGCATGGAAAAATGGATATTCGACAGCCCGGCCCAGGCCGGAGAGGCCTACCGCAAGTTCCTGAAAGATCTCTACCAGGAGAACAAGCTGGTCAAGGGCGAACTGATGATCGGTGACAAGCGCGTTGATCTCAAGAAGATAACCATGCCCCTGCTCAATATCTATGCCACCGAGGATCACCTGGTGCCGCCGGCCTCTTCCATACCCCTAAACGATCTGGTGGGAAGCGAGGATAAGATCCTTTACAGCTTCCCGGGAGGCCATATCGGCATCTACGTCAGCTCCCGCTCTCAGAAGGAACTGGCTCCAAGCGTCTCGCGATTTCTCATCGAACGCTGCCCGCGTGACAGGGATGGAAACCAGGTGTGCGGAGTCCCGGCAGGTGCCAAGGCTGAAGCGGAAGCGCCCAAGATGAAAGCCACTGCAAAGCCCGGCAAGCCCGGGAGCGCCAAGGCAAAGGCTGCGAAGAAAACCGCTGCTAAAAAGCCAGCCGCCAAGAAACCGTCCGCCAAGAAACCGTCCGGCAAGAAACCGTCCGTCAAGAAAACGTCCGCCAAGAAACCGTCCGCCAAGAAACCGTCCGGCAAGAAATAGGTCATCAAGGACAGGCGTTCTGGTCCGGAACAGGCCGTTACGTGCGGGCATCGCGTGGGCGCATTTTCATCCCATCGGTTCGGTGAGGGGCTTACGGGGAACGGACGACGATGCAGGGTGTAGGGATTGTCGCGCAGGGTTGAAAGAACCGCCTGAAAGAACCTGTTCGTGGCCACTTCATCCGGGAGATAAACCTTCGGACCCGCGAGGAGGAAAGAGCATGACGGACGAAAAGGTGATGCGCAGGATCCTGGGCGTTCCCGTTTTTAACAGCGGAGCGGGGTTCCGCTGGGGCATAATAGCATCCGGCGACATGGCCGTTGGATTGATCGCCGCGGGGAAGTTTGCTGCCGGGATTGTTTCGTCCGGTGCTATCTCTATCGGGTTTATCGCCGCCGGAGCGATAGCCCTGGGGCTTTTTCGGGCTGCGGGAGCTATCGCTCTGGGCAAAAAAAGCAGCGGGGCGATAGCCGTCGGGCTTGAAGCGCGGGGAGCGCTGGCTGTAGGCGAGCATGCCGATGGAGCTATCGCATATTCCTGGAAGAAGTGAGAATGCCAGCCGTTTACCCGGCGGGCTGATTTTCCCTGGCCGAATCTTTCCAGAGGCGGGCGAGGGTTGCCGATCCCAGTCCAAGGGTCCAGAGGTGGATGGCGAGCATGGTGGCGCGGTCGCTGTCCAGGGGCCAGTATTTGCGGTTCTCCAGCGAATAGAGCATGTCCATCAGCGAGAGGAAGATAAGCGAGCTGCCGGCGGCGGTGCCCAGGAACACGCCCTCGTTCTCCCCGTGCCACATGTGCCATGCGGCCAGCATGCACAGGGAGCTCATCCAGGAATCCGCGAGGGGGAACGCGCGCTCGAATGCCTCGTCCTGCTCGGTCTCGGTCGCGTTGATCTTTCCTGAGAAAAACAGTATCCAGAAAGTAGCGGTGCCCAGCCCGGTCGTGCCGAGCAGAACGGCCAGAAGGCGACGCCCCCAGCTCACATCCGGCCTGGTTTTATCCTGCATGGCAACATTATATCAGCTTTTCTGAGGCGTCATGCCGCCAGGGGAGGATAGAGGACTCGGTTTCAGGCCCATGTCAGGCGAGATAAGAGCGCAGGAACGAGGTCATGGTTTCCAGGGCCAGGTCCCTTCCCAGGGACATACCTTTCACCCGCGCCAGGGTGTCGGTATCGCTTACCGCGAGTCGAAAACGTTTGTGCCAGATGTTGCGGCGCGACTGCCCTTTGTATTCGAGCAGTTTCTCGAACCCCACGAAATCATGGGATAGTTCGTCGCTGATGGCGCGCACGGCGAAGAACGGCAGTTCCTCGCTCGCGGCCACCTGCGCCGCCGCTGCACCCTCCATCTCCACCGCCAGGGCGTCAAAGACTTCTCCCAGGTGGGAACGCAGCTCCGGCTCCAGGACGATCTGGTCGCAGGTCAGTACCTTGCCCAGGCGGTAGGGGATTCCGCCCGCATCCGCCGCCGCGCTTGCTGTCTCCAGCATGGAAGGCGCGACCGGAAAGGTCGGATGGAACACGAGGCGCCCCCCTTCGCACTGGCCCGGACCGGTCGTGTTGAAACCGCCTGAATGCGCCACCCCCACGTCTCCCGGTACAAGCTCGCTGGCGATGATGAGGTCGCCCAGCCTTACATCGGGGGAGAGGGCGCCCGCCATGCCACATATAACCAGGACCTCGAGCGGGTAACGATCTATGAGGAAGCGGGACCCGGCCGCCGCGGGCACTTTCCCGACCCCCGCGGAAAAGGCCAGGATATCCCGTCCACCGGCTTTTCCCGACACCAAGCGCGTTCCGGTGGGCGATGGTGCGTCGCTGGCGCCGGAGATAAGCGGCAATATGCTTTCCAGTTCCATGGGGGTTGCGCACAAAAGGGCGATCATGGAATCCTCCCGCCGGGAATATTGTTTCCGCGACTCGTTGACGAAGGTAGAATGGAAGCCACAGGGAATATAATAGCAGCGCGATCCCCGGCGGAAAAGCGGGGCTCTTTACGGTGATCGGGGACGAGGAGGGAGAGCGGCTTGGACGAGAGCCGGAGTGGCGGATATGAGGTCTGTCTGCGATGCGGCAAGCTCATGCCCGTGGAGTCGGCATTCTGCAACTCTTGCGGAGCGGACCTGAGGGCTGCACCAGCCCCTGGCCTGCAAGGCGCGGTCAGCCCGGAGTCGTTCAGGGAGACGCTTCATGGAGGCCCTTTGCCTGCAACGGGGGTGGTTGCATCAGCAGGTGGATTACCCCCCTACCAGGCACCGTCACCGGGCGCGAGTCCATATGCGCCAGCCCCTGCATACCATTACTACCCGGTGCCTTTCCGGCAAAGCAATATGGATAGCCTGGCCATCGCATCCCTGGTGTGTGCCGTTGCCAGCTTCGCCATTATCCCCCTGTTGCCGGCCGTGGCCGCCATCGCGACTGGTTTCGTCTCGCGCGAGCGTATCCGCACGAGCGGGGGTAAGCTGGAGGGAGACAGCTACGCGCTGGCCGGCATCCTGGTGGGTTTGCTGAACGTGGTCCTATGTGTTGCCGTCCTGCTCATAGTGCTATTTGCGGCGCTGCCAAGCTGAAAGCGGCGGGATACCCGGGGCGGCCGAGCCCTCGCAAAAGCCATCGTATGCCCCATGCTGTCAGCCGGGTAACGCGTCGATACAGGTGCAGCGGCCTGACGGATGTAACCGCGGTCGCTTGGCGAGCTGGGCCTGCAGATACCGGCTGAAACAGGTGACTGCATCCCCGTTAAGCCGGGCGTTATTCCGGCAGGTAGTCCTCCAGTCGGGAAAAGAGAAGCGGGTCTTCCGCCAGTTCTCTCAGGGCGCGCAACTCGTGCTCTTTGCGTATACGCGCTGCCAGTGAGATGTAAAAGCGCGCAGCCTCCGTCACCTTGCGGTAGGTCTGGGGATAGAGCTCGCGCACGGCCATATCCAGGGAATCCTCGAGGGAATAACCGGACTGGCGCTTGCGCTGCGCTAGGGCGAAGATGCGCGGGTAATCCGCGATGGCCTCGGGGTGCCGCCCCTTGAGCGAGGCGTTGCCGTTTGTCCCCTCGTTCCTGTGGCTGCGCAACTCTTCTGCGAGACCGGGCTTCTCCGCGAGTTCCCGCAGCGCTCGCAGCGATCCCCATTCCCGCCCCTGCTTGAGGCGGGAGAGTATAAACCTGGCTTCAACTATGATGTCCTTGTAGGTAAGCGGGTGGCTGTCCCTCAGGTATGATTCCAGCGCTTCGGAAACGCTCGCGCCCTTTCCGACCAGGGTCAGGGTCCTGGAAAATACCATCTGGTAATCTACAAAATCAGTAGGATGTGGCAATTCCTCCATACGGCCATTCTACCCTACGGCGCGAAGCCCTGGGAGTCGTGCCCGCCCGGCCAGTTGTAGGAGTGGTATCCCTGGTAGAAGAAGTACATGGGCCGCTCGCAGATAACCGGCTGGTCCGAGTTCACACCGATGGAGAGCGAGAGGTCCCTGTCCGCGTCGTCCCCCACGTTGATGGTGAAGCGCGACTGGGGCTGCACGGTATGGTTGCGCACTATGGGCATCCCCCCCTCGACGGTGTAGGTGACGATGAGGTTGGCCGCAGCCGTCCCGGGGTTCTGCACCGTGAGGTACTCGTCGAAGCCGGGGCCGGTATAGCCCTCGGCGAAGTACCAGCTGGTGGAGGGGGAGTTCACCCCCACCGCGCAGTGGCCCCCGGGAAGCCCCCCGTAGAGCATGTTGAAGTACATGGGCCGCTCCACCAGCACCGGCTGGTTGGAGTGCACGTAAGCCGAGAGGTCCGAGGCCACCCCGGAGTCCTGGCCCGCGTTTATGGTGTAGCGGGAGTTGGCGGACACAGTGTGGTCCTTGGTGATGGGCGCCCCGCCCGGGGTGTAGTAGGAGACGACCACCGTGGCCGCCGCGGGGTTGGGGTTCTGGATGGTGATGTACTCGGTGAAGGGGTCGAAGGTGGCCCCCTCGGCCAGGTACCAGTCCTCGGCCAGGCAGGGGGAGCCCATGACGATATGCCCCCCGGCCATGGAGCCCTGGAAGTCGAAGTACATGGGGCGCTCGGCCAGGATGGGCTGGTCGGCATGTAGCATGGCCGAGACCTCCAGGTCCGCCCCCGCGTCCTGGTTGACCATGATGGTGTAGCGCGAGGTGGGGGCCACGCGGTGCTGCTTCCGGAAGGGCTCCCCCCCGCCCACGAAGTAGGTGACGTCCACCGTGGCCCACTCCGCGCCCGGGTTCTGTACGGTGATCCACTCCTCGAAGCCCGCGGCGGTGTAGCCCTCGGCGAAGTACCAGCGGCGCGAGAGGCCGGTGGAGCCCATGGCGTCCGAGCCCCCCTGCCAGTCGTGCAGCCCCAGGCCGGAGTAGCGGAAGTACATGGGACGCTCGCAGATGATCTTCTGACTGGAGCTCACGCGGAAGGAGTTCTCCCTATTCGGCCCCAGGTCGGAGTTGACGTATATGGTGTAGCGGCTGTTGGCGTCCACGTGGTGGTTGCGGTCCACGGGCGTCCCCCCGGGAGTGTAGTAGGTCACCGTGACGTCGGCCGGCACCAGGTTGGAGTTCTGGATGGTGATCCACTCGTCGAAGCCGGCGCCGGTGTAGCCCTCGGCGAAATACCAGGTGGTGGGGATGGCCTCCAGGTCGATGGCGATATTGGAGACCACCGGCGTGGCGGTGCCGGTGCCGTTCAGCTCCACCCCGTACTGGATGTAGCGGGTATTGCCTCCCGGCACCGCCGCTCCGTTGGTCACCGCGGCCCATGCGCTCCAGGACGCGTCCGGGGTCTCCACGTCGCCGGTGCGCACGTACACTGTGACCCCACACCCGGCGGGCACCGCCTCGTTCCAGGTCACATCGCCCCACTGCGCCGGCCACCCGGCGTCGAAGACGGAGGAGATCAGCGTGCCCGCGATTTCGTACAAGGGGGCGGCGGTGGCGGTACCGATGCCGTTTCTGGGAGTGATACTTCCAATACCGCTGTAGAATAGACGAAGGGTGTTACCCTCCAGATAAGGGCCGGTGGAGAAAACGGCAGAATCGTCCCACGCCGGACCGGCGGATGGCGTGAGGATAGGATTTTCGGTTGGAAGAAACCACAGGAGACCGTTATCGCTGTATGACTGGCCGACGTTATATTTTCCAAGACCGTCCTGGCCCGAAAGGATCAGCTTGTAAAAGCTGCCGTCGAAGCTGAGGGACATCACATCTACGATGTTCTCGTTCCATGTACCGGCCCCGCCGGTTAGGATAACGGGATTGCCGGCGTGCTTGGTCCAGTTGATACCGTCGGGGGAGAAGGCGAGGCCGATGGCGTAGTTTGCAAGCCCGTCCTGGGCGGAATAGGCGATCATGTAATCCCCCATCCAGGGGCGCTCCAGCAGCACAAAACCCTCTATGCCTCCAGCGTCCCAGTCGCCCGGCGTGCCTGCAAGCACGGGGTTGGCGGCGTTCCTGTTCCAGGCCAGCCCATCGGGAGAGTAGGCGTATCCCAATCCCCCGGCCCATCCCGCATCATAGGCGGAGTACCACATGCCGTACCCCGCCCCCTGCTTGTTTACTCTAATCGTGGACAGCTTTTCATCCCAGGTTCCAGCGGCTCCCGTCCCGAAAACGAATCCGGGATCCCGCTGCCAGGAGATCAAGTCGGTCGAGACCGCGCGCCCATAGCGATAAATGTTGCCGGCGTCGTAGCCCCGGAAGAACATGGTGTAGTGGTCGCCCTCGTCCAGCAGGGGGCCGTAACTGACGCCGCCCGCGTCCCAGGGCTGCGTACCGCTTCTCTGCAGAACGGGATTGGAAGCCGATTTATTCCAGCTGACGCCGTCGGTCGACGATGCGTAACCCACGGCTCTAATGCCCGCTATGTCCGTGCCACGGTAGAGGACTTCGTATCCTTCCTCTTCCCTTGGGCATGGATAGCCGAAAATGGACGGGTTATCCCAGGCGTTAACGGCCCCGGGGGCGATGACCGGGGAAACGCTCTTGGTGCTGAGATTTGAAAAATACGAAAGCCTGAGGGTGCCGGGGACGCTGGTAGCGTCCATGCGGAAGGACGATTCGTAGCGGGCGTTATCCAGCCATAACGCCTGGCCTGGACCTCCCGTCCAGTCGTTCTGGCGCCACTCCCACCCCGAGGCCTCGGCGCGGGGAGCCGGCAGGAGAACGAAAGAAAATACGGTGATAAGGAAACACAGAATAACGACAATCAACTTGCGCATGGCGTACCTCCCGTGCCAACGTCGCTCGCAATCGAATACAAATGTTCAAACGCTTTTGAGCCAGGTATTTTACGCATATACTTCTTCAATGGTTGTTTTACTCCTTTTTATCCACGACAGGTGAAGAGCATACCTTCAGGCTGTAGGGTATACAGGTTCGTATCGTGTCATAATAGCCGCAGTCGGATTGCTTAATAACTCGAGCCCGATGCGGGGTCAGCATTGAAAAGACTACTGGTCCTGGTGTGTGTGGTGATCTTCGTGGACAGCCTGGGATACGGCGTGGTGGTCCCGGTGATGCCCAACTATGCCCAGGACCTGGGGATTGGCGAGCTGGGGCTGGGCATTCTCTTTGCCTCTTACGCCATGGGAAACATACTGGCAGCCCTGCCCTTCGGTCTCGTCTCCGATCGTTTCGGCCGCAGGCCTTTCCTCGTATTCGGGATGCTGGCCATGGCCGGCGCCTTCGTCCTCTATGCTTACTCGACCACCTATTCCGCTCTCTTCCTCTCCCGCTTCCTGGACGGGGTAACCGCCGCGGCAAACTGGTCGGTGGGGCTGGCCCTGGTAGCCGACATCTATCCGGCAGGAGAGAGGGGAAAGGGCATGGGCACGGTGATGGCGGTGATGGGGGCCGGTTCCATAGCCGGCCCCGCCCTGGGAGGTGTCCTGAACGATTGGATAGGTTACAAAGCACCATTCCTGCTGGTGGCGCT
This sequence comes from uncultured Actinomycetota bacterium, assembly GCA_964462595.1. GTDB lineage: Bacteria > Actinomycetota > Geothermincolia > Geothermincolales > RBG-13-55-18 > SURF-21. The sequence continues at coordinate 31,902 of CAYWXM010000068.1, forward strand.
CATCTGTGTGGCGGGAGGCGTCTTCGCCCTCTTGTGCAGGGAATTAAGGGATCTGCCACATGGGACCACCGAGGCGGATTACGGCAGGATGGCGCGCTCCGTGCTCGCCTATCCCGGCATGGTCCTGGTTATCGTCGTGGTCATGATGGGAACGGTGAGCCTGGGCTTGCTGGAGCCCCTGTTCCCGGTTTTTCTGCAGGAGAACATGGGATTGGGAAGCACGGGCATCGGTCTGCTATTTGCGCTCACCGTGCTGGCTTACAGCGTATCCAGCCCCATAGCTGGGAAGCTCGCGGACAGGATGGGCAAGAGGAGTCTTATGGCCTGGGGTTTGCTTGCCACGGCGGTCGTTACCCCTCTCCTGGTCTTTTCGCGCAACCTCGCCTTGACCGCCGTCCTTTTTGCCCTTAGCGGCGTCTGCATAGCCCTTTTCGAGACCCCGACCCTTCCTTTCATCGCGGACCGCATCACCGGGGGTGAGGATAGCGAGGTCTACGGCACGGCCTTCGGTATATTCAACATGGCCTGGGCTATCGGGTACCTGATAGGTCCCGCCGCCGGTGGCTTCCTGGCCCAGAAACACGGACTGCCGACCACCATGATCGTTTTCTCCGTTCCCCTGGTCGTCCTGGCATGGAGAGTATGGGACAGCCTTTAGGTAGCTTTTTGTTCCCGAGACCGGGGTTGGTGGTTTGAGCTGCGGGGTGCTTTTCCGTCCCGAGCCTCCGGGTAACGGCCTCGCTCGGCTGCGCTTGCTATCTCTACATAAGAAGAAAGCATTGCTTGCGCGCTCGCTGCGACCGACCCGGTAGTTCTCGGGCCAGTGGCAGCGCAGATGAGGCTCTTATCACCGGACGCCGGATATCGGGAAGTGTCTGCTTTTTGTTCCCGAGACCGGTGTGTGTGGGCTTCGCCTCGGGTGGTTTTCCGGCCCGAGCCTCCGGGTAACGGTCCCGCTCGCAAGGCCTCGCGGAGACCGACCCGGTAGTTCTCGGGCAGGGGGAGTTCATGTGAGGCGATTATTACCCCATGCCGGGTCTCGGGAAGTGTCTTTTTTATAGGCGACACCCGAGCGGGGGCCTTTCCATTTAGCCCCCCCTTATGCACGTATGGCTTCGGATAGATTCCCGGAGCTCGGGAACCAGGGCGCGTACGTTTTTACTACAGGAAACACATCGCAACTTTCGAGGGAAACGATTTGAGAGGGTATACTTGCTGGAGGAAGGCGGGAATGCAAACCAGGGATGTACAAATGGCGGAAAATCAGGGAAACAGCGGGACCGGAAAAAGAGCCCTTCTCCTGTTTTCCGGAGGGCTGGACTCGGTGCTGGCGGCGGAAGTGCTCCGGCGCTGCGGGGCAGAGCTCACTGCGATCACCTTCACCACCCCCTTTTTCGGGAGCTATAAGGCGGAGAGGGCCGCGTCGGGAATGGGTTTGGAGCTGTTAGTGGTCGATATAACGCGATCCCATATAGAGATGCTGAAGAACCCCCGCTACGGTTACGGTAAGAACATGAACCCCTGCATTGATTGCCATGCATTGATGGTAAAGGTGGCCCTTGAGCACATGGAGGAGTCAGGGGCGGCTTTCATCGCCACGGGAGAGGTACTGGGAGAGAGGCCCAAGAGCCAGAATCGCCAGGCCCTGGACCTGGTAGCCAGGGCTTCGGGAGCGGGGGATCTCCTAATGCGGCCACTTTCGGCAAAGCTGCTGCCCGAGACCAGGCCGGAAAGGGAGGGATGGGTTGACCGCGCGTGCCTGCTCGATCTCTCGGGACGCTCGCGCCGCCGGCAGATGGACCTGGCGGAGGAGTGGGGGATGGGGGGCTATGAAAACCCGGCGGGAGGTTGCCTGCTCACCGATGCCTCATACAGCGCCCACCTGCGCGAGTTGATGGCCAGGGTGCCCGGGTTCGATGGCGCGGACGCGGAGGTGATCAAGGAGGGACGTATCTTCTGGGCAGGCAGCACCCTTATCGTCCTTGGGCGCAGGCACGAGGAGAACATGCGCCTCATCGAACTTGCTCTGCCCTCTGACGTGCTCTTGAGGGAGAAGGCTAAACCCGGCCCCACCGCCCTGCTGCGAGCCTTTCCGCGCGGAGCCTCTCCCAACAGGAAGGATAAGAAAGAGGCGGCTCGCCTTTTGGGCATATACGGCAAAGGGAAGAAGCCGCTATCGCCGAGAGAGGTGGTGGAATTACCCGGGGATGCAGGCGGTGAAAGGGAACAGGCGTGAACTGTCGGGTGGAGCCGAAGGCACCGGCAGGTTTACTGACCGGATGAACGCTTGCAGGCAACCGGTAGCGCCGCTAATTCTAACTTGATAAAGTTATATAACTATAATATAATCTCTCTCATTGATGCGTAGCTCGCCGCAGATGATCGCGCGTCTGGCTTGCACCTTGCGCATGCATAATTTAACTTTACTGTAATGCCGTAGCAACGGGGAAACCGGGCCGGAGAAGAAGAGATAAGCCTGGACATCAAACATAGGAAGATTATGGAAGAAAGATACGACTTCAAGACCATAGAGGAGAAGTGGCGGCGCCGCTGGGATGAGACGAACCTCTATGCAACGCTCGAGGAGCCGGGCAGGGAGAAGAAATACGTCCTGGTGATGTTCCCTTACCCCTCCGGCCCCGCCCATATCGGGCACGTGGCCAATTACAACCTCGGCGACGTGCTGGCACGCTACCTGAGCCGCAAGGGAGTTAACGTCCTCCATCCCATGGGTTGGGACGGGTTCGGGCTTCCAGCCGAGAACGCGGCCATCAGGTCGGGAGTGCATCCTGCCGAGTATACCCGGAACAATATCGCCCTCCTCAAGGAGGGCCTGCAGCGCCTGGGCTATTCCTACGATTGGGGACGCGAGCTGGCCACCAACGCGCCGGAATACTACCGCTGGACGCAATGGCTCTTTCTCAGGTTCTACGAAAGAGGGCTTGCATACAAGACAGAGGCCAGGGCCAACTGGTGCCCGTCTTGCCGCACCGTCCTTGCCAACGAGCAGGTCATAGACGGGCGTTGCGAGCGCTGTGACACCCCGGTGGTGCAGAGGGCGTTGAGCCAGTGGTTTTTCCGTATCACCGACTACGCCGAGCGTCTGCTGGAGGATATGGACAAGCTCTCCGGATGGCCGGAAGGAGTGCTCACCATGCAGCGCAACTGGATCGGGCGCTCCGAGGGATGCGAGGTGGCCTTTCGTATCGGCAAAGCGGGGCAAGAGATCCCCATCTTCACCACCCGTCCCGATACCCTGTGGGGAGTGACCTTTTTCCTGCTCGCGCCGGAACACCCCCTGGCCGATGAGCTCACCCGGGGCACGCCGTACGAAAAAGACCTGCAGGCATTCCGGGAAAGGTTGCGCGGGGTCTCCGATATCGAGCGCACGGCTATGGAGACGGAGAAAGACGGCATCTTTACCGGCGCCTATGCCGTCAACCCGGTAAACGGGGAGGAGGTGCCTATCTGGACCGCGAACTTCGTGCTCATGGAATATGGCACCGGGGCGGTGATGGCCGTTCCCGCTCATGACCAGCGCGATTTCGAATTCGCGACCAAATACGGGCTGCCGATACGGGCGGTTATACAGCCGCCTGGCGGAGAGTTGAACCCCGGCGATATGACGCAGGCCTACACCGACCTCGGTATGATGGTCAACTCGGGGAAGTTCGACGGCACCGACAGCGAGCGTGGCAAGTTGGAGCTGGTGCCGGATTTCCTGGAGGAGAAGGGCTGGGGCAGGCGCACCGTTAACTATCGCCTGCGTGACTGGCTCATCTCGAGACAGCGCTACTGGGGTGTGCCTATCCCCGTGGTCTATTGTGAGAAATGCGGCACGGTACCTGTTCCCGATGCCGATCTGCCGGTGCTTCTTCCCGAGGACGTGGAGTTCATCTTCGAGGGGCCCTCGCCACTGGAGCGTTCGCAAAAATTCCGCAATACGGTCTGTCCCGCCTGTGGCGGACCCGCGGTGCGGGAAACCGACACCATGGATACTTTCGTCGATTCCTCCTGGTACTACATCCGCTATGCCAGCCCCGGGGAAAGCGCGCGGGTCTTCGACCCTGACGCCGTGCGCTACTGGCTCCCGGTGGACCAGTACATCGGCGGGATCGAGCACGCCATCATGCACCTCCTCTACTCGCGCTTCTTCACCAAGGTCCTCAAGGACCTGGACCTGGTGGATTTCGACGAGCCTTTCACCAACCTGCTCTGCCAGGGCATGGTGGTGATGGGAGGGGCCAAGATGAGCAAGTCTAAGGGCAACGTAATTACCCCCGAGCAGTTTTTCGAGCTCTATGGCGCCGACACGTTGAGATTGTTCATCCTCTTCCTGGGTCCGCCCGAAGCGGACAAGGAATGGAGCGAGTCGGGCATCGATGGAGCCCACCGCTTTCTACACCGCGTGTGGCGGCTGGTGGACAGATACCTGGATATACTCACCTTGAAGACACAGCCGGTTCCGGAGGACAGCGAGGCATTGCGGCGACTGTCATTCCTGACCCATGCGACCATCAAGAAGGTTACCGGCGATATCGAGCGTTTTGCCTTCAATACCGCCATCGCAGCCATCATGGAGTTCACCAACGGGCTTTACAAGATCATCGAGGAATCCCCGGACGCCTTCAATGCTTTCGATGGGCACGAAGCGATGCGCAGCCTGGTGCTGATACTGGCGCCTTTCGCGCCATTTATCGCCGAGGAGTTGTGGGAGGAGCTTGGAGGGGAGTACAGCGTACACTCGAGGCCCTGGCCGGAATACGACGAGGAACTGGCACACGCCGAACGCGTAACCCTGGTGGTGCAGATAAACGGCAAGGTCAGGGGGCGCATGGAGATAGATGCCGGCACGCCACGCGAGGAAATGGAGAGGATCGCCATGAGTTCACCCCGCATTGGCGGACTCCTCGAGGGCAAGGATATCGTAAAGATAATCACCGTGCCGGGAAAACTGGTGAACATAGTAATCCGCTGAAAACCACTACGACCCGCATGTAGACCGCTGATTTACCGCCTGTTCGCGTGATTGGCAACCGCCTCACGCGATGCGACCGGGGGGAAACGCTGGAGCGATTCTTCGATTTCCTGGACAGGCTTTTCGGCCTTCCCTACTGGCAGATGGCATTACTCGCCGTATTGGTGGTGGGTATGGCCGTGGGAGGGTATTTCATCCTGCGTCCGTCCGCCCGCCCCGTGGCTGAATTTCAAGCGGCAGAGGAGGAGGCGGGGGAGTCCGGAAAGGAGGGTCAGCTCCAGCTGACCGTGCATGTTTCCGGGGCCGTGAAATACCCCGGGGTCGTCCTGCTAGAGAAGGACGACCGGGTTATGGACGCCATAGAGGCTGCTGGCGGGCCCCTGCCCGAGGCCGATCTCGAAAAACTCAATCTTGCCCAGATCGTGCAGGATGGGCAGAAGATAGCCGTGCCCGTAAAGGGCGAGAGCGGCACCCAGTCCGACCCGGGGCAGGGAGAGGAAAAAGGGAAGGTAAACCTGAACACCGCCGACCAGAAGGGGCTGGAGGAACTCCCCGGGATCGGGCCCACACTCGCCGAGCGCATCATAGCCTACCGCGAAAAGAAGGGCGGTTTTCGCAGCGTTGACGAGCTGAAACAGGTATCGGGTATCGGGGAAAAGAAGTTCGCAGAGATCCGCGACATGATCGAGATATGAAAACCCGCCGATTCGGCGGACCGGGGTCATGCAGGGCGAGGGGGTTCGCGGTCTGCGCGGC
>CAYWXM010000069.1:0-18134 GCA_964462595.1 uncultured Actinomycetota bacterium
CGGAGGCTCGTGCCGGTAAAGCACCACAAGCGAGGACCGTTACCCCAGGGCTCGGGAACAAAAAGCTGCCCCTGGCCCGAGAACTACCGGGTCGGTCGCAGCGAGCGCGCAAGGGCCGGTTTATTCTTATGCAGAGGTGGCAAGCGCAGCCGAGCGAGGCCGTTACCCGGAGGCTCGTGCCGGTAAAGCACCACAAGCGAGGACCGTTACCCCGGGGCTCGGGAACAAAGACCCTTACCCCCGGGCTCGGGCCCGATATAAAAAGGGGAGGGGATCAAAAGGAGAGGGGCGGTGCCCCTCCCCTTGGTCAACCCACGTTCAAGTGGTCTGGAGCAGGTCGGCGCCGCTCTCGGGGGCCTCTACCTTCTCGAAGGTTATTTTTCCATCCCCGTCGGCGGCTATGAGTATGGTCGAGCCGGGCAGGTATTCCTTGCACAACACCTTCTCCGAAAGGGGATCCTCGATGAGCTTCTGGATGGCGCGGCGCAGGGGCCGGGCGCCATAGACGGGATCGTAACCCTCCTTGACCAGCGTCTCCTTGGCGTCGTCGGAGATGATGATCTCTATTTCCTGCTCGGCCAACTGGTCTTTCACTCTTTGCATGAGCAAGTCCACGATCTGCTTTATCTCGGAATGGTTGAGTTCGTGGAAGACGATGACGTCGTCGATGCGATTGAGCAGCTCGGGACGGAAGGTCTTCTTGAGCTCCGAGAGCACCTGTTCCTTCATCTTGCCGTAGTCCATGCCCCCTTTTGCCTGGGTGGTGAAACCGAGGGAGGTTCCCTTGGATATATCCCTGGCCCCCAGGTTAGAGGTCATGACGACGATGGTGTTGCGGAAATCGACCTTGTGGCCCTGCGAATCGGTGAGGCGGCCGTCCTCCAGTATCTGCAACAGCATGTTGAAGGCGTCGGGATGCGCTTTTTCTATCTCGTCGAGCAGCACCACGCTGAAGGGCTTGCGGCGCACCGCCTCGGTGAGCTGGCCTCCCTCCTCGTATCCCACGTAACCGGGCGGTGAACCCACCAGCCGCGATACGGCGTGCTTCTCCATGTATTCGGACATGTCTATCTGTATCAGGGCGGACTCGTCACCGAAGAGGAATTCCGCCAGGGTGCGGGCCAACTCCGTCTTCCCCACGCCCGAGGGCCCCAGGAAGATAAAGGAGCCGCTGGGGCGCTTGGGATCCTTGAGCCCCGCCCTGGTGCGACGTATAGAGCGGGATACGGCTATGACCGCCTCGTCCTGTCCCACTACGCGCTCGTGCAGTGCATCCTCCATGCGCAGGAGCTTGCTGCTCTCCTCCTCGGTGAGCTGGCTCACCGGTATACCCGTCCACGACGAAAGGATATCGGCGATATCGTCTTCCGTCACCTGTAGCTGGCTCGAGCCCAGAGGTATCTTCCAATCCTCCTCCAGCTGGTCCATATCTCCTATGATCTCCTTTTCCCGGTCACGCATGCCCGCCGCCTTCTCGAAATCCTGTGACGAGATGGCGGCTTGTTTCTCCAGGCGCACCTGCTGCAGCTTCTCTTCCATCTCGCGGAAGTCGGGCGGCGCGGTCATAGCATGTATGCGCAGGTGGGATGCGGCCTCGTCGATGAGGTCGATGGCCTTGTCCGGCAGGAAGCGGTCGGAGATATAACGGCTTGCCAGCCTTGCCGCCGCCACCAGTGCATCATCGGTTATCGCCACGCGATGATGCGCTTCGTAGCGATCCCGCAAACCCCTCAATATCTCAATGGTGTGGTCTACCGTGGGCTCTTCCACCATTATGGGCTGAAAGCGCCTCTCCAGGGCGGCATCTTTCTCCAGGTGCTTGCGGTACTCGTCCAGGGTGGTGGCGCCGATGGTCTGCAGCTCGCCACGCGACAGGGCAGGTTTCAGGATGGAAGCGGCATCGATAGCTCCCTCCGCCGCACCCGCTCCGACCAGGTTGTGGAGTTCGTCTATAAAGAGGATGATGTCGCCGCGGCTGCGGATCTCCTTCACCACTTTCTTCAGGCGCTCCTCGAAATCACCACGATAGCGCGATCCGGCCACCAGTGCGCCAAGGTCCAGGGTATACAGCTGCTTGCCGCTCAGCATGTGGGGAACCTCGTTCTTCATGATCTTCTGGGCGAAGCCCTCCACCACCGCCGTCTTGCCCACTCCGGGTTCGCCGATGAGCACCGGGTTGTTCTTGGTGCGGCGCGCCAACACCTGCATAACCCTTTCAATTTCCTTGTCCCTGCCTATCACCGGGTCGAGCTTATTCTGAGTCGCCAGCTGCGTGAGGTTGCGGCCGAACTGGTCCAGGAGCAAATTACTCTGCGTTGGGGTCTCTCCCGCCTGGGCCACCTCCTTGGTGCCGGCGGCGCCGGTGAGTAGCTGGACAACCTGGTTGCGCACGCGATCCAGGTCAGCGCCCAACTTTGTCAGCACCTGGGCGGCAACGCCCTCGCCCTCGCGGATGAGGCCAAGAAGGATATGCTCGGTGCCGATATAGTTATGTCCCAGCTGCAGGGCTTCGCGCAGGGAGAGTTCCAGCACTTTCTTGGCCCGGGGAGTAAAGGGTATATGTCCGGTAGGGGCCGAGCTGCCACGCCCGATTATCTCCTCCACCTGGTTACGCACTGCCTCCAGACTGATGCTCATGGACTCCAGGGCTTTGGCGGCCACTCCTTCGCCCTCCTGTATCAGGCCGAGCAGCAAATGCTCCGTCCCTATGTAGTTGTGATTAAGCATACGCGCTTCTTCTTGGGCCAATACAACGACCCTGCGAGCCCGATCGGAAAACCTTTGAAACAATGTCTATCCCTCCATATATTTATTTCATACTCGCATACTTGATTATCACACCTATTCTCATCCTTTTCAAAGACGCTTCGCCATGCGATATCTCAAGTCCTCCGGCCCACGTCCGAGCCACGAGGCACTCAGCCACCTTTATATACGTCTATTTCCATCGTCACCTCTCATCCCTTTCTTGAAGAACGCCCGGCCAGCGGAAAACCTGGCGCCTCCTTCCCGTATTATTCCCGGATGTGGCCGCGGGAATCCAGGTTATAGGACGCGCGGGCGGGGAGAAATGGTTTCCGGTGAGTTTTGTCGTCCCGCTCGCCACAGGGATTCAGCCGGCTTTCCGGCTCCCTTCCCCGCTCCTGCGGCCGCGATAAAGCGCTTCCGGCCCCCAGGTCTTCCCCCCCTCGCGGGGAAAAGCCCCGAGGTACACCCGTCATGTCTCCGCACGGAGGTGAGGAAAGAGGATGACCTCGCGGATGGAATGCGAGTCGGTAAGCAGCATGACCAAACGGTCCACCCCGAGACCCAGCCCTCCCGTGGGAGGCATGCCGTACTCCAGGGCGCGCAGGTATTCGTAATCGATGGCATGGGCCTCGTCGTCGCCCCTTTCTCGCTGCCGCGACTGCTCCTCGAAACGCTCCCGCTGGTCCAGCGGATCGATCAGCTCGGAAAAAGCATTGGCGATCTCGCGGCCGGCGGCTATGAGCTCGAACCTCTCGGTCAGCAGGGGATCTTCCCGGTGCAGACGGGCCAGGGGCGATACCTCGCGCGGGTAATCCATGACCAGGGTCGGTTCCCACAAGTTGGGTTCGACCAGCTTTTCAAACAGCTCGGTGACGATCTTGCCGGCACCCCACCCCTTCTCCAGCGGCACCTCGCGCTCTCTCGCCAGAGAGCACAGGTCTTCCTCCGGCGTATGCGTCCCCACTTCTTTCCCCACCGCCTCGCTTACCGCCTGCATGAAGGTTACCCGCCGCCATGGAGGCGTCATGTCCAGGGGCATGCCCTGGTAATCAAATGCCAGCGTGCCCCTTACCTCGCTTACCACCTGCGTGAGCATCTCCTCCAGAAAATCGGCCAGATCGTAATAGTCCGCGTAAGCCCAGTAGAATTCCAGCATGGTGAACTCGGGGTTGTGCTTGTAAGATATGCCCTCGTTGCGGAAATTGCGGTTTATCTCGTAGACCTTGTCCAACCCCCCCACGATACAGCGCTTGAGGTACAGCTCGGGGGCGATGCGCAGATAGAGGTTCTGGCCCAGCGCCTGGTGGAAAGTGACAAACGGCCGGGCGGTGGCCCCTCCGGGGATGGGCTGCAGCATGGGCGTCTCCACCTCCACGAAATCCCGCTCGTCCAGGAACCGCCGCAGCTCGCGGATGGTCTTGACCCGCACCATGAGGTTCTTTTTGACCTCGGGATTGACCATGAGGTCCAGGTATCTCTGGCGGTAGCGCATCTCGACGTCCTTGAGGCCGTGCCATTTTTCCGGCAGCGGACGCAGGCTCTTGCTCAGCAGTTGGAAGGAAGTTACCCGCAGGGTGATCTCCCCGCGCTTGCTCTTGAACACCACCCCCTGCGCCCCGACCCAGTCGCCTATATCCAGCTCCAGGAAGGCACCATAGGCCTTATCCCCAAGCGAATCCACGGAGGCCATGATCTGTATCCGTCCCTCGCGATCCTGTATATCCGCGAAGCATGCCTTGCCGTGGCGGCGCAGGGCCATGATCCTTCCGGCAAGGGACGCTTCGTAGCCGGTCTCCTCGCCGTTCTGCAACGAAGCGAAGCGAGCCTGTATGTCTGAGGTATTGTCCCGGCGCTGGTATTTGAGCGCGTAGGGCTGGGTGCCCTGCCCCCTCAAAGCCTCCAGTTTCTCCAGCCGGCGCCTGAACAGCTCGCCCTCTTCCTGCAGATCCGGTGTTCCTTTTTCTTCCTCCACGCTACTCACATCCCGTGAATCCCCGACCTTGAACGGTGCATAGAAGCAGTTTAGCTACCTCTCTTCGGGTTTTCGGCTTTCCTCTATCGGCTTTAACGGCCTCATCCGCAGCGGACGCTGCCATGGCGCGATCCTCGCGGGGATCAGCGTTCTATGTGCAGGATACGGTACTTGAGAACTCCGGAGGGCACTTGCACCTCGACGATTTCGCCAGCCTTGCGCCCCATGATAGCCTTGCCCACCGGTGATTGATCGGATATGCATCCCTGGTCTCCCCGCGCTTCCGCGGCGCTGACCAGGCGCAGTTGCATCTCCTCGCCACGTTCCACGTCCTCCAATCTTACCGATGAGCCGATGGCCACGACCGAGAGGTCTATCTCCTCTTCCTTGATGATGCGCGCATTGTCGAGGATGGCTTCTATCTCCTTGATGCGGCCGTGCACGAAAGCCTGCTCGTGCTTGGCGTCGTCGTACTCGGAGTTCTCCGTGATGTCGCCGAACGCCCTGGCTTGCTCGATGCGCTTGGCCACTTCCCACCACTTGACGTTCTTGAGGTGGTCCAGTTCCTCCTGGAGCTTCTGGTAACCTTGCCGCGTGAGGGCTATGTCGTCTTCTTTCTCCTCGCGGTATTCACCGAGAACCGGCCTGTTTACGCTCTCTTCCATTCTCCATCCTTATCCTTACCTTGCATGCACGCGGGATAACAATCGTTCAGGGATAACAAAAAGCTATTATATGCCAGCCCAAGATGCCAGTCAAAGCGGATAATCGTTTCAGGGCTAACGGTACAACTGCTGTAGCGCCGGGTATAATGGACACGGGAAAAGGCACGGGGAGATATAACACTGGGGAGCGATCAAACTGCTCGAAGAACTTTTCCGACCCTCCGCGCTGGCGGTGATAGGGGCTTCGAACAAACCCGGCAAGGTAGGCCGGGTGGTACTGGAGAACATCATCAATTCCGGCTACAAGGGCACGATATATCCCGTGAACCCGTCCGGCAAGGAGATATTCTCCCTCTCATGCTATCCCTCCGTTACCGAACTGCCCGAGGCGCCGGAGCTGGCGATAATCATCGTCCCCGCGACTGCGGTACAAAAGGTGATGGAGGAATGCGGCGCCAGGGGGGTCAAGGCCGCAGTCATCATCTCCGCCGGATTCAAGGAATCGGGCATGGAGGGCTATCGCAGGGAGATGGAGCTGCGCCAGACCGCCGAACGCCTCGGCATCGATGTGCTGGGGCCCAACTGCCTGGGAGTTGCAGATACATATACTCCCCTCAACGCCACCTTCGCAACCAGGGCGCCCCTGCCGGGCAAGGTGGCTTTCATGTCGCAGTCCGGCGCCCTCTGCACCGCCGTCCTGGGATGGTCGGAGGACAACCATCTCGGCTTCTCGCGCTTCATCAGCCTGGGCAACAAGATGGACCTGAGCGAGAGCGACATGCTGGAAGCCTTGGAGCATGACGATAATACCTCGGTCATCGCGGCCTACCTGGAAGGCATTTCAGACGGCGAAAGGTTCCTCGAGGTGACCGCCCGCGTCAGCAGTTCCAAACCGGTGATCATCTTCAAAGCGGGAGTCACCCAGGCGGGAGCGCGCGCGGTGTCCTCACATACCGGCACCCTTGCGGGCTCCGAGAACGCCTATGCCGCGGCCTTTCACAGGAGCGGAGCGCTGCGGGCAAATACGGTTGAGAGCCTCTTCAAACTGGCCCACGGTTTCTCCAGCCAACCTCCACCCACAGGTCCGAACGTATGCATAGTCACCAACGCCGGCGGCCCCGGGATAGTCGCCTCCGATGCCCTGGAGCGCGCCGGGCTGAGCCTGGCGACCTTGAGCGAGGAGACCACTCAGAGACTGCGCGAGAAACTGCCCGAAGCCGCCAGCGTCTACAACCCGGTTGACGTGCTCGGCGACGCCGGCGCGGACCGTTACCGTATCGCGCTGGAGAGCGTTTTCCCGGACCCGGAGGTGGATGCCCTGATGGTCATCCTCACCCCCCAGGCGATGACCAGAGCCACGGAAACCGCGCGCGCCGTCACGGCATGCGCAGCGGGCGCCGCCAAGACGGTACTTGCCGTGTTCATGGGAGGGAGCGAGGTCAGCGAGGCCGAGGGTATCATGAGGGAGGCAGGCATACCCAACTTCAGCTTCCCCGAGGATGCAGTGGATATACTGCACAGTATGAAAGCCTACACCGATTTCCTCTCCCGCCCGCGGCAAACGCTGGTGCGATTCGACGTAAACAAGGACCTGGTGCACGGCGTTTTCACCCGCATCCGCGAACAGGAGCGTTTCGAGCTGGTGGAGGTGGAGGCGCGGGAGGTGCTGGAGGCGTACGGCCTGCCGGTGGCCCGCACCATGCTGGCTACAAACCTGGAGGAATGCATTAAAGCGGGGCGGGAGATCGGTTATCCCGTGGTGATCAAGATCGCCTCACCACAGATCCTGCACAAGACGGACGTGGGGGGAGTCGTCGTGGGCATCGGCAATACCGACGACCTCATCACCGCTTACGAAAGGGTGACCGCCAACGCGCGCAAGTTCTTTCCCCGCGCCGATATCTGGGGAGTGCTGGTGCAGGAGATGCTCCCCGCCTCGCGCGAACTCATCCTGGGCATGAACCGCGACAGCCAGTTCGGGCCGCTGCTCATGACCGGCCTGGGCGGCGTTTACGTGGAGGTGCTCAAGGACGTGAGTTTCCGCCTCGCGCCGGTGAGCGAGGAGGACGTGATGGAGATGCTGCTCGAACTGAAGAGCTACTGGCTGCTTCAGGGAGCTCGGGGAGAGCCGCCGGCGGACATAGACGCGGTCATCGAGTCCGTGCTGCGCGTATCCCAACTGGTCCTCGACTTCCCAGAGATAAACGAGCTGGATATCAATCCCCTGAGGGTTTTCGAAGACGGAAAAGGTTGCCTGGCCGCTGACGCCAGGATAGTTCTCGAGGAGTGAGGGACATGGTCTGCATTTATCTTACCTCGGAAGTCGGCCTTTCGGGCCTGCATACCCTGTGCATCGGGCTGGGGCAACGCTTTCAGGAGGAGAAGCTGAAGGTCGGCTACATCAAGCCGGTCGGCCATCGCTACTATACCGTGGAGGGAAAGGTTACCGATGAGGATGCCGCCTTCATGCGCAAGACCCTCGGACTGGAGGAGGACCTGGAAGATATCTGCCCGGTGGTGATCACGCCCCAACTGGTGTCCTCAATTTACCAGGAAGGCGGGAATGGCCTGCAGGGACGCATAAAGGAGGCCTTCGACCGCGTGAGCGCCGGCAAGGACGTGGTCATAGCGCAGGGCGCCTACAGCTCAACGCAGGGGCGCTTCCTCGGCCTCTCCGCCTACCAGCTGGCCCCCATCCTTGGCGCTCGAGTGATAGTGGTGGAGCGCTTCGACGACGCTTTCCTCGCCGATAACGTCATGGCTGCCAGGGAACGTTTCGGCGACATAATGGTTGGGGCCATCTACAACATCATCCCCCAGAACCGCGAGAGCTTCATGGCCAATATCCTCGCCCCCAGCCTGGAGAAGGCGGGCATACCCGTGCTGGGGATGATCCCCGCCGACCGCGTGCTCACCTCCATAAACGTGGGAGACCTGGCCGAACTCCTCGACGGCCGCGTCCTTTCGGGGGAAGCCAACCTCGACAACCTGGTCGAGGACATCGTCGTCGGCGCCATGGGCCAGGAGCATGCACTGTCCTTATTCCGCAAGCATCACAACCTCTGCGTGGTAACGGGAGGAGACCGCAGCGATATCCAGCTGGCAGCCATGGAGGCCAAGGCCCGCTGCCTCCTCCTGACCGGAAACCTCTACCCCTCCAGCATCATACTGGGCAAGGCGGAGGAGATGGGCATACCCGTGATCATGGTGGGCACGGACACTTTCACCACCGCCGAGCGCGCCGATTCCATCATCAAGAGCGCCCGTACCCACGAGGCGAAGAAGCTGGTGAAGCTGCAGGAACTCATCAGCTGCTGCATGAACCTGCCGCGGTTGCGCGAGCTCACCGGGCTGTAAACGGCTCTGACCATCCGCTGCCGGACCGGGCCAGGCCCGGTTTTCCGGCATTCCATGAAACCCGGGCGTACGGAGAAACGCGGTTAGGGAAGGCAGAAACAGGACCTGGCGCTAGCGGTCTATGGCTACGAACAATGGATAGGGATTCACCGCCGCGCCTCCATTGGGGTGAAACTCGAAGTGGAGGTGAGGGCAGCCGCGCGCGTTGCCGGTATCCCCGACATAGCCTATGACCTGTCCGCCGCTCACCCGTCCCGAGGCTGCGTAACCCTGCAGGTGCATGTAATAGTAGAGGTGTCCGTTGTCTCCGTACAGGAAGATGTAGAGCCCGGCGTTGCCGCCGCTGCGCTGCACCACCGTGCCGCTGGTTATGGCCACGCAGGGGGTGCCGTAATCGGCCATGACATCGCAGCCCTTATGGGTGCGCCCACCGGACCGGGGAGCTCCCCAGTCGTTGACGAAGCTGTGTGGACCCGCGACCGGGAAATAGAGGCCGTTGACCGGCCCTACATTCCATCCGCCGCCGCCGCCTCCACCACCGTAGCGTCCGCTGAGCATGGAGGCCACCTCCGAGTCTATCCCGGCCAGTATGGCCTTCTGCTCGTTGAGCTTGCTCTGGATGGAATTTTTCTGGGATTGCAACCCGCTCGAGTAGGCCTCGTATTCTGCCTTGGCGCTCTCCAGCTCCGCGCGCCTCACCCTGATCTCATCCATGAGGTTCTGGGTGGTCAGGATGGTCTCCGCATCGTGGTTGCCTATTCGCGACATGTAATCGTAGGAATTGATGAAAGTCTCGAAGTCGTCGCATTCCAGCAGGACGTCCAGGGCGCTGACGTTGCCCTCCTTG
The DNA here is from genome assembly GCA_964462595.1 of uncultured Actinomycetota bacterium. Lineage (GTDB taxonomy): Bacteria > Actinomycetota > Geothermincolia > Geothermincolales > RBG-13-55-18 > SURF-21. The sequence continues at coordinate 9,590 of CAYWXM010000069.1, forward strand.
TACATGGCCACCAGCCGTTCGGACAGGATACCCTGCCAGCGGCCGTATTCGGCCTCCGCCGCCTGCAGTTGCACCTCGTTAGCCTCGATATTCGCCTGCAGGGTTATGATGCGGGACTCGGCCTGGCTGAGCTCTGAGGTAAGCCGGTTCAGCTCGGCCTGCAGGGAACCGAGCTGCTGTTCGACCTGCCTGGCCTGCTCTTTCTTTTCGCTCAAGGAATCGGCGCTTGCCGGCAAGGATGACTGGCCCAAGAGCAGCGCCAGTATGGCCACAAAAAGCACAGCTCGCAGAAAGGCCTTCGCCGCCTTCTTCAACGCGATTCCGCCATTCGAATACACTCGATAACCACCTTGCCGGACAATACGATATTGATATTGTAGGAAACCCTTCGCGAGGCAGTCAAATTGCGCCTGCATTCGGATCTCGCCTCAAAACTACATGTAGAGTTTATATTTGCCATTCCATTACGATATCTAGTGATCTCGCTGCACGCGATACCGCATGCTACGCCGCCGCGTAACGGCGATAGTCCTTCCCCGCGGGATAGGCTATCGCGCGTCCCGGGCATGAGACACGGGACAGGGAGGTTTTGTTCCAGGCCTGCAAGCCTCATGAGGGTCGCGAGCGCATCTCCACCATGCGAGGCCTGCCGTTCAGATCGGCATGCACTTCGACTTCTCCATAACCGCGTCTCTGCGCTTCACCGGCCAATCCGTGCACCTGGTCCTCCCCGCCCTCCATGAGCAGCCGGCCGCCCGGGACCAGCCAGCGCGGGGCCTGATCCATGAGGCGGAAGTGCACCTCGGTTCCATCAGCGCCCGCGACCAGCGAGCCGTAAGGCTCGTGTTCCCTGACCTCAGGGGGCAAGGCGGGGAATTCGCTTTCCCTGACGTAAGGCGGATTGCTGACGATGAGGTCGACCTTGCCCTCGAGCCTGGCGGGCAGCGCATCGAGCAGGTCCCCGAGGTGAAAAGAGACCACCCCGTCCAGCCTCAGCCTCAGGGCGTTTTCGAGCGCCACGGCGATAGCCCCCTCGCTGATATCCGTGGCGTATACAACGTCGGCCGGGCATTCCCTGGCTATGGAAAGCGCCACGCATCCCGAGCCCGTGCCCACGTCGGCCACGACGGGATGCCCGCTGGAGGCGTTCAGGATGCGTACGGCCCTCTCGACCAGCATCTCCGTCTCCGGGCGTGGGATGAGGACGCGGCGGTCCACCGCCAGGTCCAGGTAACGGAACCCCTTGAATCCCGTGATATATTGCAGAGGTTCATGCGCCGCCCTGCGGTGCAGGAGCGCGGCGAACTCGTCTTTTTCCCGCCTGGAGACCGGCCGGTCATAATGGGCGTATAGCTCGATGCGGCTGAGGCCGGTGCAGTGGGAAAGGAGGTGTTCGGCGTTTAGGCGCGGCTTGATCACTCCGCTGCCTTCCAGGTAGCGTTCGGCCCAGGTGATGATACCCGGGATGCCGGAGGGCATATCGCCCGCGTTCAATCTCCGCCCCCTATCTCCGCCAGCCTCTCGGCCTTGTCGGCCGAGACCAGGGCCTCTATGATCTCGTCCAGGTCGCCGTCGAGCACCTCCTCCAGGCGATAAACGGTCAACCCGATGCGGTGTTCTGAAACGCGGCCCTGGGGGTAATTGTAGGTGCGTATGCGCTCCGAGCGGTCACCGGTCCCGACCTGGGAGCGCCTTTCCTCCGCCTGCTCGCGCTGCTGGCGCTCCTGCTCCGTGCGCAGCAGGCGAGCGCGAAGAATGCGCAGCGCCTTCTCCCGGTTCTGCAGCTGGCTCTTCTCGTCCTGGCAGGATACCACCACGCCGGTGGGGACGTGGGTTATACGCACGGCGGAATCGGTGGTATTGACCGACTGCCCGCCAGGACCGGTGGAGCGGAATACGTCTACGCGCAGGTCCGAAGGGTCGATGCTCACTTCTACTTCCTCCGCTTCGGGCAGGACGGCAACGGTGGACGTGGAGGTATGGATGCGTCCACCCGACTCCGTCACCGGGATGCGCTGCACCCGGTGCACTCCGGATTCGTATTTCATCCTGCTGTAGGCGCCCTTGCCGCGCACCGAGAATATGATCTCCTTGAACCCCCCTAACTCGGACGGGCTCGACGAGAGTATCTCGGTTTTCCACCCCTGCCGGTCCGCGTAGCGCGTGTACATGCGGTAGAGGTCACCCCCGAACAGGCCCGCTTCCTCGCCCCCCGCCCCGGCGCGTATCTCCATGATCACGTCCTTCTCGTCGCGCGGATCGGCCGGCAGGAGCATGACCTTGATCTTCTGCTCCAGCTCCTCGGACCTGCTTTCCGCCGCCTGCAGGGAATCACGCAGGAAATCCAGCATCTCTGGATCTTGCTCCTCTCGCAGCATGTCGTTTGCCTCCTGCGCTTCCTTCTTCACCTCGCGGTACTCGCGCAGGGCCGCTACCACTTCCGCCAGCTCGGCGTGGCTGCGCGCCAGCTCGGCATAGCGCTGGCGGTCTCCATAGATTTCGGGTTGCGACAGCTGTCGTTCGAGCTCGTTGTAGTTGTTCTCTATCTCCTCGAGCCTCTCCATGAATCCCATGCCATCACCCTCGTGCCTTGAGGTCCTCTTTTTCCAGCAGCTCTTTGAGGGCCGCCAGCGCCACCTCGGCCTGCTCGAGATCCGGGCGGCGCGTGGTCAGCTTCTGCAGCGCCAGGCCCGGTGCCACCAATGCCTGCATCCAGGGCGAAGTGCTGCGGTCCGCGAATTTCATTATCTCATAGGAGACGCCCGCAATCAGGGGGATGATGGCCACCCTCTCCAGCACGCGCAACCACACTGGAGGCTTGCCCAGAAAAGAGTAGACGACCACGGTTATCACCAGCACCAGCAGGATGAAAGAGGTCCCGCAACGCACGTGGTCGGTACCCTCGCGCACCGCCCATTCAGGCTCCAGGGGATATCCGTTCTCCAGGAGGTGTATGGATTGATGCTCCGCGCCGTGATACTCGAAAACGCGGCGCATCTCCCCCGAAAGGGACATCAGGAGCAGGTAAGCTATGAAGAAGGCGATGCGCATCCCGCCCTCGACGATGTTCCACAGCCATGTCGGGCTATCCGCTCCCACGATGTGGGGGGCGAGCCAGGTAGGAAGGGCGATGAACAGGCCGACGGCCAGGGCCAGGGCCAGTATTATGGATACCGCTTTCTGTATCCATCCCATTCCCTTACCATCGCCTTCGCCTTCCTCTTCCAGGGCGATATCGGCCGAGATGGAAAGCGCCCGCCAGCCGAGGACCAGGCTCTCCCAGAGCACGAAGACGCCTCTCAGGAAAGGCTTGTCCCAGATCGGGTGGCGGACCAGGAAGGATTTGAGCGGTTCTGCCTGGGTAAAGATGCTGCCGTCCGGCTTGCGCACCGCAAGCGCCCAATGCCTGCGGCCACGCATCATGACCCCTTCTATAACGGCCTGGCCTCCTACCCTGAGATCGTCATCGCGGCCCGTCGCACGCGCGGCTGGAACAGGGGAGGAAGTGTAGGGTTGGGTGCCACTCATCTTTACACCTTACCAGGAATCGCATAACGGCCCGAGCATCAGGAAAAGGGGTTGCGAGCTTACCTGCGGCCTCTGCTCAAAGCAGCGCTCTTCATCTTCATCGCTTTTCAAGCGGAAGCCCACCCCGGCGCGCATGGCACCGCCTGTGGGTAATACGCTGTATGTGGATATGACCGACCTGGCAGCGTTAAACGGATCTACGGCTGGATACAGCAAGGTCTAATCCTGCGATTCGGCCCTTTTGCCCTTGCTCTCCGTGGGCTTCTTGCGCTGAGGCCTGGCCGTGCCGTAGCGTCGCTCGAAGCGTTCCACCCGTCCCCCGGTGTCCACGAGCTTCTGTTTGCCGGAATAAAAGGGGTGGCACTGCGAACATATCTCCACGCGCAGCTCCGGCTTGGTGGAGCGCGTTTTGAACGTGTTGCCGCAGGAGCAGGTGACCGTGGCCTCCACGTATTCCGGGTGAATTCCCTTCTTCATCTCTTAGTTACCTCGTCTTTCTTCCACGCAACCCAACAAGTATAGCAACACGCATTGCTCTTGAACAGGGTTCTGGGAAGATGCGATCATGGGCGCCGGCGGCGCGGAAAAGCCGGCTTGCGCTGATCCACTGCCGCCGCCCCAACCCTACGAAATCGGTGATCTCGCTATCTCGTCCAGGAATTCCTTGTTGTTTCTGGTGTTGCGTATCTTGTCTATAAGCAGCTCGATCGCCGCGCTTGGATCGAGGGCGTGCAGAACCCTGCGGAGCTTCCAGACCACCTGCGCCTCATCCGGCGTCATGATCAATTCCTCCTTGCGGGTCCCCGACTTGTCGATCTCTATAGCGGGGAAGATACGCTTGTCGGCGAGTTTGCGGTCCAGGTGCAATTCCATGTTGCCGGTTCCCTTGAACTCCTCGAAGATGACCTCGTCCATGCGCGAACCGGTCTCCACCAGCGCCGTGGCCATGATGGTCAGGCTGCCACCGTCCTCGATATTCCTTGCCGCCCCGAAGAAACGCTTGGGCGGATAAAGGGCGGTGGAATCCACCCCACCGGACAGGATGCGCCCACTGGTCGGCGTTGCCAGGTTATAGGCCCTTGCCAGCCTGGTGATGCTGTCCAACAGGATGACGACGTCGTGGTTGTGCTCCACCAGCCTCTTGGCCCTTTCCAGTACCAGCTCCGCCACCTGGATGTGGTTATCAGACGGTTGATCGAAGGTGGAGCTGTTGACCTCGCCGTTCACCGAACGCTCCATATCCGTGACTTCCTCGGGGCGTTCGTCCACCAGGAGCACGATCAGCTTCACCTCCGGGTTGTTATAGGTGATGCTGTTGGCGATCTGCTTGAGTATGGTGGTCTTTCCCGCCTTGGGAGGAGATACGATAAGACCTCTCTGTCCCTTGCCGATCGGCGCCATGAGGTCGATGATACGGGGAGCCACGACTTCCTCGGGCGTCTCCAGGCGCAGGCGCTGCAGCGGGAACAGCGGCGTCAACTGCTCGAACTGCTTGCGGTCCCTGCATACTTCGGGGTTGTCTCCGTTGACTTTCTCGATGCGCAGCAGCGCGTTGTACTTCTCGCTGTCCTTGGGGGGACGCACCTGTCCCATGACCTCGTCCCCGCGCTTGAGATGGAAGCGCCTTATCTGGGACAGGGAAACGTAGATATCTTCCTCGCTGGGCAGGTAGCCGCGCGTGCGCAGGAAACCGTAACCCTCGGGCAGTACATCCAGGATCCCGTTGCGGATGAAAAGCCCCTCGTCCTCCACTTTGCGGTTGAGGATATTCTCGATGAGATCCTGCTTGCGCAGTCCGGTTATCCCCGTAAGCCCCATGTCGCGCGCGATACCCTGCAGGTCCACCAGGAGCATGGATTCCAGGTTGTTTCGGTCCAATGTCTTTTCCAAATTTTCACCTCCTCCCCTGTTTTTCGGTGCCTGAGCTTCAAAGGTTCTTGATCTTTTCATAATCTTCCAGGAATCTCTTTATCCCGATATCCGTCAGGGGATGGTGAGCCATCTTCACCATGACGTCGTAAGGGATGGTCGCAATATGGGCCCCGGCCAGAGCCGCCTCCGTAACGTGAACGGGGTGGCGCATACTGGCCGCGATGACCTGGGTAGATATGGAATAGATGTCAAAGATGTCCACTATCTGTTCCACCACGGTCATGCCCCTTTCCCCTATGTCGTCCATGCGCCCCACGAACGGGCTGACGAAAGTGGCTCCGGCGGCGGCGGCGAGCATCGCCTGGTTGGCCGAGAACACCAGGGTCACGTTGGTCTTTATGCCCTCCTGGGAAAGGGCGCTGACCGCTGCCAGGCCCTCGGGGGTCATGGGGATCTTTATATTGATGTTGGGAGCTATGGTTGCCAGTTCCCGGCCTTCGCGCAGCATGCCGTCGGTGTCCAGGCTGACGGCCTCCGCGCTGATGGGCCCGCTTACGATACCAGCGATCTCGGCCAGGCAATCCCGCATGCTGCGTCCCTCCCTGGAAACCAGCGAGGGGTTGGTAGTCACTCCGGCCAGGATACCCCAGCTGTTGATCTCCCTTATATGCTCGACGTTTGCCGTGTCCAGAAAAAGTTTCATCAGCAACCTCCATGTGCGGGACGTCAGATAACCTGTGCCGCCTTCTGCCCAGCCTTTTCCTTCTTGTCCATCTCGTAAGCCGCGTTGATTATGTAATCCACCAACTCGGAAACGGCCACGTCGAGGTTTACGCTCTCCACCGTCTTTACCCCCGTTACCTTCGCGAGATGGATGATATAATCCTGTATCTTGCGTATGTTCTCGAAATGCTCCACGTATCTCTGGAAGGGGCGCGTTCCCTGCGTTTCCACCTCGCGGATATAGAAGTGGCTGCGGTGCATCTTCTCGTCGCCCACGGTCACCAGCAGGGGGATGATCAAGGCGTCCGGAAACTGCTCCGGCGCTATGAATCCCGGCAATATGTGCGCGCCCTCGATGATGATGTGCGTCCCCTCCTTCAGAGCCCGGTTGATGATAGCCCGCACCCCGACGAGCACGGACAGGCTCTGCTCGCGAAATCCAGCCACCACGGGATCGACGTGCGCCGGCAGGGGATGGATGAGGGCCGATTCCGCATCGAAGGAGGAGGTGTGGATAGTGGGCATGAGCTCGTGGGAGAAGAAAGCGCGCATGACCTCCCTGATGGCGTCGGTGGAGACTATGCGCACTATGCTCAAGCGGGTGGCCAGCATGGTTGCTATGGTAGATTTTCCCACGCCAGTGGAGCCCCCCACCAGGATCACCAGGGGCTTGTTCATGCTGCTGAAAGAGACGTAACGCTGGTAATTTACCGCGTAGTGTTCGCCGATCTTTTCGTCAAGGAATCTATAGACCACCTCGCGCAACTCATCAGCCTTGATCTCCAGCTTGCCCTCGGAGATCAGGTATTCCTCGATATCGGTGGCCACGTGATAAGCTCCCCCGGGGGTCAGTCCGGAGGCCATGATGGCGTTGGCCGTCAGCCCCTTGGAAAAGGGAACGCGGTGATGTTCGTCGTCGAGGATGGTTATCCTCTTTTTCCTTTGTCCTTTTTCTTCGGGCATGACCTCTCCATGACCCTGTCCCATATATGCTCGAAAAATACCTCAAGCCCCGCCTCGCCCTCGACCGGAACGGGCTTGTTGTGGAAAAACACCACTTCCTTGTCGTTCGCTTGCGCGAATCGCGCCACCACATCGACCGCTGCCGCCTTGAGCTCCGTGAGCAGTATTTCGGCCTCCTCCGCTTGGCGCAGCTCCTCCTCCAGGTACCTGCGGTCCGACAGGTGGTGGCTCCTGCCCACCAGCTTGCAACCCTCTTCTTCCTCCAGGTAACCCTGCAGCAGGGCGCCCGCTTCCTCTGGAGCTGTCGCGACAAGAAAAACTTTCTTGTCGCGGATGGGTTTCATGGGATGCGGCCTGAAAATCGTTTTCAAGACAACGATATCGCCGTTTATCCTTTTTATCCTCTCGCTGAGCTCCTGGGTTTTAAGGGGAGATGCGAACGGTTCTTCAGCCATTGTAATAACAACCCCATCGGAAATCAAGAGCCGGTACGAACTTAAAAAACCCAGCGCCTCCTCCAAGTCCTGTGCGGCGCTGATAACACAGATGGCCGCATCCGTATACACGGGCGGGATACTCGAACCGCTCCCTTCCATGACCACCACTCTTGCGGGAAGGGAACCGGCCAGCCGGGCGGCCTCGACGCAGTTTGTGACGAACGGTTCGCCGGCCATGCCTCCTCCGCAGCGGCGTGATCCAACGGTCATCACCCCAGATATGAGCGCATCCTCGTAGTGATCGGAGGCGGCATGCAATCCCTTTTCCAGTTCGGAGAGGAGGAACTCCTCACCGATTTCTCCTTTCTCGACGACGTAAGGCCGCGGCGGACCTCCCCTGCCCATCGCTACCACCACGGGGTCGCGTCCCGATCGCATCAGGTAGCGCGCCATTTCCGCCGATACCGCCGTCTTCCCACACCTCTTTCCCGTTCCGATGACGGAACAGGAAGGCTTGGAGAGGATCCTTTCCCGGCGCGGCGGGCGGAAGTCGAAATCGCTTCCGCGGTATGAGGCGCCGTGTGCGAGTGCTACCGCCGCCAGTCTCATCCTCAGCGCCGGTCCAAGTACAGGCAGATCACTCAGGTCCACGACAGCCTGCGGCTTCAGCCGCTTCATCACCACTTCGAATTCCTCCAGGGGCTCGTCTGGGACTACGATTTCGTAACCTGCAACCTCGAGTTCCGAGATATCCTTGATCTTCTCCGTACCGCCTAGAAAATACATCGCCACGGGTGTATATCCATCTCTTTCCTCGAGTTCTCTCATAGCGTCGATAATCGTGGCGGGATAATGCTCTCCGTCAACGAGAAAGATGGCTGGGGTTTTTTTCTTCATGCGCCACGTCCCGATCGCTCACGCCTCTGCGTACACGTGCCAGGCCTTCCCCTCGCTTCGCTCCGTCCAGGCACGGGCACCGCCACGCCGCCCTGTGGGCGGCCCGGTCGCTTCCGCGATGCATA
>CAYWXM010000070.1:0-5700 GCA_964462595.1 uncultured Actinomycetota bacterium
AGCCCAGAGAAGCAGAGCAAGAAGCAGTATATTTCAAGTAGATTTATTTATGAGTCAACGAATAGGCTTTCGAGTAGATTTATTATTGACGCAACGGGATAGGCGTGCTACGGAGGTACGGCTTACTCGCCCAGCACCTCCAATTGCGTGGACCAATACTGGTTGATCACCAGGTCTGGCATCTCCTCCATGGTGTCGCAATTGCTGGCCGGTTGCTGCAGGACAATTTTTATTATCGTGGGCTCCGTTGCGGGTGGCACGAGCGGCACGTCTACGTTATCCTGCACCACGCAGCGCAGGTGGTCCTGGTTGGCGAAGAAGAAGTCATGGAAGCTCTGCAATTCCTCATTGCTCAAGCCGGGGACGTAATCGGCCAGATCCGCCGCGGTTGGGTCCACGGGCACCCAACCGTAGTTGGGAAGGTAGAACTCAGCCCAGAAATGGCCGGAGAAGTTGCCCTTGAAAAGCTGCCAACCGCCGGTGGCACGGGCCGGTATGCCCACCGCCCGGCAAAGGGCGGAGAAATACATGCTTTGGGCACCGCAATCGCCGAAGCGGTGCTCGTGCACGTATACCGACTCCGGCTCCCCCCGCGGCCACAGGGCGGCGTGGGGCATGAAGCTGTAGGTGATATTGTCCAGGACATAGTCGTAGATCTTCTTAGCCGCCAGGTACGGGTTCACCTCGTTGCCGACCGCATCCATGGCTGCTGCCTCGATCTCGGGAGTGATGTTGATGTTCCCGGCTGGTGCTGTGTATTCCTGGTAAAGGGCGCTTGCTGTGTCGTACGTTCCCACCTGCGCGGGATCGACATCGAAGCGCTGTTCGTAGTGGTCGAACTCGAACTGCACGCTCAGCTCGAGGTCCCCGGCCAACTCGTCCAGGGGAACCTCCATGTACACCACCCCGATATCCCCGTCGATGGATGGAGGGTCAACCACGTAAATATCCGGGACGATGGAGGTCACCCTGACCGCCGGTTGGGGGCCGGTGATGACGGGGATGGGAAACCACATCTTCAGCAGCCCGCTCGCGGGGAGCTCATCTCTCGGGACGTCCAGGATATGGGTCCCCCTGTAGCTGGCTGGGTTGTTGAAAGGCTGCCAGGAGGGCCCGCGCGGCTCATCGATGATATCCATGAGCAGGTTGTAGCCGTGCTCGTACCCAGCGAGCATTTCGGGGTCCTGTTGAAACAGCTCCACGTCGCGAAACTTTATGTTTGCTATCACATCCGAGAAGTACATGGGCTCGTCGTCTATTATCATGTGCTCCAGCTCGCCCGAAGCGATCCAGGACTCGCGTTCATCCTTCGGCACCTGTGGGAATGCCTCCGCAAGCCGGTCGCGGAGGTCGCTTTCAGTCAGTGGATAGGTGAGCCCGATTATGCTCATGTCCTGTATGTGGTTCAGGCACTCGCGTGCACCCGCCTCGTCGCGCTCGGAATCGTAGGCTTTCCTGGCCTGCCCGTAGAGGTCGGTGGCCCGGGTGAAGTTTCCCATCTCCATCTCCGCCTGGGCTTGCTCCGCGAGGCCGGCCGCGGTGGAAGTATCCTGCGCGGAATTCCCGCTTCCGCATCCCGCGATCGCGAGCAGCATAAGGGCGATCACCACGGACAATACGACGGCTATTTTCCTGTTCATTATTTATCTCCGTATCTCACGCCACGTTGCATAACAATCTTAATTCTTATCGGGCGCAGGCACTCACTCCTGAAATCAACTTTTTAAGGTCAGAGCTCGAGAGGGTGCGGTAGTATAATTAGATAACGTTTGAGGGAGTTGCCAGCAAAGCGAAGGAGTGATGAGGGATGCGCTCTTGGGGGAGGGCGGGTTCCAGGCCTGCCGGAAGAATTTCAGGTTCGGTTTTCAGGCTTCTTTTCACGTTCTGCGTGCTGGCATTACTGTTGGGGGGCCTGCCCGCGCTTCCCAATGCCGCGGCGCAGGCGCAGGAGTCAAACCCATCCGGCTCGCTTCCCGAAATAGCCAAGAGGATAAACCAGCTGATCTACCCCGCATTCGGCTATCCGGCCATCCAGGTGCGTGGATCCGAGTTGACGCTGGAGTGGGACTGGCGCAAGAGCGACCCGGCCTTGCCGCAGCCGGACCTGGCGCAGGTGGACGCCCCCGCCGATTGGGAGGTTTGGGCCACCACTTCGCTGGCGGCAAACGTGCAGAACTACGACAGCTCGGTGCCCGGCGACCCCGAGGACCCGCCGGCTTCCTGGTACAGGTTCGCGGGCCCTTCCTACGGGACTTACGCCAACCCGGTGCACAGCGTGGTCAACACCCGCGCCCTGGCGGTGAAGGAAGTGAGCCGTGGGCCCAGCCTGCGCTGGCCCGAGGTCTTCGGTCAGGCCGGTTTCGAGGTGGATCACATCACCGTGGAGGTCCCCGCCGATATCCCCCTGGATCTATACGACCTGCACGTGCGCTGCGTATCCGCGGCCGCCATCCCCGCGTTCCGCATCGAGGACTCACAACCCCACGCCCTGCAGGTCACAGGCGAATACGGCGGCGACATCGATATCGTCCAGATCACCGACACCCACGTTTACGGGCCTGAGACGAAGAACGGGCTCAACCTGGACTACAATTCCTTCGAGCTGCGCGAGCCCAGGCCGGGAACCCCCGACCGCATCGACCTCTCCTTCGTGGGTTATCCAGGATTTCCCATGGATCAGGACGGGGACGGCAAGAGCAACGAGGGGGCCGTCTACCTTCAGGAGGAGCTGCAGGCCATCAACCTCATCGACCCCGATTTCGTGGTCTTCAGCGGCGACGCTGTCTTCGCACAGAAGAACTTCAGTACCTACCCCAAGGACACCTGGATCCGGGGCGACGTCAACGGGGAGCTGGGCACCGAGTACCGGTTCGAGTACACCTGGTGGTACGACGAATTGCTGGCACTTAACGTGCCCGTATTCTGCGTTCCCGGCAACCACGATTGCTACTGCTGGGACGGGCATGCCGTCGCTCACGACGACGGGCAGGAGATATGGCAGGACCTCTTCGGCCCCCTCTACTTCTCATGGGATTACGGGGATGCCTCCTTCCTGGCTCTTAACAGCATGGACTGGGATAAAATGGATGCCGATGGCCCCGAGCCGTTCGAGTCCGAAGACGTGAATCCACTTGTGTGGGGTATAGCAACCAGCTTCTATCCGGAAATGGCGCTGGACTACGACGACCGTAACGGTTTCCTGGTCGATCTGAGAAACTTTTTCATCCCCTTAAAGGTCATCTTCCCCCACAAGTGGCAGGGCCAGGTCAGGGGAGGCGGCGATACCTGGGATTGGGAGCCCTGGCCCTGGGGACCCGACCCCGGGGGAGACGGCTTCACCGGCCAGCTCGCCTGGGTAGAAGGAGAACTGGAGAGGGCTGAATCCGCCGGTAAGCCGGTCGAGGGGGCGTTCATCCATCACGATCCCCTCAAGCCGGGGGGCATGCCACCCGAATCGTACGACAACACGGACCAGTTCGGTATTCTGCCCATGGCGGCGGGGGAGGGGGAGGGTACGCAGGCCTTGCTCTACCTGCTGCGCAAATACGAGGTGGATTTCGTGGCCTCCGGGCACCTGCACAGCGACGCCATCAACGCGGTAGACTGGGCGCCCTACGGGGACCCCGGCGGCCAGCTCGTCTCCATCAACACCTGCGCCTCGGAACCCCCGGTAGATGGAAAGTCGCTGCTGGTGGACAGGACCTCCGAGGACTACGGAGGCTACCGCCTTATAACCATGGAGGATGGAAGCCTCGCTGGTTGGGGATTTGCAGGTGCCGCGGGCGACCCCGACAGTAAGTGGTCCATCCCCGGGTGGTCCGGCCTGCAGGTGGGGGCGGGAGAGGTGAACGATTACTCTAAATACCGCACCAACCGCCCGGTGCTGCAGTGGATGGAACAGGATGGGAGCGCGAATCCCGCTTACCAGCGCCCGGCTATCATCGAAGGGGAAGGCGCCTTCAGCCAGCCGCTTCCCCTGAACGAGACAGGACCCTACACCGACGTCACCTGCAAGGTGAAAAACACGCTCGCCCAGCCCGGAGCCGTGCTCGATCTCGCGGGCTGCCGCATAGAATTCCCCATGCAGAAGCTGGGCGGAGGCCAGTATTACGCGGTGCAGAACGGCACCGTACTGGAGCAGTACGATACCGATTCCGGCGAGCGCATGGTGGTGGTGCTGGCGGACGTGGCGGGCGGGACCGTCCTGCCGGTGAGGGTATACGCTGCCGGGACCGATGCGGTTAAACCGGTCATCGACGAAGCGAAGATAAACGGGGGGGCAGGAATAACGGACAGCCTGGACGTGATGCTGTCGCTGCGTGCCCACGATGACGCCGCGGGCCTCATGTCCTTCCGGGTATCCGGCTCGAGAGACTTCGCCGGGGCGCCGTGGCTGCCCTGCGGTGACGGCGAAACCATCGCCATGCCCTGGAAGCTCGCGGACGGACCCGCAGGTGTGCGCCGGGTCTTCGTGCAGTTCCGCGACGCCGCCATGCCCGCCAACATCGTGACTCGCAGGCTGGCCATCCGCTACCGCCCCTGATATCAGGCCGATTTCCGGGCGTGACCCCTCGGCCGCACCGGCCTTTTGTCAGTCCAGGTCGGGGAGGTCGCCGGGCACCTTCCCCGCCCATTCCGGCTTGCGCTTCTGCATGAAGGACATTATCCCCTCCACCACGTCCGGCTGGGTCATGACCCAGTCCAGGTAGCGGTGGTTGGTCTTCTCGGCCTCCTCGACGTCGGTCTCGGCGAGGAAGTCGTAGAGCATCTTCTTGGTCAGGGCGACGCTTACCGGCGAGCAGTTCTCGGCGATATCCCTGGCCAGCTCCAGCGCCGTCGGCATCAGCTCATCGTCCGGGACCACCCTGCTCACCAGGCCGAAATCCAGGGCCTCCTGCGAGGTGAGAGCGCGCCCGGTGTACATGAACTCGGCCGCGCGGCTGATGCCGATGATGCGAGGCAGCAGCCAGGGGCAGGCCAGCTCGGGGAGTAACCCGCGCCGCACGAAGGCCAGGTTGAGTTTGGCGCTCTCCGCCGCGATGCGGATATCGAAGGGCAGGGTCATGGTAACCCCGACCCCCACCGCCGCGCCGTTGTAGGCCACGATGACCGGCTTGTTGAGCGAGAAGAGGAGCTTCACCGTGCTGGCCTTCTCCTCCAGCAGGTCCTGCGGGACGGTGTCGGTCGCGGCCGTAGCGCCGCTGGACATGTCGATGCCGGCGCAGAAAGCGCGCCCCGCGCCGGTGAGGATGATGGCCCGCACCTCGGGGTCGCCGTCCACTTCCTGCAGGGCGGCGATCAGCTCGTCCTGCATGCTCAAGGTCAGGGCATTGAGGTGATCGGGCCGGTTCAGGGTCACGATAGCCACGTAGCCGTCCTTCTCTACGAGTATGTCTTTGCTTTCCATTGCTCCTCACTCCCTAACTTGTCTGTCGCGCCTCTCCCGTACAGGAGGGGCGAGAGAACCTTATCGCCGATTGTCCGCTGTAAAGCTTATCATCATACCGAGGGTAAGGAGAAACAGCCCGGTATAACGGGCGATTAAGCGGATCGAGGGGAGTAAAACTTACTTGAGGTAAAGGCCGGCTTCACGGACACCCACCCGATCAGGTAGGCAAATCAGAACCCCATGTACGGGTTAGAGGCTGCCCAACACTTCGCGGGCGAAGTCGCGGGCGCGCTGCAGGCGCGTCTCGTCGG
>CAYWXM010000071.1:0-5358 GCA_964462595.1 uncultured Actinomycetota bacterium
AGCCCAGAGAAGCAGAGCAAGAAGCAGTATATTTCAAGTAGATTTATTTATGAGTCAACGAATAGGCTTTCGAGTAGATTTATTATTGACGCAACGGGACCGCGTCAGCGCTTTAAAACGTACGCAAAATGTTCAAATCCCATAATATGGATGATGCCGATTCCCCAATCCCGCACCCGGAGCGTGATAATGTCCGTAGTCTCACATATATCTCTCGACGATGGAGGATTCCGCGATGTGCCGTAGCCCTTCCTTGATGGCCTGGGCACGCGCCTTCCCGACCCCCTCGACCTCGTCGAGCATCTTTTCCGAAGCCCTCATGATATTCTGCACCGTCTTGAAGTTCTTCACCAGTTTCTCCACCACGGAAGCGGGAAGGCGCGGTATGCGTTCCAGTATGCGGTAACCGCGCGAGGAAAGCGGCCTGTCCAGCTCGTCGTGAGCCCCCGAGTACCCGAGAGTCTGCGCCACGCTGGTCAGCTGGAGCAGTTCCTCGTCGCTGAGGCGAGCCAGGCTGCGTTCCACCGCCTCCAGCGACTTTCCCCTCTCCTCGACTCGGAAGTCGCGCATAACGTTTCTCTTTTCGCGTTCCACGCCGGACATCAGCTCTTCCATCTGGAGCTCGATGAGGCGCCCCTCCGTCCCCAGCTCGGCAAGATAGACCTGCATCTCGTCAGCTATCCTCTGCATCATCTCGGCTCTCTGCAGCACGCTGACCACGTCTTGCAGGCTGACCAGGTCCTCGAACTCCAAAGCGCTCAAAGTAGCCGAGACCTGGTCCAGGTGGGTCTTGTACTTCTCCAATGTCTGCAGGGCCTGGCCCGATTTGCTGATCAGCACGCGTACCGACGAGATGACGTGGCGCCAGTCGTCCTTGTACATGGTCACCCTGTTCATGCGCTCGGAAACCGCTATGACCAGCCTGCCGGTCTGGCGCGCCACTCTTTCGGCAGTGCGGTGACGGGTTCCGCTTTCCGATGTCGGTATGGAGGGGTCGGGAACGAGGTGCACGTTGGCGAACCTTATCCTGGTGATATCCTCGTCCAGCACCACTGCGCCGTCCATCTTGGAAATCTGGAAGAGGTTGGCGGCGGAGAACTCCCAGTTCAACTCGACGCCCCCGTTTACGACCTTCAGCACTTCGCCCTCGTCACCGACCACGATAAGCGCTCCCAGGTGGGAAGCCATGAGGCGGGCCAGGGCTTCTCTCAACTCCGAACCCGGAGCAACAAGCTTTATGACATTGAGGTATTCTCTATCCCGGTAATGATCTTCCATTCTTCCACGCTTCCTCCACAAAAGCCATGGCATGACTTCGGCTTTTCCTGCCAACTCTATATTAAACAATGAAAGCATGCCGTTCCAGGCATGCATCTCACATGCGGTGCATATCCGCGCCCCGCACGCCAGCACGCATGGCGTTGGAGCCATCGCCTCCCGCATCGCCGCGGCGCCGGCAACTCGACGCGCAGAGTGCAACTTCGCGGGGAAAAGACCTGCGACCTTCGCATTTCAAGCCCTGAAGACCGTATCCGCACAGCCCCTCGAGACGGTCAGCTTATATTGAATCCGGCCAGGGCTTGCCTCACGTCGCGAACCTTAAAGAGCTGCAACCCCGGGTATTTCTCCCCGGACCTCGTCTTCTCGGACAGGACTACGGAGGTGAAGCCAAGGCGCGCCGCCTCCTGCAGCCTTTCGGCGACCCTGGAAACCGGCCGCACCTCGCCGGTGAGGCTCACCTCTCCCAGGAACACCGTTTCGGAGGGGATGGTCCTGTCCTGCCGGGAAGACGCTATGGCCACGCATACACCGAGGTCGAGGGCGGGCTCGCTCACCTTCAGACCGCCGGAGATGCCCACGTATACGTCGCGGTCAGAGAGATGGATCCTGGCCTTGCGCTCCAGGACGGCCACGTCGATGGCCAGCCTCCTGTGATCCATGCCCGTTGACACCCTTTTGGGGGTAGGGAGCCTGGAGGGCACCACCAGCGCCTGGACCTCCACCAGCAGGGGACGGCGCCCCTCCATGACCGCCACCGTCGCCGTGCCGGACACCGCTTCCTCCCGGGTGTCCAGGAATAGGTGTGAGGGGTCCTTCACTTCGCACAGCCCTTTTCCGCTCATCTCGAAGATGCCCAGCTCGCTCACGGACCCGAAGCGGTTCTTCACCGCACGCAGTATGCGCAGGGAATCGAAGCGTTCGCCCTCGAAATAGAGCACGCAGTCCACCATATGCTCCACCATCCTGGGTCCGGCCAGCACTCCCTCCTTGGTCACGTGCCCGACCAGGAATACAGCGGCGTCTATCTCCTTGGCCAGGTATTGCATGCGGGCCGTACATTCCCGCATCTGGTTAACGCCGCCGGGGGAGGAATCCAGCTCGGTGTTGCGCATGGTCTGTATGGAGTCCACGATGAGGGCCTGGGGGGCCATCTCCCTCGCCGCCTCCACCACCGCCTCGACGTCGTTCTCGCACAGGAGATAGAGTTCGGGGCTGGAGGAACCGGTACGGCGGGCACGCGAACCGATCTGGGCCGCCGATTCCTCCCCGCTGACCAGCAATACTTTCGTCCCCCGGTTGCTCAGCGCCGAAGCGGCCTGCAGCAGCAGGGTGGATTTACCGATCCCGGGCTCGCCCCCCAGCAGGACCAGGGAGCCTGGCACCACTCCTCCACCCAGGACCCTGTCCAGTTCACCGATACCGGTGGTAAGGCGCGGCCGCTCCTTCTCCACGCCGCCCAGGCGCAGCGGTTCAGCCTTCGCGCGCGATGCCTCGCCCCTGGGGATTTCCTTCTTCTCCTCGCGCATGGTGCCGAAAGCGCCGCAGGAAGGGCAACGTCCAAGCCACTGCACGGAGGCTTCTCCGCACTCCTCGCAGACGTAATGGGACCGTTCCGGTTTCACATCGCACCTCACCTGAAGAGATTCCGTACTTCACCGTCGTAGTGATTATACTTCCACCCACCGTCAAGCCGGGAAGGCAGGACCGCCCGGTGAGGAAGTGCGGCAAGAGGTGCATCCAGTGGGAGAGGCTCCGGACATGGCTCCCCGGAGATAGGCGGGGGGGCCACGGGCCCCGACGGCCTCAACGGCATGGAGATGAAGAGCGCGGAAAGAGGACTATCCCGGGGAGAAGTCCGCCTGCAGCCTGGTTTTGACGCCACCGGGCAGCTCTCCTGCGGTAGTGATCTCCCTGCCGGCATCCTCCAACGCACGCAGATATTCCGCGGCCGCCGGGCTGAGCTCTCCAGCGGGACGGCACAAGAGCTTCCCCTGCGTCGCGTATATCTCTCCCGCGAGGTCGGCCTGCATCATCGCCGCCACCCGGTTTATCCACAGGGAGATCACCTCGAACTGGGAGCGGTCGGGAAAACCGCAATTCGCCATCATCAGCAGCACGGGCTTCGGAGCCCCTGTCCCCGGGCCACCTTCGCCTTCATCCCCGCCCGCATGTGGGTTCCCGGTCACGGTCAGGCGGTCCATGAACACCTTCAGGGTGCCCGAGACGTTGTTGAAATACACGGGGGAGGCCAGGACGATTACGTCCGCCCCCGCCAGCTCGTGCAGCACTCCCGCCATGTCGTCCTCGATGGCGCACCTGCCGGGGGTATCGAACCAACAGGAATGGCAGCCCCTGCAATACCCGATATCCTTCTCGCAAAGAAACACGGCGGCGGTCTCCGCGCCTGCGCCTTGCGCGCCCTCGAGAAACGCGCCCAGCATCGCGGCTGTGGCGCTCGACCTGCCCCCGGGGCTGCCGTTGAGGGCGACTATCTTCATCTGGTGTTCCCTTTCTCGGTCAAACATGCGGCGCTTCCACCCAGCCCGTGGGCATTATATCATCAAGCAGAAAAGGAACTTGCCCGCTTCCGGAGGGCCAGGTCTCTTCCGCATATACGCCGCTTCGTGGAGTCAGATACAAGAGCGAGCACTTTCCGGGATATGATCATGGGTTTTTCAGGGAAACAGCATTAATATCTGCTGTTTACATTCGTATTACTTTTAGATAGGATAGGAAGCGAGGGGGTGGTCATCTTGCCTGAAAAGTCGCGAGAAGGGGGTAAAGAGAACCCGGGTTCTCCGCGCGGGGGGAGGGAGAATGAGCGAGGCGACGTCGCTATCCCAGCGAATGGGATAAAGTCCGTCGTCTCCATCAGGATGGACAAGCGCACCATCGAGACGTTGGATAGATACGCGAAATCCATCGATGAGAAAATGTCCACCGTGGCGAGGGGTTTCATAGTCGAGGGTCTGGAAAAGGCCGGAGTGGGCATGTCCTCGGACGAGCTCCACGAGCTGACCAGGCTGCGCATGAAGGAGGAGCTGTCCAGGGCGGCCGGAAAGCGGATAAGCAAGGTGGTCCGCGTGGGCGACATGCGTGAACTGAAATCCGCACGGCGGGACCTGGAATACTGGCTGAGCCGACCCGCGGAGGAACGCGTTGCCGCCGTGGATTTTCTCAGGAGGCAGCATTATGGAGATACAGCAAGACTTCAAAGAGTTGCTGGAGTTGTTCAACGCTCATGAAGTGGAATACGTGATCGTGGGAGCTTACGCCCTCGCGTTTCACGGGGTCCCCCGCTTCACGGGAGATATCGATATCCTCGTGCACCCCACTCGGGACAACGTAAAGCGGATCCTCTCAGTATTGGAAGATTTCGGCTTCGGATCGCTCGGCCTGAAACCCGGTGATTTTCACAAGCCCGACTCGGTGCTCCAGCTCGGGGTCTCTCCGGTCCGCATCGATATCCTCACCTCGATCACCGGGGTCACCTGGAGAGAAGCTTACCAGGGCAGGCAGAACGGCCTATATGGCGACGTGCCCGTTACATTCCTCGGCCGCGAACAGTACATCGCCAACAAGAGAGCCCTGGGCAGAAAGAAGGACCTCGCCGACCTCGAGGCCCTGGGCGAAGAGTAACCCCCTTATCAATTCGTCCTGGCGCTCCGTCTGCGCTGTCACCGCCCGAGAACCACCGGCTCGGCCGCAGCGCGCCCGGGCATAGAATCGGCTAAATGGAAAAGATACCGCCCGGGTGTCGCCTATACAAAAGACACTTTCCGAGAACCGGGTAATGTTTATGGTTGCTCCATCTGCGCTGCCACGCACCCCGGTCTCGGGAACAAAAAGCTGCCCCTGGCCCGAGAACTACCGGGTCGGTCGCAGCGAGCGCGCAAGTAACGGTTTCTTCTTATGTTGAGGCGGCAAGCGCAGCCGAGCGAGGCCGTTACCCGGAGGCTCGGGCCGGTAAAGCACCACAAGCGAGGACCGTTACCCCGGGGCTCGGGAACAAAAAGCTGCCCCTGGCCCGAGAACTACCGGGTCGGTCGCAGCGAGCGAGGCCGTTACCCGGAGGCT
>CAYWXM010000072.1:0-71914 GCA_964462595.1 uncultured Actinomycetota bacterium
GGGCCCGGCCCCCCGTTCCCCCGCTCTCTTTCCCGTTTCCTGCGGCCGCAGTGACTTCCCTCAATCCCCCCTCAGCCATGCCAGCGTCGGCTCGAGAAAGGGGTGCTCTTCCAGGAGGGTATCGAATGACGGCCCGCGCAGCGATCCGCCTTCGCTGGCCCAGGAAAGGCGGTTGTCGTATGCCACCTCGACGCGGGGTGGCAAGGAGAGGCCGAGCCCGTCCCGCAGGTCGGAAAGCATGCGCAGGATGAAGCGGGCGAAGAGATCGACGGCTTCGTCTATACCTCTTATCAACTCGCTGGGGAGGTAGAGCCCCAACAACCTGGGCATGCGGAAGACGGCGATCACGGGGTCGTATACCAGCGCGAAGAGCCTGCGCCTGAAGCGGGTGACGTGGAAGCCGCTATGGGGCAGGTAGCAACCCGGCTCCTCGCGTTCGCCGCGTATGCACGGCGGGAAGATCTCCTCCACCGCGCCGCGGATCACCGGCTCCAGCATGTCCCCCACCCTGTCCCATCCCGGCTCCTCCGCAAGGGAGAGCTCCGCGTAAAGCGATCCGCGCAGGCCGGGCTTATCGTCCACCGTCTCCAGCTCCAGGGGCCGCAGGAAATAGGTAAATCCCCGGGCGGAATAGCTGTCGTAGGAGTTCTCCCCCAGCCCGGCAAGCCTGCGGGCGGAATCCCTGTCCATGCGCAGCAGGCGTGCGCGGAAGCGCACCCTGCCCTGCCTTGCCTCCTCGAGCAGCGGCAGGAGGAGGGGCATGCGCAGGTAATCTCGGGTAAAGATGTCCCGCACGTGGGCGGGAAAATCCGGCCGGTCAAAGACGGTCTTGTTCCCCGGGTAGAGGAAGATCACGCGCGAACCGTCGGGAAGCGGCGGCAACGAGCTCACCGGCAGGTAATGCGGCGAGGCGGAGGGGGGGCTTTCGCCCCGCCTGAGCGCGGCCCTCATCTCGCCCAGAAGGTATGGCGGGTAATAAGCGCGGGGCCGGTAGATAGCGGTGAAGGAACTGGCCATGGCCTCCCCTTCGATATCGTCTCCGGCATGGATGGAGCCCCCCAGTATGCCCGCCTTGATGCCCGCCACGTCGAGCCCGGAAAGCGATCTCGTCCTGCCCCTCGAGTCCACGGCCCGCTTATGCTCCGACAGAGCAAAACATAAGGAATATTTGGATATTTCCTCGGCCAGGGTCCTTTTCTCCCGCTGCCGCGGCAGGCGGTAGCGCTCTTCCTCCAAGCCCTCTTCTCTCATCTGCCTCTCCTCGTTCCTGTTATCGCGTCCATTATAGCGTCAACCGTCGCCGTAGAGGCGCACGCGCGTCTCGATTTCCGTCAGAGCCGCTGCTACGCACGATACGAAAAGATGATACTATATGTGCGGCAAAACAGCGGGAGCCTGGGAGGGGGCGACCGAAAGGAGGACTGCGTTGTCGCAAGGCAAAGACGCGACCATCTACGGAGCGGGAATGTCCGGCCTCATCGCCGCCATAGACCTGGCAAGGAACGGCTACGAGGTGACCGTTCACGATCGCGAGAAAGGATTCGGGGGGGATTCCATCTACAACCCCTCCACCCACACCACGGGTATCGACGTGGAGCGCACGTCCGAATACCTGGGTATCGACCTCTCTTCAGTCTTTCACCCCCTTAAGCGCTGCCCTTTTTACCTCCACGAAACGGTCCTGGAAGTTCCCCTGCATGTCATGGACATGTACACGGTGGAGAGGGGGAACCGCCCCACGAGCCTGGACTCCCTGCTCTACAAGGAGGCCCAGGGACTCGGGGTCCGTTTCGAGTTCGATTCGCCCCTGCGCAAGGAGGACCTGCCGGGCCTGCCCGAGAACACCATCGTGGCCTGTGGCCTCACACCCAGCGCCTACGAGATGCTGGACATACCCTACCTGCGCTGGTACGGATGGATCTCGCGCGGCGAGATAGGTTTCAGCAACGAGTCCTGGATATGGATAGACGAGTCCATCAGCGAATACGGCTATCTCAGCAGCTGCAATAACTACTATTTCAACCTGCTCTTCTCCATCCGCCATGTCGACCGGGCCGCCCTCGACAAGTACAAGGAGTTCATGGTGCGCCGCGAGGGAGTGGAGCACGACGAGTGGGAGTACGTCTCCGGCGCGGTGCCCCTGGCGACGCCAGACAACCCCCGCCTCCTGCAGAACGGGCTCATCATGTGCGGCACGATCAGCGGGGCTATGGACCCCTTCTTCTGGTTCGGCATCCTGGGCGCCCTGGTAACCGGCAGGGTGGCCGCGATGGCCGTTTACGACCGCGGCAGAGCCGTGGAGGAATTCGAGCGCTTCAACCGCGGCTACAGGCAGGGCTTTCTGTTCAAGAACAGGATATGGTACAGGTTACGCCCCCACGTGGGCTTGATGGAGCGCCAGATAATGATGCTGGGACAGAAACGCATCTCCATGATGGTCGAGGCGGCGATGAAGCGAGGCGCCAAGTTCCCCTTCAACCTCCCCGGCTTCAGCATCCTGGGCAACTACTGAGGGTTAACCGGGGTCAACTTTAACGTCCATCGAACGGGCAGCCGGGCCGAAAACCCCCCGCTGGTGGCCGCTCGTGATCCCCGGCTCGGCCCATCGAGGTGCCGTTCACGCTATCCACACCCGGCTCCCCGGTCCGCGCGGCCCGATAATCGCCATACCTTACGACCTAACTGCGAGCCTCGATGGCTTACCCACGGGACCACGTATCGGCCCGCTGAACCGCGTGGGCGTCAGCGACAGCCATGAGATAACGAAGGTCATGAGCTGACCCCTACGATGAGATCTCCGGCGAGAGGCGGCATGGCATTGTAGACCTCTCTCACCTTAAAGAGCAACGCGCGAGAGCCCAGCGGGGCAAGTTCCCCCTTTACCTTGTAGCTCTTGACGTCGAAGGTGAGCACGCAAAGAGCCGCGGGGCAAGGTAGCTTCAATCCCGCCAGTTCGCGGTTGTATTTCGTGATCTGCAGCACGAAGGCGGAATCTCCCGCGGGAGCGGCCGCCATCACGGGGTGGATGCGCGGGTAACCGTCCACGCCCATAACCGCCAGCGCCTTCACCGAAGTCAGCCGGACGAATTTCTCCTTCACCATGCCGGGTATCGCCACCCCCCCACCAGCATCCTTCACGCGGTGCATGCGCGCCCTGAGAAAATCGAGGGGGACGGCGATCATCGAGGCGCCGCGCGCGGGGGATGCTTCGCGCACGTCGATAACGCCGGCGGACCTCATGCCGGAATAGGCATTGTAGCGCATGAGGCTGGATGCATCTAGAGCTTCCTTGTAGGGCCCCGTCTTCTCGAAGCCCAGGAAGTCGCCGGTGAGGGTGGCCATGCGCAGCTTGGTATTGACCACGGCCGCGGCCACGCGCGGGTTCCCCTCGAGGTATTCCTTGCTCTTCCACATGAGGAATTCCCCGAAGATAAGCCGGTCCTTGAGCCCGTCCGGCGGCGGTTGCAGGGTGACTATGAGGGCTACGTTCGGCTTTCCCTCGGGATCGACGGTGGCCAGGAACTTGCCGGCCATCTCCTCTGCGAACAGGTCGCGCACCTCCTGTGGAAGCTCCATCTCTCAACCTCCCTTGTTACCCCCGTACAAGTGCGGGTTCTTTCGGCTGCCCTTGTATTCTAATGGTCCCGTTCCAGCACGGCGCGATACCCGAGCGAGGCTCGCGGGCCCGGTGCCCGGGCGCCCTGGCCGCGCCCGCTTTTTACATGCCGGAGTACCTGGCCACCGCGGTAGCGCCGGACCATCGGGCCACGGCCAGCCCCTCTTCCCTCGCGGCCTCCGCCAGTGCCGCCATCTTCTCCTCCGCCAGCAGTCCTTCGCCCGCCAGCGGGAAAGACATGTCCAGGCGGAGGTACTTGTCCTCGCAGGTGTTGTTGAAAGCCAGGAGGTCGTATCTCTCCACCGTGGGCAGTTCGTCCCTTATGAAACGGGCTATAGCCCTCACGTTCTCTTCCCTGTCGGTGTACCCGGGTATGACCGGGGTGCGTATCCACATCGGCTTGCCCTTGTGTGCCACAAGCCGCGCGTTGTGCAGGACCTGCGCAAGGGAGACACCGGTATGCTCCAGGTGGGCTTCCGGGTCGTCCATGATCTTGAGATCGAAGAGGACCAGGTCCGCCAGCTCCACCAGGGGCCCGAACCTCTCCTCGCTCACCCCTCCGCAGGTGTCCAGCGCGACGTTTATCCCTTGTGCGTGCAGCATCTCCATGAGCGCGCGCGTGAACCGGTACTGCAGGGCCGGCTCGCCCCCCGAAAGGGTCACTCCGCCCCCCGATTTCTCGTAGAAGACCCTGTCCCGGAGCGCCTCTTTCGCCACGTCGTCAACGGTGCGTATCTTGCCGATGACTTCCAGGGCTGCGGCGGGACAGGCCTCCTCGCACTTTCCGCAGGCATCGCAGAGCGCGCGGTCTATTATCATTCCCTCCGGGCTCAAGGTCAGGGCGCCCCGTGGGCAGGCGGTCAGGCAGTCGCGGGCGCCGATACAGCGCACCTCGTACCAGACGAGCTCCGGCTTCCCCTTTATCCCCTCCGGGTTGTGGCACCACGGGCATCGCATCGGGCAGCCTTTCAGGAAGAGCGTTGTGCGTATGCCGGGCCCGTCCTCCGTCGAGTAACGCTGGACGTTGAAGACCGTGCCGGTCTGGTCTTCGCGCTCAGAGCTCATGTGATTCCCTGGCTATGATCTCGTTCTGCATCTCCTTGCCCAGCATCACGAAGTAGGCGTTATAACCGGTCACCCTGACCATGAGGTTACCGTACTCGTCAGGCCTGTGCTGTGCTTCACGCAGCGTCTCGGGGTCCAGGACGTTGATCTGCAGCGCGGTGCCTCCTTTCTCCCCGTATGCGCGCAGGAAGGCCATGAGCTTCGAGACGTGTTCCGCGTCCCGCAACAGGGAGGGGCTGAAGCTCATGGTATGGGAGGTGCCGTTGGGGGCGGTTTCAAGGCCCATCTTCCCCACCGACAGCAGCTCCGCGGTGGGGCCGTTGCGATCGGCCCCGTTCACGGGCCCTATGGCGTTGGAAAGGAAGGTCCCCCTCTTCCTCCCGTCCGGGGTAGCCGCGGTGAAAGGCGCGAAGGCTATCCAATAATTCCAGGAGAGATAGCCCGCGCGGTAACGCCTGCCGGTGGCGGGAGATACATGGGCGGTTACCATGCGCGTCCAGGCCTGCGAAAGATAGCGCGCGACCTCGTCGGCGTAATCGTCGTCGTTGCCGTACTTCGGCGCCTTGTTGACCATGGTCTGGCGCAGCGGCTCGAACCCCTCGTAATCTTCATGCAGGGCCTTGACCAGCTCTTCCATCTTCACCCTGCCTTCCTCGTAGACGAGCTTCTTCACCGCCGCCAGCGAATCCGCGGCGGTGGCGAATGACACTCCCTCCACGGTTATGTAACCGTGCCGCGCCCCGCCCCGGGTCACGTCCCGGCCTTTCTCCGCGCAGCCTCCCACCAGCGTGGAGAGGTACGGCGTGGGCTCGAACTCGGCCCGGATGCGGTCGGCCTCGTCGCTGATGGAGAGCATGTGGTCCATGAGCGCCTTGAGCTGCATGTCGAAGGCCTCCTTGAAGCGCTCCCATGAGCCGAAGCCCTCGGGCTTTCCGGTATCGGGACCTATACGCTTACCGCTGGCCGCATCCCGCCCGCGGTTGAAGACCATCTCCACGGCCTTGGCCAGGTTGACGTTGACGTCCACCGTGCCCGAGCGGTCGTCGCCCTGGAGGGTGTTCTCCAGGCATCCGACCGGCGCATAATCCCACAGCCTCTCCTCCGGCAACCCCTGCCAGGCCAGGCCTCGCATGGAATTCTCGTCGAAGTTCATGAGGAAAGGCGAGCCCTGCGTCCTGGACAGCATCTCGGCCACCCGCCGCAACAGCGGCTCCGGGGTTCCGGAGTGCAGCCTTATATTGGGCTTGGGTTCGAGCATGTTCATCTCCTCGATGACGTCGAGGATGAGCCAGGTAAGGCGGTTGGAGGCGTCGTTGCCGTCCGCGTCGATGCCCCCCATGGTCATCAGCTGGCCGAAGCCTGAGTTTATGCCCTGGTTGGTCATCACCCGGCACTGAAAATCGTAGGCGTAATTGTGCTTGATCCAATAGCACTCGAGTATTTCCTTGGCCCGCGCCTCGTCCAGCCTGCCGCTCTCCAGGTCCGCCTGGAGGTATGGGAACATGTACTGGTCGAAGCGTCCGTGCGACAGCCCGGCGCCGGGATACGACTCCGCGGCCATGATCAGCATGTGGGTGAACCAGAGTGACTGCAGCGCCTCCTGGAATGTTTCCGCCGGCTCCCAGGGCACCTTGCGGCAGATACGGGCTATCTCGCCCAACTCCGCCGCACGCTTCCCGTCTTTTTCCTCCGAAGCCAGCCTTTCAGCCTCCTCTGCGTAGCGCGCCGCGATATCGCGGACGGCCCCACAACATATCTTGAGAGCGCGCAGGAAATCCTTGCGTTCCGGGTCGTCGGTTTCTTTCTCCAGCGCTTCCAGCTCCGCGTATATCCCCGCGAACCCCTCGCGCAGTACGCGGGGGTAATCGGGGATGATATGGCCGGGCACGGCGCCGGCATTACCGATGCCGAGCTCGTTTATCTCCGAGCCCCTCTTCCACCACCCGTCCACGTCTTTCGACCAGCGTTTGTTCTCCTTGCGGTTGTGGCACTTGGAGAGAGCGGTGTTGAACTGCCCCCCCACTATCAGCTCCCCCTCCAGGATCTTTACCGGCAGGCTCTTCCTGCACACCTCGCCGAAGAAGAGCGCACGGCGCACTACCAGGGGTTCATCCCAGAATCCCTGCGGCAGCTCCACCTCCCGGGCCATCACCCGCAGCGATTCCCCGAAAGCGCCCATGAACGGCACCATTTCCGGGATAATGCCCCAGTTAACCGGGGACCAGACCACGTCCCAGTCCGTGCCGGTGGTAAAGGGCATGACCTCGTTTCTGAAATAGGGGCGTTCCGCTATGGAAAAGTATTCCTCACGCAACCTGCGTACACGCGGCGTGAGCTGGTCAGACGCACTCCAGATCTTCTGGGGCGTTATTATCTCGCTCTCGATCATTCTTTGACCCACCTCCCAAGTTACGGCCTGCCGCCACCCGCCTTTTCCCTGCTATCAAGATGATAGGCCGCCGGGACATCCAGAGTGAATGATCCTGCTCACCCCGGATGGCACGGGCCTCGATCTCAAACTCAAACCTTCGCGTCCACCTTTCAGCGCCGCCGTCCTCTCCTTCAAGAGAGCAAGCCCGTGGCGGATGCCTTAAAAAAGGAGTTTCTGTAGATGCCAGTCCAGCAGGGAACTCCCCACCTCCAGGAGCTGCAGGTCCCCTTCCATGCCCCCCATTGACTCGTCAACGGTCAGCCTGGCCTCCGCGATCGCGCTACGCATCGAGTACACCCATTCGGGCAGGCTCTTGCCGAAGAAGAGCAGCAGCTCCATGCGCTTCCTTCCGTCCTCGCTCGCTCCGAAGCTCAGTTCCAGCAGCCTTTCGCTCACGATGCGAAAGGCGGCCAACTCCACCTTTCTCTGGGCCATGAGCGACCTAAGGTCGGGAGAGAGGTTGCCCGGCTCGAGGTCGGACACCACCAGGTGATGCCAGCGCTCGATAAAGGAAAGGATGGCCGGGATGAGCACCGCCCTTTCCCATATGAAGATGGAGCGGGAAACGCGTTCGTGCCCCCAGCCCTCCTCCCCGATCATCTGCGCGGCGGGGACTTCCACGCCGTCGAGGATAACTTGGCCATGGGGAGATGTGGTAAGATATCCCAGTTCAATCTCTTCTACTTCGATACCCCTGGACTTTTCCACCAGGAAAGCCGAAAGACCTTCCCTTCCGGAGTCGGGATCGGTGGAAGCTACGACCAAGAAGACGTCCGCCACGGGTGCGTTGGTGACCGGCCCTTTGATCCCCCTCATGGCGTACACTTCGCCTTCTCTTACCGCCGTGGCGATCATGCGCGAGGGGTCACCTCCGCTCCCCGGCTCCGATATGGCTGCCGCCCCGATGAGTTCTCCGTTGCAGAGCGGGGGCAGGAACCGCTCCTTCAGGTCCCTAGAGCCGAAGACCTGCAGGGGGTAGGCGCAGAGCATGACGTGGTCCACCAGACTCAAGGTAAGGCCCAGATCCAGGCCTTCACCGGCCAGCAAGGCCGCGCTCTCTGCGAATTCCCCTATCTCTCTTCCGCCGCCCCCGTATTCCCTGTCGATGATCATGCCGGCAAGCCCCATCTCGGCCATCTCTTTCCACAGGGAACGGTCGAAACCCCCTTCAACGCCCCTTTCGCCACGGGTGGAGAACACATCGCTGCGCGCGAAGGTCCGCAGCTCCTTGGCGTTCATGACCACCCACCTCTCGCGTATTCCCTCCGTACGTCTTCAGGGGATCGATCCCCACCTCATCTAATAATAGCTTCCGCGCCGAATCCCCCGCAAACCGGGCGGGGATGATATCCTTGCTTAAATCATGGGGTCGGTCATGCGCGGATGGCATCGTTGAGGTACTCGGTGTATTTGATAAGCTCACCCATGGAGCCGAACTCCCTGCTGGCGAAGCAGAACTCCTCAGACCACTGGTTGAGGCGCATGGACTCCCTCTCCTCCTCCGGGAAGGTGCGCAGAAAGGTCTGGTAGAGTTCGGTGCCGCGGAAGACCACCAGGGGGAAGAAGGTGGCCTCCCTGATGCCCTCCGCGCGTAGGGTCTCCACCGTGCGCTCGAGGGAGGCGCGGCTCTCGCCCGGCAGCCCGGCGATGAAGGTGAGTATGGGATTGAGCCCGTGTGAGCGTGCCGCCCGCACCGCACCCAGGATCTCCTCTCGAGTGGTCCTCTTCTTCACCACCTCGCTCAGGATGCGGTCGTCGAACGATTCCGCGCCTATGGCCACGCTGTCGAAATTGCTGTCCCGCAACCCCTCGAGAACTTCCCGGGTCAGCGAGTCCGCCCGCGTCTGGATGTGGTAAGTGTAAGGCACCTCCCTGACCGTCGCGAAGAGCTCCCTGAGGCGGCGCCGGTTGAGGGCGAAGGTGGCATCACCGAAATAGAAGGACCTGTCACCCTCGGTGAAGTTCTCCCAGCAGTATTCGAGCACCTCGCGCACGTAAGCGGGTGAATGAAAACGCGTCTTCCTCTTCCACACCGCGGGGTCGAGGCAGAAAGTGCATTCCTCGGGACAGCCGCGCGAGGTGAGGAAGCCTCCTCCGGGGATGTAATCATCCAGGGGGTTGAGGGCCTTGAGAAGGCGGTGGCGCTCCCTGATCCTGAACTCCTCCGCCACGGTATAGATGTGGGGAAAGCGGTCGAGTTCGCGCTCCCTTTCCCGGTCGGGGTTATCGACCACCCTGCCGCCGCCGTCACGCCAGGTGAGGCCGGGGATGGCCGAGAAATCGCGCTCCCTCCGCTCCAGGGCTCGCAGCAGCTCCAGGGCCGTCCATTCCCCCTCCCCGCGCACCACGAAGTCCGCCGCCCCGTCGGCCATGATCTCATGCGGGTGGAGGGTGGAATACACTCCCCCCGCCACCAGTTTGACCCCGGGCGCCATCTCCTTGATGCGGCGCAGCAACTGCCTGGCGTGCAGGGCCACGTAATAGATGGAGATGGGGAAGAGCACCACGTCCGGCTGGGATCTCGCGAGCGAGCTCTCCAGGTTCTCCCGCATGAGGCGCAGCGCATCCTCCCCGCCTATGGGGGCGCTGGATGCGGCATCGTCGGCGAGCCCCTGCTGCTTTTCCTTGTACCACTCCTCGCCCGGGAACACGTCCGCCATGAGGTTGATGACCTCCAGGGCCACCTTCTGCCCTTTCAGGAACGCGGCTACGTACATGGCGCCGTATTCCGGCACCAGCAGGGCCTTGTTGCGGACAGCCCAGTAACGCACCTGCCACAAGGGGAAGGGTTTGGTCTCCATGAGGCCAAAGCCCCAGGCATCGGAGATCACAGTCGCCTTTATCGAACTACCAGCCATTTATCAGCGCCCCTGCCTTTCCTGCCCCGTCAACCCAGTATTCGCTCGACGCAGAGGATGGCGGAGCGGGAAGCGCCCTCGATAGCCAGACCCCGCCCCAGGTAAGTATCGCCCGCGAAGAAAAGTCCGTCCACCGCAGGTGCCTGCACGTCGGGCTTGAAGTCCCCGGTGAGGCCGGGTTTGCGGGCCAGCCCGTCGCAGCCGGCGGTGAAGTACGGCAGCGCGAACTCCACCTCTTCTTCCGTGAGGGAATACAGCTCCTTGACGTCCTCCCAGTGCTGCTCCATGAGGCGCCCCAGGTTGAACTTGTCCTCCACTTCCCGGGGCTCCGCCACGTTGTCGGTGACCAGGAGGTAGCGGTCTTCGGGAGCCACCCCGGGGTCGAAAGCGGTAGGGGTGAAGGCCTGCAGCGGCAGTCCCGTGCGAGGTGACTTGAGGACGGACATGAACACCTGGCGCTCGTAGAGGGGACGCCGCGTGGCGATGATGTATCCGAGCAGGCCGGTCCTCTCGCCGCGGATATCCTCGATACGCTTCAGCCACCAGCCCGGCAGGGGAGAATAGCGGCGGTCGAAATCCAGCACCTTGTCCAGGTGCCAGATGGGAAGGGCCAGGACCACCAGCGGCGCCGTGACCAGGTCGGTGGAGATATAGCGCCATTCCCTGGCGATGGGGTTGGCGCCCTTGCGGGCCACCCTTACCCCCACGGCACGGTTGCCCTCGAAGACCACCTGTTCAACCCTCGCGCCCAGCTCCAGCTTTCCACCCAGATCCTCGAAAGCCTCCACCAGCGGGCCTATGATCCCCCACATCCCGCCGCGCGGATAGGCCGCGATGAGCACCGCCTTGCCTTTAATAAGCGCCTCGCGGGCGATGTACAGGCATTCTCCGGCGGACTGCTCCCTCACGTCGGGTATGGTGGTCATGATCATGCTCATGTTCTCCCATACCTCTCGCAGGTTACCGGACATGTTGTTCCTGTCCAGCCATTCCCCGAAGGAGCGGTTGTCCCATGCTTTGAAATCGGGCTCGTCCATGAGCGCTATGCCCTTCATAACCTCGATGAAGCTGGCCTTTTCCTCGTCCGTGAGCTGGATGAACGTCTGCATGTCGTGCCAGGCGCCATCCTCGTAGAGATCGAGGGTGACCGAGAAGCCGGCCCACTCGAACTCCTTACCCACGCGCGCCCCCAGCTCGTGGCAGTAGCCTTTCTTTCCCATCTCTATCATGTGCAGCCCGATATCCGCCCGGTACCCTCCCGGGAGGCCGTAAGACTGCATGCGCCCTCCCGCCTTGGGATACATCTCCAGGAGAAGGGTCTTTTTCCCCGCCTGCTGCAGCTGCGAGGCCACGCCCAGCCCGGCAATGCCCGCTCCCACCACTATCGCGTCGTAGTCGCTCATCCTGCCTCCCGTATCTCTACCCCCCCATGGACGTCAAAATCATCGCCGCCGCCTGCCCGCGCGGGCTCAGTGCGTAAAGGTCGGGCAGGACTTAGCAAGTCCACTTTCCTCCACGCCGTTTAGCTATCCCCCCGCCACGTGGAGAGCACGGGCACCTCGCACCCGTCCCGCAGCGGTTCCTCTTCGTCCGCGAAAGGGTCTCCCGGCGGCAGCCTTGTGCGTCTCTAACCGCCCGCCATGCGGGAGAGGACGTACACCTCGTCCCCGTCCCGCAGCGGTTCCTCTTCGTCCGCGAAAGGGTCTCCCTTGCGGCCCACCTTGATCATGGGGTGAAAGCGCTCCTTGCGGACGTCCCACATGTTCCCGGGCAGACGCGGCGCGAACTCCCTTCCGATCTGCAGGAGAAGGTCGCTTACCCTCGAGCCCTCGGGCAGCTCGAAATCCATCTCTTTCACCCCGGCATGATGCCTGACTATGCCGGTAAAGCGCACCTTGACCCGCATCTCTCCCTCTTAGAACTTGCCAAAGAGCAGGCGGCTGATGATCAGCTTCTGGATCTCGGAGGTTCCGGCGCCGATGGTGCCGAGCTTGGCGTCGCGCAGAGTGCGCTCCACCGGGTACTCGCGGATGTAGCCGTAGCCGCCGAAGATCTGCACCGCATCGTTGGCCACCCTGACGGAATTCTCGGTTACGCTCAGCTTGCACACGCAGGCTTCCATCATCGCCGGGATGCCCTGGTCCTTCATCCACGCTACCTTGTAGACGAGAAGGCGCGAGGCATCCAGCAGGCACTTCATCTCCGCTATCTTGAAGGCCACGGCCTGGAACTTGCCGATGGGCCGTCCGAACTGCTTCCTCTCCTTTGCATACTCGATGCAGCGGTTGATGTTGACCTCCATGCTGCCTACCGCCGGCGCCACCATGATGGCGCGCTCCCACTCCAGCGTGGCCTTGCCCACACCGTAAAAGCCGTCTCCCTCAGCCCCGAGCAGGTTCTCGGCCGGCACCCTGCAGTCGCTGAAAGCCAGCTCCCCCGTAGGAGAAGTGCGGTTTCCCATCTTGTCGAGTTCGCGGCTGACCTCGAAACCCGGGGACTTCCTTTCCACGATAAAAGTGCTGATCCCCAGGGCGCCCTTCTCCTTGTCGGTCGAGGCCACCACGATGCACAGGTCGCAGATGGGGCCGTTGGTGATGAACATCTTCGAGCCGTTGAGTACGTAGTCGTCGCCGTCACGCACGGCCGTGGTCTTTACGGAAGCGGCGTCGGAACCCGCGTCCGGCTCGGTCAGTCCCAGGGAGCTTATCGTCTCGCCCGAGCATATGCCGGGTAGATACTTCTTCCGCTGCTCCTCCGTGCCCATGATCCAGATGGGGACGCCGCCTATGATGCTATGGGCGCCCCAGGAAAGCGCGACCCCCGCGTCCGCCCCTCCCGCGGCGAAAGCATCCATGGCGATGGCGGTATCCAGGGCTCCCGCATCGGAGCCGCCGTATTCCTCCGGGAAGGGCAGGCCCAGCAGCCCCATGTCGCCCATCTTCTTCCAGCCGTCCCAGAAGAACTCGCTCTTGCGATCGTAGTCCTCGGTGAAGGGCGCTATCTCTTTTTCCGCGAAGTCCTTCACTTCCTTGAAGAAGGCCTTCTGTTCCTGAGAGAGCTCAAAGTCCATTTCCTACCTCCTCATGTCTTGTCCGATCCTCTGTCGAGAACCCTCCCTCTACTTCCCTGCCTCACTCCCGCCGCCGGATGGAAGGTGATCCTCCGCCCGGCAGGCGACGATCAATGCCCGATCTCCGCCTTCCCGCTTTCAGCGGCCCAGCAGAGCGCGGGACATGACTATCCTCTGGATCTGGTTGGTACCGTCCCAGATCTGGTTTATCTTGGCGTCGCGCATGTATTTCTCCACCGGGTAATCGCGCATGTAGCCGTTGCCGCCGAATACCTGGACCACGTCGGTGGTAACGCGCATGGCCGTGTCCGAGCAGAAGGTCTTGGCGTATGCCGCCTCCCTGGTGAAGGGCACCCCCTGCGTTTCCATCCATGCAGCCTTCGTGTACAGCAACCTGCCCGCCTCGATGTTCATGGCTATGTCCGCCATCATGAACTGGATGGCCTGGTTCTCCGCGATAGGCCTGCCGAACTGCACCCTCTGCCTCGCGTATTCGATGGCGGCCTCCAGGGCCGCACGCGAGATCCTTCTGCTCGTCACTCAACTCAAACGAGATCACTTTGATATACCTCCATGAAACGCGATAAATACCTCTCGACCATAAGCGCGCCGCTCATCTGCCCCTGAAATCGGCCCTGCGCTTCTCTTTGAAGGCGGCCATGCCCTCCTTCTGATCGTCGGTCGAGAAGAGCAACGAGAAGCATTTACGCTCGAAAGAGAGGCCGGAATAAAGGTCGGTATTGAGCCCGTCGTTCACGCATGCCTTGGCACAGGCCAGGGCTACGGCGCCGTTGCGGATACACCTCCGCGCCAGCTTTTTCGCCTCCTCCATGAGATCCGACACGGGCACCACCCTGTTCACCAGGCCCATTTCCCTGCATGCCTGGGCGTCGTAGAAATCACCGGTGAATATGAACTCCTTGGCCCGGTTCGGGCCCAGCAGGCGTGGAAGCCTCTGGGTGCCACCCGCGCCGGGGATTATGCCCAGGGTTATCTCGGGCATGCCGAAGACCGCCGTCTCCGAGGCCACGATCATGTCACACACCAGGGCGAGCTCCGTGCCTCCCCCAAGCGCGTAACCGCTGACCGCGGCGATAACCGGCTTGGGCATGCGCTCGATCTTGTCAATTCCGGAAAGATCGGCACCGTAGGCATAGAGCATATCGGGCGCGTATTTGCCGGACATCTCCTTGATGTCGCCCCCGGCAGCGAAGTCCCCTTCCCCCCCGGTTATGATGACCGCCCTTACCTCATCGTCCCTGGCCAACATATCGGCGGCATCGCCCAGCTCGGCGATGAGCGCGAGGTTCAGGGCGTTTTTGGCTTCGGGGCGGTTGAGGCGCAGGATAGCTATCCCCTCCTCGTCCACCTCCACGACCAGGTACTCGAACTCCATACTTCCTCCTCGTTTACCTCGTCCCCTCCCAGGGTAGAAAGGCTTCCAGCGTCGGATGATACCAGCGAGTGGTTCGCTTCCGGTCATATCACCCAGCATCAAATCTCACGCAGCCTGCAACCTCGTGCGACACACGCGCAGGCCTCGCTCGCTTGTTTCCGTTACAAAGGCGCGGGATAAGCAACCCGATATAGGGCATGGATCACAAGCAGCCGTTTCGCCGCCGCAACCCTTCTTATTCGAAAATATCTCCCACGTCGTCTTCCGCTTCCTGCGCCTCTCCCTCCATCTCGGCCTTATCCTCATCTACCTCCACCCGCTCCGTTTCCCGTGCCTTCTCCTCCCCCGTCCCGGGCGCCTCTCTCTCCTTGCCCGGCGCAGCAAAGCGCTTGAGTGCAGCGGTCGGTTCCCCGCTCGCAAAGCAGGTGGTGAAGCATTCCGTCTCGTATTCCATCCCGCGAGCCAGATCCATGTCCAGCGAGTGATTCAGACAACGTTTCGCCTGGTAGATAGCTATTCTTCCACCCATCTCCAGTTTCTCCGCCATCCCCTCGACCGCGGGCAGCAGCTCCTCCTCCGTGACGGCCTCGTTTACCAGCCCCCATTCAAATGCTTCCTTCGCTTCCAGGATCCTGCCGGTAAAGACCATGTCCCTCGCCCGCCGCAGGCCGACCAGGCGTGCAAGCCTCTGGGTGCCTCCTCCGCAGGGGATCATCCCCAGCCTGGCCTCCGGGAAGGCAAAGCGCGCCGCGGTGGACGCCAGCACGAGGTCACAAGCCAGGCAGATCTCCAGGCCGACGCCCATGGCCACGCCGTTGACCGCGGCTATCGTAGGCAGCGAGAAATCGGCGATGCGGTTGGTCAACATCTGGATCTCCCGGGATCGCCGTCGGGCGGCGAGGGGATTCGCCTGCTCCAGGCCCGCCATGTCCATGCCCGCGCAGAACGCCTCTCCCTTCCCGGTGAATACCAGGGCCCTTATCCCGGGGTCAGCCTCCACCCGTGCCAGCTGAGCCCATATGGC
Organism: uncultured Actinomycetota bacterium; assembly: GCA_964462595.1. Taxonomy (GTDB): domain Bacteria; phylum Actinomycetota; class Geothermincolia; order Geothermincolales; family RBG-13-55-18; genus SURF-21. The sequence goes on from CAYWXM010000072.1 coordinate 15,461, forward strand.
ACGCATGGACCGTGGCGAGAGAGCGTTCATCCGCTCGGGGCGGGAGAAATAGATCCATCCCGCCGTTTTCTTTTTCTCGAAAGAGATGCCTTCGCTTTCCTCGACCATGGGCTGCCCACCTCTTCCCGCGTACGGGGACTTGGCCTAGAGCTTCCAGTAGCTCTCCTGCTTGCCGCTGGAATAGTCGTAATAACCCTTGCCGGTCTTCCTTCCCAGCAACCCCGCGGCCACCATGCGGCGCATGAGCGGCGGGGGATTGAACTTGGGGTCGCCGGTATCGTTGTATATAGCCGTGCAGGCGTTCATGAGCACGTCGATACCGGTCATGTCCGCCAGCTCCAGTGGTCCCATGGGAAGGTTGTAGCCCAGGCGCATGGCCTTGTCGATATCCTCCGGGGAGGCCACGCCCGCCTCGAGCATGCGGGCGGCCTCGGCTCCCATGGGCAGGTAGAGCCGGTTGGCGATGAACCCGGCATGGTCCTTGAGCACCCTGACCGTCTCTTTGCCCACTGACTGGCCCCACGCCTCCGCGGCCGCCATGGTCTCCTCCGAGGTCTGCAGGCCGCGGATGATCTCGCACAGTCGCATGAGGGGCACGGGGCTGAAGAAGTGTGTCCCCACCACCTTTTCGGGCCTCTTGGTGGCGGCCGCTATGGAGGAGATGGGTATGGCGGAAGTGTTGGAGGCCAGGATGGCATGGGGCGGACATATCTCGTCCAGCTTCCCGAACACCTCTCTCTTCACGTCCAGGTTCTCGAACACCGCCTCCACCACGATATCGGCATCGGCTGCGTCCTCCAGGCTTATGGTTGTGGTGAGATTGGCCAGGGCCGCATCGTGTTTCTCCTGGGTTATCTTCTCCTTGGAGAGAAACTTGCCCAGGGACCCCTTGATCGCCTCCAGGCCCTTGGCCGTGAACTCCTCCTTGACGTCGTGCATCTTCACCTTGTAGCCGGCGGTTGCGGAAACCTGTGCTATGCCGCCTCCCATCAAGCCGGACCCGACCACGAATACGTTCTTGATCTCCATGCTGACCTCCTGATGATCCGACAACCCGTCGTTAATTCCTGGCAAGCCTTGATTACTGGGTTTTAACGGCCGTCACGTACCGACCGCGCCAACGGCGCTAAAAGTATATCACGAAAGAGCCCGGCGGTTGTACACACGACAAGCAGGGATAACACCATTCATGCCGCACCCGGGAACCCCGGCTGGGGGGCGTTGCGATCAACTCGCATGGATGGATCGTAAGAGAGGCTTCCCGGGATCCGGGATGCCGGGCCGCCACCCCATGCCCGGAAGAGCTAGCGCATCCTAAGCGCGTGTTTTTGTGATAGCCTGTCGATATGGAATTTCAACACGCGCAGGGCGATGAGGATATCGCGGTTATAAGAGAGGCGCTGGACGTCGTGAAGACCGCGCGCTACCAGTTCGGAACCCTCACCCACATGAGCGATGACCTGGAAAGCTCCGTGGGCGGGCTGCGCTCCTGGCTACAAGGGGTGCAGGAGTTCCTCTCCGACGGCAGGAACGTAGCTCTTGCGGCTGCCTCGATCATCGCGGCGGCCGTTTGCATCGATTACGCGCGCGGCTGGTTCAAGGCCAGGAGAGGCGGGGGTCAGCCTTTGAGATTCGCCAGGCGGCTGGCAAGGCTTATCTGACCCGCCTCTCCGTCGTGACATGCGCGAGCGGCTCCCCCGGAGAGCCGCTCGAACCTAGGCCCTGGCTTCAAGGGGAGCCGACTGACGGTCCGGATATTCGGGCGGTGACATATGGACGGATGCAGCCCCACGCGAGAACACCCCTTTACGGCACACCGGGGTTTCTCGCCGGCCGTTCGGCAGCGCCGATAAGATGGCGGCGGTTACGGGCCGACCCCGCCGAAAAGGGGGACGTGAGAGAAGCTCCCCACGTCGAAGAGCCCCTTGTCCGTGATCTTCAGCTCGGGGATCACCGGCAAGGCCATGAAGGAGAGGGTCATGAAGGGGTCGCTCAGCGGGCATCCAAGCTTCCGCGCCGCCTCCTGCAGCCCGTGCACACGGTCCCTGACCTCGCGCAGGGGAAGTGTAGACATGAGTCCCGCCACGTCGAGCGGCAGGTCCGCCAGCACCTTTCCCCCGCTCACCACCGCCTGGCCGCCGCCCATCTTTTCCACCGCCCGGGCCGCCGCGAGGATGTCCTCGTCGCTTGCTCCCACCACCATGAGATTATGGGAATCGTGCGCCACCGTGGAGGCTATAGCCCCCTCCCGCAGCCCGAAACCATGGATAAAGCCTATACCCACGTTACCCGTGCCGAGATGCCTTTCGAATACGCAGATCTTCAGCAGGTCGCGCGTGATGTCGCAGACCGCCTTGCCATCCGCGACCGCCGGCTTCTCGCTCAACCTGGTGGTGACGATCTGGTCGGGGATAACCCCTATGACCAGCATCTCGCCGCCGTCCGCCCTTGCCTCGATGCCTCCCGTTTTCTCCCAGGCTATCCTCATGGCCCCCGGCGCGGGAGGGCCGGGGCGGACCTCCATCCCCAGGGTGCCGCCCTCCGCTACTTTCCCGCCTCCCTTGTAAACCTGGAGCACCTTGAAGCCCTCGAGATCCTCCAACACCACCAGGTCCGCCAGCCAACCGGGCACGATGCCTCCCCTCTCCCGCAAACCGAAACGGCTTGCCGCGTTGAGGGTAACCATGCGAATGGCGGTTAAAGGGTCCAGGCCCAACCCCACCGCCTTGCGCAGGATATGATCCATGTGGCCCTCATCCAGCAGGTCCTTGGGCTGACGGTCGTCATCGACGAAGATGCAACGCCCCACGTTCGCCGGACTTACAATGGGCAGAAGGGCTTCCAGGTTCCTGGCGGTGGAACCCTCCCTGATATAGATAAACATGCCTTTGGCCAGTTTCTCCGCCGCCTCGTCCGCGCTGACGCATTCATGGTCCGACTCCACACCGGCCGCTATGTAGGCATCGAGGTCGCGCCCGGTCAGCCCCGGAGCGTGGCCGTCTATGGGGAGGCCCTTGCAGGCAGCGATCTTCGCTATTACTGCGGGGTCGGCATTGATCACGCCGGGGAAGTTCATGACCTCTCCCAGCCCGATGACGGTTTCCTCCTGCAGCAGGGGGGCGAGGTCTTTCGCTTCCAGGACCGCTCCCGCCGTCTCCATCGGCGTGGCCGGAACGCAGGAAGGCAGCATCACGAAAACGTCCAGCGGCAGCCCCTCGCTCAAGCTCATCATGTAGTGGATGCCCTCTATACCCAGGACATTGGCGATCTCGTGGTAGTCGGTGACCACGGCGGTCGTGCCGGACGGCACCACCGCACGCGCGTATTCGGGCAGGCTGACCATGGAGGACTCGATATGCACGTGCCCATCGATGAAACCGGGGCAGAGATAGGCGCCGCCTATGTCTACCCTGTTCTTTGCCGGTCGGTCTCCGAAACCGGCTATCCTGCCATCGCTTATGGCAACCGAACCCTCTTCCACCACGCCCTCGAACACATCGATTATCAGCGCTCCGGTTATCAGCAGGTCGGCTTCCGCCTCCCCCCTCGCCACTGCCATAAAGTCCTTAAACGCCATGTCCTTGCTCCCTTCGCACGTGGATGAACCGCCTCCTAGATAACCGGCTTTTCCAGGAGCTCGCCCGGCTGCCTGAGACCCTCGGCGGGATATGTCTTCATCTCCAGGATGACCTTCAAGGCTTCGTCCCTCATGGCATACTCGAAAGCCTGCAGCCCCATCTCCAGTGGGAATCTGCGATCGATCAGCTCCTGCACGTTGACCAGGCCCCTGAGCAAAGCACGGATAGCCGGCTCAAACGGTCCGCAGCGAGAGCCGATGACACTGACCTCGTCCACCACCAGCGAGGAGATATCCACGCTCAACGACTCCACGTAGGTGCTTTTCTGCACGATGGTGCCTGTGGCGTCCACCAGGGAACGGGCAAGATAGAAACCCTCCGGGCTGCCCGTGGATTCGATGACCAGGTCGAAACGCTCGCTGGTATCGAGATCCTTTTCCATCACCGTCGTTACCCCCAGGCGGTCGAGTATCTTGAGCTTGTGGGGGTATCGCCCGACCGCCAGGAGGGCGCACCCGCTCAGACGCAGCACCTGCGCCGCCATCAGGCCCAACTTGCCGTCGCCCAGCACCGCCACCCTGTGAGCCGGGTTGACGTGCACCTGTTCGCTGATGCGAAAGCAGGCGGCAAGGGGTTCCACGAAAACGGCTGAATACAATGGCAAGGTGTCCGGTATCACCCTGAGGTTGGCGACGGGAAGGGTCATGTATTCGGCAAAGGCTCCGTCACGCCCGCTGATGCCGATGGTGGTGCGGTCGCGGCAATGGTTCCCTTTCCCGCTCAAGCACAACGGGCAGACGCCGCAGGGGCAGTTGATCTCGCCCACTACCCTCTTGCCTAAAAGCTCCGGCTCGTCCGCCGCGGCCACCACTCCCACGAACTCGTGCCCCGGCACGCCCACGAAGTCCATGTAACCCCCTGCGATCTCCTTGTCTGTATTGCAGATTCCCGCAGCCATTATCTTTATCAGCGCCTCACCCGGCCCTGGCTCGGGCATCGGCAGATCTACCCGCAGCTTCAATTCGCCGTCGTAGTACAAACCGAGCATCGCCGATATCTCCTCTCCCTCGGCCCCTTACCGGGCTAAATCCCTGGGCTCCGCGGCACGTTCTCCAGCAATACGTGCGTATATACCGCCGAGTCCCCGTCTGGCCATAATCTCTCTATCAAGGTTTCGCGGGCCTTACTTTTCTTCACTATTCATAATATAACCCCTCAGCCGGCCAAGGGAACATGACGGCACTTCCCGCGTGGTTCAGATGTAATATACTGGCCTTAACGGCTTGCGGCGATATGCGATTCAGAAGGGGGTTTGAACGATGATCATCGACAGTCACTGTCACCTGGTCGGGGATGGATGGGCGACGCGCAGCTTCTTCGTCGGCCTGGCGCGCGAAGCAACCGCCATGATGGGGAAGGCAAGCGGAGAATATCCCGATGCGGAGGCCTTGATCGATAACCTCATGCCCGTCCTTGCCGACAACACCGGGGAGAAGCTGATCGCCAGCATGGACGCGGCCGGCGTCGATAAGACATGTGTGTTCTCCACCGACTTCGGGCTGGCCACGGGGGATCCCGAGGTTTCCATGGAGGACCAGAACCGCATGATAGCGGAGGCGGCCCAGCGCTTTCCGGATCGGCTTATCCCCTTTTTCACCATCGATCCCCGGCGCCCCGAAGGGCTCGACCTTTTCCGGCGCGGGGTGGAGAAATGGGGTATGAAGGGACTGAAATTCCACCCCACCGCCGGCTTTTTCCCTTACGACGAGGTGGCATATCCCTTCTACGAGAAGTGCATGGATTACGGCATCCCGGTCCTCTTCCACACCGGGTCCATCGCTGCCCCCCTCAAGGCCCGCTATGCCCGTCCCATCAACGTCGACGACGTGGCGGCAGACTTCCCCGAACTTCCCATCATCATGGCCCACATCTCTCATCAGCTCTGGGAGGAGGCCATGCTGGTGGCCAGCGTCAAGCCCAACGTGTACGTGGATATATGCAACTGGCAGTTCGTTTATACCAGCCATCCCCAGGATTTCTATCGCACCTTGCGCGCGGTGGTGGACGAGATCGGCCCCTGGCGCGTTTTCTGGGCGACAGACGGCCCCTACGCCAACATCCTCTGCCCCCTCGATACCTGGGTAAAGGCGGTGGCCGAGCCCGACCTGAGCAGCTGTCCCGATATCTCCTTCACCCCGGAAGAGCGGGAGATAATCATGGGTAAAGCCTTCGCGAAGATGATGGGACTTTAGGTCCGTGCTCTCCGCACGCGTTATATGAGGGCAGGATATGGTGCTGTAAAGCGAACCGGGCCTGGCCTCTTAGCGTTGAGGGCCGGGCCCTGGATGCACGCGTGTTGACACGCCCTTTTCATCATCCCGCCGCGAGGAGATTCCATTTCCAGGCCCGACCCCGGAAACGGCTATCGTGCCTGGTTAAACTTGATTGTCCGCCTCGGCCAGTTTCAACTCCGCCGCCCCGCTTGGGACCTCTTCCTCCGACGTCTGGCGGCGGCGGGCGATAAGGGTGATGATGGAGGGAAGCACCAGCAGGCTGGCGAACAGGGACACCGCGAGGGACAGGGCGGTTATGAGCCCGAAACGCCGGATGGGCTGCATCTTGGAATAAGCGATGACCAGGAAGGCGCCCGAAGTGCATATCGAGCTGGCGACCAGGGGTTTGCCCACCCTGGTGACGCAGATGCCCAGAGCCACGGCCACACTCACGCTTCCCGGCGAGTATTCCTCGAGGAAGCGGTGGGTGACGTGGATGCCGTAATCGATGCCCATGCCGATGATGAGGGATACGATAAGCACGGTCATCATGTCCAGCGTCCACCCCATGAGGGAGATGAAACCCAGTTCCACGGTTATCCCGGCCACGAGTACGGACAACGTGGCCAGCCCGTATTTAAAGGAACGGAATATCAGGATAAGGAAGAAACCCGACATGGCCAGGGCCAGAATCGAGGTCTTGATCTGGGTGGGGACGAGGTTGCCCAGCATATCGGCGGTAAGCGGCGTGATACCTCCCACCTGGTAGGCGATGCCCGCCGACCCGAAGATGTCTGCCGCCGCCTCGCTCAAGACACGGTCCTTTTCGACCATCTCGGAATTGCTGCTGGCGCCCTCGCTGAATATGGAGATCAGCGCGGCCTGGTGGTCATCGGATATGAGTTTTCCCTCCTGCGGGCCGAAGAGCGCACCGATGGCGGCAAGGTCTTCTTCCGCCTCGGCCCTGGTGGCGGGAAGCGTGGCCGCGAAATCCTCTCCGGGCACGGCTTTCCCCATCTCCACCCGATAATCGCTGATGAGCTCCCCGATACTCGAGCTGCCGTTATCGCTGAAATACTGGGTCTGCGCAATCCCCCCCTGGAAGGCATGCATGGCCGCCATGACCTCGGGCTCGAGCACATCCCCGGTCAGAAGGACTACGTCCTGCTGCTGTCCCCCGAATATATCCTCCTGCAGGTACTGGGCCTGCAACGAGGGTATATCCTGGGGCGCCAATGCCCTGAGGTCGGGCGTGGTCGTGAGCCGGAAGGTGCCCATGATGCAGATGAGTACGATGAAACCGTACACGATCACCACCGCTACCGGGCTACCCTGGGATATGCTCGCGATCCTGCCCAGGGCGCGGTCGATGCGCGAGTGGCCTTCATGAGAAAATATGGTTACTCCACGCGGAGTCCTGCTGGTGCCCTTGCGCAGCCGGCGGTCCTCGCGCAGTATCATCAAGGCGGGCAGGAAAGTGACGCTGAATATGAAGCAGAGCCCGATACCGGCGGCCGCCATGTACCCGAACTCCTGCAGCACGTCGAAATCGGAGAACCCGAAAGAGGCGAAGCCGAATATGGTGGTTATGCAGGCGAGGAAGATGGCCACTCCCACGGTGATCACGGCCTTGTACGCCGCCTTGCGGGGCTCCTTGTCTATGCCGAACTCCTCGTAGAAACGTCCCATCATGTACACCAGGTTGCCCATGCTTATCCCTAATACCAGAGGCCCGATGATCACTGAGACCACGGTGAAAGGCAGCCTGAACCAGCCCATGATCCCGTATATCCATATCGTGGTGAGGACGATGACCGCCAGTGGGAGCAGTACGTCGGTAAACCTCTGGAAGGTGAGGTAGAGCAGCAGCATGAGCATGGCCACGGCCACCACGGCCATGACCCAGGTACTCGAGAGAACGTAGTCCTCGAGGTCCTTGTCGATGGAGGGATCGCCACCGATGTAAACGGTCGCCGGCACCTCGCCGCCCTCGAAATAGTCGCGGAAGAATCCCTCCGCGCGGGTAGCGAAGTCCTTGCGCTGCGGGGAATCCAGTTCGGGGTTCACCTTGACGAGGATCTTGGCGTACCTGCCGTCCTCGGAGAGCAGCGCCGACCCCTGCTTCTCCACCGTCCATTTGTAACCTACCGGGTTCGCGAGGTACATGTCGACACCCTCCACGATGACCTGCTCGAAAGGCACTATCTCCCCGGGGTTGTTCGGGTTGGGCTGCACGGTCCCTTCGCCGTAATCTATAACCGTGGCGACATCGGGCAGCACCTGCTCGGCCTGCTCCATGGTCTTGGCCAGGCCCCTGTCCAGCGCGCTCTGCCGCGCCATCTGCACGACGTTAAGGCCGTAAGCGCTGAGGTAATGCTGTACGTAGACGTAATCGTTTTCGCCCGTGGCCTCCGCCATCGCGTCCTCGAGAAGAAGGAATTTCTTGATCATGGGATAGGAGAAAAGCTCGTCGCTCTCCACCATGGGGTACTCGTTGGTGGTGCCGCCGAAGAGCTGGTCGACCTGCTCGAGGGTGCGGGAGGTCTCGTATCCGGTGGGGATGAGGTCCTTCTGCCCCGCCCTGATCTCTATGAACGACATGCCTATCGCAACCGGTATGGTGAGCAGGATACTGATGAGCACGATGGCCTTGGCGTGATCCCGGCAAAGGCGGGCGAAGAAAGACATCTTAAATCCCTCCCCTGGACTTCATCTACATTCCGGCCTCATGCCCAATAAAACTTTCGTTCCCTGTAGGTTACTATCCTCCACGGTGCGAGGCAAATCTCCGCGGCCCACGATACGTCACCGGCATCTGTTAAAATATCATAGGACATGCGAGCCTTCGGGGAAAAGGCGGTGGACGGGAATTGACCCTTCTCACGAGCATCATAGATGACTTCACGCATATATATCCCGAGTACGAGACGCTCTTCTTCGAGGAACGGACTTACACCAATTTCGACACCCAGAGGCGGGCATGCAGGCTTGGAAACGCCCTGCTTTCGCTGGGCCTGCAGCCGGGGGAAGTGCTGATGGCCCACATGGAGAACTGCCCGGACGCGGTACACCTCTATTCAGCCTGCGCCAAGACGGGGATCATCTTCTGCCCCACAATGTTTCTGCTCAGCGCGGAGGAGCTTTCCTGGATCGCGGAGCACTCGCAGGCGAAATATATCGTCACCACCCCCAACTTGCTCGCAAAGGCGCGCCTCGCCTGTCCCGGCCTCTTCGAAAGCGGGCGCATCATCGTGGCCGCCGGCACGGAAGAGGCGGGGACTATCTGCCTCGAGGGGCTATGCGAGCAGCAGCCGGACGAGCTGGAGACGAATCCCGACCTGGGCGACGAAGACGTGGCGGCCCTGCTTTACACCGCTGGGACTACCGGCCGCCCCAAGGGCGTGCTCCTTACCCACGGCAACGTGGGGAGCAACGTGCGCAACGTCGCCACGTCCACGAGCATCACCCGGGACGAGGTGGCGTTATCGACCCTGCCGCTCTCCCATTCCTACGGCCTGACCACCGCCATGCTGCCTGTGGTCACCGGTATCAGTTCCATCCTCACCCGTTGGTTCGACGCCACGGAGGTGTTCGAATACACCGAGCGCTTCCACGTCCAATCCATACCCGGCGTTCCAGCCATGTTCATCCAGCTCCTCAACCATCCCCGGGCCCCCCATTACAACGTGAAGAGCTGGAAGCGGCTGCAGAGCGGAGCCGCCCCGCTTACCGATGAGGTGCTGAAGGCCTTCCGCGAGAAATTCGGGGTCAACCTGTACGAGGGGTACGGCCTCACCGAGGCATCCCCCGTAGTAAGTTGCCAGAGCCCGAACCTTCCCTTCAAACCGGGTTCGGCCGGTCCGCCTATCCGGGGGGTGGAGCTGTCCATAAGGGACGATTTCGAGCGCGAGCTTCCGCCGGGCAGTCCGGGTGAGATAACCGTGCGCGGCCCCTCCGTCATGAAGGGTTACTTCAAAGACCCGGAGGAAACCGAGAGGGCGTTGCGTGCCGGCTGGCTGCACACCGGGGACATCGGTTACCTCGACGAGGACGGTTACCTGTATATAGTGGAGAGGAAAAAGGACCTCATCATATCCGGCGGCTTCAACCTCTATCCCTCGGAAGTCGAGAGGGTGCTCGAGAGGCACCCCGCTGTGGTCGAGGCCGCCGCGGTAGGCGAGCCAGATCCCATCCGGGGCGAGGTCGTACACGCTTTCGTAGTGCTCAACGAGGGCATGGAAGTGCAGGATAAGGAGCTAATCGACTTCGCTCGCGCTTCACTCGTGTACTATAAATGCCCCCACCATGTCACCTTCATGAGAGAACTGCCCCATACCTTTCTGGGCAAGCCCTCGCGCCGCGAGCTGCGCGACATTCTCGCCGAACGCTAGAGCAGGGACATGCCCTTCTCCTCGTCGACACGGCGCCTCAGCTCCCTGACCGCGTTCTCTCCCGGCTCGTGCCGCCCCGACTCCAGCTCTTTGACCAGGGTAAGAATCGCGCTGTGCACAGGCACCGCGATGCCCGCTTCGCGCGCCCGCTTGACCACCAGCCCGCTCGTTCTATCTACCTCGGTCTTCCTGCCCGCCTCGATATCCCGCAGCATGGGTGGTTTTATATCCAGCCACACGGCATCCGCCCAGGGCGAAGGCGAAGCGAGGGTGTCCTTTATCCCGGATACTGCGGCTGCCTGCCTGCATTCCCGGGCCGCCTCGCTGCACAGGCTCTCGAACCCCTCGATCTCACGAGCCTCCCGCGGCGCCACTCCCGAAATGGCACAGAGACCGCTAACCGCTGCTACCGCCTCCAGCCTCTTCCACACCTCCGCCTCGAGGTCCACCGCCAGGATGGCCTTGCCGGGGTGGGCGGCCCCGAGCCGGTCCACGAGGTCCGCCAGCGCGGCCTTTCTTTCCGGGACCAGGGCTCCCAGGACGAGGGAATGGAAACCCTCCACCTCCACCTCTCCACCCGGTATCTCCAAGGCGGATGCCTGGGCCAGGGCGGCGAACGCCCGTTCCTCTCCCACCAGCCCCGCGAGCCCGGCGACGGCGTCACCTTCCTGCAGGGAGATATATATAGTGTCGCGGTGAACGAAAGGGCTGATCGGCCTCAGGGCGTTTCCGCTCTCTCCGGCAGGCACCGCCAGGACGATGGCATCGAAGGGATCCGGCACGCTTCCCGCCCTGCCTACCTCCGGGAACCCTCTCCCGCCGATGCTCCCCCGCACGATTATCCCGTTTTCGCTTACTCCCGCCACCCTCTCTTCCCGTGAATCGAAGATCACCGTTTCCTCGCCGGCATCGCAAAGCAGCAGGGACACCAGGGTTCCCATCGCCCCCGCCCCGATCACCGCTATTCTCATGCCATTTCTCCTTCTTGCCTTAAAACCCGTAACTAGCAGAACGCGCGCGCCTCGAACCGGGCTGAAAGCCAATAGAACGAGAGGCGCTTCTATGCTCGCGGCTTTCTTTTTGTTATGAACCGCACAATTATATTCTTCCCCCCGGAGGTGGACCAATACACGAGTCTTAAAAACCGGCGTTTATGCCCTCCATAACCAGGGAAGATAATAAGAGTGGGTACGGCGATTGAGAGGAAAGGGGGAACTATGGCTGACAGCGTGTACAAGATCATCGAGTTGGTCGGCTCCAGCGATGTTTCGTGGGAGGAAGCGGCCAAGAAAGCCGTGGAAACGGCGTGCAAGAGCCTGAAGGACCTGCGCATCGCGGAGATAGCGGACATGGATCTGAAGGTGGAGGACGGTAAGGTCACGGCATACCGTGCCCGGGTAAAGATCTCCTTCAAATATCACGATGGGGATGAGGACTGAACCCCGTCCGCTGCGTAGCGACGAAAGCTTGCGTCCCTGCTTCGCCGCAATAACCGGCTGTTTATTGCGGCCCGGTAAGGCAAGCGCATTCTCCGAGAAGAAAGAGGGCGATAGCGTATCGCCCTCTTTCCTGTAGTTAATCCGCAATGCGGTCAGGTGGCGGGCGCGGTCTCCGCGCCTTCATCCGTCGGTTCCGTATCGATGCCGGTGCTTTCCCCGCCCAGTCCCGGGTCTTCGGGTCCGACGACCTCCCCTTCCTCGGGTGGAGGCTCGGGGACGGGTCTCGAGGTCCATATGAACAGGGGGGTGCCCACGTTCACGTTGTCGAAGAGCTCCAGCACGGCCCAGTTGGCCATGCGGATACAACCGTGTGAGTACAGCCCCGGGGTGAGATTCGCGGTTCCATGTATGAGCACCGTCCCACCTCCGGCGCTGGTCACCAGGGCCCGTACACCCAGCGGGTTACCCGGCCCGGGCTCGATGCGCGGCGGCATGTCCTTGGACCATTCCACGTTGGGGTTGATCCATACCGGGTTCTCCTCCTTGCGTATGATGTAGAACTTGCCCAGCGGCGTAGGGTACTTGGGCTCTCCCGTCGCCACGTAGTAGGTCTTGACCAGGGTATCCTGGTTGTACCAGCTCAGGGTATTACCCATGATGTCCACCACCAGCACGGTCTCTACGTCTGCGCTGGAGAGGCTGGGTGGGGTCACCGCCACCACCGGCTCCAGGACGCGGTCGTCCGAGCACAGGGATGACTGCAACGCCTGCAGGGTGGTCTCGACGTCCATCCACACGCCGTCCCGGGACGGCGTGAAGCCGAGTTCCCCGGTCTGGTAATCGAAAGAAAGGGAAGCGTCCCTCACCTCCTGGCCTATCTCCGCCGCTATGGCATTGAGGCGCAGCATGAGCGCCTCGTTGTCCATGAAGCATTCCAGCGTGATGTCTATATTCTTGGGCTGGTCGAAGGCGCGGCGATAGGTGCGTTCAAAGACCGAGCTCTGCCAACCCGAATTGTATGCCTGCTCCACCAGGGCTTCCACGTCCACCTGCAGTCCCAGTTCGGCGGGATCGATCACCCACTGCTTGCCGCGGAACTCGAGCGTGAACGGCAGCATGAGGGGTCTCACCGCACCCTCGGTCACCGCCTCCACGGCCTCGGCCCTGGTCATGCCCGTGATATCGACCCCCAGGACCACGGTGTTTGGGAACATCTCGCCGCGGTGCCGTGAATCCGCGTAAACCAGCACCGAGGAAGCGAGAAAAAGGAAGGCCAGGACCATCGCCAGGACGATGAGTGCCCAGCGCACCAGTCCGCTCTTGGGTTTCAGCAGCGACTTGATCTTTCCCCAGTTACTGAGTGCCTTTCTAACCATGTCCTTCCTTCTTCTTCAGCGCGCGATCATACGGGCATTGAGACGCCTGCATGCGGGTTATCGTTCCACCCATCTCTCCACGAACTGGCGGAAGTTCTCCATGAACGAGAACTCCGACAGCACCCTCTGTCGTTCCTCGTGCATGGAGCGCAGCGCCCGCATATCCCGGCCGCTTCCCCTGCCGCTTTCGGCCTCTATGAGGGCGAGTATCTCGGCGTGCCGCCGCCTCAGCTCCTCCAGCCTCAATTCATAGCCCGGGATCTTCATGGCCAGCAATTCCTCGCCCCTGAAAAGGGCCAGCGACCTGCAGCGCATGCATTCGAACAGCCCCTCTTCCTCCGCCGGCTCCAGCAGCCCGTTGCACAAGGGGCAATGCCGTTCCTCTTCCTCCCGAGACTGCAATCACTCACTCCTTTTGAAAAGATTATCCATATGCGACCCGGCACGGGCAATGACTTTGGCGAACATGTCGATATCGCTTGAATTCCATACCGGGCTGCGTCCCTCCCGCCAGGCCAACCAGCCACGATCGAAGGGGGCCTTCCGGCCCCCTTCGTACTGGATCAAGTGCTGAAACGGGGCGCCGGTCTATTCCTCCGCCTGGTGTTGCGGTACCTGTCCTCCTCCCACCAGCAGGCCGATGATGAGGATGAGGGCTCCTACGATGAGCAGCGCCCAGGGGATATATACCTTTACCAGGTTGATCTGGCCCGCGCCATCCTTGGCGTCCTCGATGGCCGCCTTCACCGATTCTTCGCTCTGCGCGATGCTGTACTCGAACACCTTGGTGGGCTCGGCCTCTCCCAGCTGGCTCTGCAGCTCGACCAGCTTGGCCAGCTCAGGCCCCAGGGCCGGGTCGCTGGAATACTTGGCGAGTATGGCAAATATACCCATGAGGTTCGAGGTATCGAGTTCCATGTGTATGCTCTCGATATCCTTGTATACGTTAACCGGCACACCGGTCTTGGGCTCAACCGAGGTCTCCACGTCAAAGGTCCAGTAATACTTAACGGGTATGCTTTGCTGCAGCGCCGCGTTCAAAGCCTGCAGGTCCTCGGGGGATTGCGCCCCGATCACCTGGGAGGCCAGGGCGATAAGGGCGTCCGCGTCCACGCCCATGGCCGCCAGCTGGGGCTTGAGCTCCTCGAAGGTCACCTCCGTCGGCAGGCCCAGTATCTTTACGTACGCCTCGGTCACCTCTTTCTTGTCCGCCACCGTTACGCTGCCCTTGAAGTTGTATACGGTGATGCCCTCCTTCTCCTCCTCGCTCAGGAACTCCGATTCGACGCCCTGCCCTATCTCTCCCTTCCATATGGGATATTTTTCCTCGTTGGAGGTATCGAAGGGGAGCAGGGGATAAAAGCTGCCCTCGCGGTTTACGCCGTTGCCCTGCTCGAAATCGTAAGCCCTCTCGTCATCGACGTTTTCCGAGGACTTGCGATCGAGGACATATATCGAGGTCAGGCCGCCGGGCGGGTTCTCCATGCCCCCCACCTCGACCATCACCCTTTCCTCTATAACCCCCTTGGAGGAATCGTACTCGTCCGCAAGGGACAATACCTTCCTCTCCACGTCCATGGGCAGTACGAGCTCCTCTCCCGTCGGCAACGGCTCCTGCGTCATGGGGTCCACGTAATAGGTCATCTCGCCTTCGTAAAAACTGGTAGATTCGACGTCGTCTGGCAGTTTTACCAGTGCGTTCACCGCGATAGCCCACCAGAGTATGGCGACCAGTATGAGAACGATTCCCAGCGCTATGAGGATTTTACTGGTGACTCCCTTCATTACAACCTCCTTTGCCTATATCCCGTCTCTATCTTTATACCCTCTCTATCAACATGTATTCTATCCCTTGCGGGCTTTCTCCTGCGAGCGCACCCGCCAGTCACCATTATTATTTCCTTTTGCACCGCTCGCCTTTCCCACCGCGAGCCGGCCTTCCCGCGCCGTCAACTTCCTTTTGCCGCGAGGCACGGTCGACGGCCGTCACCGCAATTTATTCCAGCATGATTATACTTCCCTTCAGCTGCTCCCCGGCCACCAGGATGCCGACAGACCTGTAGGAAGCGAATACCTTGTCGGTGGGGCTGCCCGGGTTGAAAAAATAAATCCCCTCTTCGCTGCGGTTATAAGCCTGATGGGTGTGCCCGAAAACGATCGCATCCACTCCCTGGAATTCCCCGCGCAGGCGCTCGGTCATCCGCAGCGGGGCACCAGAGCCGTGGATGAGCCCGATGCGGTGCCCGGCCACCTCCACCACCCTCTTCGCAGGCAAGGCCTCCCTCACCTCGCTCAAGTCCATGTTTCCCGCCACGGCGATAACCGGAGCGATCCCCTCCAGCTCCTCGAGAACGTCCATCTCCAGGATATCGCCCGCATGCAGGATCAGGTCTGCCCCCTGCAGTGCCCGCAACACTCGCGCGGGCACTGGATTGCGGTAGAGGTGGGTATCGGAAACGACCCCCAGGATGGTCGCCGCAGTCAACGGCTCACTCCCGGCGTGTAACCGGCGGATACGTGTTCCCCTACCCATTCACCTCGATAAGAAAAATACATGGGCCTCTCGACGATGATGTCTCCGCTGGCGTGCACGGAGTATGCCATGCCCTCCTGGTATGGCGTCATGGCATTAGTGTAAAGGGTCGTGCGGCTGTGCGGGTTGAGGCTGACCTCCTCCCACAGCACTTCTCCGTTTTCGAGATGGAACCTGATCTCGGCCTCTACCGCCTGCTCGCCGGGGTTCTGCAGGCATAGCCAGTCCTCGAAACCCGGACCCGTGTAGCCCTCGGCGAAGTACCAGTGCCTGGACGGGGTTTTCACTCCCGTTCCGACATCCCCCCCTATGCACCAGCCGTGATAATCGTGATAGATGGGGCGCTCGGCCACCAGGGGTTTCTCCGCATTGACCACGATGGAGAGCTGAAGATCCATGCCGGCGCGCGTGTTCACGTCCACAGTCCTCCTGGACATGGGCGGGACAACCTCCTCGTCGGTGATGTTAGTTCCATCCGATGTCTGATAGGTGATGCTGACCCGGTTAGGCTCCGCATCGGGGTTGAGCAGACACAGCCACTCCTCGAACCCGGTACCCGTGTAGCCCTCGGCGAAGTACCAGGTGGTAGAGGGTTGGTTGGTTCCGGAAGAGACGTGGCCTCCCGCCCACAGATCGTGATAGAGGAAATACATGGGCCGTTCGGCCACCACTGGCTGGTCCGAAACGACCCTGAGGGAAACTTCCTGCTCCGGCCCCACTACCTCGTTTACAAAGACGGTGTCGCGCCGCGACGGCTGCAAGACCCTCTCCTCCTCCTCGAGCAGCCCTCCTTGCGAGAAGTACTGTATGGTCACGTTGGCTGGTTGCTCCCCGGGGTTGAGCAGGCAAAGCCACTCCTCGAACCCGGTACCCGTGTAGCCCTCGGCGAAGTACCAGGTGGTAGAGGGTTGGTTGGTTCCGGAAGAGACGTGGCCTCCCGCCCATCTTTCGCCATAAAGGAAATACATCGGACGCTCGACCATGACGGGCAGAGGCGATTCCACGCTTACGCTGACATCCTTTTCCTCCCCGACCTCACCCGCCACTTCTATGGACAGCCGGCTCTCGGCCTCCACGGTGTATTCGCGCGAAATGGGTTCGCTGCCGGGAAAGGCGTAGGTCACGGCGAAGGTCACCGGCTCCATGTTCGGGTTGAGGACGGCCAGCCATTCCTGGAACCCCTCGCGCGTGTTGCCCTCGGCGAAATACCACCGTTTGGCCGCGTTGGCCACGATGAGGTCGCGGGATATGGAGGCGCTGCTCCCGTCAAGGTAAAAAGTGACCGCCTGCAGGATATAGGTGCCGTCCTCGAATCCCGTGGTGTCGACCTGGAAATCGAAGGGTTTGGACGTCTTGTTCTGCACGAGGTCCCCGTTCATCAGGAGGTCCACGCGGCTGACGTCGTCCTCCCCCAGCATCTGCAGCTCCACGTCCACCGCGCCGCAGGATATCCGGTTGGTCTGCGGCAGCACGAAGCTGATGCTCGAGGGCATATGTATTCCGCGCATGATGGCCATGGCCTCGCGTTCCAGGTACGAGTAGTCCATCAGCCTTTGTTCCTGTTCGGGGTTGGTCATAAAGGAAGCCTCGGTAAGGATTGCGGGCATGGAGGTGTTGTTGAGAACCCCGCAATAGTCGACCTTCCAGACCCCGGAATTGCCGAGGCCGAATTCCCCCACCAGTTCCGCCTGAACCGAGTTGGCCAGCTCGAGGGACTCATGGCTGGCGTTCGCAGAAACCAGGGTGACGGTATAGTTGATCCCGCAGTCGCTCTCTCCGTTATGATGGATGCTGATGAAACGGTGGGCTCCCCAGGCGTTGGCCATCTGCCACCTGTCGGTGATTTTAACGTAGGTATCGTTTTCGCGGGTCATGAGCACCTCTGCTCCCTGGGATTCCAGCAGGCCCTTGAGGATGAACGACACGTCCAGGTTCACCTGTTTCTCCGTCAGTCCCGTCGGTCCCACGGCCCCCGAATCCAAACCGCCGTGCCCGGCGTCGATACAGAATTTCCAGCCGGACAGCGCGCCGCCAACCGCCTTATCCGAAGCTTGCGGCAGGAGAACGAAGGTCGACACGCATGCGCCAAGCATTAACGTGACTAGCAACGCACTCGCCAGGAAATCCCCCAACCCGGCGCTGGGGCATGCACCGCTGCGCAGCAAGCTCGATCTCATTCCGGCGTTTTCCCTTCTTTTCTATATCCTGTCCCACTTCTATTTCGACAGCTCATCGGCAAACCCTTGAGCATGCACATGGAGGCCCTTCTCGAGAACCGGGGGTCGATCCGAAGCGACCTTCGCGAGCAGTATGTTCGAGAGGACGTCTTGCTATGGATATGCACCCTGCGAGTGCTGAGCGAGGATCGTTACCCCCGGGCTCGGGAACAATAAGCTTCCACTGGCTCGAGAACCGGGGGTCGATCCGAAGCACGCCCGGGCATAAGGGTGGCTAATCGGTTGAGATTCCGCCCGGGTGTCGCCTATACAAAAAACACTTCACGAGACCCGGTAACGGTTATGGGTGCTCCGTCTGAGCTGCCCCCAGCCCGAGAACTACCGGGTCGGTCGCAGCGAGCGCGCAAGTTACGGTTTCTTATTATGCAAAGATGGCAAGCGCAGCCGAGCGAGGCCGTTACCCGGAGGCTCGGGCCGGTAAAGCACCACGAGCGAGGATCGTTACCCCCGGGCTCGGGTAAACTACCTGCCCATGTCCGCAAGAAACCGCGAGGCCTCGGGCTCGTCGGGCTGGATGCGCAGGACCTCGGTAAAATCCTCCACCGCCCCCGCTATGTCGCCCTTCCTCCACCTGCCCAGCCCACGTGCGAGGTATGCGGGGTAGAGGTCGCGGTTAAGGAGGAGTGCACGGTCCCAGCTGTCCACCGCGTCCGACCAGTCGTCGAGCAGGGCATAGCAGACGCCTCGTTCGTAATAGGCTTCACCCCAACCGGGCTTGAACCTTATCACCTCGTTGAAATCGCGTATGGCGCGGTTGTAGATGGGGTTCTCGTCGTAGTTTATCTTGCGGCGCAGTGCTTTCCCGCGCGACATGTAGGCCTCGGGAAGATCGGGCCGCAGTTTGATGAGGCGGCTGAGATCCTGCACGGCCAGGCTGTAATACCCGCAGCCGAGAAAGAGCTTGCCACGCCGGAAGAGATCGCCCTCGTCCCCGGGCTCATCCTCGAGAGAAGCGGTCAGTTCACGCAGCAGGGCATCCTCTTCCTCTCCCTTGTAGCCCTCCACCCCCGCATCCCTCCCCTCGAGCATTCCGACCAGCAACGCCATTATATTGCCCGAACGAGCCAGGCCCATATGGGTACAGAACCATCCCACGCGCAGGTTCTCGGCTCCCTCGAGGCGGCAGCTCTTCCAGGGTATGACCGCGAAATCCCTGGAGGTATAGAAAGAAACGTAAGGTAGCTGCATGTCCTCTTGGCACAAACCGCTATAGGAGGCGTTTAGCCCGGCAAGGCAGGAACTCCCGGGAAACATCTCGCGCGCTGCCTTGAAGGGAAAGAAGGGGTAAAAGGAAACGGAGCCGTGGTTGGGCGTGCCCAACATGATCAACCGGCCCAGGTAATCTTTCGCCCCCATCTGCTCGACGGCGAACCTGGCGATCATCCCCCCTAAGCCCTGGCCGATAAGGGACAGGCGCCTTACCCCCAGGAGTACCCTCAGCTCCTCCATCTTGCCCACGAGCTTGCGCGCCCCCTTGCGTATATCGCCCGTCGCCAGGTCGGGGAGCCTGATGGTGTAGACCTCGAAATCCAGGTTCTTGAGCCTTCTGCGCAAGGTGGTGGAGAGGAAATCGAAGCGGAGAAAGCCGGGTATGTAGAGGACGGGGTCGCGCCGCCGCCGCACGGGTGACAGCTTTTCCGGAAAACCCTCCCTCGGAAAGGGCGCCTTGTCCTTACGGGTGAGTTTTTTCTCCTCCACTACCACCATCCCATCTTGTCCAACGGCCCGGCTTGCGAGGATCCGGCAAGAACGATCAAAGCTTTTTATAGTATAACCCCGCCCCAGCAATGCAAGATAAGGAGATGTCACTTTTTCCGCCATGCATGATATGCGCCGGCATCATCTCGCGATAATGGGTGTTATCCTCGCCGTGGTGCGATGCAGCCGGGCGTTGACGAGCAACCAGAACGATTCAAGGGGAGGCAACGGGACCATTTTCAAAGGGTTTACACCCATTAGTGCCGTAAGGGCGGCCAGTACATCGCGCAGGTTATTGCACCCGGGGGCTGTGCGGACCGCTTTTTTACCCAGCCTTCGCCTCAGCTCCGGATAGGCTTCCTCAATGGCGCAGTCGCCCACCACCAAGACATTGCCCTGCAGTTTATCCAGCTCCTCCTTATCCAGGCCTTTGCCCATGACGATAGTGAAGCCGCCTTTGCCCTGGAAATCCACGTAAAGGTACTGCAGCACCATGCGGGTGTTGAGGCTGCAACCCTCGGGGCAGCAAAGCTCCCGCCCCTCGACAATAGGCACATTGTCCGGGTAGATATCGAGGATCTCGCTGGTGTACTGGCGGCGGAACGGTTCCCGGTCCCCCATGACCTCGATCTCCTCGAGGTCGATAGTCCCCAGGCCGTCTTCCGCCGCCAATCTCAGGTGCTCCACCTCTGAAGGGTCTATGCCCATGACATCGCATCCGACGGCGTCAACCGCCAGCGTATCGTCTCCACCGATGAGCACGTCCAGGCGCTCGGCGCACCTGTCAACCAGTCCCTCGGGTGCGTCGTGGCCGTGGTTCATGGCATAAATCCCCTCGATAACGGTGAAATCGGGGCGGATAACGGCGTAGATGTCCGCGAACTTGCGGTGCAGGTTGTAGTTGTGGTCGCGTATGCGGTCTCCCTGCATGATCAGGCCGAACTGGTTCTTTACCCCGAGGGTCACCGTGGCCATGGAATGGGTTTTGAGCTTGGGGAGGCTGACGTAGAGGTTTTCGTCCCGCCCGTCGATGAGGCGTTCCTTTACCCAGCGGGAGACGTGTACGTCGTATCCCAGGGTAGGGAGCGTTATCTCTGCCTGCCTTCCTTCGTCCAGGTATAGAGGAACGGCGCCCGCCTCTTTTGCCGCTTTGTCCATGCCGGTAATGCGGAAGACCAGGCGCGTGAAATTGGCCTGGGTGGTGTTCTCCATGACGTAGACCTTGCGGGCACCAGCCCTCTTGAAAAGACGCGCCATGGCGGAAACCGCCGTCGGGTCGGTATAGCTGTGGGACTTGTAATCGACGCCGTTGGGCTTGATGAAAACGTCTTTCTTGTTCCCCAACACGGCCCCCGCCCCTCCAAAGGGTGCGAATACCTCCTCCATTGCGGTATCTATATCTTTTTCTATCCCCACTACCGCAACCCTGCTCATCATCTCCTCCCTCCACCTGATTAGGGCGCCGCCGCCGCCATCATCATCGCGATATTCCCTCGTTCCTCCCTTCCGTGCTCAGTCATGCCCTGAACGCCACGGCTGAAAGCTGCACCTGGAAAGGCCTCAGCAGAGAAACCCCTACCGCTGACCTGGATGGATAAGGTGGGTGGAAGTATTCCTCGTAAACCTCGTTGAAGGCCGCCAGGTCTTTTATGTCTGCCAGGTAGACAACGACCGAGAGCACCTTATCGAGCGAGCTTCCCGCTGCCTGCAGAAGGCTCTTGAGGTTGCGCAGCACGATCATCGCCTCTTCGCGAATGTCGCCGCTGACCGCGACTCCGTCTGTCTTTACCGCGAGAAGCCCCGAGACAAACACGAGATCGCGCCATACCAGCGCAGGAGAATAAGGCCCACGGGGAACGGACACCCCATCTCCCGTTACAATCTCGATCTCATCCGCCAAGGCGCTCACCCCCTCGCCCATGAGTATATTACAAACACGTGGACATATGCAGTACGATGCAAGACCTCCGTTTTACCTCTACATCCATATCGGACGACGGGAAATGGAGCCAGTTACCGGACGTCAATGCCTGGCTCTAAAAGCATGGCGCTTTCAGTTTTCGAGCGCTAAGGGGCGCTTTTATGCGCTGGCCCGTTGCAGGATCCTGGTGATGACCGGGCGGTAGCGCGAGGACACCCTGGATCCGGTTGCGTACAGGCGGGACAGCAAGATATAGGATATCGCCAGAAAGCTGAATCCGAAGACCAGCCCCAGGGGAACTCCCACCCCGCCACCGAACAGGATCGAGCCCAGCGTAGTACCCACCACCAATCCCAGCAGGAAAGCAAGGAGAGGGATGCCGTAGAGGACGTAGGCAGCTCTTACGGAGGTGCTCATCGGAATATCCACGATAACGCAGTCGCCCTTTTCTGCACCTATTCCGTTATGCGCCTCCACGAGCATGGTATCGTCGTCCGGCACATAGCAGCACTTGCTGCGCAGCCCGCGTGAGTTTCCCTTGCGCAGCAAGACCTCGGCGAGGTCACCGTGCAATGCGAGCACCGTTCCCTCCTCCCATCTTTTCCTGGTAGCAGCGGAATAGTCGTAGAGCTCCGGCAGCTCCTCCGGCTTTGTGGCGATCCCGGTGTTCTCGTTGACCATTTTCATCACCTCCCAACCTGCTCATACCATCGCGGCGCCGGCAGGCCGTTGCCGGGGCTTCACCGGATGGCAGCAGCGAATTTCTCGGGGTCATTGTCAAATTCCTCTTTGCACATCTTACTGCAGAAATATATCGTCTTGCCCTGGTATTGCGATGTGGCCGCGGCATCTTTCTTTCTGACCGTCATCCCGCATACCGGGTCTATTGCCTTTCCCATCATCTCGGATCCCTCCTCTCTTTTTTCCAATTCGATCGCTGATCCGCCTCCACTATGCCCTACGCCCCTCTTTTCCTTAAAGCGCTTCAACCGCAGTGAATTACTTATGACAGACACCGAACTGAAGGCCATGGCGGCGGCGGCATAGATGGGGTTGAGCAACACCCCCCAGACCGGGTAGAGCAGTCCGGCGGCTATGGGTATGCCGATGACGTTATAGATGAAGGCCCAGAAGAGGTTCTGCCTGATGGTCCTCAGCGTGGCCCGTGAAAGCTCGATGGCCGTTGCCACCTTGCGCAGGTCATCGGAGATAAGCGTGATATCCGATGTCTCCAGGGCCACGTCCGTCCCCGTGCCTATGGCTATCCCGATGTCCGCCTGCGCCAGTGCGGGAGCGTCGTTGATACCGTCCCCCACCATGGCCACCACCTTGCCTTCCGACTGCATGCGGGCTATCTCCGCCGCCTTGTCCGCCGGCATGACCTCGGCCAGCACGCGGTCTACCCCCACTTGGCGGGCTATGGCTTCCGCCGTCGAGTGGCGGTCTCCGCTGAGCATGACCACTTCCACGCCGAGCCGCTTCAGAGAGCTCACAGCATCCGGGGCCATGGGCTTCAGGGTATCGGCAACGGCCACGAACCCGAGTAACTCGCCACCGGCCATGGCATAGATCACTGTTTTTCCCTCGCCGGCCATATCCTCGGCCTTCACCTCGAGTTCCCCCAGGCTCGCTCCTGCCTCGTCCATAAAAGCGGCGTTGCCCAACCTCACCTCCCTGCCATCCAGTGTGGCGTACACGCCGCGGCCCGGGTAGGCCTGGAAATCGCGCGCCTCGCCCAGGTTCAACCCCCTGGACTTCGCCTCCTCCACCAGCGTCTCGCCTAAAGGATGTTCGCTGCCTCGCTCTACCGAGGCGGCCAGCGCCAGCAGCCCGTTCTTTCCCCCGTTTCCCACGGCCACCAGGTCCGTTACCGCCGGCTTGCCCCAGGTCAGGGTTCCGGTCTTATCGAATACCACCACGTCCAGGCGGCCCGCGGTCTCCAGGATCTCCCCTCCCTTGATGAGTATGCCCAGCTCAGCTCCCTTGCCAGTGCCCACCATTATGGCGGTAGGGGTAGCCAGTCCCAGCGCGCAGGGACAGGCGATCACCAGCACCGCCACGAAGTTGATGAGCGCAAAGTTAAAGGACGGCTCCGGACCTGCCAACAACCAGGCCAGAAAAGTCACGGCGGCTATGGAGATCACCAGCGGCACGAACACCGAGGCCACCCTGTCCGCGAGGCGCTGGATAGGGGCCTTACTGCCCTGGGCTTCCTCCACCAGCCTGATGATCTGGGCCAGCACGGTGTCACTGCCCACCCTCGTGACCCGGAAGCGGAACGACCCGGTGCCGTTAACCGTGGCTCCCGTGACCTCGTCCCCCGGCCCTTTCTCCACCGGCAAGGGCTCGCCGCTGAGCATGGACTCGTCCACGGCGCTGCGTCCTTCCTCCACCAGACCGTCAACGGGGACTTTCTCCCCCGGGCGCACGATCACGATATCCCCCACGCGAACCTCGTCTACGGCAACGTCTAGTTCCTTGCCCCCGCGCAGTACCCGCGCCGTGCGCGCCCGCAGGTCCATGAGGCGGCGGATGGCCTCGGAGGTGCGCCCCTTGGCGCGGGCCTCGAGGAAACGCCCCAGCAGGATGAGGGCGATGATGGTGGCGGAGGCATCGTAGTAGACTGCCAGCTCCAGGCCGGTCCCGCTGATGAAAGAGGGGATGAAGGTCGCCACCACGCTGTAGAGGTAGGCCGCGGTAGTGCCCACGGCGATAAGAGTGTTCATATCCGTGGTGCGGTGGCGGGCGGCTTTGAAAGCGGCGCGGTAAAATGTGAGCCCGGGCCAGAACTGCACCGGGGTGGCCAGGATAAAAAGTATCACGAACATGGTCCGCTCCGGGATTTCCCGCAGGCCGGGCAGGTGCATGCCTCCCATGGACAGTATCATGATCAAGGCCGCGGAGGCTGCGCTATAGATAAGCTTCGCCTTGAGTAGCCTGGTTTCGTGTTCGCGGCGCCTGCGCTCGCGGTCCAGCGCTTCCCCGCCCTCAGCCGTGGCCACCAGCTTGTAACCGGCGGCATCCACGGCTCGCGCCATGTTATCGTATGAGGCCAGCTCGGGGTCGTAGGTCACCGTCGCCCGTTCCGTGGCCAGGTTCACTTCCGCGCTTAGTACCCCTTCGACCTCGGAAAGGGCTTTTTCCACCCGTGCTACGCAGGAGGCGCAGGTCATGCCCTCTACCGCATAGGTCGCCTTCTCCAGGCCGGCACTGTAGCCAAGATCCTCGATAACGCCGACGATTTTCTCCAGGCCGGTTTCTCCGGGACGGAAGGACACGGAGGCTTTCTCGGACGCCAGGTTGACTGCGGCGCTGTCCACCCCGGGCATGTCCTTGAGCGCTTTCTCCACCCTGGTGGCGCAGGTTGCGCAGGTCATACCGCCCACGTTGACCACTACCTTGGCTCCGCTTTCCCTTTTCTCCTCTCCTTGCGCGGCGGCATCTTTTATGCCCACCATATCTACCATCTCCCATTAAAGCCTGCGGCCTCCCTTCCGGGCGGCCGCCTCAGGATCGCTATTCTATTTTTCCCTTTCAGCCACCGCCCTATCGCACGGTGTCAGCGCCAGCATTTTCTCGCCTTAATTGCTATTATCAGGGGGAAAGTGACCTCCACACCATGAGCCAACTCATCCCCTGCCCGTAAACCATCAACCACCGCTTCGGCATAGAGTAAAATGCCCCTATGGACGGTAAGATGCCACCGGATGAACGGGGTTCGCTGGACCGCTCCAGGTTGCGGCGCGGCTTAATCATGGCCCTGGCCCTCTCCGCCGCCACCCTCATCGTCATCTCGCTGGCCACCCTGGACCGGGATACCTTCTCAGCCCTTTCCGACCTCTCGCCCGGCTTCCTCGTCCTGGCCGCCGCGCTCTCCCTGGGGAGATGGCTGTGGTCGGTTTTACGCATGAGGCTGCTAATTGGATGCGCCGGCAGGAGAGTGCCCGTGCGCAATATTGTCAAGACGGTGTACGCGGGTTATTTCATGGGACTCATCACCCCGCTGCGAGCGGGAGGGGTCACGGGAGAGATGTTCTTCCTCTACGAGTACGGGCTGGGCGCGGGCGAGGCGATCGCGGTGGTCTCCTTCGGCGCCTGCATCTCCACCGCCCTGCTCATGCTCCTCTTTCCCTTCGCCATCTGGATAAGCGGAAGTTACATCGACCTTTCCGTGTCCGTACGCGGAGTCCTCTTCTCCGCCCTGGCCGTCGGGCTGATCTACCTGGCGCTCGTCTTATGGGCCATCCTGCGGCCCCATGCCACGGTGGGGCGGACCCTGCTCGATCACTCCCCCGCCTTTCTGCGCAGGCGCGGGTGGTACCGCCGTTTCCTCGAGCGCCTGTCCTCCGAGATACAGGCTTTCGCGGAATCCCTCAGGCAGCTTGCGCGTATAGGCGGTGCGAAGCTCACCGTGGTGGTCATCCTGACCCTGCTCTACTGGTTCACCGGTTTTCTGGCCATTCCCGTGGCCGTAGTGGGCCTGGGCTACGGTTCCTTTTTCTGGCAGGCAGTCGTGGCGCAACTGGTGGTGCACATCCTCATGCCCTTTGTCCCCACCCCCGGGGGAAGCGGCATCGGGGAGGTAGGCTTCCTGTACGTGTATAAGAGCATTTTCGCGGATGTCGGCGTAGCGGGGCTGCTCACCCTTATCTGGCGCTTTATCGATTTCTATCTCGGCCTGCTGGTGGGGGGAGCCGCGTTCATCCTCGTCATGCGCGATATCGGCAGGGTACCGCGACGCGGTCCAGCGGAGGGTGCACCACAGGAGGAGAAAACGGCCGCTCCGGAAGAGGAGGAGCCGGCTTCCCGGGAGACGGCCTGAGCGTCAGCCCCACCGGTTTTTTAACCCTCGCGGCCGGGGCCGGCTGGATCAGCTTGCCCTCCGGGACAAGCGCACAGGGGGATTGAACTCCTCGCGATTGATATAATCTAATCCGGCTTAAATGATGAAATGATCAAGCGAGGGAGAGGGAGCGCGTGGAATATCTTATAACCGTACAGCCACAAGGTCTGCGGCTGTCCTCCAGCGGAGACGAAGACCTGCTTGCCACCCTGCACGGCGCCGGCATAGAGGTGGAAAGCATATGCGGGGGTATGGGCACCTGCGGCAAGTGCCGTATCCATATCCTGGAGGGTAAAGTCAGCGAGCCCACGGCGCAGGAGAAGGACTATTTCTCGGGCGAACAGCTCGAGCGGGGCGAGAGGCTGGCCTGCCAGGCCTGCCCGGAGGGCGACCTGTCTATATATATACCGGCATCTTCCCTCACCTCGGGCCAGAGGTTGCAGCTGGAAAGCGAGCTGGGGGTGAAAGATCTGGAGCCGGCGGTGCGCTGCCACGACCTCGAGGTTGAGATCCCCGACTTGCCCGGCGATCCCGGTTCTGACCTGGAGCGGGTCCTGGACGCCCTGCGGGCAACGGCCCCGGAGGCGGAAGTGCGGCATGCATGCCTGGCGGCATTAAAAGGGCTTCCCCCGACCCTGCGCGAAAACCGCGGCGTGGTGAGGGCGGTTACCCGACGCGGCGAGCTGCTCGGGCTTCTTGCCCGCGAGCGCAGTCCCCTGGGGGTCGCCGTGGACCTCGGCAGCACCAAGATAGCCGTCTTCCTCTACGACCTGGCGGACGGGAGCCTGCTGTCAAACCGTGGCTTCCTCAATCCCCAGGTCCCCTACGGGGAGGACATCATAACCCGTATCCAGTTCGCGATGGATAAGGACCCCTCCCTCCTCGGTGAAGTGGTGGCGCGGGGCATAGGCGACAACCTCGCCGCCATGTGCGGGGAATCCGCCCGCTGGCCGGAGGATATCTACGAGACGGTTCTGGTGGGAAACACCGCCATGCATCACCTCTTTCTCGGGCTGCCCGTGGCCCAGCTCGGCATGAGCCCGTACATCCCCGCAACGGATCTTCCCCTGGAGGTAAGGGCGGGGGAACTCGGTCTGGCTTTCAACCCTGCCGGGCTCGTCTACCTGCCTCCCCCCATCGCCGGCTACGTCGGCTCCGATCACCTGGCGGCGGTTTACGCGGCCCGGCTGTGGGAGAGGCCGGAGCCCAGCCTGCTGCTGGATATAGGCACCAACACCGAGGTGGCATTGCACGCGGGCGGGCGCATGCGCTGCTGCTCTTGCGCCTCTGGCCCCGCCTTCGAGGGCGGTGGACTCAGCCAGGGCATGCGCGCCGCACATGGAGCCATCGAAGACATGGTCATCGATCCCGCAAGCGGGGAGCCGGAACTCTCGATCATCGGGGATGCGCCACCCCTGGGGATCTGCGGCTCGGGCATCCTCTCGGCGCTGGCCGCCATGGTCCAGGTGGGGGCCATAGACGCAGGTGGGAGGATGATGGAGGGCACCTCCAGGGTGGATCGCAGGGACGGCGAGCTCGCCTATTACCTCGCCCTGCCCGACGGCGAAAGCCGCGATGGCGTAGCGATCACCCAGAACGACGTCCGCGAGATACAGAAGGCCAAGGGAGCCATACGCGCCGGAGTGGATGCTCTGCTGGCCGAGGCGGAGATAATCCACACAGATCTCAAGGAAGTCATCCTGGCCGGGGCTTTCGGGACCTATATCGACCCCGCCGCCGCCATCTACATATCGCTGCTCCCCCCCATATCCCCGGATATCGTCAACCAGGTCGGGAACGCCGCCGGCGCGGGAGCGCGCTCGATGCTCCTCTCGGAGCGCGCGCGTTCCGAAGCCGAGGGGGTGGCCCGGCGCCTGGAATACCTGGAGCTCTCTTCTTACCCTCAACTGGGCAAGCTCTTCGCCGCTGACATGTACCTGTCCGAGGAAGCGGTGTCAGCCGCCAAGCTGCGCTTCAAACTCTAATGCAATCGCCTGGCCCGCCCGATAAATCTAGCGTCATGGCCGATCGCGGCATGCCAGCGGCTGGCGGTAGCTGAGTCACAGGGAGCCGGCACCGGCGCGGAGCATGCCGGGCACCGAAGGAGCAGGTGATCTTGGAAAAAGAAAGGGGCGGACCAGCAAAGAGGGAGCAGTCCTTTCTGTGGCGATGGGGCATGTCGAGCTGGATGTTCCTGGGTATAGTCGGCGCCCTCGTCGTCTTCGGGCTTGCCTATTCCAAAACCCACCAGGTGGTAATACCGCTGGTGATAGCGATTATTATCGGTATCCTGCTGGAGCCGTTCGTGGATTTCATGACCCGCCACCACATCCCGAGATGGCTGGCGACCCTGTTCATGATGATAATCATCGTGCTCGTGATAGCGGGTTTCCTGGCCGTGATCGTTTACGGTATCACCACCCAGGCCAGCGCCATCGAGGACCAGGTCGAGAAAGGCGTGGATAAAATACAGGCCTGGCTGGACAACCTCGAGGTCAGCGGGGGCTTCGCCCGGTGGGTGCAGGAGCAGATAGAGAAAGCCTGGCCCTCAATCACCAGCGGTATCGCGAAAGAGGTGGCGGGAAGCGTGCACGGCCTGACCTCGTTCCTCGTCGGGGCCTTCATCGGCTTCTTTATCCTCATGTTCATCCTCGCCGACGATGGCGCCATCAAGGACTGGGTCTCCGGGCACATGGGGGTCCCGCGCCGCACCGGCGACATCATCATGAACGAGGTCTATGCATCCATCAGGGGTTATTTTAAGGGCACCACCATCATCGCTACCGTGGATACGATTCTGGTCGTCGTGGTGTCCCTTATCCTGCGCGTGCCCCTGGTGGGAGCGATCGCCCTGGTCAGCTTCATCACCTGTTTCATACCATCTTTTGGAGGCTATATAGGGGGCGCTTTCGCCGTCATGATAGCGCTGGCGTCACAGGGCCTGACCGCCGGGATCATCATGCTGGTGCTGGTGATCCTCATCCACACCGTGATGCAGAACCCGGTTCAGGCCGTCGCTTACGGCAAGACACTGCAGCTTCACCCGCTGGTCGCGCTGCTGGTGACCCTGCTGGGCGCGGTATTCGCCGGGATTTTCGGGGCCATCCTCGCCGTGCCCATCACCGCCGTGATACTCAAGGTGTCGCGCGAACTCAAGCGGGTCCGGGCGGAAGATGCCGATAACATGGGGCCAGAGCTCAGATCTTGAATCCCCGCAAGGGGATCTCTGGCCCAAAGCCGAGCCTGGTTCAAGACCTGAGCTCTACCCCGCTTTGTCGAATACTATTCGTTGACGATGGCCTCGCCCGCCACCAGGGCAAGGTAATCGTTGGAGCCGTCCTCGATCATTCCCGCGCGGGCATCGCGGAACAGCTTCTCTATGGTCGATTCCTTCGACAGGCCGAAGCCCCCCATGAGCTGCACCGCCTCGTTGGCCACCTCGAACGCCGCCTGGGTGCAGAACACCTTGGAGGCGATGGAATAATGCGTGAAAGGCGGGTTGGTGTTGAAGTTGAAATCCATCACCGCCCGGGAGAAAGCCCTGCACGCCTCCACCTGCTTGAACATGTGGAAGAGCTTGAAGCGCACCAGCTGGTGCTCGATGAGCTTCTTCCCGCCCTGCACCCGCTCTTTGCAGTAGGCGAGAGCCTCCTCGTAGCAGGCCCGCGCCACGCCGGTGAAGAAAGCGCCCATGCTGGCGTTGGCGGTGGAAAGGGTTATATCCAGGATGGCCTCGTAGCTCTCCTCGTCCACGATCATGTATTCCCTGGGAACCCTCACGTTGTCGAAATAGATCTCCCCCTGGTTGAGGGCGCGCTGACCCAACTTGTTCCATGGCTTGCCGCGTGAAACGCCCGGCAGGTCCATAGGCACTATGCAGATGCCGCCGCCGGCCATGCCCATCTCCGGTTCGATGGTCAGATAGGCGCAAGCATGGGTGGCGATGGTGCCGCATGATACCCATGCCGCCTTGGTGCCGCTGATGACGTAGTCGTCGCCGTCCAGGGTGGCCCGGCAGGCGGTCTTGGCGATATCCGGTTCCGAAAACTGTTCCGTGTAGGGGCCCAGGGTGTCGGACCCGTGGTCGGGCTCCGTTATGGCCCAGCATCCTATGATGCTCGCCTCCTCGTCCTCGCAATAGGGGATGATGATGTTCTCGCTGAGGAACTCCGTGGGCACCATGCTGGCGATGAAGGCCGGAAAACATGCCACTCCGAAGGCGATCATGAAATCCACGCTCCCCCAGGCTATCTCCTCGAAGAGCATGTGCACCTCGAGGGGTGAGAAACCGCCGCCTCCATAGATCTCCGGCAGCAGTATCTTGTGCATGCCGATCTTGTAGCCCTTCTTAAGGACATCCCAGAATATTGATTCCCTCGCGATGACTTCCTCGGGGTCCAGCTTGTCCAGGTCCAGGCTGGCGGGGCGCAGGACTTCCGCGGCGAAAGTATGCACCATGTCGCGGTTCATCTTCTGCACCTTGGTGATGCTGCTGTTCAGGTCCATGTAGCTCAACTTTTACCCCCTTGTTAGCGGGGTCAGGTCTTGTTTTTCCATATTTCTGTTCGTGCTGCTGTCCACGAAAAGGCTGCTTGTATGATCGCTATTTAACATTTATTGTCATTACATACCCTGGTATGCAAAAAACAAGACCTGACCCCCTTTACTTTTACGGTTATTTATAGTCCTCGAGTTTGAACACGTTGTCCGCGCCTTCCGAGAACTGGTCCTTGAGCACGCGGTCGAGGTATTTCTCCGAGGCGCTCTTGGGGATCTCCTCCACCACCTGGACGTACGAGGGAACGGAGTTCGGCTCCAGTCCCTCCCTTGCCGTCTTGAAGACGGACGCCGGGTCGATAGCCCTGCCCTCGAAGGGCGCCACCGCCGCCACCAGGTCGCTCTCCCCGGGGGCACCGGAAGCTGCGGGCACGCCGTAGACGCACGCCTCGGAGACGTCGGGATGCTCGCCGATGACCTTCTCCACGTATGAGGGGATTATGAAGTCCCCCGCCCGCCTCAGGCCCCCGCCCGCCTTGCGATAGTCGAAGAAGAACCATCCCTCCTCGTCCTTGTGCACTATATCGCCGGTGCGCAGCCAGCCACCGCGCGTCTTGGCCTCCGAGTCCTTCTCCCTACCGTAGTACTCCACCTCCGGCTTGACGTTCGCGGCGCGCATGAGCAGCTCGCCGCTTACCCCGGCCGGCACCTCGTTGTCGTCTTCGTCCACCACGACGGCCTCCATCAGCCCCTCCAGGGGCTTGCCGAACGAGCCTATTGGCCCCTCGCCGATGGGCTTGTAGGCGAAGCCGCCCTCAATCGCGCCGTACCACTCCAGGATCTTCACGTCGAACCTCTTCTCGAAGGCTTCCCAGATGGGCGCGGGGGTGCCGGCGCTGATGACCACCTCCACCGGGTTGTCTGCGTCGTCGGGCTTCGGCGGCTCGTTATAGATGCCCGCCATCATCCCGCCCAGCAGCGAAAAGGTGGTGCAACCGTACTTGCGGCATACGTCCCAGATGCGGCTCTTGGTGAAGCGCTGGCTTATGACCCCCAGTATGCCCATGGCCAGTGCGGGCAGGAGGCTGATCGCCAGGGCATTGCCGTGAGTGAGGGACAGGCCGGTATAGATGACCGTCTCCGGCGTGTACTTCCAGATCAGTGTGGGGGCCAGCTGTGCGAACATCGCGGTGCGGGTGGACTTGATCACCACACCCTTGGGATTGCCGGTGACCCCCGAGGTGTAGATGATGGCCATGGGCAGGTTGGGGTCGTCCACCCTGCCCTCCAGCTCGAAGACGTCGGGCCCGGCCAGGATCTCGTTGATGGTGGGGTACTTACCCGCCAGGGAAGGGTCGGCGTCCGGCTTGAGGTTGAGCCATATCCTCTCGATGCCCTTGATATCCCTGGCGACGGCCTCCACCTCCGGCAGCAGGTCCGCGGTGGTGATCACCGCCCTTGCCTTGCAGTCCTGCAGCATGTACCCCAGCTTCTCCCCCTTCGTCCGCGGGTCTATGGGCACGGTGATGGTGCCCAGCAGGGTGGAGGCGCTCATGCTATACACCGTCTCGGGATGGTTTCGCATCAAGGTCGCGACCGCGTCTCCCTGGCTGAGGCCGAGGTCCTTATAGGCTCTGGCTATCTTGAAGGTGCTGGCTGTTATATCCCTGTACGTGAGCTGCTCGTCCGGATAAAGCCCGCCGTTTTCGAATATCAACCCCACCTTGTCCGGGTTCTCCTCCAGCCTCATCTCAAGCATGTTGGACATCAGGGCCGGGTTCTTCTCGCCCATGATCATCCCCCTTTCATCACTCGATCCCGCCAGCCGTCTCCTATTCCACCGCACCCATGAAGCGGCGGGTGAAAGAGGGGAACTCGCGTGCGAAATGCTCTTCCCATTCCTCCTGCGTGTAGTACTTATGCCGGTCGAAGAAGGGGTTCTTCGCCTGATAGCTGACGCCTACGCCCACCGCGAAGTCCACGTCCTCGATGAACTCGCAGGCCTGAGCGGAAACCCCCACAGTGATAAAGACGCGGCAGTGCAAGCCCATGTAGTGGGCCACCGAGGCTGCTGCGTTGGCGGCCATGTGCACGTCGTAGACCACGAAATGGCAGCAGGGGCCGTTCATAAACGACTCCACCTCCTCGGCCTTGTTCAGCTCCTCGCAGGTGCGGAAGCCACACGCGCCGCAGTCGAAGTTATACACCGATTTCCTCTTTGCCCCGATGAGCAGGGCACGGGTGTCACCCGCGGCCAGGTCCGGGTAGCTGCGGCCGTCGCGGTTGAAGAGGGGGGAGACCTCGGCCACGCCCTCGCAATACCCCGACAGCTCCAAGAACTCCTCCGGGCCTATGGCCGTCATCCTGATATTGGGATGCCCGAACTTGAGCGCGGTGTTGGCGGCTACCGCCATGAGCTCCACCGCGCGGTCCAGGCCGCCTTTGAGTAATTCATCCCTGCCGATTATCGCCATGCTCCTCACCCCCTTCTAACAGTAGATGGACCGGAAGGTCGGAAAGAGCCGGTTGATCAGGCGGTCCTGCAGGGTCTCGTTGTTGAACTCCGCCCATTTCCTGGGCAGGTCCGCATAGGGGCTCTTCTCCGTCACCGAGGCCAGGAAACCCAGGGCTATGCCGCACCTGTAGGGCAACAGGCCCATGCGCAGCGCGGCCGCTCCCGCGGACATCTTGATTGCATGGTCGATGCCCAGCTGGCGCGCCAGGGTCACGGCGCCATTCAGGGCGTAGGCCATGTTCATTGACCGCAGCAGGCAGAAGGGGCCCCGGAAAGCCACCGAGGGCTCGTCCGGCAGGCGCTCCGCTTCCCGCCACATGTCGCAGAGCATGTGGCCGCAGAGGTTGCAGTTGGAGTCCATGGGGTCGTGCCCGGAACGGCGGTCGGCGATGATCATAACCACGTCGGAGTCATGCACCTGCACCGCGTCGGAGTGGAAAAAATCCCAGCGGGGATTGTCGTCCGCCATCTTGTCCACGGTGATGGCCAGATCCTCGATAGCATCCTTTTCGTCCAGCACCTGTATGCTTATCTCGTCCACCCCGCCCACCCGTGGCGAGGTGGTGGCCGATGCGAGAAGCAGTTTTGCCGCCAGCTTTACGCTCTCGAGCCTCCTCTCCTCGTACTCCCTCAACTTCCTTTCCATGACGTAACGCCTCCTCACATAGGGGAAAAGTACAACGCCGGTCAAGAGTCCCTGCTACCCGCCTGCATCCCGCAAGCGTCCGCTACAGCGGGAGGCCGTACTCCTCGCAGATAGACGGATATGCTTCGTAGGCCGGCTTGAGCAACGGGAGCATGCCCAGGATCTTGGCCATGGGCCCCTTGGCCTTTACCTTGCGCTTGGCCAGGGCCACGGGCAACTTGAGGTTCTGCAGCCAGAAGTTATGGCAGTCGTCTCCGGCCAGCCACATGACCACAGTCCCCTCGGCGTCGGTTTCGCCCAGGGCCAGCGAGGGTTTGTCGGCACCGTGCAGCAACCAGATCTCGCCATCGGGGTCGTTGATGACGAATTGCACGTTGATGTTCTCGTCGTTGAACTTCTTGCTGACCTCCTCGTTCTCGAGCAGCCTGGTGAACAGCTTGCCCAGGACCTCGTACATGAAGTCAGTGTCCTTGAAAATCGGCATGGCACGCACCCCTTTCAGAATCAAGCCGACTAGCCGAACGGTTCCCGTTTGCCTCGCATACCCAAGTAGGATACCATAGTATCTAATCGCTGAACGCCGGTCAAGCACGCGGTAATCCTGCCTTCTCGCAAGGGCGGAAAAACGCCCGCGGGCCTCGCCGGCAGGGCATCGGGCGCCATCGCTTTCCGCTCCTGCCTGGTCCCGGTGGCTCTCCTCGCAGCTGATCCGCGCCGCATCGTTCGATAAGGCTGCCCGTCGGCAACGGGATGATATCGCGGCACAAGGGTGGATACCAGTTAAGGAGGATATGATGGAAAGAAGGAGAAACTTCGACAGGATGCCCACTTTCGCCGAGATGAAGGCGCTGGAGGAGGAGTGGGGAAAGGATTTCTTCGCCGGCATCAATCAATTCGCCTATCATGACGAGGACGGATACGAGTGCAAATGGCCGATATTTTACCGCGAGCAACGCGGATTCCTGGGCATCTTCCCGGCGAAATACCGTGCCTTGAAGTCTTTGCTGCCGCGCGATCCCTCCCTCCGGCCCGTGCAGGTGCTGCCCGGCGTTTCCCTGCTCTATATCACGGCCATCGAAAGCGCGGATACCGACATCGAGCCCTATAACTCCATCCTCATCGTCACCCCGATAAGAAACCCGGAGCACATAGGGCTCCTGTCCCCGTTAAAGGTGATGCCCGGCTACGAGATCTTCCGCCAGGCGGTATTGAGGGGAGTGCAGTACTGGTACGTATGGCGCATCCCCGACGATTCCTATATCTCCTACAAGGTCGGCTACGAGGCCTTCGGCATGCCCAAGTTCGCCGCCGACCTCTCCTGGGAGGAGGACGGCAAACGTATAACCTACGCGGCGATGGACCGCGGCGAGGAGATCCTCACCCTGCAAGCCGAGAAAATAAAGACCTACGAGTTGAGCAGGGGTTACACGCTGCACGCCCAGGCCTGTTTTTACCGCGACCGCCAGTTGATGACCGAGTACGCCAGGGTCCTGTTCAAACGGTTCGGGTTCTCGCCGGGAGGCGAGAAGCTGAAAATCAGGCTCGGCCAGCAGCACCCGCTGGCCCTGGAACTGAGACAGGCACTCCTCAGCCTTAGCCCGCTGGCATGGGTCTATTTCCCGCAGGACTACATGATCATATACGAGCCCGGGAGATGGTCCCTGGACGTGTTGGGGCTTTTTCACGGCAGGATGGGCGGGCGATCCTCAAGCGGACCCGGATAAAACGCGCCGGCTCTAGACCATGCCCTTCTCCGCCAGCCAGGTAAACACGGGCTCCGCCATCTCGTGGCGGTAGAGGAAGGAAAGAATCGAGAAGTACAGGCTTGGCCACAGCCTCTTGTTCGCCCACAGCACTTTGGCCGAAAGCTGGGGAAACACGTATAACCTGTTTCTGTCCACCGCCTTTAACACCTTCTCCGCGATCTCTCCCGCGCCCATCCTTGAGTGCTCGAAGGCAGAACCGGCTATATCCTTTATTGCCGTACCGGCGGTGACGGTCATGGTGGAAAGCAGGTTGGTGTTGACAAAAGTGGGGCATACCACGGTGACCCCTATCCCGTAACGTGACAGCTCCGACCTCATGGTCTCGGAGATGGCTATGACGGCCGCCTTGGATGCGTTATAGGGTGCGGTTTCGGGCGTGGATATCACGCCTCCGGCGGATGCCGTGTTCACGATATGCCCGAAGCCCTGCTCCTTCATCCCGGGGACGAAGGCATGGCATCCGTTTATCACTCCCCACAGGTTGACGTCGATTATCCTTCTCCAATCCTCGATAGGTGTTTCCCCTACGGCACCCGCTCCGAATACCCCCGCGTTGTTCACCAGCACCCCCACCTCGCCCCAGGTATCGAAGAAATGGCCCGCCATCGCCTGGACTTCCCCCAGGCTCCTCACGTCGCAGCGGTAGAACTCTCCTTGTCCGCCATATCTATCGATCTCGGCAAGCGTGCTTTCCGCCTCCGCCGTCCCGGTATCCGCTATCCCCAATCTCCATCCCCTGCGAGCCCAGGCGAGAGCGTATGACCTTCCGATCCCGGAAGCCCCTCCGGTGATGACCGCCGATCTCGCGAGCTCAACACCCATTTCCATCCTCCAGATAAACCAGGCCGCAACGCCCTTCCTATATTGCATACCCGAGTAGGATACCATAGTATTTATCTAGCATGGCGGTATCTGAAAAAGCCCCGGTCCCTCCATAAGGTCAAAGCCTGTGCGCGGCGGCGAAGACGGGGAAACCGCTTATGGGACGCAGACTCGACCGGAGATAAGAATGGCAAAAAAAAGGGTAACGCCCAGGATAGAAAAGGGCATGCAGACACGGCAGGCGATATTCGACACCGCCATTTCTCTCTTCGCCAAGCGCGGTTACGACAAGGTGACCATAGACGACATCTGCGAGAAGGTCGGGGTGACCAAGGGAGCCTTCTACAACCATTTCAAGTCCAAGGACCAGATCATCCTGGAAGAGTTCAAACAGATGGACGAGCATTACATCAAGGTCGCGCAGGATATCTCCGGCCTGGAGAGCAGCGTGGAGAGACTGCGCATCTTCAACCGCGAGGCGATAAAACTCATGTCCGACCTCGGGGTGACCATGATGAAAGTCGTCTATCATTCCCAGATCGCGCCGAACATGCGCAGGCCTTACCTCGCGGACGGAAGGCGTTTCCTGTACAAGATCACCAACGACCTGATAAGGGAAGGCCAGGAGAGGGGGGAGATACGCGACGACCTCGCCTGCGAGGAGCTGGCCATCATGCTCATCAACTGCTTCCGGGGCCAGATCTACCACTGGTGCATGGCGAACGGCACCTTCGACCTCGTCGCCACCTGCGAGAAACTCTCCGATCTCCTGTTTGAAAGCCTCACGCCCTCGCGCTGACCCGAGGTTGTCTTTACGGGAAAGGGTCTCGTCGAGTGGGAACTGGCAGAGGACGGCGACCTCAGGGTCGAGGTGGGTCCTGCTTAAACCCGCAGCACCTCCTTCGTTCCGGCTGACAACCGGTGCATCAGCATTATCTGTTCATGATCCGTCGCGGTGAACCCTGTATGCCTGAAGAGCCCACTTGACCCCGCAGCTCGAGAGACTTCCACGCCTGCAATCCCGGGCCTGCCCTAATCCAGTGCGAAGACGTTGTCCGCGCCCGGGCTGAAGGCCTCCCGGAGCATGCGGTCGAGGTATTTCTCCGAAGGGCTCTTGGGTATCTCCTCCACCACCTGTATATAAGAGGGCACCGAGTTGCGCTCCAATCCATCTAGAGCCGCTTTAAAAACCGAGGCGGCGTCTATCTCCCCTCCCGCGAAGGGCACCACCGCGGCCACCAGGTCGCTCTCCCCCGGGGCTCCGGATGCGGCGGGTACGCCGTAGACACATACCTCGGACACGTCGGGGTGCTCGCCGATGACCTTCTCCACCAGGTCGGTCTTTATAAAGTCGCCCGCACGGCGCAGGGCGCCGCCCTTGCGGTAATCGAAGAAGAACCAGCCCTGCTCGTCGCGATGGACGATATCTCCGGAGCGCAGCCATCCCCCCAGGGTCTTCTCGGCCGAGGCCTCCGGCTTCTTGTAATACTCCACCGATGTGCCGGTGAGCATGCGGCTTATGAGTTCGCCGCTCACACCTGGCGGTACCTCTTTGTCCTGCTCGTCCACCACCTTCATCTCCACCAGGCCGGGAAGCGGCTTGCCGAAGGAACCTACCGGCCCCTCGTCGACGGGGCGGTAGGCAAAACCTCCCTCTATGGCCCCGTACCACTCCAGTATGCGCATCCGGAAGCGCCGCTCGAAATCCTCCCAGATGGCTCGCGGCGTGCCCGCGGAGATGACCATGCGCACCGGGTTATGCGCGTCATCGGGCCGGGGCGGCTCGTTGTAGATACCGGACATCATCCCTCCCAGCAGCGAGAAGGTGGTGCAGCCGTGCTTGCGGCACACGTCCCAGATGCCGCTCTTGGTGAAGCGCTGGCCGATCACCGCGGGGATACCCATGGAGAGCGCCGGGAAGAGGGTCACCGCCTGTGCGTTGCCGTGGGCGAGAGACAGTCCGGTGTAAGGCATGTCGTTTTCTCGGTAATCCCAGACCAGGTACCCCAGCAGGCAATACATGGCATTGCGGGCCGAATTGAGCGCCACCCCCTTGGGATTGCCGGTGACGCCCGAGGTGTAAATGATCTGCACCGGGAGTTTTAGGTCGTCCTGCCTGTCGTCTATGCCGTAGACCCCGGGCCTGTCCAGCAGCTCGTTTACGGTCTGGTACCTGGATGCCAGGGCCGGGTCGGCATCGGGCTTCATGCTCAGGTAGACCTTGTCGAGCCTCTCCACCTCCTTCGCCGCCCTGTCCACGCCCGGCAAGAGGTCGGCCGTGGTTATCACCGCGCGCGCGTCCGAATCCCCCAGCTGGTAGGCCAGCTTCTCACCCCGCGCCCGGGGGTCGATGGGGACGAGCACCATGCCCAGCATGGAACATGCTGCCAGGGCATAGGCGAAGTCGGGGTGGTTGCGCATGACCATGGCGATCTTGTCGCCTTTTTCGAAGCCCGCCTCCCGCAGGCCCCGGGCCAGCCTGACGGAGTTGCCGAAGAGCTGGGCATAGGTGAGGCGGTCGTCATCGTAGAGGCCCCCGTTGTCGAAGATCAGCCCGATGCGGTTTGGGCTCTCCTCCGCCCTCATCTCCAGTAGCCCCGAGAACATCCCCCGGTGCTTCAGAAAACCGGAACCCTTGACCCCCCGCGCGATGCGCGCCAGCGTCTTCGAGTTGGATAGCAGCTGCAGCAGCATGTACGCCTGCGGGTTCTTCTCCTCGATGCTCTCCATAAGACCCATTCCCAAGACCTCCCCCTACAGCTTTTTCATTTTCAGGCTCGGCCGGGATAAGCATCCCCACGAGCCCTATACACTATAGATACCATAACGCTTGCAGCATTATGGTGAAAGAACTTCCCCCCTACATGCATATTCAATGGCACCGAACGGCAGAGATCGCCCGGGTGTCGCCAATACAAAAACACTTCCCAAGACCCGGCGTCTGGTAATGAGCGCCTCGTCTGCGCTGCTCCCAGCCCGGGGAACTACCAGGTCGGTCGCAGCCATCCGGGCATAGAAGCGGCTAATTGATTGAAATCCCTTCCGGGTGTCGACTATAAAAAAGACACTTCCCGAGACCCGGTCACGGTCATGAGCCATTCGTCTGCGCTGCCCCCAGCCCGAGAACCGGGGGTCGATCCGAAGCGACCTTCGCGAGCAGTATGCTCAAGAGTAGGAATTGCCCGGGATATGCACCCTGCGAGTGCTGAGCGAGGATCGTTACCCCCGGGCTCGGGCCTCTAGAGCACCTGGCTCGATTACACACCCCGGTCTCGGGAACGCAGCCTAAGGCAACTCCGTCCAACTCTTGCCGCCCTTGCGCCAGGTGATGCGCGGCAGCTCCCTCTTCACCATGCTGTCTGCGTTCACGCGCGGGTATCCCAAGA
The DNA here is from genome assembly GCA_964462595.1 of uncultured Actinomycetota bacterium. Taxonomy (GTDB): domain Bacteria; phylum Actinomycetota; class Geothermincolia; order Geothermincolales; family RBG-13-55-18; genus SURF-21. The sequence continues at coordinate 55,382 of CAYWXM010000072.1, forward strand.
CAATGCCCATGGCCACTTTGTACGGCCACCTTGCACCCAGGTATCTGCTGAGCCAGGGCATTAGCTGAGCGGCGGCGGCAAGAAAACCCAGGTAGCAGGTAACCAGGCCCAGGGAGTGGGCGGCAAGGATCATGTTCTGGGCGCAGATACCGCAGTCGAGGTCCATGTTACTGATCCCCCGCTTGTCCCCCAGTATCACGATCAGGCAGGGAGCACCCATGAACACGTCCTTGGGCTTGAGGATGGCCTTGCCCCCCGTCTGGCCCCTCTGATCCATCAGGGGCGGCGCGAAATAGCTCATGACGGAGAGGATCTTCCTGGTAATGGGGTTCGTCTTGCCGGAGAAAAAGAAGGCGGTGTCCAGGCGGTACATGGGGTCCATCTTGTCCGCGATCTTGTCCATCTCCTCGCGGTCGTTGATGACGATAAAACTCCACGGCTGATTGTTTCCGTGCGAGGGCGCGAAGCGCCCCGCCTCTATGACGCGGCGCACCAGTTCATCCGAAACGGGTTTCTTGGAGAACAACCGGTTGCTCCTGCGCTTGTAGATGACCTCCTCCACCGGCGTCATCCCCTCTATACCCTCCACCTCCGGAAGATTCGGGTACCCGTCATCGGGGTGAAGGAGCATGGTCTTGAAAAGGCCCTCCTCCACGTTGTAGAAGCCCTGCATGGATATCGCATCCCTTTCGCAATGAGACACGCAGGCGGAGCAGGACAGGCAGACCACGCCTTCCACCACGCGTGCCTTTTTATCGACGATCTCCAGGCATGCAGCGGGGCAGGCTGACACGCAGTTGCTGCACCCGTTGCACTTCTCCTCGTCGATGATTATCTTCGAATTGGACCACACTTCTGGCTCTGCCGGAAGGTAAGTGTGCTTGAACTTCTCAAAAGCCATGTCTCCCCCTCTCGATCTCTAACCCTTTACCGCGAGCTTTCTTCCGATACATACTCGTGCCAGGTCTTGACCTTCGGGAAGATCAAGACACAGGCACCGCCGCGCCGCCCTCCGGCCGGCGCTGTCGCTTACGCGATGCATTCTGTCAAAACGTCCTTATATATGGCGGACCTCCACCTTCATCATGATCTCGCCGCAGGCCCCCAGTGGAAGGCCGGCCCCGTAACAGTTCATGGGCAGGTCGAAGAGCTTGCTCTCCAACTCCCCACCCTCGGCCATCCTCTCTATCATGAGCATCACCCGCCACCAGATCTTGGCCAGCGCCATGATGCATATCCCCTCGCCGCCCTCCGGCTGCAGCACCCTCCCGAGAGCGTCCAGGTGAAACTCGTCGCCCTCCTTGTGGCCCGCGATACAGGCGCGCGAGGATACCACCTTGATCACGATGTGGTGGTCCTTGAACTCCTCGATGGAGCGCAGGCGCCGCACGCGCTTGGGGGAAGCCAGAAACGCCTCCAGCTCTCCCTCGCCAATGGGAAGCGCCCGCATGAACTCGTCCGGTTCCGGACCACCGCTGGTGGGGGCGTCCTTCACCGCCCGGCATTCCCCTTTGGCCAGCTTGTTTTTCACGAACAGGTATGGGGCCATGCCCATCATGAAGCGGGCGAACTCCAGGAGGGGCATCTTCTCCAGCCTTATCCTGAACATGTTCTCCCCCAGACCGCCCAGCTCCAGGCCGGCGTCGGTACAGGTGACATGATCGAAAAGCATGTCGTTGGGGTCCTTGCCCTGCATCATGTGGTCGTAGTAGCTGTAGATCACCGGCGAGAGCTGTGAGAGCCCGTGGATGCATACCTGCGGAGGGCACTTGTGGGGGATCAGCATCCCCATGGGGCTGAAATATAGGGGCCTGCCCTCGTTATGCAGGCCCGAGCAGTGGCTGGAGCACACGGGCTCGACCACCAGCCACTTGGTCATGGACTCCATGTTCAGTGCCTGCAGAAGCCCCAGCTCCAGGGCCTTCTGATATTCCTGTTCCGTATAGCCCCAGCGGTTCTTGATGATTATCTTGAGCACCGGTCCGCTGAGCTTATCGAGGATCTCCATCATGCCCATGTCATCCCTCCTTACTCTTCACCCCTGAGGGCGGTATCCCCGCCACCGCCAGGGGAATTGCTGGATCACCCGCACCGACCCCGAAACCCGACCAGCTTGATGAATTATTTGAAACCTTCCCCAACGAACGTACACGTGCCAGGTCTTGACCTTCGGAAAGCTCAAGACACGGGCACCGCCTCGCCTCCCTCCGGGCGTCGCTGTCGCTTGCGCCATGCATTCTATCGCGGCGTCAACTCTCAGGTGCGTTCCAATATATGAACGCACATGGCCGCCTCGCCGGCGCCGATGAAGCCGCCGCCGTTCTCGGCCATGGCGATCCTCGCTCCCTCCACCTGGCGCTTGCCCGCCTCGCCGCGCAGCTGGGTTACCAGCTCGACCAACTGGGCGATGCCCGAGGCGCCGATGGGATGCCCCCGGCATTCCAACCCTCCGGAGGTGTTGATGGGAAGCTTGCCGCCCAGCTTGGTGGCCCCGGACTCCGCGAAGGGGCCGCCCTCTCCTTCGCCGCAGAAGCCCATCTCCTCACACTGCAGCAGCTCGCCGAAGGCGGTCGCGTCGTGCACCTCGGCCACGTTGATATCTCCGGGGCCGAGCCCGGCCACCTCGTAGGCTTTCCTGCTCAACCGTTCCCCTATCAGATCCATGGTCCCGTCCGTGGGGATAGATCCCGCGGTAAGCTGGGACGCCAGCACCTTGACCGGCCTGGCGTCCGGGAACCTCTTCAGGGCCTTGCCGGAACAGAGCAGCGCTGCCGTGGCCCCGTCACCCATGGGGGCGCACATGGCCCTGGTGAGCGGAAAAGCCACCGGCCTGTCGTTCAACACCTCATCCACGGTCATGTCCATCTGGTACTGGGCCAGGGGGTTGAGGGAGGAGTGGTAATGGTTCTTGGCGGCGATGGTCGCCAGTTGCCGCTGTGTGGTGCCGTATTTTTCCATGTGCATGCGGGCGGCCATGGCGTAGATGTCCATGAAGGGGGAGCGGCCTCCTCCGCCGTCTCCATCCGGCGCCTTGCCTTCCTTCTTCGCCTCGGCTGCCTTCTTCTCCATATCCGCCTGGAAGGCGGCCAGTATGCTGCGGATGAAATCCACGTCGGTGTTGGACATGAACATCTCAAACATGGCCTGCTTGTCCTCGGGGTTGTACATCTTCTCCACCCCGATGGCCAGGGCCACGTCGTAAGCGCCCGCCTTTATGCCCAGGTAGGCGCCGTTGACGGCGCTGGTGGCACCGGCACAGGCGTTCTCAACGTTCATCACCGGGATGCCCTGAATGCCCAGGGGCGTCAGCGCCACCTGGCCACGGATGGAATGCTGGCCGGTCACGATGCCCCAGAATGAATTGGAATACCAGGCGGCCTCTATCTCCTTCTTGTCCAGGGGGCAGTCCGCGAGCAGGATGTCCATTACCTCGGCGGTCATCTGCTTTATGCTCTTCTCCGCGTACTTGCCGAAACGGAACATGCCCACGCCGATGATATAAACGTCCTCCATCCCAGCCTCCTTTTGATCGCATCACTGCGAAAGCTTATACCTTCACCCGGCGACAGTCACGAAAATGATGCGCCTGCGAGATCTAACATACCCCGGTATCATACCATGGTATTTAATCGCCGCCGCCCCGTCAATCGCAACCTCTAATCTCTTTCCGACATCTCCAACAGTCGCAGCAGGACCTCCTGGCTCGTGCTGGGATACATCTGGCAGTACTTGGCATCCCGCATCAGGCGCTCCATGCCGTAATCGCGCATGTAGCCGTAGCCTCCATGCACCTGCACCCCGTTGGTGGCCGACATGCAGGCTGCTTCCGTCGCCCGCAGCCAGGCCGCCATGGCGGAAGCCAGCCCCCCGTCCTCGCAGGCCTTCTTCACCTGGGCCCTGCCCTGCTCCACCGCCACCAGCATCTCCGCCAGGAAGATGCGCATCTGCTGGTGCTCGATGATCATCCTCCCCGCCTGATACCTCTCGCACGCGTAAGCGTAGGCCTTCTGCAGAGCCTTGCGGGATATACCGGTGGCGACAGCCGCCAGTCCCACGAAGAGCACCCTCTCGACTTCTCCCGCCAGGTCCCCCCCGGAGATGACGTTGGACGGCTCGGCGCCATCCAGGCGCAAGCTTCCGGCCCGGGCCGCCTTCAGCCCCATCTGGTACTCCTCCGCCCTTATCTCCACGCCCTGCGCGTCTCCGCGCACCGTGAGCGCCTGCGTGCCCCCCGAACCCGTCGGCAGCAGGGTGATCAGGGAACAATCCCGGGCGTTGAAAGCGAAAGGCACCCGCCCTTCCACCTTCCCCCCGGAGTAGGAGACTTCGCCCGGAAATGCCAGGCACGCCGGATAGGCGTCTGGTTCCACGCCGGTTATCAGTGCCTCCGGCTCGCCGAGGGCGGCGGGCAGAAGGGCCGCGTTATGCGCCAGCAGGGCGGCGGCTATCCCCGCCTCCTCGGCCGCTATCTCCTCCAGGGCTACGCAGAAGGCATAACCGTCTAGCCCGCCTCCCCCATGTTCCTCCGGGATGAAGGCCGCGAGCATGCCCATGTCGCCGGCTCTGGCTATGGCTTCCCTGACCCTCCAGAGGTCGGGGTTGAGATCTATCTGTTCCGCCTGTGGCGCCAGCTCTCTGGCCGCGTACGCGGAGGCGGTCTCGCGCAGTATCCTGTATTCCTGCCCTTCCTTGAAGTCCGGCAGCTTGATCATCTATCTCACCCCCTTCTTGAAGGGGCCGGGTACTTCGATCCTGAGCGTCTTCGCTATCTCGGTGTTGAAAACCGCCAGCCGGTTCAGCTGGTTGGTGCCCTCGTAGATCTGGGTGAGCTTGGCGTCCCGAAAAGCTTTTTCCACCCATCTCCTCTCCACGCTGTCGTCCATGCCCATTATCTCCAGGGCCCGCGAGGTCAGCTCCATGGTGTTGTCCGCGCAGGCGAACTTGGCCAGGGAGGCCTTGGCGAGCATGTCGGTGACCTCCTCGTCCCTGATGAAATAGCGGAAGAGGATGTTTACGAAAGCCTTGCCGTAGTAGGAGTTGAGAAAGGCGGAATAGGGCTTCGAGGCCCGCACCGCACGCGGTACGAGGAAGGAGGATAGGAAGATGGGATGGGTAAAGGCATTGCGGAAAACGGCGTCACCGCACATGCTGTGGTTGAAGTAGAGGCCGCGGTTCTCCTGGATCATCGCCAGCATATCCGCCAGGACCATGCGTATGCGGTCCTCGTCTATGGGGCGCTTGCCGTTTCGCTTCTCCCTGGCCCAGGCCAGGAAGTGCTCGTAGGCCCCGCGCGCTATGCCGGTGGCGATGGCCCCCACCGGCCCCCGCGAGGCGGCCATGATGATGAGGATGCCGTTGGCCATGCCGTCGCCCTCGTATCCCAGCACGTGCGAGTCAGGGACGAACACGTCCTCGAAGAGAAGCTCGGCGGCATGGCAGGCCCTCTGCCCCATCTTCAGTTCCACCCGCGGGGTCGAGAACCCCTCCATGTCCCTTTCCACCAGGAAGGTGGTCCAGGTCTCCAGCGGGCGGCTGCGGTCGACGGCCGCGGTGACCGTGAAGTACTTCGCCTCGCTGCCGCCGGATATGAAGCACTTACGCCCGTTGAGGATATAACCACCCTTGGTCTTCCTGGCCTCCATGGCTATGTGCCCCATCTCGAGGAACTCCGGCTCCTCCACGTCGGTACCAGCCGAGGGCTCGGTGATGCCGTAGGCCATGAGCACGGGGTTGCCCTTCTTTTCCTCCTCCACGATCTCGTAGAGTACGGTATCCCAGTGGGCCATGGCGCCCGACGCGATGACCGGAGCCACCCCGAGGGAATGAGCTGCCAGGGCCAGCCCGATGCCGCCGCAGGCCGAGCACAGCTCCTCCACCGCGAGGGCCATTCCCGTGATCATGTACTTGTCGGCCAGGCCGCCCAGAACCTTGGGGATGGCCAAAGAATAGATATTGTATTTACAGGCAGCCCGCATCATCTCCCAGTCGAAGTAGTCGGGCTCCAGTTCCATGCGCCTGTCCAGCTCCAGGGCCCTCGGCAGCGCCACTTCCCTCTTGTACTCCGCGCAACCTTCGACTATCGCGATCACCTCATCGATGCCCTTGCGGTCGTGCTCTCGCAGGGCTGCGAGGGCAGGAAAATCCAGCAGCAATTGCCTGCCCCGCTCGCTTAACCCCTTAACAGCCATGGAAATCCCCCTTTTTATCTACGTGCCCTGCGGCACAACGGATCGCCCTGAAAGCGAGAGCGGATACCGGTAAGGCAGGCCGGTCTATTTCCTGCAACCCTACATGGCATTATCATGCCCGCTCATCGCCTTGGTGAAAACGCCGCCGCGCCCGAACCGGAAGCCGTGAAAACAGCGCTGAAGCGACGGCACCCCAACGCGCAGATCAGCAAGAAGTTTAATCTTTTCTGCTTCCATACCGTAAACGCGAAAAGGGCCAGGGATTTTTGTATTGTTTACGGGTCGCCCTTATCCCGCCACTACCTTTCCAGCCAGAGACAAGGGTATTTTAAACCATTACCCACCGGTGAACATAGCTATATGGGAGGCGGCGGGCCGCACGCCCGCCGCCCAGTCTAATCAGAGACGTATGCGCAAATCGGAGAGGGGATAGCTCATGCAGGGGTGGATGTACCCGAAATGCTCGTCTGCCCAGCGCCTGAGTACCCGCGCGGGAGCGAAGACCTCGCCCGCGACCAGGCGGGTGCGGCAGAAAGTGCACTCACCCGCACGGCATACCGCCTCGACGGTAAGCCCCGCGCGCTCCATGGAATTAAGCAGGGGCTCTCCCACTTTCGCCTTGAACATGGTACCCGAACTTTCCTCGACCACCTCGAACTCGGCGTCCGGCGCGATACCGGGCCATCCCTCCTCCATGGTGACATCATCCGGCGGGCCGTAGGCCTCCTTCTTCACCCGGATCCCGGTCACGCCCAGGACCGACAGCGCACCCTCGCAGAAGGGGTACATCTCGGCCGGCCCGCAGATATAGAAGGTTTTTCCCTCTACCTGCCCCAGGGCGCTGGAGATAACGTCCGCGTCGATGAAGCCGCAGAGCCCCGCCCACTCCTCGCCGGGCTCGGAGATGACGAAGTCCACGTCGATATTCTCGTTCTCCGCCCCCATCTGCGCCAGTTCCCTGCTGAAGATTATGTCCCCGGGGTAGCGGGACCCGTAGAGCAGGTGCACGTGCAGGGGGAGGTCGTTTTCCACGACCTCCCGCATGATGGACATGAAGGGTGTTATGCCGCTGCCGCCGGCCAGGAACACCAGGTCGGATCCATCGGTCAGCGGCTCGTGGTAGAAGGCGCCGGACGGCCCCGTGGACTCCAGCACGTCCCCCGGCTTTACATCGTCCAGGAGATATGCCGATACGAACCCGCCGGGCTTTCTCCTCACGGTTATGTCGTAGTAAGGCTTCCCCGGCGCGGAGGCTATGCTGTAAGGCCGCGAGGTCTTGACGCCGCCCACCTCCACGAAGAGGTTGATATACTGCCCCGCACGGAACCATGGAAGCTCGCCGCTGGCCGGGGTAAGGCGCAACGTCTTTGCGCTCCCCGTCTCTTCGATCACCTCCGACACCTTGAGGGAGATACGCCTCGGATGCAGGCCGGCCATGGACTTGTCGACCGCGCCGGGCTCGATGTCTACCTCGGGGGCTTCCGCCGCCTGGCTCTCGCAGAAGGCCTTGAGGCCGTCGATGGCCGTGGTTTCAAAACCTCCTCTTTCCATATCCTCGATAACGCCTTCAGCGGCCGCGTGCCCCGCATCTATGCACGGCTGAAAACCTCCGCCGTTGCGTGTCCAGGCGCTGGCCAGATATAGGCCTTCGATGGGGCCGCGGTGCGGCAGGCGCTGCACGGCGGCCTCGGCCACCGAGTTCTCGTAGCCGTACACCGCACCGGCCACGTTACCTGTGTAGCGCATGTGAGTAAGGGGCGTGGCCACCTCTACCACCTCTATGTGTTCCTTTATGGCCGGCGCCACCCGTGAGGCGATGTCTATGAACCTGGAGGCCATGGTGTTCTTGGCCTGCACGTACTCGGAGGGAGAGAGCTTGAGCCAGGGGTCCCCGAAGCCCAGTGAGGTCAGGGTCACCACACAGGTGCCGGGGGGAGAGAAATCCGGGTCCACGATATTGTAGGGGGCTACGGCACAGCCGTTGGGCTCGTAGACCGCCTGCTTCCTGGGCACGTCGTAATGGGATTCGAAATCGTAGTCCATGCCCAGCATGGTCTCGTGATTTTCCAGGCCGAGGTCGCCGACGGGGCAGTCCAGGCCGAGGAAGACGGAGAAGAGGGAGATTCCGATCTTTCCCCACCCCAGGCGTTTGAGATACCAGGACGGGATATGCTCGCGCCCGACGAGGTCGACGCAGGTGGAGATGGGGTTGGCGTTGCTCACCACGTAGCCCGTGGATATCTCCGTGCCATCCTCGGCGACAGCGCCTTTCACCCTGCCGCCCTCGACCACTATCTTCGATGCCCCGTTGTTGAGCCAGACATCGCCGCCGTTTTCCAGGATGGATTCCACGAAGGCCTGGGAGAGGGCCTGGCTCTTGCCCTTGATATGGACCGGTCCGTACTTGAGATAAGTGGCGGTGGCGATGGCGAAGAGGAGAAAGGATAGACGGGACGGCGGCAGGCCGTAGTAGCCCCAGAGTTGGGCGATCATCGCCCTGGCCTTCTCGTCCTTCACCTCGGCGTTGAGCACGTCCGCCACGGTACTGCCCGCATAGGTCATGAGGGTGGTGAAGGCTGACGGGTCCTTCATCATCGCTTCCTGCGAAAAGCTGCTCACCTCTTCGAGGAGCGAGAACATGAGGGAGGTGAATTTCTTTATGCCCTCCGCGTCACCCGTGAAGTGCTCGCAAAGCACTTCCTCGAAGCCCCCCCTGTCGGCAGGCATTACCAGGTCCAGGTCGGGATATACGCTGCGATAGAAATCCGGGATATCCAGGAATTTCACCTTCTGGGCCACGCCGCAATTCTCCAGCGTCCCGTACAGAGGCCCGCGGCGGTCCGCGTGCCCGAGGCCGGAGAGCTCGTGTAGTGAGATGTCGAACTCGAAACGCCCCCTGCGGAAGGTGGACGCGTATCCTCCCGGCGTGCAGTGCTTCTCCAGCAGCAGGACCTTCTTCCCCGCCACTGCCAGGTTGGCCGCCGCGGAAAGCCCGCCGAGTCCCGCCCCGATTACCACGGCATCGTAATCGCTCATTTTCGCCCCTCCCTTTCTCGTCCCGCGAAACTAATGGCAACTTAAGTCTAGATTGAGTATTCCCACCTGCCCGAAACGTGCAAACTTCCGGCGGGGGCCGAAAGCACCGGGGGCTGAGGTGCCGAACGCCCTACATGAGGGTAGAATAGGCGTCGGGCGGCGGCGGTGAACACAAGGAGCAGGCGGGTATGGAGGTCACCTTAGAGAGGGCGGGAAACGTTCATGTCGCGATAATAAGAAGCCCTGAAATCCTGATCTCCGACGTGGATAACGCGCTGGACCTGATAGGGCCTCGTTTAGGCGGACCGGGGGAGCATTGAGCCGCTAGCCTCGTGCCGCACGAGCTCACTCCTTGCCGATGTCTTTCTTCTGGCTCTCCGGGGGAGCGCCCGCCAGGCCGGCGCCGGCGATATAGAGGCTTTCGATGAGCAGCACCTGGTTGCGGTCCTCGAGACGCAGGGTATCGCGCAGGCTGCCGGAATTGAGCCCGATGCTGATGGCGTCCTTGGTCATGCGCAGCGCCAGGGGCGGTTTCTCCGCCATCCTGCGGGCCATTTCCATTGCCCTGTCCAGGAGTTCCTCCTGTGGATAGACGTGGTTGGCCAGCCCGATGCGAAGCGCTTCCTCCACCTCGATGACCCTGCCGGTAAGGAGCATCTCGGCCGCCATACCCCACCCCACGATGCGCCACAGGAAATAGCTGGAACCCATGTCCGCTCCGCCCGTGCCGATGTTGATATACGAGGCGCAGAACTTGGCGGTGGGCGAGGCCAGGCGCACGTCCGAGGCCATGGCAAAGCTCAACCCCGCGCCCATGGCGGCGCCGTTCACCGCGGCTATGGTGGGCTGGTGGCAGGCGCGCATCGCCTCCACGATTCCCGAGAACTTGAGCTGGCCCCGCTGGATGGTGTCGCCGCTGATCCCCTCGGAAGCGAAACCGCCCTGCATGTCCGCCGCCTCCTTGAGGTCCAGGCCCGAGCAGAAACCGCGCTCGCCAGCTCCGGTCATCACTATGACCCTGCAATCGCCACGTGACGCCATCTCTCCCCAGAACAGGTTGAGCTCTTCCAGCATGACGGCGTTTATGGCGTTGAGACGCTCCGGCCTGTTCAGGGTAAGCAGGCCGATGCCGCCTTCCAGCTTGAAATCAAGGGTTTCGTACTGCATTTTGAAGTCCTTAGAGGTCCTCGAGGCTTCCTATATCGCCGCTGACCTTGGCGATGGTGATCTTGAGCTTGCCCTCGAAAGGCTCGATGATCACCGTGATGACAGCCTCCTCCGAGTCCTTGAACATCCAGGTGGCCGTCTCCGGCCCGGACTGCATGGGCTCTCCCAGCTTCGTCTTGTACCACCCGATAACCTTGGAGGCCGAATCCCCGGTGGTGAACTCAGCTCCCGTGGCGGTGATCTTCTTGTCGCCCTGCGTTGAAGTGCCGCTCACCCCGCTACCCTCCACGTACTGCGAGTTCGGGTATATGGGAGCACCCAGCGCCTCCTCGCTCGGGGCCTGCTCCTGCACCTCGATGGTGGACTGTTCCCCGCCCTCCCCCTCGAGGGTGATCGTGCCGCTTCCCCCCTCTTCCTGCGACTCCTCCACGGTTATCTTCTTCCCACCTTCATCGGTTATCTCCACTGGCTCTTCGGAGTCTCCCTCGCCGGCTTCGGCGTCGCCATTGCCGGCCTCGATGCCGGTGGAACCGGCGCCATTGGGTTCACCGCCTCCCGCATCGCCGTTGCCGCCGCAACCCGCGATCACGGCGACGAAAAACAGGCACACGAGTATTACCGTAAGGACCAGGTTTTTCCTCAATTCTCCGCTCCCTTCGCTATCCATCCGCGCGCGCTTATAATCAAAGTCCCAAGACATTTAGAGTATAAACTATGCCCGGAGGTTCAAACCACACGCAGCCTTACGGGCACGTAGCTCGCCAGGCTCACGCTATCCCACATGACATATCCGGCATGATTGAGCCCTCGTCCGTAACCTCCGGGTTGGCACAAGGCCCTCACGGTATGGGTTACGAGCGGAGAAAAGGCCGGTTTCAAACAGGGTTGCTGCAAGCCGGGTATCGAGCAGCCGTGCAGCCGGCTTTGCGTAAGGGCAGCGCACGATGTCAGCGGTCCGAGGCGTCGGCCTCGTTAGAGTAACCGCGGCTCTCCCAGTATCCCTCGTACTCTCCGGATATGACCTCGATGGAGGTGACCCACTTTATCCACTTGTACCCCAGGCGGTCGGGTACCAACAGGCGCAGGGGAAAACCCTGTTCTTGCGGCAGCATCTCGCCGTTCGCCCCGTATGCCAGCAGCGGGTCGGTCTCCTCTATGTCCGCGAGGGTCAGGGAGGTGGTGTATCCGCCGGGAGACGAGAAGACCACGTTATCCGCTCCGTCGAGTATCCCCGCGCGTTCCAGCAGCGGCGCGAGCCGGACCCCCTTCCAGAGGGCGCTCTCCGTCCATCCCTCCACGCAGGGAAGGTCCACCAGCCTCTCTTCCGCCTCCATTGATGTTATATCCGCGAAGGAAAAGGAGACCGGCTTCTCCACCAGGCCGCTGACGGTGATGTTGAAGTCAGCGGGGTCGATGACCGGGTACGGCTCGGCGGTGCGCACGCGCATATCCTCGTTGGGTGTCACCTCCACCGTGCCGCCCTCAGGAAGCTCCAACTCCGCCCTGGGCTCGCTCCCTCGCACGAACAGGAGTACCACGGCCGCAACCAGCAGCGCTGCCACCAGGAAGACTATGCCGTATCTTCTTAATATCTCCATGCTCCAAGCCTAAGCAGCCCTTCCGGCAAGCTGAATGACGCCCGTCAATACGGTACCGGTTCTTCCACCAGGCGCGGTATCTGATTCACGCATAAATGAAGGAGGGGGGCCGGTCGGCCCCCCTCCCGTTCCCGCGGTGGGATTACCGCGTGCGGATCATCCTCATCAACCCGTAGGAAGCGATGAAAACACCCGTCATGATCAGCAGGCCGATCATTACGAGCAGCAAGCTCATCTCGAAACCGGTCACCGGCAGGGTCTGCCCGGCTTCCGTCTGGGCGGGAGGGATCACGACCTCCCCCCCTAACTGCACGTTGTTGAAGAAATCGACCACCCTGTTCTCCCCCGCGGAGAGATCGAAGGTGACCGAGACAGGACCGGTCGCGACGTACCCGTCGCCCACTATCTCCTCAACGGTATACTCACCGGCCACGAGGCCTTCGAATGCGTAAGACCCGTCGGCGCCGCTCACCGTGGTGGCGACGATGTTACCACCTGCATCGCGCAGGTTGATGGTCACGCCGGCCAGGCCATCCTCGCCTTCGTCGTTCTGGCCGTTGGCGTTGAGGTCAAGCCACTTGGTGCCGGAGATGCCGGAGAGGCGCATGTTGGCGAACAGGTAGCGCCTTTCATCACCGCTCTCCAGCGTTATCTCGAACTCGGTCTCGTCCACCGCGACCCAGCCCTCGGGCACTATCTCGTGGAGGTGGTATTCCCCGGGCATCAGCCAGCCGAAATCGAACTCGCCGTTCTCGTCAGAGAGGATCTCCTCGTAGAAACCATCGCCCTCGAGCACGAACTCGACTCCCGCGACGCCTTCCTGGGTCGTGGCGTCTATCTTCTCGCCGCTAGCCCTGGCCATCCTGGCGTTGAGGAAGTATATGAGCATCTCCTGCCCAACGACCACCCATACGGTCACGGGGTTCTGAGAGGTGGCGTAATACCCTTCCGGCACTACCTCTTCCACCAGGTATTCACCCGCTTCCAGGTCCAGGAACTCGAAGTGCCCGTTCTCGTCGGTAACGGTCTCGGCTACGAACGCCTGCGTGGTTATCATGCTGGAGACCGTCGCTATCTCGACCAGGTCTTCCACCTTGTAGAGCTTGATGGTCACGCCCGCCAGCCCCGGCTCGCCTTCATCGAGTTCTCCGTCAGCGTCGAGGTCGACGTACTTGTTTCCCTCGATGTATCCGGACTCCCTGTCGGGCTCCTTCACCACTATCTCGACGTCGACGTCATCCTCCTGCTCGCCGATGCGGGCCTTGTTGTTGAGGATGTAGCTGCCGGCCTCCCCGGCCGTGAGGTCCTTCTCGACGACGATGGTGAAGGGGGCTTGTGCAAGGTCCAGTTCCCAGGGCCCGGTGAGTGACCCGGCATCGGAACCGTTGATGGTCACCGATGTTATCTCGTAGCTCAGGCCTTCAGAGGGCTCTATGGTCTCGATGTCCTCCAGGGACACCAGGGTCGAGGCGCCGTCAGCCGGCTTGGCGAAGTCCTGGCGGTAATGGTACTTCCAGTCCTGCATGCCCGGCTTGGGCGGGTCCGGCTTGTTGCTGATGGTGATCTCGATGAGGTTGCTCATGGAGGTCACGCTGGCCAGCGGCACCGGAAGCGTGAATGTCCCGGAGTATGAATAGACGTGGGGACCTCCCGTGGGTATGGCGTCGTCCCCCATGGGGACCGTGGTGGTTATGTTCGACGTGGCCGCGAGCCAGTCGGGTCCGCCCGCCTTGTACCATACCGTGTCGGATACCGCTATCACGTCAGCCGGCCACTCGCCCGTGTTCTGCACGAAGATGTTTCCGGCTATGTAGTAGGAGTCGGACAACTCGGCGTCGACCTCGATGGTGAAAGTCACCTCTTCCGTATCGCCCAGCATCATCTCCAGGTATTCTACCGATGCGGTCTTCTCCAGGCTTATCTCCATCCCCGGAGCGGTTACCACGTCGACGTCCTTGGAAATGTCCAGGCTGGTCACCTCCCAGGGGTCCTCATCAACCGGCGGCAGGACAACCGTCTCCTGCTCGGCCTGGGCCGTCACCCTCTCCTCGGCCGCCGCCGTCTCCCCAGTGGAGACCGCCTTCTCTTCCAGGGTGGCCTTCGTCTCCTCTATTACGGCAACCGCCTCCGGTGCCGAGGCCTTTTCTTCCGAGGCTCCCGCATCGGAGGCCATGGCCGGGACGAAAGGGAATGCCAGCAGCAACGCTACCGCTACCACCAGCATCATGCTGATAATCTCTCTTGCCTTCTCGTTCATTTCCAATCCCTCCTTTTTTATTTCTTAGATCAAAACCGGCCTTCTTTTCGAAAAGAGGCCGGTTTCACTATTGGCTCAAAACGTTTTTAAGTGACCAGTTTACTAAACGTTCATCATCGCTTCCTCTTAGACTTATCTAACCTTCCGTCTTAGTTTCCTCTATTTAGTTCTAAACTGAGGATACGCTGTACGTCCAGGCCAGACCATGATTCAAGTCAGGTGTGTATGAGCTGTCGAGAGAGCCCTCCCTGCTCGGTAAGAGAGGTGGGGACAGCGGCAGGCTTTCTTTATTTCGCGTATCTCCTGGTCCTCGACCAGATGAAGAGCACGAGCCACGCGAAGAGCAGAGACGAGGAAGCGAGCCATCCGACGATGCCCGCGTTGAGGAGGCCCTGGAGATCGGACGCGCTTCCTATTATGGTGAAGGCAAGGCTGAGGGCGAGCAGTCCGCTTATGACCCAGAACAACCATGCTTTTATTCTGAAACCGGCTTTATCGTCCCGTTTCTTTGCCCCCACTCCAATCCCTCCGGAAGGTCGTCGCGAAGCCTGCGTCCTGTCCATACTCAATATGATTCTACCAAAGGATCTGCCTTTTAAACCCGCCAGGCAAAAACCCCGGGATAGACGGGCGGGACGTTGCGCTCTGGCCGCCAGGTACTCGGTTCAGACTACGGCATTCCCTCAAATATATGGTTGCGGTTGCGAGGAAGGGCTCCGACAGCCACCCGGCATGCACTTCTATACCAGGGATTTCAGCATTATCCGGATCGGAAAAAACTGGTAACCCTGTTGGTTTAAGATCAGCCTGCCGGGGAAACATGATATATAGAAAATCTATATATAGATTGATTTTACTGAAAATGGTATAATCAGATTTTGAAAAACGAATAGAATGTAGGGAAGCTGCGATCCGCGACCTCGATGTGGTCACCTTGGACGCGGGGAGCTAGTGGTGAAACCGACCCGATCAATACGGATGGTCGGGTTTTTTCATACACAGGTACGGCCGACAAAGGAAATGGAGGGATGGGGCGGAGAGATAAAGGCTCAGGCCGGAGAATGGGCAGTTTTCCCGGTCAAGGCCAGAACACATCCGGCGTAGATATGACAGAGGCGGTGCGTCCTATCCAGCACACCATCTCGTTAATCTCACCTTAGTTTTACCTTCATCTCTCTTTGTCCCCCGTACCTGGCGGAAAAGCGTCCGCCGCGCTTTTAGGGCGGGCTGGCGCTGTTCCACCGCGTATCGTGCATCGGAAAAAGAAAGGGAGGTGAGGTTTTTGGAAGGCCTCAAAAAATGGATCGCGCTACTCGCCACCATAACCATGCTGCTTTTATCCCTCATGTCGGGAATCATCTCGGCGGCTCCTGCAGGGACGGAAGGCGAGATAGCAGACGATCAATCTGCAGTAGGGGAAGAGGCTGGAGACACGGTCCCCGGTGACGGGGAAGAGGCCGGCGAAGATATCCCCGGTGAAGAGGTACCTGGAGACGAAGAGGCGGCCGGTGAAGATGAAGAGGCCGACGAAGAGGTGCCCGGTGACGAGGTCCTTGGTGACGGGGAAGAGGCCGGTGAAGAAGTACCCGGTGACGGCGAAGACTCCGAGGGACAGGACGGTGACGCAACTGGTTCTTCCGAAGGAGACGAAAGCTCAACCGCGACCGAGGGCTCCGGCGTCGACCAGGGCGGGGGTGACTACGAGATCTTGCTTACGGTGGAATCGGCCCTCAACATCCTGGCCTTTGAACAACTCGAGACCGGGCAGAAAGCGACCGGCCTCTGCGAAAATGATGACCAGGGAGCGAAAAGGGAGTGCGAGGACGCCGGGTGCAGTGCCGACCATGCCTTAAAGGTCGACAATCCAGCCAACAACGGCACTTACGAAACGGACGAAGGTAATACCATCGTGATCTCCAACAGCGACAGTTATACCTTCGACTGGAGTTCTGCATGGCCGGTGTTGTGCGTGATCGTGAAGGGTGGCAGCGGAGATCCCGAAGTATACCGTTATGGTCTTGAAGGCGCATACAGCGACTCAGGGCTACACGCGCCGCTCAACGTAAACACCCTAGACCCGGACGACTGGTACCAGATAAGCCACGTCACGTTCTGTTTCAACGAGCCCGAGCAGTCCCAGGGCTCCATCAAGGTGCTCAAGAAGGACGGAAACGGCGAGCCTCTGGCGGGAGCCGAGTTCACCATCACCCAGACCGCGGGCGGCAGCTACACCGCCACGGTGACCGATAACGGCACCGGCGACGGCGACCCCGCGGACGGCGTGATC
>CAYWXM010000073.1:0-27444 GCA_964462595.1 uncultured Actinomycetota bacterium
AAACCATAAGCTTCACCCCTTAATCCTACGATAAATTGAAACGCGTATATGGGCTTCTGCCTTTTTACAACTCCCGCTTCTGCCCTCCTTTCCGCTACAAGGCCAACGTGATAATGATACTATTTTACATCGTACTCTTTTATCTCGTCTGTTGTCGCGGTGCTGGTCCAGCCATTCCATCTTTCTGGATGTTTCATCGTCTCTCGGACGCGGTATCCTCCAGGACGGCTCGGTCCTATATCGACCCTGTAATATATGCGCGAAGTTGCAGCCCCGCGACCCGCTCCGTCGCAGCGAGCTGGAGGCGCAGATCCCTGGCTTTTCGCAGGGCATTTTTTCTCGGGGCTTTCGACCTCATGCATGGGGCAAGGCAAGTCGCTGTGTTCGTTTTTTTGCTCCAGAAAACCGGAGTCACTCCGCATTCTCGAAGAGATACCTGTCGAACCATTCCTGCTCCTCGACCATCTTCCTCCTCTGGTGCGACAGTTTCTGCAGCACGTGCGGCTCACCGGGAAAGACGTACAGCTCGACCGGGGCCTTCCCGTGCTTCTGCAGGCCGCGGTAAGTTATCCATACCTGTACGGGCGGCACGCTGGTATCCTCACCGGGGACGAACATGAGCACCGGCGTCTCCACGCTCTCCGCTTTGTATAAGGGCGCCAGTTCCGGGTCCTTGAAGATATCCGGCCTCGCAACGGGGTCGGCGCCGAAATAGTAGGAGACGATCCCGTCGCCGAAACCGCACTGCCCCCAGAGAGACACCCACTCCGCTCCGCCGGCGCCGCATGAGGCGGCCTTGAAACGGCTGTCGCCGGCGATCAGGGCATGGCCCAGGATGGCCCCGTTTGACCAGCCCAGGGTCCCGAGCCTGGTCTCGTCCACCATGCCCAGCTCCACCAGGCGGGATATCCCGTTCTCTATGTCCTCGAGCGGGTACTCGTAGAACTTCCCGTCGCTGATGGAGTCCGCGAAATCGAACCCGTAATAAGAGCTGCCGTGATAGTTAGGGTCCAGGATAAACGCGCCCTTGGCGGACAGCAGCTGGTAGGGGTAAGCCCACCTCTGCAGGCCCGCGCCCCACCCGTCCACGGTCGCCCCGAAGGGCCCCCCGTGGATCACGATAACGAGGGGGTACTTCTCGCCGGGCCTGTAATCCGCTGGATAGTAAAGCATCCCCTCCACGGTG
Organism: uncultured Actinomycetota bacterium; assembly: GCA_964462595.1. Taxonomy (GTDB): domain Bacteria; phylum Actinomycetota; class Geothermincolia; order Geothermincolales; family RBG-13-55-18; genus SURF-21. Next base: position 1,187 of record CAYWXM010000073.1, read on the forward strand.
TCGCCGCGTGCCCCGCTCCAGGTAATGGTCTCGGATCTGGCGAGCACCTTGTCTCCGAGATGCGGATTGAGCGCCGTGAACTGCCGGGGTTCTCTAACCGCTGCACCGTCGATCGAAGCGGCGTAGCCCTGCTGCGGCTTGCTGGCAGTGGTGTGAACGTAGCATATCACCGTCCCGTCAGCGGAGACGTCGCAGGAGAATATGTTGCCGATGTGATCGCCCTCCATCATCTCGCGGTTCCAGGAACCACCCGTCTTCGCGTACGCTGCGAGCTTAGGGTTACAGCCGTCGGCCAGCAGGGTGACGAAGCCCCGGTCCGTGGCGCGTAGGAAGCCGCTGTTTACGATGCCCCGGTCCCAGCCGAGGTCTATCTTTTTCTCAGCTCCGGACGAAATGTCCATCTCGCGGGCCTGGACGGTGTAGGCGAAGGCCGGGTTATCGGGGCAGTCCGCTTCGACCAGGTAAAAGGTCTTCGAGTCGGGCGACCAGGAGTCCCCGGCGGGCTGCTTCACGTCCTCGAAGATCCGTTTCTCGTCCAACGTCTCCAGGTCGAGCAGGTAGATCTCGACGGGTATATTTCCGTAATACTGGCAATCCAGGCTGTCGCGCGCCGCCATGGTGCGGACGAGGACCACCCGGTTGCCGTCCGGCGAGGCGAACAGGCCTGTTACGCGGTCGTCATTATGCGTGAGAAGCTGCGTCTCGCCGTTCTCGATGTCCAGCTCGAACAACCGCACCGGAGTCCGCGCATATTCCGTGACCTGGATAGTGTCGTCCCCGGGGTTCTCATCACCTTCCCCTGCGCCGTCCTCGGTCGTGAAGAGGATGGTGCCCGCGTCTTTCCAGTCGTAATCTCCCACGCCTTCCTCGGCGTTCGTGAGGGGCGAAAGATTTCCGGTAGCGGGCCTCCAGGCCCAGACCTGCCCCTGCCCCCCGAGCGTATCGCTGCCGGGCACGGCGGCGTCGGAGAGGAAAGAAAGGGCGCTGCCGTCCGGGGACCACTGCACTTTGCCGAGGAACTCGCCGTCGAAGCTGGTGACCTGTTGCGTGGAGAGGTCATCCAACCTCGTCACGAACAGGTTGGTTACGGGATCCTCGCCCCCGGCGATATATCCGCCCGCGTCCCAGGCGACCGTGGATCCGTCCGGCGAGATCTCCTTGATGGCCATGCCCTCGGTGTAGAGCAGGTCGTCCACGGTTACCTCCCGGCCAACCGGCACTGGCGGGGTAGGCGTCATCGAGGGGTCCTTGAGCGCTTCGGGCGGTCCTCCTCCGCAGCCCAGGGCCATGAAGCACGTGAGCGCCAGGATGGCCAGGGTCAGGAGCACGAACGGGCATCGGTTGCGGGACATGTCGGAACTCGCTCCCTTTCAAGTCAATGTCTATACGTCTAACGGGCGAACAAAGCAATCAAACCCTTCAGGTAACATCCGAGCCTGTCGCCGGATATCTCGCTGACAGGTCTAGAGCAGAAGGATATGAACCCAAAGCCTTCGAGGCTATCCGCGAGGCCGGGGATTTCCCTTCACGATGCTTGCCGATCCCTGAAATACGACACGGGCCCGCTAGAAACCCAGAGGTATTGAAAGCCTCGTTAAAGATTATATCATCGGCATCAACAGTGCTTTTCACGGGATCGGGGTGGCATGGCTTGCGCCCTCAACGGGCTGCACCCGGTAAGCCCGGTACATCCTCCCCAGCGACTGGATGAAAGCGCGCGTCACCTTCGCCGGTTCCGGGATTGTACCAGAATATATACTGAGCATTCCACCGGTTTTTGCTCTCTTTGAGGGCCGCATAGATCCCTGGGATAATCTTATAAGGACCTGCCCGTAACGGGCGCTGGCGCCTGGACCGCAAACGGAGATGTTGTTATGGGACCGATGGGGGAAGGCATTGAAGGCCTGGGCGAGTATTCCGGCACCACGCTCTATACCGTGAGCCGCACCCTGAGCGCCTGGGAGAAAAAGGGATGGATAAGATCGAGGCGGACACATATCGTAGTTTGCGACCCCCATTCCCTGGTCCTGTTCGCGGAAAGTTATTGAACCGCGGCAGCCCGCCCGCCGGAGATTAAACCATTCGCCTGTCTCATCTTTGCGCCAGCGCAACGACAGCCGCACCGGCCGTACCTTACAATCGCGACATGATGGAGCTCGACCTGAAGATGACCGTTGCGGAGTTGCTGGATACCCATCCCGGCGCGATGGGTGCCTTTATCGAGCGCAGGATGCTCTGCGTAGGGTGCCCAGCGGAGGCTTACCACACGCTCGAGGAAGTCGCGCTCATCTACGGCTGCGGAATAGATGACCTGCGGGACGCCATCCTGGAGGCTATCGGGAGAGGTGAAAGCAGGCAGGATGCGGAGACGGGAAAAACCGGTTTCCGCTGACCGGATTTCGTGGGAATACTTATCTTGCGTATACCGGTTCGCATGACGATAGAGAGGGATGAAGGGAAAGGAGAGACATCATGTTCTGTTTTCAATGCCAGGAGACCGCCAATCTCCAGGACCTCTTGATATTCGTGCTCAAGGGGATCTCCGTCTACGGCGTCAGGCTCAAGGAGCTGGGCGAGCCCGATCGCGGCGATGCCGAGTTCATCGCCAGGGCCAGGGAATGCTCGCCGCCCGAGGAGATCGAGAGCGGCACCATAGTCGGCGGGTTCGCCCACAACCAGGTGCTGGCCCTGGCCGACAAGGTAGTGGAGGCGGTAAAATCCGGGGCCATCAAACGCTTCGTGGTCATGGCCGGCTGCGACGGCCGCCACAAGACCAGGAGCTATTATACCGAGGTGGCCGAAAGCCTTCCCGAAGACACGGTTATCCTCACCGCCGGGTGCGCCAAGTACCGCTACAACAAGCTCGACCTGGGCGATATAGGCGGTATCCCGCGCGTGCTCGACGCGGGCCAGTGCAACGATTCCTACTCCCTGGCGGTGATCGCCTTGAAGCTGAAGGAGGCGTTCGGGCTGCAGGACATCAACGAGCTTCCCATTTCCTACGATATCGCCTGGTACGAGCAGAAGGCGGTGGCGGTGCTGCTGGCGCTGCTGCACCTGGGCGTGAAGGGCATCCGCCTGGGGCCGACCCTGCCGGCTTTCCTGTCGCCCGCCGTGGCCAAGGTACTGGTGGACAACTTCGACATCAAACCCATCGGCACGGTGGAGGAAGATGTAGCGGCCATGATGGCCGGTAACTAGAAGGCGGCTGCGGGCTCCGGTTTAACCTCTAGGATCGTCGGACCCCTCGGAGAAGGCACGGCCGAAAAAAGCAGACATTATTTAGACGATAAGGCCGGGGGCTGTTACCCTCGGCCTTATCGTGTTCGCGAGGGGTGGCCGGCGGCAGCCATGTAGATGGCGCTCTCGCCCTCGCCATCCACTCCCAGCAGCGCGTTCAGCTCGTCGTCGAAGAGGGCCCCCACCGCGCACACGCCCAGACCCTGGCTGGTGGCGGCGAGATAGAGGTTCTCACCGATGTGGCCGGCGTCCATGAAGATGTAGCGGTAGCCGCGCTGTTCGTACTTCCACTTGGAGCGCTCGAAGACGGCCGTCCATACGAAAACGGCCGCGGCGTCGTAGCATATCCTCTGGTAGAGGGCGGCCTTGGCGCTTTCGGCGCGCAGGTCGCCGAGCCTCAACTCCTCGAGGGCGTGCGCCCTTATGGCGTAATGGTAGAGTCCCTGCTCCAGTTCCAGCACCTTGTTGGCCATCACGTAGGTGTCTATGGGGTAGAGGGCTCCCGCGGAGGGTGCGGTGCGGAACTCGTAGCCCTGCTGCACGCGCTGTATACCCGTGCACGCCCACAACAGGTAGGACAGTTCCGCGAGTGACATGGGCTGGTCCGAGTAATCGCGCACGCTCGCCCTCCTGCGCAGAGCTTCGTCCACGCTCATCTCCCTCCCGGGCTCGGGCCGCGGCAACCCTATACGGGGGTTGCTGGGGTATTCCTTGTAGGGGGAGGGCTTGCTGTCCCAGTCAAGCTCACGCCCCAGCATCTTGTCGGGGAAATACTTGGTCTCCCGATGATACCTGTCGCCTATCCCCTCAGCCATTTCCCTCACCTCCATTAATGGGGTCAGGTCTTGTTTTTTGCATACCCTGGTATCTTATCCGAATTCACAGAAATTCGGGCCTATTAAACAGGTAGTTCATTGTGCCTACCAGATAATGGAATGCAAAAAACAAGACCTGACCCCTCCCTTCACTGACCTCCCAAGTGCTGCATGAAATAAGCGGCGCTGGCCGCAAGCGCCGTCGCCAGGCCGTCACCCTCGTAATGATGGTTCTCGTTGGGCAGGGGCACGAACGAGAAAGGCATGTCCGCCTGTTCCAGGGCCTGGATGAAGTTCACCGAGTTCTGCAGGTGTACGTTGGTATCTGCCAGGCCGTGTACGATAAGCGGCTCCGCCTGGATGTCGCCCGCCCTGGATACCAGCTCCGTGGCCGCGTAGCCGTCCGGGTTCTCGGCCGGGGTCCTCATGTAGCGCTCGGTGTAGATGGTGTCGTAGTAGCTCCAGTCCGTGGGGCCGGAGCCGGCAACGCCGCAGCAAAATACATCCGGAGCGTGGATGAGGGCGAAAAGTGTGAGGAAGCCCCCGAAGGACTTGCCGTCGGTGCCGATACGCTCGGGGTCCACGTAGGGCAGGGTCTTCAGGTACTCGACACCGGCCAGCTGGTCGTCGAGGGCCGCGGGGCCGAGCTGCCCGTATATGGGCGTCTCGAAGGCGTGCCCACGCCCGAAGCTGCCCCGGTTGTCGAGGCGCCACACGATGAAGCCGGCCTGGGTATAGAGCGCGTCGCGCTCGATGTGGTTAAAGAGGTTGGTGGTGCCGTAGCGGTCCGATACCAGTTGCAGGCCCGGGCCGCCGTACCAGTGCACGACCACGCCATATTTCTTTTCCGGGTCGAAGCCCTCCGGCTTGACTATCTGGGCATAGAGGTCGGTGCCGTCGTGACCCTCGATGGTGAGGAACTCGCGCGAGACCTCGGGAAGCTCGAGGGCCGGACCGGCACATTCGCCCAGGACCTCCAGCTCGCCGCCGTCCGCGTCCAATATGGCGGTGACGGGAGGGGTATCGACGCTGGAGAACTGGTCCACCAGGCGCTGCCCGTCACTGGAAAGGGCCGCGGCGTGGAACCCCGGCTGCAGCGAGAGCCGCTCGAGCTGGCCGCCCGCGATGTCCAGGCGGTAGACCTGCCGCTCCAGGGGGCTGTCCTGCGTGGTGGTGAAGTATGCCCGGGTGCCGGTGGGGTCCACGTGTACCGGCCTTCCCGGCGTGAGCAGGTTGTAGGCGGTGGTCTCGATGAACCACTCTCCCTGCGTCAGCTGCCGCAGCATTTCACCCTGGCGGGAATAGAGGTAGAGGTGCATGAAGCCGTCTCGCTCCGACAGCCATAAGAATTTATCACCATCCTCCAGGAAAACCGGCGCCGCGTAGTAGTCCTCGTTGATCCAGTGCGGATCCGTTTCCTCGATGAGCACGCGGCTCGAGCCGCTCTCCGGGCTCCAGGCGTTCAACTTCAGCACGGTGTGGGCGCGGTTGACGGTGATGAAAAAGGCCTCCCCGGAGTCCGGGCTCCAGGTATGGAAAGGAAGGACGTATTCCGTGTCCTGCGGCAGGGGGATGTCCCTGACCTGCGTGCCGGCCTCGGGGGAGACGGCGTGCATGGACACCGCGGGGTTGGGGGTGCCCGCGGTGGGATAGCGCGTGTAGCTGACGCCGGGGGGCACCGTGCGGTAGTCGGTGACCGGGTCGCTGTGCACGTTGCTGTCGTCCAGGCGCATGTACATCAGCCACCTGCCGTCGGGGGACCATGCGTATCCGGGCTGCGCCGCGCGGGTGGCCATCTCCTCGTTGTAGACCCAGTCGAGGCAGCCGTTGAACACCGCATCGCTGCCGTCCGAGGTCATGCGCCGCACCTGGCCGTCGCCGATGCTTACCGTATAGAGGTCGTTTTCCTGCACGTAAGATACGTGCGTGCCCTGGGGGGTGAACATCATAGCCGTTATGTCGCCTCCGCCCCCCGCCAGTTGTTCGAGTTCTCCCGAAGCCGTGGTCACCACCCATAGTGATGTGTCGCCGGCGAGGAGCATGGCGTCTCCCTGCTGCGACCACTGCGCCGAGGTGACGTCGATGTTGTCGGGCTGGCTGGAGGGATCGAGGAGCACGCGCTTGTCTCCGGAAGAAGCGTCGTACAGCCAGAGCGAGTCCACTCCGTCCTCGCCCTCCGCTGGCGCCGTATAGGCGAGAACCGACCCTTGCGGGCTCCAGCCCAGGATGTTCGGCCCCGGCCCCACCAGCGCGCCGGGTTCCACGAGTTCCCTCGCGGTGACGCCCGCGGTCGCGGGTGCTGGGGTTTCCTCCCCACAGCCGCCCAGGCAGGTCAGAGAGACGATCACCATGAGCAGCAGGCAGAACAACGGTCTCGAAGAACGGACTGCCCTCCTGGCGACCTCCGGATCCCACAACCGACGGACACTCAAGATATCCATTGCCTCACCCTCCGTTCTCCCGCAAGATCGGGCCCGCTTGCGGCCGGCCTTGATCGCGCTGCCGTCATCACCCGTTGAGATTAAGGAACATGGTATAGGCGTCGTCTTTGCGTCCCAAGACCTTGAAACCTTTCCTCTGGTAAAGCGCGACGCACCTGTTGTCCTTATGTACGCTCAACGACAGGCCGCCGTATCCCCTGGACCTTGCCTCGGTTATGACCGCATCGATCAACCTTGCCCCTATGCCCTGCCCACGGAAGGATTTCCAGACCGCTATGGACAGCTCGGGAGTCTCGTCGTCGATGTAGCCAAAGCCCCCGCTGTCCCCCTTGAACAGCCTGCACCAGCAGACACCTTTCACTGCGCCGCGGTCCCCGATTACCGCGGCATAACCGAAATCTCCTTCCTTTCCCCAGGACTCATGATATTTCAATAAGCTCTCTTCTTCGAGTATCTCGTCCGCAAGGGGCTTTTCTCCGGGATTGTATATGGCCCTGGCGAGGGCCTTACGGATGCAGGGAGCATTCCTCTCGTCCAGGGCGACGATCCTCACGGTGTCAGGTCTTGAAATCTCCATATATTGACCTCGACCGCTCTCCTGTAATACCAGCTCAACAAAGGAAGTTATGGAATATTATGGCATAACATACCGCGGTATGCAAAAAACAAGACCTGACCCCCTTTATTCTACCGCCAGGTAGTATCCATGATATGCCGCGGCGCGGCGCGCACGAAGTGCCGTTTCGGGTAACCGAGGGTGAGCGCGGCGGCCAGCTTCTCCCCCCTGGGATGCCCGGCCCCGCTCAAGCCGTTCGGGGGCGCGCTTGAGGTAGAATAAACAATTATGAGGGTGATAAACAAATCGAGGCCTGCTGCCGTACGCGCCGTTCTCATCGCGGCCTTGCTGCTGGTCCTGCTTTACTCGATGGCGGTGGGATCTGCACCCGCCGGCGCCCGTGATCGCCACGTGCCCGGCGCGGAGCTTCCTTCGAGCGCCGACTTCCGGACGGCCGCTGCGGCGGACATACGCGCCTGGGCCCACGACTCGGTGGGGGTCACCTCCCCCTCCACCCTGTGGTACCTGGCCGAGGGAGCCACCGCCGGGAACTTCGAGACCTGGCTGCTGGTGCAGAACCCCGGGGACACCCCCGCCACGATAGACGTGAAGCTGCAGACCGGGGAGGGCGAGGTGCAGGGGCCGGCCGATACCGTCCCCCCGCGCACCCGCCGCTCTTACGACCTGGGGGGCTACGCCATCTCCTACGACGTCTCGGCCACCGTCAACTCGAGCCAGGGGGTCATCTGCGAGCGGGCCATGTACGGCCGCAGCGTGGTATGCCTGGACCCCGGACACGCCGCCACGCCCTCAGAGATAGACCCCGAGACCGGCATTAATACCCAGGACTGGGTGAACGAGCCGGAGATGACCATCGTCTACGATATCGCCCTGCGGACCAGGGCGATACTGGAAGCGCGTGGCGTCGCGGTGGTGATGACCAAGAACTCCGCCCAAGACCCGGTCAACCTGAAACAGCGGGCGGTCATCGCCAACGAGGCGAACGCCCGCATGATCGTGCATATCCATGCCGACCCCGCTTTGACCAGGCCGGCCACTTTCTACCCCGGGCCCGCGCCTTACAACTGGAAGGCCAACACCGAGAGCGGCCGCACCGCCTACATCGATCCCGGGGTGCGCGACCGCAGCGAGGCGACGGCACGCCGTTTCCACGCGGCCATGGCCGCGTACATACTGCAGGCCACCGGGGTGGCGGACGGCGGGATGGTGGTTGAGAACCGCGGCACCACCGGCACCGGCAACTACGGCCCCATCTTCAGCTACGACATCTGGAGCGAGGTCCCCACCTTCACCCTGGAGAACGGCCTCGGTTTCGCTGATACCCACCGCCAGGAGATAGCCGAGAGCATCGCCGCCGGCATCCTCGCCGCCCTCTAGCCCCAGCCCATCAAAGGGGTCACGTCTTGTTTTTTGCATACTCCGGTATCTTACCGTGTAAATGGCATATGCTGCCTTATATGCAGGTGTTTTACGGATAATCCCACGCTTGAGAATGCAAAAAACAAGACCTGACCCCATGTATTTGCCGCGAAGATTTACCTTGCGGGGGAAAAATATAAACGGTATCGCTATCTTACCTGTCTTTAAAGGAGGCGGAGATGTTTCTGGAAGTGGTAAGGTCCCCCGGGCTCGCCCACCTGTCCTATATCTTGGGGGACGCGGGCAAGGCGGCGGTAATAGACCCCAGGCGCGATCACCATATTTACCTGGAGATCGCCGCGCGGGAGGGCTCGCGCATCACCCATGTCCTCGAGACCCACCGCAACGAGGATTACGTAGTAGGTTCGACCGGCCTTGCCGCCGCCAGCGGCGCCGAGGTCTACCACGGAGAACAGATGGCCTTCGCTTACGGCAAAGGCGTCTGCGAGGGAGACACGTTCGAGTTGGGGAACGTGCTCCTCTCCATACTGCACACCCCGGGGCACACCGAGGAGAGCATCTCCATCGTCATGTACGACACGGGCTTCAGCCGCGAGGAGCCGGTGGCGGTGTTCGCGGGGGACGCGCTCTTCGTCGGGGATACTGGAAGGACGGATCTCTTTCCCGGCCGCGAGGAGGAGATGGCCGGCGTGCTCTACGACAGCATCTTCGGCAAGCTGCTTCCCCTGGGCGACGGCGTGATCCTGTATCCGGGGCACGGGCAGGGCTCCATCTGCGGCGGCAACCTGGCGTCGCGCGAGTTCTCGACCCTCGGCTACGAGAAAAGGCATAACCCCGCCCTGCGCTACAAGGAGAAGCAGGACTTCATCGCCCGCAAGAAGGGCGAGCGCATCTTCATGCCCGCCTATTTCGAGAGGGTGCACGCCTTGAACCAGCAGGGGCCGCCTCCGCTGGCGGCGCTGCCGCAGCCCCTGCCCCTGGATCCAGCCGCCTTTGAGAGAACGGCCGCGCGTGGCATCATCCTGGACGTGCGCAGCAAGGAGGCCTTCGCTGGCGCTCACCTCCCGGGCAGTCTCGGAATAGCGCTGGACAAGCTTCCCCCCTACGCGGCCTGGTACCTGGAATACGGCAAGCCCGTCTGCCTGGTGGCGAACACCCCCGAGGAGGTCGGCACGGCGGTGAGATACCTTGTGCGGCTGGGCTTCGAGGACGTGCCCGCCTTTCTCGCCGGGGGCATGCTCAAGTGGGAGGTAAGCGGGCGGCCCTTCCAGAGGATGACCGCGGTACACGCTGAGGAACTGGTGGAGATGCTGGACGCGGGGGAGGACTTCATCCTCCTGGACGTGCGTGCACCACACGAATTCGGGGAGGCGCACCTGCCCACCGCCGTTAACATCCACATGGGTGAGCTGCCGCGCAGGGCGGAAGAGTTGCCCGGGGATAAAAAGGTGGTCACCTTCTGCGGCAGCGGGGAACGGGCAACCATAGCCGCCTCCGTCCTGCAGATGCGGGGCTTCGAACGGGTGGAGTCATGCTTCGGGTCCATGGCCGCCTGCTCGGCCGTCGGCTGTCCCATAGAGGTGGAAATCCCGTAAGGAGGTCTTTTTAGTGGCCCCCCGGGGTTACGGCTGATGGGGCGCCGCGCGTTAAAACATCTCCATTTCTTCTCCTGCGGGGGCCGATCGCCCAACGTGGGAGGAACAGTCATTGCGGAAAGGCTGCGGGGTCCGATCACCCACCGTGGGAGGCGACAGTCCTTGCGGCAAGGCCACGGGGCGGGGCGTGACAACTGATCCTCATCACCCGCAGGTTCTTGCAATGCTTTAGACTTGCGGCGGTCGGTACGAAACCTAACAATAAGGCGGATTTGAACGGAGAACAAAAAAGGGAGCAAGTGAAAATGGGAGTGGTAGTGGATTTCGTGGGCGGCCTGGACGCCATGCTGGATGAGCTGCAGGAGACCTACGACGGCAGGATCCTTTCCCCCCAGGGCAAGATCGTACGCGTCTTGCCCATCGCGATGAGGAAGGAAGAGGAAGGCACGTGGATATTCCACGGCCACATATACGTCACTACCATGATGGGCGAGGAGATATACCAGGCGCACCTGGAAACCGTCCCCCTGGTCGGGCTTCCCGTGCCGGAGGAAAAGTGGCGTGAGGTCAACGATGAACTGGAAAAACTCACTGCCGATATCGAGCGCAAGATAACCGACAGGGGTTTCATCATCCGCCGCGGCCGTTACACATTCAAGGGCGAGTACCCGCACGTTTCGGAGTAGGGTACATCCGGGCCGGCCGTAATCGACGGCGATGCCTGCGTCCGGGGCTGTCTTTTTCCGGTCCCTCCTGGCGCGGCGGCTTTGCTTCCCCCGCTGACCCGAAAAGGCATGGATGCATGCCCGGATAACCCGGTATCCCCACCTGTATGAACACTCAGCGCTGGATGCCAAACATTTTGTGGACGATCCCCTTCTTCAGGGCGAAACGCAATACCGCGTGGTAGAGCTGAGGAGAGACGCGCCGCAAGAGGATCAAGGGCCCGTGATGTTTCCAGGGGACAAGGATTATGGCCCGGTCGCGCTCCAGGCCGCGCAGCGCCGCTTCCGCAACGACCGAGGGCGACACGCCCTTGGTCTCGTAGTATTTCTCTATCTCCGGCTTGGCGCTGCGCCCGGTCTTGTCGCTGAGCAGCACCCTACCATCGCGGATGATGTTGGTATCGATGTCTCCGGGGCAGAGCAGGCTGACCTTTATGTTGTGTACGCTCAACTCGATCCGCAATGTCTCGCCCATGCCCACCACCGCGTACTTGCTGGCGTTATAGGCGCTCATGCCGGGCATGGCCACCAGCCCCGCATCGCTCGCCGTGAGCAGGATGGAACCCTGCCCGCGCTCGATCATCCTGGGGGTGAAGGCGTGCATCATGTAGATAGCGCCCCAGAGGTTGATCCCCAGCACCCACTCCCAGTCCGCAAGCGGCGTCTCCTCGTACCAGCCCCCCTGGCCCACTCCTGCATTGCTGCACAGGATGTCCACGTGGTCCCACTCCGAGAAGAACGCGTCGGCGAAGGCCTGCACCTCCTCAAGTTTGGTGTGGTTCACGCAGTAGCCGCCGCACTCAGCTCCCTTCCCCTCGAGTTCCTCCAGCGTCGCGTCGATACGATCCTGCATGATATCGGTGATGATCACCTTGCAGCCGGCCTCCGCGAGCGCCAGTGCCAGCGCCCTGCCGATGCCGGACCCCGCCCCGGTCACGACCGCCGTCTTTCCCTGGAAAAATCCCATCTCCCGCACCTCCCGCTCAGCTACATCTCGCTTACCGTATAGATTATCCACTCTAGCCGGTACCGGCGCCACATCGCCGAGGAAATGCGTGGGTAAGATGCCCTGGTGAGCGGATCCGGTGCGGGATCAAGCGACTGATCCCAGTGACCGAAAGAGACATAGAGATAAAAACAAGGATCGGGGCGGGACGGTGGTAGCGAGCGGGAAGAATAAACGGAGAACCGCAGCCATCAAATACCTTAAGGAGGACGGCCATGGCGGAGGAGATGAAACCTAGACAATACTTCATGCAGAACGAGCAGATGGATTTCGATACCCAGATAACCCTCGGGAGCTGCTACTACGGCTGCGCTGATGCGGGGGAGGTGCTCTCCACCATCGAGCGCATCGGTGACGGTGATTTCGAGGGCTGGTACTCGCAATGGCGCGCCACCGCCGAGCGCCTCGAAGGAACAGCGCGTGAATGCTCCGCCGCAGGCAACGACGTGAGCGCGCGCCAGGCCTGGCTCCGTGCGGCCAGCTACTACGCGGCCTCGCTGTCCATGATCGACGGCACGGGCGACCCCTCGAGGCGCGTGCCCACCTGGAAGAAGCACATGGAGTGCTTCGATTCTTTCTGCGCCCTCCTCGTCCCTCCCGCGGAGAAGATCGAGATACCCTACGAGGACGTTCCCATGCCCGGCTACCTCTTCAAACCGGACGGCTCGGGCGGCCCCTTTGCCACGATCATCTTCAATAACGGCAGCGACGGTCCCACCGTATCCATGTGGTCCTCGGGGGTGGCCGCGGCGCTGCAGAGGGGTTACGCCGCCCTCGTCTTCGACGGCCCGGGACAGAACGCCATGCTGTGGCTGCACGAGGTCCCCTTCCGCCCCGATTGGGAGAAGGTGATCACCCCCGTAGTTGACTTCCTCACGGCCCGTTCCGACGTCGACCCCGCGCGCATCGCCCTCTCCGGCATCAGCCAGGGCGGCTACTGGATCCTGCGCGCCCTGGCCTTCGAGCACCGCATCGCCGCCGGCATCGCCGACCCGGGGGTCATGGACGTATCCGCTGCCGTAACGGCGAAGTACCCACCCGAGATGCTCCAGCTCGTGGACGAGGGGAAGAAAGAGGATTTCGACAGCATGATGAGCGAGGGCCTCAAGTACATGGAAGCCGCCACGCGGCAGATGGTGCAGTGGCGCATGAAGCCCTACGGCACCGAGAGCTTCTACGACTGGATCACCATGTCCCGACAGTACCAGGCGCGCGATATCATCGGGCAGATACGATGCCCCATGTTCATCGCCGACCCCGACGACGAGCAGTTCTGGCCCGGCCAGCCGCGGGAGGTCTACGACGCGCTCACCTGCCCCAAGACCATCGTGCGCTTCACGCGCGAAGAGGGCGCGAACTGGCACTGCGAGCCCAAGGGGCGCAGCCTCTACGACCAGCGCATGTTCGACTGGCTGGCCACGCTGATGCCAGCATAGGGTGTCCTGGCTCACAGTCCGTGTCTTCGGCTTCGACAGTTGACTTGGACAGCACCATGATGGCCCGGAAAGCTGAGCCTACCAGCACCACCGTAAGCAGCATGGTCAAGCAGAGAGCACAGGTAAAGGCATCATGGGCGAGTTCCTCCACCACTGCAGTGGCGTTTCTGCCAGCGCTGATGCGGCAGGGTCCGCCATCCATTACGCGTTTCGAGGTAACCGATTTGGGCATATATCAATGTGAAGAGTAAAGCAGGCGGGGTTTTTAAGGGAGGGTGAGATGGGCTCAAACAGGTGGAAATGGCTGGCCGCGGAGAACCTGGCGGTGGCGGCGGCGGCGCGGGCCCTGGGCAGGCGCGGCCTTATCTACCAGATAATACCAGTGGGGATGTACAACAGCAGGCCGGTGGAGGAGCTCAACCGGGGGCTGCAGCCCGCGGACGATGCCCAGCATCCGTATAAGGGGCGATTCTACTGGGAGTGGTGGTATTTCGACGCCCAGTTCGACGACGGGCACCGCTGCGTGCTGGAGCTGCAGTATCCCAACCTCACCAACATCCTCGCCAAAGAATGCACCATGCTCTTCAACGTCTATACTCCCGACGGCCGGGACTACAACAATATCGTGCCCTTCCCCATATCCGATTTCAGGGCATCGAAGGAGACCTGCGACGTGGCCATAGGCGACAACATCATCCGGGGTTATTATCCCGAGTACCGCGTGAAGTTCGCCCACGACAACCTGGCCTGCAATCTCACTTTCGAAAACCTGCTGCCCGGATGGACGCGCGGCACCGGAGAGGTGATGTTCGGCTTGCCCGAGAAAGAGCAGGTGTTCGGCTGGGTGGTGGCGCAGCCGCGGGCGCGCGTGAGCGGCACGCTCAGCGTGGACGGGATAGAACACGAGGTGACCGGGCTGGGCTATCACGACCACAACTGGGGAAACGGCATCATACCACGCTACCTCTCCCACTGGGTGTGGGGGCGCCTGTCCACCGACCGCCTGACCATGATCTTCGCGGACGTAGTGACCTCGCGCCACTGCGGGGACATCCATATACCAATAGTCTTCCTGGCCCTGGACGACCGCATAGTGCTGGAATGCTCGCGGGCCGAATACAGGGTGGGGGAATACGTCCCGGACAGCGCAGGCTTCCAGGTCTACCCCAGCAACGTGGACCTGGAGTTCTCGGAGCGCGACGTGGCGGGGGAGTTCCACTTCAAGATATCCAAGGAGCTGGAGATGGTGAACACCCTGGCCGAGAAGCTGCCTCCCCGGGCGGTAAGGCTGGTAGGCAAGACCCTCGCCGGCCCCGCCTACTACCGTTTCCTCTCCGACTACCGGGGCTGGGTGCAGGTGGGGGACGAGCGGCTGGAGCTCAGCGGCGAGACCCACTGGGAATACATGATCATCGGCCTGCGCTGCGGCCAGGTCCCCGGCCCGGGCCGCCGCATACCCACCTGAGACATACGGCAATAGAAAAAGGGCAGGCCTGGCTCAAGAAACGCCGTGCTTAATACCGGTTGTCATGTGGTCGCCGCGCCTCGGATCCGTTCCGCGGCTTCACCGCGTCTGCGGACATCGAGATTTTTTCGGGACATACGGAGGCTTCACGCTTTTGCCTCTCTTCAACCTGCGATTACAGGCATTTCGGACGTGGTTTAGCCCCCGCGAGGTGGTTACGCTATAATTAGTATTCGGCGGGGGCAGGCGCGGGGGGAAAGAGTAAAACCCCTCGCTCTTATACAGGTTTGACCGATGGAACGAGGAGGAAACAGGAGATGAAGCACCCCAGGTCGGTAATAGCGTTGATAGCATTCGTCCTCGCGGCCCTTGCCCTCACCTCGAGCGGTTGCTCGCTCAACGGGGAGGTAAAGGAATACAGGGACCCCGCGACCCTGATCGAGGTCGAGGAGGGAAATGAATTCGCCATCGTCCTCGACTCCAACCCCACCACAGGTTACCAGTGGAAGCTGGCGGAGGAGCTGGACGCGGAGATCGTCGTCCTGGTGAAAACCGAATTCGAGGAGCCGGACACGGAGCTCCTGGGCGCGGGCGGAGAGGAGAAGTGGACCTTCAGGGCCGAAGGCCTGGGAGAGACCTCCATCACCATGGCTTACGTGCGGCCGTGGGAGGAGGAAGGTGAGGAACTGCCGGGCGCTGAGGAGGAAACCGAGCCGGGCGGCGAAGAGGCGGAAGAACAGGCTGAGGAGCCCGCTGGGGAGGAGGCCGAAGGCGAGGAGGAGACCGGCGAAGGCGAGGCCGAGGAGGCAGCCACGGAAGAAGCTCCCACAACTGTCACCTTCAACGTGAGGGTTAAGAAGGAGGGCAGCATGGGCGAGGAGCCCGAGGAATACGGCATGGAGGACGAGGAAATCGAGGTGGAGGCGGGTCTCGAGTTCTCGGTAGCCCTGGTGTCCAATCCCAGTACCGGGTATTCGTGGCAGCTCGCGGAGCCCCTGGACAAGAGCGTCGTCGAGTTCGTCAGCTCGGAGTTCGAGCACAAAGACGAGGAAGGCGAGGGGGGCGAGATAGTGGGCGCCCCCGGCGAGGAGGTCTGGACCTTCGAAGCTATAGCTGAGGGAGAGACGGAAATCGAGCTTAAATACGTGCGCCCCTGGGAAACGGACGTCGCGCCCGAGGAGACCAAGACTTTAAAGGTCAAGGTCTCGGCGGTAGAGGCGGGCGAAGAAGGGGAATAGAAGCTACAGTACATTTATGAGAGCCGCACATAAAAGGGGCCTGCCGCCAGGCCCCTTTCATTCGCCGCGAACACGGGAACCCGCGAACACCAGGCTCGTATGACCGGAAAGGGAAACTGATCATCCCCGCAATCCTTCAAAGTCAAGAAAATAGAAGCGTGGGTTGGGGTCTGCGGATCGCGTCCCGGGGTTATTACAGCAGAGAAGGAGGCGGCTTTTTCGGCTTGCCAGTCCCCGGTCCATAACGGTCCTCAGTGGCACGCTCCGGCCGATTTCCGGGCGTGACCCCCAGGCCTCCCTGACCCCTCGGCCTCGCGCAAAATGGATAGGGCCTCGAGGGCGCTGCTCTCCTTGTCCTTGACCTCCAGCATGACGTCGCGGTCCAGGCCGCGCGCCGCCTTAAGGAAAGCGCGGAAATCGTCCGGGTCAAGCGCGTAAGCGTGCGCCCCCGGCCTGCCGCCTTCCTTCTGGCTGCTGTAGTCCACCATGGGCGGGCCGTCCTTTTCCTTCCAGGTTGAGCCCGCCGCCAACAGGGCGTCCCTGAGCCCCTCCCCGCGGTTGTTCGCGGCGTGGTGCAGGGTATCGAAGACCACCGGCGCGCCGGTCCCGGCGCTGACCTCAAGGCAGTCGGCCAGGCCGTACGACCTCTCGTCGTTCTCCACTACCAGCCGCCGCTTCACCGCCGCCGGCAGTTTCCCGTAGCGCCTTACGAACCTGCCCATGCTCGCCTGCCTGTCCCCGTAAACACCGCCTACGTGTATCTGTATCTTGTGGGTGTAGTCCAGGCCCATGAGGTCCAGCACCCGGGCATGATAGGCAAGCTCCGCCACGCTCCTCTCGAATATCCCCCCATCCAGCGGATTGATGAGGATGAACTGGTCGGGATGCATGGTCACGCGCATGGCGTGTTCCACGACGAAACCCCCTATAGACTTGAACTCCTCCCTGAACGCTCGCTGCCAGGGATAATCGCATACGGGGTGCGATGCGAAGGGCACAAGGTCCGACGAGATGCGGAAGTAATAAATGCCGCGCTCCAGGTTGTAGCGCAGTTGCTCCCGCAGGCATGAGAGGTTCCCTCCCACCGTCCTCGCCATGTTCTCCGCGCTGTATGACTTCAGGCGGAAGGTGCGTGAGCTGCGGCACTCGAGGGAGAGGTTGATGCAGGCGTACCCTATCCTCATCGTTTTTCATCACCCGCTTTCTCTGAAAGGCAAAAGGTTCACCCTCGATTATGCACGCTTGTATCTGCCGCGCAATGACCGGGGACCGGGCGCCTCCTCCCTGTACCTGGCGTCAGCGGTGGCTGGCAGGCCTGAAGGCCGCATGCCGCCGTAACGTTCGCGCCGCAAAGGTGATGCGGTCCGGCTGAAGAATATATGGATAGGGTTGAAGGCTCGATCGTATGGATCCCTGGATCCCGGGGAACATGGGACACCGTGGGATAAGTATCGCGGGAGGCAAGGCGGGGGGATCTGCGAGTTCGCTTGACATCTGCCGTAGTGTATCGGCGGCTCTGCCGTGAGGCGGCTGCGGCGAGAAGCCCTGGAGGAAAGCGGTTAAGAGGGAAACATGCTGGTTTATATCGTCGACAGCGAAGGCAGGTCAAGGGAGGCGGACAGACTGGACGGCGTCGCCCTGGAGGACTGCAGGTTCGTATGGGTGGATATAACCGACCCCTCCCTGGAGGACAGGAAATCCCTGCGGGGATTCTTCGACCTCCATCCCCTCACGGTGGAGACGGCGCTCGAGGAAGAGACCGTGCCCCGGGTAACGGAGTTCAACGGCCACATCCTGGTCGTCTGGAACATGCTGCGAGACGTGCGGGAAACGGAGAAGGTGGAGATATCCAGCCTGTACATGATCCTCGGGGACAACTTCCTCATCACCGCGCATATAGAGGACACCCGCGAGATCGATACCATATTCAGGAAGCTGCGCGGCGAGGCTACGGCGCGTCACGACAACCCGGCGTTTTTCCTCTACACCATCATGAACATCTCCACGGAGGAGTGGTTTCCCCTGGTCGAAGGCCTCAAAGACGATATCGACACCTACATGGAGGAAATGCTCACGGAGGAAAAAAGCGGAGATGTGAGCGACTTGATGGCGCTCAAGCACAAGAACATGGCGGTAAGGCGTACCCTGTCGGCCTTGCGGGACGCGGTCATGAGGCTGGCGCGCCGTGACCTGGCGGCGGTGCCCGCGGAGTACAACGTCTACCTCATGGACATCTACGACAGGCTCACCCGCCTCTACCTGGAGGTGGACAACAACAGCGACCTCATCTCCAGCTCCCTGGACATACACCTCAGCGCGGTGAGCAACCGGCTCAACGTGACCATGAAAAGGCTGACCGCCGTGGCCACCTTCTTCATGCCCGCCACCTTCCTCGCCGGGGTCTACGGCATGAACTTCATCCACATGCCCGAGTACAAGTGGTATTTCGGCTACCTTTTCTTCTGGATCGCCATCGTGGTTATCACCGCGGTCATGTTCTTCGTGGTCAGAAAGCAGGACTGGTTCTGAAGGTCCAACTTAGCGCAAAGCCAAGATTGTGAACATGGAAAGGCGACATTGTTTAGTTTGGAAGCATGCAATGGCCGGCTCAGCTGGTTAGCGGAGAAACAGCAGCCTTCACGTTTTAATAAATGGTTATCTTTCATGCCTTCGAGGGTATATATAGAGCGGGGAAAGCAGAGGATGTTCGTGGCTCTGGAGGTCTTCTTAACGCGATGACGAAAAGGCCCACGGTGATGATGGTTGTCGAAACGAGCCGCCGGTCTTTGCGTTGCCGGAAAAACCCGTGAAAGCAACAGCCCATAAGGGGATGTACATATATAGGCACGGTAAGTATAAGGACCGCAAGATTCGGGAGGTGATCTGTTTGCCGAAGATCTACTGGAAAAAGGCGATAGGGGTGCTGGCCTGCCTGGCCCTGTTATGCGGGATGGTGGTGGTGATACCTGCGGCCGGTACCGCGGAGGCGCAGGATTCCAAGCTGTTCACTATCCTGCATACCAACGACATACACTCGGAGCTGATACCGCACGGCCCGGCCAGCGATTACCCCGACTATCCCACCCTGGGAGGGTGCTCGCGCATCGCCCACGAGATATTCCGCATCAAGGGGGAAAAAGCGGCGGCGGGCGAGCCGGTGCTTACCCTGGACGCGGGGGACTTCTCGCAGGGCACCGCCTTCGGCTGGATAGAGACGCAGGCGGCCGCGGAGCTTTTCCTGCTGCAGCAGATGGGATACGACGCGACGACCCTCGGCAACCACGAGTTCGACGAGGGAGCGGGGTACCGGGCAATGGTATTAGGAAAAGCCAAGGCTGACCTGGGCGTTACGCTACCCATCCTCTGCTCTAATATCAATTTCGATGACAGCAAGGCCGGAGCGGCCGCCCTCAAGGCCTTCTATTCCATTGAGGACGAGCAGGGCACCGAACTTTTCATCCAGCCCTACACGGTGAAAACCCTACCCAATGGCCTCAAGGTGGGTATCTTCGGGCTGCTGGGGGTGGAGGCCGAGGAGCTCTCCCCGCTCGCGGCCGTGGATGGCGTGACCTTCGGGAACGTTGACGACGAGTACGGGGACCTTGACGAGAATATGAGTTTCTTCAGCCGCGCCGCCGTGGCGCAGCAGATGGTCGACGTCCTTACCGGAGAGGATATCGGGTGCGACGTGGTGATAGCCCTCTCGCACAGCGGGACCAGCGAGGAGACCCAGCTCGCAGCTTTCGTCCCCGGCATCGATGTGATCATCGGCGGCCACAGCCACGACCTCAACTACCCGCCCATCATGGTCGGCGACACCATCGTGGTGCAGGCCGGGGCCTACACGCAATACCTGGGCGAACTGGAGCTGGAGTACGCGGGCGGCAAGGTATCGGTGCGCAACGCCAACGCCATCAAGATAGACGAGAGCATCCCCACCGTGCCTGCGATCGACGCACTGATCGACACCCAGTACGTGGCGGGCTTGAACGCAAACCTCAATGCGCTGCTCGGGGGCAAGAGCATCCTGGACAGGACGATGGAGACGGACTTCGCGGGTGACGGCGGCTTCAACATCAACGTCAACCCGCCCATGGTGGAGACCAACCTGGGCGACCTGGTAACCGACGCTTACCGCGCCATAACTACCATGCTGAGCCTTGACGGCAATCCTACCCAGATAGCCTTCGAGGCTAACGGCCTCATGCGGGGCAGCATACCCAAGGGCGGGAGAGGGCACTTCAGCTTCTACGACCTCGTGCGCACTATCCCCCTCGGTGCTTCCTCCACCGATGAAAATGCCATGGGCTACTCCCTGGTCAGCTTCTACCTCCTGGGGGCCGAACTACAGGGCGTGCTGGAGGCTACCCTGGACATGGGCATGAACGATTTCTTCGTGCAGCTCTCGGGGGCCAGGTACAGCTACAATCCAGCGGCTCCGCTGAACAGTAAGGTCACCAGCTTCGAGCTGTCGGACGATGTGGGGGGCTGGACTCCCATCGAACCCACGGGGCTGTACAAGGTGGCCACCAACTACTACGCTGCCAGCTTCCTGGCTACTTTCGACGTCCTGCCCAGGACGAACGCGGGCACACAGGACCCCAACCTCAACAACTTCCTGGTGTACTATGCCCCAGGCATGGAGATGAGGGGATGGCTGGCCCTGTACCAGTACATCATGGGCATAGGTGACCTGGACGGCGACAGCCTGGCCAACGTGCCGCCCGACTACAAGTATTCCCAGCAGAGGATAACGTCATCCAACTGGTACCTGGCTGAAGGCGCTACCCTGTGGGGGATGGAGACCTTCGTGCTGGTACAGAACCCGGGCGCGGATGACGTGCACGTGAACGTCAAGTTCCAGACGGACACCGGCGAGGAGGCTCCGACTAAGCTGCAAGGGGTGGTGATACCAGCCAACTCGCGCCGCACCTTTAAGGCCAACGACTATGTCAAAGATGACTGGGAGATGACCACGGGCCTCTCCACTTTGGTGGAGCCCATCGACGGGGACGTCATAGTCGAGCGCGCCATGTACGGGGACAACCGCGCCTGGGCGCACGACTCCATAGGCGTTACGGCCCCGTCTCCGTCTCCGGAGTGGTACCTGGCCGAGGGCTCCACCGGCGGAGGCATGGAGACCTGGCTGCTGGTGCAGAACCCCTACGATTCGGCGGCACACGTGAATATCTCGTTCCAGACGGACACCGGCGAGGTGGCCCCCGCCGACCTGCAAGGGGTGACCATCCCGGCTAACTCCCGCGCTACTTTCGACGTACGAGCGTGGGTGCCCGACAACTACAACGTCTCCACCTTCGTCGAGGCGCAGGACGGCTTGGTCGTCTGCGAGCGCGCCATGTACGGAGGCGGGCGCACCTGGGCCCACGACTCCATAGGTACCCCCGTGCTATCCGACGAGTGGTATCTGGCGGAGGGCTCGACCGACGGAGGCATGGAGACCTTCGTCCTGGTGCAGAACCCGGGCGCGACCGATGCGAAGGTGGATATCGTCTTCCAGACCGGGGCAGGCGAGAACGCCCCCGACTCTCTGCAGGGCGTCACTATACCCGCGTTTTCCCGGCGGACCTTCAAGGTCAACGACTACGTGACTACCTTCGATGTATCCACCTACGTGGAATGCACGGACGGCGCGGTGGTGGTTGAAAGAGCCATGTACGGCGACGGGCGAGCATGGGCCCATGACTCCATCGGGGCGACCTCGCCGGATAACGTCTGCTTCCTGGCGGAGGGCTCGACCGACGGAGGCATGGAGACCTTCGTGCTGGTGCAGAACCCGAGCGCGACCGATGCGAAGGTGGATATCGTCTTCCAGACCGGGGCAGGCGAGAACGCTCCCCCCGCCCTGCAGGGCGTCACTATACCCGCGTTTTCCCGGCGGACCTTCAAGGTCAACGACTACGTGACTACCTTCGATGTATCCACTTCGGTTATCGCCACGGAAGGCGAGGTGATCGTGGAGAGGGCGATGTACGGCAACAGCCGCGCCTGGGCCCACGACTCCATCGGATACACGATGAGTGTATGGTTCGAGGAGGCAAGTAAATAATATCGGGCAGTGATAACTGGAGGCCGGGCCCTTTGGTCCGGCCTCCTCTCTTGCTTTTTGCGAGGGAGGTATGACCATGGGCCGCGACCTTGGATCCAGCCCGGTACAGAAAACGCTTGTTGATGACGCCGTGCGCATCGAAAGCGCGCCATGAGTAAAGTATCTTCTACAGGCTCGAGCTTTCCCGACAGCGGGATCTACGTGTTGTTGATACAGTTGCCGGACGCATTCTCGATTAAGGCGGGAGCCATGGGAGAGATGGACCTGCGAGACGGTTATTACGCGTACGTGGGCCGGGCGAAAAGAGGGCTCGGGGCAAGGCTGGCATGCCATGCCCGCAGGCAGGGAAAGAGGCTGCGCTGGCACATCGACTACCTGCTCGAGCCCGCTGATCTGCGTGAGATATGGGTCTTTCCCCTTTCCACCGGCGAATGCGCGATGGCGGCGAGGCTGGAGGCGGGGGGCGCCAGCCGCGAAGGCTTGCGGGGCTTCGGCTCCAGCGACTGCCGCTGCCCCGGCCACCTGCTTTATCTAGGGAAGAACAGGCCCAGGCCGCCGAGAGATGCCGTAAGGGTGATACCCGTTGCATGAAGCACCCTGTTCTGGAAACCGGCTTTCTGACAGGTGGCCAGGTTTTCCTCATACCGGTTAAAGCAAGACCCGAATTCAGTTAATGATCGAGCGAACCATGTACCGGTGATAGTCGATCGCGAAGATGATCTATGGGGGAGATAGCGCCTGGAAATCTGTGTCCACAGGTCTGGCCTTCCTCTGACGAAAGCAGGTTGTTAAACCCCGCGGCCGTCTCTGCCGCCTCTCGTTCTCTTGCTCGAGAATGATATGAGGCGCGGAGATGAGGCTTCCCTGCACGGTGATAAGGACATCGAAACGGCTCTCGTCGAATTGACGCGATAGTCCATGGCCGCGCCGTCGATGGCAACGTTACGCGTATGCTATGGACAAGGGCAGAAGGAAGGGCGCCCCGAAGGGCGCCCTTCTCGGTCTCTTCAGAGGATTCAGGCTGTCGACCTGCGCGCCAGCAGTATCCCTCCGGCTACCAGCAGGAGCGCGATGATGATGGAGAGGACGATGGCAACGATCCATCCCGTGCTGTTGCCCGTCTTGTAGTTGTAGGTGGGTTTGGTCTGATATACGAAGCGCACCTCGCTCTCCGCGTCTTCCGCGCGTCCAAGGAAGTGGTCGAACTCCTCGCCGCGCTGCGCGATGGCCTCGAGCTCGGAACCGGTCATGCTGAAGTTGGTCAGTACCGCGGCGAGCCCTTCCTCGAGCTGGGTAGCACCGCCCCCAAGTTCGGTGAGGCCTTCCTTGACGGCGTTGGAGCCGTAGAGAAGCGTGTCCGGCGTCCCGGAGCTGCCCAGTCCCTCCACGGCAGTGCCTACGCCTGACGAGATCAGTATCAGGCCTTCCTTTATTCCCGGGTCGTTCAGATCGCCGGAGGAGATCCCTGCTTTGAGTGCGACCAGGCCGCCCTGGATCTGGGCCATGCCGTTGAGCAGGGTCTTTTCCTGGGTAGCCGAGCCGATGTACACGTCCTTGATGAGGCTAAGGTTATCACTGACCAAATCCACGACATAAAGCAAGGTGTCTTCCATATCGGGAGAACCGATCCCCTCCGCGATTCCCAGCAGGCCGCCGTATAGGGCGCTGGCGCCGTAGAGCAGGGTTTCAGGTGTGGACGTGCTCCCGATGCCGGCGATCATCTGGGAGGTTGTTGCATAGATAGATGGGTCGTCTGGATCGACGCTGGTGCAGATAGATACTTGGAGTGCCTCGGCAACATCTTGGAGTGCCTCGGCAGTACCCTTAATTTGGGCTGGTGTAGGATCTCCCCCTAGTGTTGATGGGTAAGGTGGTGGTCCGTAAGGTTTATCAAACATTGGTGTATAATTTGTTATCAGTTCCCCGGCGTCATCTATTATGCCTTGGAGAGCCACATAAATGCCTTGGAGAGCCACATAAATCGGCCCCGTACCTGGAGTGGTACCAGCATTAATCGCCTGCGCAGCCTCCAGCAGGCCCGGATCGGGGATGCCTGTCGGGTTGGAGAGCCCGCCGAGCAATGCGTTAGCGGCGTAGAGCAAGGTCCCGTCAACGTCGGTCCCGCCGATGTATGTGTACTTGATGAGTTCCAGGCCGCCTTCCAATGCACTCATCGCGTAGAGCAATGTGTCCTCGGTGTTGGCCGAACCGATACCGGCGGATATGCCCTGCAGACCTGCAGTGATCACCGATGCGCCGCCTGCAAGTTGATCCGAGGCGTTAGTTACCGTATCTAGGCCGGGGATCAATAACGCGTCCAGGGTGGTCTTCGCTTCGGGCAGGGCTGCCGCGAGCTGTTGCAGCCCGCTGTCCACGGCGGTGACGCCGAAGAGCAGGGAGGGATCGGTATCGGGGCTCCCGATGCCCTCGTTGACGCTTACCATGCCGTCGTAGAACGCCTTGATGTACGGCGCCAGGGTAGCGGTTACGTCGGTCTGGTTGCTCTCCGGGAAGTGGAAGGCCACGGCCAGGGTCAAGGGCGGCATCTGGAAGTCCTTGACGTCAGCTGCCACCCAGATGGTGTGGCTCTCCTCGGTAGCCGGCGGGAAGAGCGGGATGGACCAGCCCACATTGTAGAAATCGGGCATGGGCACTATAAGGCCGGTGGGGTCCGCCTCAAGGTTGAAGAAGGTGGAGTTGTTGAAGTACCAGTCGTAAGGGAGGATGACCATGGGCAGGTAGGTCTCTACCTCCTCGGTGACCATCGCACCGGTGGCCGGGTCCTTGTACTCGATCTCCGTCTTTTCCTTGCTCTCGTTGGTCAGTTTCATCTCCAGCTTGAAGCGGCCGCTCTTGCCCGTTACCGTCTCCAGGTCGGTCACCGGCTCTCCATCGAACCAGTACTTGATATCGACGTCCAGGGGTATGCGCGTCCTGGCTTCCTCGACCATGGCCTCGGAGAGCTTGGTCGCGGCGACGACGTTCGCCGGCCCGTCCACGCTGATCTCCGGCCACACGATGTAGTCGCCCTCCACGCTGGGCTTGGTGAAGCTCTTTACTCCCTGGTAGCCCCCGACATCCTCGAAGGCCTTCTCTTCTTTAACGGTAACGCTGCCTTCGCCGTCGAGGGACAGCTGGTTGAAGACCTGTACTTCCTCTATCTCGCCCGTGGATTCCATGGTGCACACTACGAACTCTGAGTCGAGCACCTCCACGTTCCCCTCTCCGTTCTGGGCGCTCGCGGGAAGTATCATGGTCAGCGAGACGACCAGCGCCACGGCGATCAATACTATGGAAGCTCTTTTAATCCTTTTCATCTCCATCACCACCTATTGCTCCACCGCGGCCGGCGTTTCCTTCGCGGCCCTTCCGGGCGAGAGGGCCAGGGCGTCCAGGAGGGCGGCCAGCAGCAGCCCGATGAGCAGGGACAGCACCACGCCGATGAGGGTGGTGATGGCGCGGGGTATGGCCTCCACCGGCTTCTCGGCCAGCAGGTAGTCGAAGCGGGCCACGGCGCCCAGGAAGCACCCCCAGCCCACCAGGAGCATAGGCAGCATCTCCCGCATCTTGGGGATGGAGATGAGACCGGCCACCAGGATGAAGATGGCGCCCGCGATGGCCACCGAGAGGCCGTAGTAGAGCGGGAACACCAGCATGTAGAGGTAGAAGGTGACCATGCCCAAAAGCACCCCGACCACCCCTCCCAGGGTCATCCAGGGCAGGGACTTGGCCAAGGCGGGGCCGTAGGCGATGCACACCCCGAAGGTGACCAGCATGACCCAGAAGGCCTTGGCCCCCAGGTAATCGAAGAACCACATCCAGAAGAACGCCACCACGGCCAGGACAATCGCCAGGATGGCATTGCGCCCAAACTTGTTCATGCATACCCCCCCTTTTAGGATGTATCTAGATGAAGCCACTGTTCGCTTAACGGATATACCGAAGGTGATCCGGCCTTCGGCGATCGGAATCGCTACCCAAAAGACCGAAGTTCTCCTGGTATCACCTCCTCGAGCCGTCACAAGCCTGTCAATCCGATTATCCAACATTACTACACGTACAAGCAACACAATCCAACTTGAAATGTATGTTTCAAGCCGGTTTTTTCAATATTTCATCTATTTATTCCCTTTAAAGATGATTCTACACCCTTTCCTTAACCCCTTCTATATAACGAATTGACTCATAATTAATCTACTCCAAACGGGTTCGTTGCCTCAAAATCAAAATCTACTCGAAACATGGCACGAAAAACCCCCCTCAGGGGCATGTA